>JBBQEX010000033.1:0-82433 GCA_038321315.1 Haliangiales bacterium | reverse complement strand
GCTCGAAGCGGATCTTTCTGCAGATCTGCGCCGCACTGCACGCCGCACACGGCAAAGGAATCATCCACCGCGATCTCAAGCCGGAGAACATCTACCTGGTGCCGGATCGCGAGGTCGCGCACGGCGAGCGGCCCAAGCTGCTCGACTTCGGCATCGCGAAGCTGACCGGCGACACCGACAGCAAGGTGAAGACCAACACGGCGGCGGTGATGGGGACGCCGATGTACATGTCGCCCGAGCAGTGCCGCGGCGCGACCGATCTCGATCAGCGCAGCGACGTCTACGCCCTCGGGTGCCTGCTGTTCGCGCTGCTCGCCGGCTACCCGCCGTTCTACGCCGAGGGACCCGGCCAGGTCTTCCTCATGCACCTGCAGATGCCGCCGCCGACGGTCGCGAGCCGCGGCGTCGCGGTGCCGCTCGAGGTCGAGGCGCTGATCGCGCGGTGTCTCGCGAAGTCGGCGGCCGAGCGGTTCCCGAGCGGCACCGAGGTCGCCGCCGCGATCGGCGCGATCGTCGGGCCGGTCGCGGCCCCGGCAGCGCCGACCGCCGCGCCGATCCAGGTCACCCGCGCCGCCGAGAACGTCGTGCTGCCGACGCCGCACGCGACCGAGAACCGCGCGTTCGTCGTCAAGGCGATCGCGCTGCTCGTGGTGCTCGCCGCGATCCTCGTCGCGATCGGGCTCGCGAGTTAGAGCGTCGGGCGCAGGGAGAACGGGAAGTTGACCTGTACGCCGCCGCCGCCCTTGGGCTTGGGGAACA
Source organism: Haliangiales bacterium (assembly GCA_038321315.1). Taxonomy (GTDB): domain Bacteria; phylum Myxococcota_A; class Polyangia; order Haliangiales; family Haliangiaceae; genus JABFXX01. Next base: position 81,674 of record JBBQEX010000033.1, on the reverse strand, counting down.
CGAGCGCGCCGATCGCCTTGGCGATGCATGGCGCGACCTCGGGGACGCCAGACCCGTTCGACACCGCGACCTTGCCGGTCGGATCGATGAAGAACTGGACCATCACCGTGCCGGCGAGCTCGGGGTTGGTCGCGAGCGCGGCCTCGTAGCACGCGCGCAGCAGCGGGCGCGCGTCGCGCACGACCTGCTTGATGTCGGCCTTGGGCAGATCGCCGTTCGCCGTCGGCTGGCCGATCGAGAACGCGAGGATGCGTCGGTCCCGCAGCGGATCGGCGACGGCCGGTGCCGGCCCGAGCGCGATCGTGCGCGCGCCGGCGAGATCGAGCGCCGCGAGCACGTCGATCAAGCGCTGGGTGTCGACGTCGGACCCGACGAGGACGTCGACGACGGCCTCGGGATACTTCTTCGCGAGCGGCTGGTACGACGGCGCCAGATCGGAGAGCTGCTTCACCGGCGTCGGGATATCGGGCACGACCTCGATGGCGAGGTCGGTCGCGGTCACCCGCACCTCGATCCACTTGGCGACCCGGCTCTCCATGGCGGGGACGGTCGACGCGAACTGCAGCCGCAGCGGCTTCACGTCGCCGCCGACCGCGACGAGGATCGAGCCGCCGGTGTGCTCGACCGCGGCGACCACGGCGGTCGCCTTGGCGCGCGGGCTCGCGACGATCAGCCGGGACTGCCGCGCGATCAGCCTGCGATCCTCGGCGACGGTGCCCGCGATCGTGGTCAGCCGCTCCGGCGCCTCGGCTCCGCCGGCCGGACCGAACTTCGAGTGATGACCCGCGAAGCTCGGCGGACGCACGCCGCGCTTGGACCAGACGTTCTCCGATCGGGTCATCTTGTACTGGCCCACGGCGCGCTCGGCGTCCTTCTTCATCTTGCCTTCGTCGAGCGTGACGTACGTGCCGGTGCCTCCGGACTCCTCCGCGCCATCGTTCCCGGGATCCGGCTCCGGGGCTGGCGGGTCGTCGGACCAGTCCTTGACCGGGTCGAGCGCCGTCGGCGTCAGCGCGCCCGGCGCGAAGCTCGCGAGCGTCTCCCAGGTCGCCGGATGGTTCGCCGACGTCGCGTACGTGCCGTCTGGCTCGACGAACAACAGCGGCGGCAGCTTGTCGGCGGCGGTCGGGATCGCGGTGAGCTCGACGCGATCGATCCGCGGGACGCGGCCGCCGATCAGTTCGCCCGGGGCCAGCTTGCCGCTCCCACATCCCACCAGCACGACGAACACCCAGGGCTTCACCTGCATCATCCCGCCATAGTACCGTCGCGCGTGGCTCGACATCCCGGCTGGGTGCTCGCGGGGCTCCTGGTGCTGATGATCCCGCTGACGTTCGCGATCCGCCGCACCGGCGCGCGCGCCGACGCGCCCAACGTTCCGCAGGCGACGCGCCCCGGCTACGCGACGTCCGATCGATGCGAGGCGTGTCACCCATCGCAGTACGCGTCGTGGCACCGCGGCTACCACCGCACGATGACGACCTACGCGAGCCCGGGAACCGTGAAGGGCGCGTTCGACAACGTGCGGCTCAGCGGCGGCGGTTACGACGTCAGCCTGTCGAAGACCGGCGACAGCTTCTTCGCCGAGATGATCGATCCGCTGTGGCAGTACCAGGTCGACTTCGGCCAGCGCCAACCGGGCCCGGGCGAGCTGCCGCCGCGGATCACGCGCAAGATCTCGATGGTCACCGGCTCGCACCACATGCAGGCGTACTGGATCGCGTCGGACGTCGACAACGCGCAGCTCTCGATGCCGTTCACCTACCTGCTCGAGGATCGCCGCTGGGTCCCGCGCGGCGACGTGTTCCTCCACCCCGAGGAGGCCGGGCGCCACCAGATCCAGGTGTGGAACGTCAGCTGTATCCGCTGCCACGCGACGGCCGGCCAGCCGCTCGCGAAGACCCAGCCGCTCGCGAGCCGGGTCGGCGAGATGGGCATCGCGTGCGAGCAGTGCCACGGCCCCGGCGAGCAGCACATCGCCGCGAACCACGACCCGCTGCGGCGCTACCTCCTCCACCTCGGCGACGGCGTGGACGCCACGATCGTCAACCCGGCGCGACTGTCGGCGCTCGCCGGCTCGCAGGTCTGCGGGCAGTGTCATTCGCTGACCGACGTCACCGATGACATCGAGACCGGTGAGGGCAAGAAGTACGTGCCCGGCGCCGACCTCCACGCGACGCAGCCCCTGCTCTCGCCACTCCATCCGACGCCCGCGCTCGACAAGAAGCTCGCCGACGATCCGCTCTACCTGAAGGGCTACTTCTGGAACGACGGCACGATCCGCGTGTCGAGCCGCGACTACAGCGGGATGATCGAGAGCAAGTGCATGACCGGTGGCCAGCTCGGCTGCACGAGCTGCCACTCGCTTCACGAGAGCGATCCGGTGAACCTGCTCGCGGCCGACAAGTCTGGCGACGGCGCGTGCGCCGGCTGTCACCGACCGATCGCCGCGAACCCGGCCGCGCACACGCACCACGCGGTCGGCTCGGTCGGCTCGCAGTGCACGAACTGCCACATGCCGTACACGGTGTACGGCCTCCTGAAGGGCATCCGCAATCACCGGATCGAGAGCCCGCGCGTGACCGGGCGCTCGGGTGGCGACGAGAAGCCCAACGCGTGCAACCTGTGCCACGTCGACCGCAGCCTGGCGTGGACCGCCGACGCGCTCGCGCGCTGGTACAAGCAGCCGGTCCCACCCGGGCTCGTCGACGGCAACCCCGCCGCGGTCGAGTGGCTGCTGTCGGGCGACGCGATCCTGCGCGCGATCGCGGCGTATCAGTTCGGCTGGGTCGGCGCGATGACGGCGGCGCCGGTCAAGCGGTTCGTGCCGTACCTCGTCGTCGCGCTGAACGATCCGTACGCCGCGGTGCGCTACGTCGCCGGCCACGCGCTGCACGCGATCGATCCGACGATCGCGTACGACTACCTGGCACCGCCCGAGGAACGCAAGCGCGTCGGCGACGCGATCCTCGCGCGCTGGCTCGCGGCCGATCCCGCGAACGCGACCGGCGCCGCGGCGATCAACGCGCGTATCATCGAGCTGGTCGGCAAGCGCGACGACACCCCCGTGCGGGCGATGGAGTGACCTTTGGCCAAGAAGAAGTCCGACGAGCCTCCAGTTGCGAACGCCCCGGTCGCGGGCGACGACGACGCGCTCGCGCGCAAGCACCTCGCGTTTGGCTGGTGGGCGCTCGCCGTGTTCACGACGCTCGGGCTGGTGCTCGAGGCGGCGCACGGCCTGAAGCTCGGCTGGTACCTCGACCTCACGAACGCGACGCGGCGCCTGATGTTCACGCTCGGCCACGCGCACGGCACACTGCTCGGCCTCGTCAACATCGCGTTCGCGGTGTCGCTGCGCTACACGACGCTATCGCCGGTCGCGCGCACCCGGGCCTCGTTCGCGCTGCGCGCGGCGACCGTGCTGATGCCGGCCGGGTTCTTCCTCGGCGGCGTCGTGTTCTACGCCGGCGATCCGGGTATCGCGGTCGTGCTCGTACCACCGAGCGCGGTGCTGCTGATCATCGGCACGATCATCGTGGCGCGCGGATTCAAGAAGTGACCGCGCGCAGCCGGGCGAACTGGTTCCTCGCGATCTGGCTGCCCGTGCTCGCGATCGATGGGTTTCCGTCGTGCACCGCGATCCACACCGCGGTCGAGACCAAGGTGAACTACGCGCTCGTCAAGACCGGCCTCTGGCAGGGACCGTGGCGGCTGTTCGGCCCCGAGGTCGATCGCCAGAACCTGCGACTGTCGGCACAGATCGCGTTCGCCGACGAGGCCGTCATCACCTGGCAGTCGCCTGACTGGACGCAGGTCTCCGCGTTCGAGAAGTTCTATCGCCAGCGCCGCACGAACTACTTCGGCAACATCCTCAAGGCCGACATGGAGCCCGCGTGGGCCGGCCTGTGCGCGTACCTCGCGCGGAGCGTGCCGCATCCGTCGGGCAAGCCGGTCGCGGTCGCGTCCGTCACGCTGATCCTCCGCGGCGCGGTGATTCCGGATCCCGGCGAGCCGATGATCCCCGCCGCGCCCTACCTCGCGTTCGACGAGCCGGCCCCGATCTACACGTGGAAGCCGTGAGGGCGCGCACGCTCGGCGATCGATGGAACGCGTTCTTCTTCGCGCCGCGCCGGCCCGAGCTCGCGAGCGTGATCCGGGTCGGGTTCGGCGTGCTCGTGTTGATCAACGCGATCTTCCTCGGGCTCGATCTCGAGTACTGGTTCTCCGATGCCGGCGTGTTGCCGCTGACCAACGCGCGGCTCGTGATCAACGAGGACGCGACGACCTTGCTCGCGCACCTGCCGTTGCACCTGTGCTACGGGCTGTTCGTCGCGCAGATCGTGTTGCTGATCGCCGGCTGGCAGTCGCGGATCCAGGCGGTCGGCGTGCTCGTGTGGCTGACCGCGTTCCAGCACCGCAACTACACGATCGTCGACGGCGAGGACACCGTGATGCGGCTGTTCGCGTTCTACCTCGCGCTGTGTCCGTGCGGCTGGGCGTACTCGGTCGATGCCTGGCTCCGCCGGCGTGCCGGCGCCAAGCTGGAGACCCCGATCCCGTGGGCCTTGCGGCTGTTCCAGATCCAGATGTGCGTGATCTACCTGTCGAGCGCGATGGAGAAATCCTCGGGCACCGACTGGGTCTCCGGCAAGGCGATGTACTACGTCGCGCGGCTCGACGACTCGTTCGGCAAGTTCCCGATCCCGACGTACCTGTTCGAGCACCTCTGGGCGGTCAAGCTGATGACCTGGAGCGTCCTCGCCATCGAGTGGCTGCTACCGGTCGCGCTGTGGTGGAAGCGGTCGCGCAAGCCCGCGGTCGTCGTCGGCATCGTGTTTCACCTCTCGATCGACTACACGATGAACCTGTTCCTGTTTCACTGGCTGATGATCCTCGGGCTGCTCTCGTTCCTCGAGCTCGACGAGCTGCCGTGGCTCGGCCGCCGCGCGCGGGCGAGCGCGAGCACGCCGGCGATCATCCCGAGCAGCGCCGCGGGCAGCCAGAACGCGGCGTAGTAGCCGACGATCGGCAGGCTGCCGGCCATCACGTACTCGGCGGTCGCGGCGGTGTGGGCGACGAGCGCGACGCCGCCAAGCGCGAGGACCGCGACGCCGGCGGTCCGCCGCATCACGACGAGCGCGGCCCCGAGGCCGAGGATCGGCGCGAGGATCAGCGCGGACGCGATCGTGCTCGGCGCGACCGGCTGGCCGAGCGCGTAGAGCAGCAGCATCGGCGCCGCGGCGAAGTTCGCGATCGCGGCCCATCGCGCGGTCCGGATCACGCGATCGCGCGAGCCCCACACCGCGTGCTGCGTGCCGCGCGCGAACGCCGCGTGGACCTCGGCGCGCACCAGCTGCGACAAGATCGTCGCGCCGCCGATCACGCCGATCGCGGCGAGCCACGCGGCCTCGTCGCGCAGGTGGCGCATGTGGATCGAGTTGAGCCCGCCGCCGAGCATGCTGCTGGCAGCGAACGCCATCGCGGCCCAGCGCGCCCAGAACGCGCCACGCACGAGGCCGAGGCCGACGACGACGCCGGTCGTCGCGATGAACGCCGCGTAGCGCGCATCGGGCATCGCATCCCACGCGAACGGCCAGCGTCCGATCACGCGGGTGAACGCGAACGCACCGAGCACGAGCATGAGCGCACCCGCGATCGACGCGTGGAGGCGCGCGCGCGCGGCCGGAACGACCGCGGCGGCGACCGCGGCGGCGATCGCGAGACCCGACGCGAGCCACACGGCCGCGCCGGCGTCGCCGACATGCCCCCACCACAGGTACGCGAGCCAGAGGATCGAGAGCGTTGCGACGAGGATCGAGCGGGTGCGCGAGGTCATGACCGCTTTACACGCACCAACCGGCGACATGTATCCGTCGCAACAAACTTTGTGGGGTGCTTTACAGACAAACGCGACATCCGACATCGCCCACATTCGGCAATATTTCTAGGTACTTGACTGAACCGAAGAGACGGCTCACGGTGTCCATCGTGGGGACTCCCGAAGTTCGAATGCTCGGTCGCTACCAGGTCGTCAAGCACCTCGCCCAGGGTGGGATGGCCGACGTCTTGCTCGCGCGCACGAGCGGGATCGAGGGTTTCGAGCGCCACGTCGTCATCAAGCGGATCCGCGCCGAACAGGCCCGCGATCAGCGCTACGTCGACATGTTCCTCGACGAGGCGCGCCTCGCGGCCAGCCTGCACCATCACAACATCGTCACGGTCAACGACGTCGGTCAGGAGGCTGGCGAGTACTTCTTCGCGATGGAGTACGTGCACGGCGAGGACGTGCGCACGCTGCTCGCGCAGCTCAACAAGAAGAAGGCGCACGTGCCGCTCGAGCACGCGATCGCGATCGTGACCGCCGCGGCGGCCGGGCTCCATCACGCCCACGAACAGCGCGGTCCGGATCGCGCGCCGCTCGGGATCGTGCATCGCGACGTGTCGCCCGCGAACATCCTGCTCGGCTACGACGGCGGCGTGAAGGTCGCCGATTTCGGGATCGCGAAGGCCGCGCACCGCACGACCGAGACGCGGTCGGGCACGCTGAAGGGCAAGGTCGCGTACATGTCGCCCGAGCAGTGCGTCGGCGAGGCCGTCGATCGGCGCAGCGACGTGTTCTCGCTCGGCATCGTGTTGTACGAGCTGCTGACCGTGCGCCGGCTGTTCAAGGGCGAGAACGACTTCCTGATCATGACGTCGCTCGTCCACGGCAAGGTGCCGCGGCCGACGATCTACCGGGAGGATCTGCCGCCGGAGCTCGAGGCGATCGTGATGAAGGCGCTCGCGAACAAGCCGGCCGATCGCTACGCGACCGCCGACGAGATGAGGCATGCACTCGAGGATGTCGCGAGCCGGCTCGGGCTGCGGTCATCGAGCACGACGCTCGCCGACTACGTGAAGGCGCAGTTCGGCGAGCGCAACGAGCCGTGGCTCGACGACGAACCCGATGTCGTGATCGAGGTCGACTTCGACGGCTCGGCGAGCGGGCTCGTGCGACCTCCGACCGACGCGATCGCCGAGGTCCCCGCCGCGGCCGACATCCCGATCGCGCGGGCGCGGAGTCGCGCGATGCCGAGCGCGCCGGCGAAGAAGCGGCGCTGGGGGCTCGGGCTCGCCGCGGTCGTCGTGATCGGGGCCGCGCTCGCGATCGTCGTGCCGCAGGCCGCTGACGACGACGTTGTGACCGTGCCGATCGCGCACGTCGTGCCGGTCGTGCCGGTCGTGCCGGTCGTGCCGGTCGCGCCCGTCGCGCCGATCGAGAAGGCGTCGATCGCGGTGATCGTGCCGATGCCGGTGATCGCGCCCGCGCCCGAGCCACCGCCGCCGGCGGCCGCGATCGTGGCGAAGAAGAAGCCACCCGTGCGTGCCGCGGCGCCGGCGAAGAAGCACTGGGATCCCAACGCGCTGTTCCCGGAGGACTGATGCGGCTGCTCGTCGTCGCGACCATGATCCTCGGCGCCCGCGTCGCGGCCGCCGATCCCAGAGCCGAGGCGCACCAGCACGTCGAGCGCGCGACCGCGCTCCACAAGGAGGGCCGGTTCGCCGACGCGCTCGTCGAGCTCGACGCCGCGTACGCCCTCGACCCGCAGCCGCAGCTGCAGTTCGCGATGGGCCAGCTCCACGCGCGGCTCGGCGAGTGCCGCGAGGCGATCGCGGCGTACGACCGCTTCCTCGCGACGCACCCGGCGCGCGGCCCGGCAGCGATGGCGACCGAGGCGATGGCGGCGTGCAAACCGGCGGCACCCGCGATCGTCGAGCACCTACCGACCCCGACCACCGTGATCGCGCTGCCGCCGGTGCCGGCCGCGCCGGTGCGAGTCACCGTCGTGCACACGCGACCCTGGTACACCGATCGCGTCGGCGACGCGCTCGTGGTCGCCGGGCTCGCCACCGGGGTCGCGGCCGGCTTCACGTACCACCGCGCGCTCGGCGAGCGCGACGCGGCCGACGCGACGTCGTCGTACGCGATGTACGCCGCGCAGATCGATCGCGCGCACACCGATCGCAGCTACGCGGTCGCGCTCGGGGTCGCCGGGGCCGCGCTGCTCGTCATCGGTGGGCTCCACTACGCGCTCGCCGATCGCCACCACACCGAGGTCACCCTCGCGCCCGGGACCATCGCGCTCGGCGGGCGGTTCTGATGCGCGCGATCGTCCTCGTCGTCGCGCTCGCAGGCTGCATCAAGCCCGCGACGTTCGCATGCGCGAGCGACGGTGACTGCGGCACGTCGGGCACCTGCGAGGCCGTCGGGCGCTGCAGCTTCCCGGATCCGACGTGCGCGAGCGGGGCGCGGTTCGCCGGCCTGTCGGGCAGCTACGCGAACCAGTGCGTCGCCGACGCGGCGCCGGACGCCGGCACCCCGGACGCCAGGATCGACGCCGCGATCGTAGCGATCGATGCAGCACCCGACGTCGCGATCGACGCCGCCCCACACTGCCCGGCCGGCTACGTCGAGCTGCCCGGCCTGACGACGACGCATCGCTACCGGCTGTTGACCAGCGCGGCTGGCTGGACCAACCAGCGCGCGATCTGCGGCGCCGAGCCCGCCAACGCGTACCTCGCGGTGCCCGACGACGAGGCCGAGCTCCACGCGCTGATCGCGCTCGCCGCGACCGACGTCTGGGTCGGGATCTCGGACGCGTCGACCGAGGGGGTCTATGCGACGGTCCATGGCACGACCGCGACCTACCTGCCGTGGGCGCCGGCCGAGCCCGACAACGTGGGAAACCAGGACTGCGTCCGCGCGCTGCTCGCGTCGCGCCAGCTCGAGACCAATACGTGTGGCGTCGCGGCGGTCGGAATCTGCGAATGCGAGCCATGATACCGGCGGGATGAAGCGGTCCGACGTCGTCGCCGAGCTCGAGAAGTGCGTCGCGGGTGGCTCGAACTGGGTGTGGTTCGGCGCGCGCGCGCTCGAGCACCTGCCGGCGAACGGCACGATCGATCCGCGGCTCGTCGAGCGCGTGATGCGGCGGGTGTTCCCGTACCAGGTCTCGGCGTGCCGGCGCCTTCCGGCCGCGTACGTCCCGATCGCGCTGCGCGTGCTCGCGAAGACCGACGACGCCGACGCCACGGTGTTGCTGACGTATCTCGACGGCGACACCGATCCGGCACGACTTCATGCGGCCGCGGCGTGGCTGCGCGAGGCCGACCGGGTCGACCCCAGGCCGAAGAACCGCGCGCGGCTCGCGGCGCTCGTGCGCGACCCGCGCGGCCTGGCGGCGGCGTGCGCGGCGGTCGCGCGCCACGGCATGATGGCGGACACCCTGCTCGCGGTGCTCGGCCACGACGGCGGCGATGTCGCGATCGACGCGATGGTCGAGGCGTTCGGGCGCGCGATCGCCAGGCGCGACAAGTCGCTCGACGATCTCGCGACCTGCTTCGTGCCATTCGCGCGCGGCCCGCGCATGACCGCGCTCGCCGCCGAGGTCACGGCCGCGATCGCCGCGCGCGGCCGCGAGTCGCCGCTCGTCGCGCGGTTCGGCACCGGCAAGCTCGAGCTCTCGGTGTCGATCGATTCGGTCGCGGTCTACCAGGGGTTGTCGCGCAAGGCCGGCGCCTGGATCGTGCTGTCGTCACACGCGTTGCCGAGCATCGCGGTGAGCGTGTCGTGGCGGCGGTTGAACAACACGTCGACGCGCTGGGAGGACGGCCGGAAGATCCGGGACGAGCTGAAGCTCGGCATGCTGCGCGGGCTCGACGATCTGCCGCGCTGGCTCGCGGCCGCGGCCGCCACGCTGAAGATCCGCTGGGACCCGGCGACGATCCGGGTGACGAGCACGCTGCGTGGCAAGGCGCGCGAGATGGCGCTCGACTGGCTGCTGGGTCGCGATACGATGGCGCGTGCCTCGCCTCGCGCTCCTCGTCCTCCTCGCCGCTTGCAGTAGCACCGGCACCACCGGCAGCACGTGCGCCGCGACCGCCGACTGCGCCACGGGGCTGTCGTGCAGCGGCCCGAACGACTTCGGTGGTTGCGGCATCGCGCCGCGCGAGGAGTGCGATGGCGACACCGGCTGTCCGGGCCAGCGCTGCCACGCGATCGCGGACTCGTGCAGCCTCGATGGCATCGGCGCGCAGTGCGGGCCGGCGTGCACCTCCGACGCCGCGTGCGGTGCCGGCTTCCACTGCCCGGCCGGCGCGTGTGTCGCGATCCGGTGCGACGCGGGGTTCGCGTGCGCGGCGCGCGAGGTCTGCGATCCCTCGCGGATCGCGGCGTCGGCGCCGGTCTACGATCAGCACCACGGCTGCTTCGCGGTGTCGTGCACGTCCGACGACGCCTGCGGCGCGCGCAGCTGCGTGAACGGCGTCTGTCAGGATGGGCCCGGCACCTGCGCGAAGCCGATCGCCGTCCCGTAGATGGCCTACACCGCGCGCGATCGCAGCCTCGAGCGGGCGCTGCTGTTCAACTTCGCGATCCACGGCATCGCGCTCGTCGCGATGGCCGCGCTGCTCCTCCCGGCGCTGCCCGGCGGATCGGCGGCGCTCGACGCCGATCGGATCGCGACGATCGCGGCCCACCCGTGGCGGTTCCGGATCGGCTGGTTCCCGTGGCAGCTGTGCGCGGTCGCCGACGTGTGGCTCGCGATCGCGCTCGTGCGAACGCCGTGGATGCCGCGGCTGCCGGCGGTCGTCGTGCTCGTGCTCACGCTCGCGGCGGTCGTGCCGGATCAGTACGCGCAGGCCGTGTGGGTGACCCACGGTGTCGCGCTCGCGAGCACGGATCCGACGGCGTACCTCGCGCTCGAGCGCACGATCTTCCCGCTGACCGCTGGCTGGGGCGCCCTGCTCTACACGCTCGCCGCGCTCGGCTGGACCTGGTGCTTCGCGCGCGCCGGCACGTGGTCGCGGCTGCTCTCGATCCTGAGCGTGCCGCTGTGGGCGACGATGCTCGTCGCGGTGGTCGCGCCGCTCCTGCCCGCCGCCGACCGACCGAGCGCGGCGTTCGTGTCGGTCGCGAACGGCCTCGGTTTCCTCCAGCTCCAGCTCTGGCTCGCGCTGGTCACCGAGCAGGTGCTCCGCCGCGCGCGCCCGGACGAGCGCCACGGCCGGCTCGCGCGCTGGCGCCACCCCGGACGCGGTCCGATCGCGTGGCTCGTCGATCGGCTCGCGAACAGTCGGCTCGCGAGCGCGTTCCTCGAGCCCCTGCCAGAGCTCGCGATGCGCAGCGAGATCACCGATGTCGTCTACGTCAACTACCTGATCGACGCACGCGCGGCCGAGGCCTACGTGCCGCCCGGCCTCGAGCTCCAGCGGCTCGGCCCCGACGGGGGCTACGCGCTGTTCACGTTCCTGACCTATCGCCACGGCCACTTCGGCGTCGCCGCCCTCGGCCCGCTGCGCCGGCTGTTCCCGTCGCCGGTGCAGACCAACTGGCGCGTCCACGTGACCGATCCGAACACCGGCCACCGCGGCATCTACTTCGTGACCAACGCGATCGCGAGTACGCCGCTCGCGCTCGCCGCGCGGCTGATGACCGAGGGCATGCCGATGCACGTGCTCGCGCGCGGCACCCTCGACCGCGCTGCCGACGGCGCGATCGCGATCGCGCTCGATCCCGGGACCGGCTCGGCACCCGACGCGACGCTCGCGCTGGCGCCGTGCGAGGTGCCGACGTTGACCGGCGCGTGGGCCGAATGCTTCGCCGACCACCGCGCGCTCCTCGCGTACTGCGTGCCGCAGGATCGCGCGATGTCGAGCCAGCCGCTGCGCGGTCGGATCTCGCGCCAGGAGATCGACCTCGGCATCCCGCTCGACGCCTGCCGACCGCTCGCCGGCACCGTGACGTCGCGCGCCGCGACCGCGATCGCCGGCGACGCCGTGCCGCTGTGCTTCCACGTGCGCGACGTCGCGTTCAACTTCTCGCGCGAGCTGCACGATCGAGCGGCCGAAACCGGTAGTCGTGGGTGACGAACCGGATCCCGAACAGCCGCTGCTCGTGACGCCCGACGATCGTCGCGTCACCCGGTGACAGATCGGCCGGTGCGCAGGCCATCCCGGCGCCCCACAGCGCGAGACGCTCGCCGAGGGGCAGCGGGATCGCGAGCCGACCGATCGCGAACCACACGCCGGCATCGTCACCCGCGCGGCGCGCCGACGTCAGGGCGACCGCGAGGTGCCCGTCGGGATCCTCGCCGTTCGCGTCGAGCCGCAGGATGCCCGCGATCTTGCCGAGCGGCATCGGAAACGACGCGCTCATGTAGCGCGTGCCGTTCCGTGCCCAGGTCGCGTAGGCGACGACCTGCATCACGCCGCCGCCCGCGTAGGTGCGGATCACGCCGCGCGCGTCGGCGCGACCATCCGCGGCGGCGTCGATCGCGACGACGCGGGTCGCGATCCGGGCACGGCGAAGCGGCAGCACGAACTGACCCGCGAGCCACATCGTGCACCGCGCGACCAGCCACACCACGATCATCGGGCCGCGCCAGCGGCTGTGGATCTCGAGATCGAGCGCCGCGGTGTCCTCGAAGAACGGCACGATCGCCGGATGGATGCGCGCGACGTCGAGGCCCGGGTTCGCGAGGTCCGCGATCCGATCGACGAGCCCGCGTGGCTGCCCGTCGACGACGAGGCCACGGCGCGCGAAGAACCCGGCGCCGACATGGAGCCTGCCTCCGATCCGGCTGGCGGCCGCGCGCATCGTCAGAAGTGTGCCGTCAACCCGGCCGTCGCGCTCTGCTCGCCGAGCGGCATCGCCTCGACGGTGAGATCGAGGCGCGCCGGCAGCCGGATCGTCAGGCCGAGGCCGGCGGTCACGTGATACCGATCGCCACCGCTGACGCTCGCGCCGCCGTGGTGCCAGAACACCGGGCCGCCGAACACGCGCGCCGCGGCGTACGGCACGAGGTGGCGGACGAACGTCTTGCCGACGATCGCGCCACCTCGGAGATCCCACGCCGACCAGCTGTGCACGACGCCGTCGTCGGCGATCCCGCGGATCAGCGCGGTGCCGAGGCTCGCCGACACGCCGACGAACGGACGCGCCGCGCCCTCGTACAGCGCCAGCCACGACACGCTGCCACCGAGCGTGGCGCCGCCGCGGATCGTGCGGCCCTCGATCGCGCCCGCGACGATCGCGCCCGCGGTCGCCGACCAGCCGAACCGCGGGGTCGCGAAGTGGCCGAGCGTCGCGGTCACCGCGGTCTCGCGAACCGAGACGCGCTGGTCGAACTCGATCGCCGTCGACATCGTGTCGACCGCGGCCGTGACCTGCCACGTCGGCGACCCGGTGCCGTCGCAATCTTCGGGGAGCCCGGTCGGACCGACCGGCGGAGACAGCCCTCAGGCGTGGGCGGTGTGCGCGCGCGCGGCGAACACGAGGGTGACGAGGCCCGCCGCGAGAGCGAGGGTGCGCGTGGCGAGCATGTCAGACGCTAGCACGCGGTATCGTCGTGGCGATGAAGCTCGCGCTCGCCCTCACGTTCGCCGGCTGCGCGGGCCACGCGGCCACGACGCCAATGCCGACGACCCCGACGTTGACCGTCGCGATCGACACCGCGAACCGCACGCAGCGACCGCTCGTCGCCGAGTTCGGGGCGACCTGGTGCAAGCCATGTCACGTGTTCGCCGAGCAGGTGCTCACCGATCCACGGGTCGTCGCCGCGCTCGGCGGCGTCACGTTCGTGCAGTACGACATCGAGACCCCGGTCGGGGCCGACGCGATGCGCCGCTGCGAGATCACTGGCGTGCCGGCGATCGTCAGCCTCGATCGCGCGGGTTCGGTGCGCGCACGCAAGGCCGGCGCCGCCCTGACGTCCGACGAGTTTCTCGCGTTCCTGCGCGACGTTCGTTAGCGCGTGGCTTCGACGGGCGGTTTGTTGGTCGTGGCCGGGCACGTCGGATCGGTGTCCGCCTTGACCAGCTGGGTCTGCGTCACGCACGCCATGCGAACGCCGTCGATCGCGCCCTCGGGCAGATCGTGCATGTCGTGCCAGCTCTTGCTCGTGGTGTCGTACGCCTGGCGCGCGGTCTCGCGCTTCGCGGCGTCCACGGCCGGGCAGCCGACCATGCGCACGACCGCGGCGTGATACGCGGCGCAGGCCTTGGGTGCCCACGACGGCAGCGTCGGGTCGACCATCGGATCGGTGTCGGCCGTGGCCGACATCTCGGTCGAGGTCGCGACCGGCGACGTCGGCGTCGTCTTCGCGGGCGCGTCGTGCGAGCAACCGGCGGCGGTGGCGATGGTGAAAGCGAGGGTAAGGGCGAGCGCGAGTCCTTCGAGCGTCTTCATGCCGTGGTCGAAGAGCACGTGGCGTGCCGCCTCGCACCGCGCGAAATCGTCGAAATTGGTGACGATCACCGTGCCCAGCCGCACGGCGTGCGCTTGGTTCAGGGCGGGTCTGCGCTGCCGCTACCCGAACCGTCATCGCCGGCGAGCTCGAGCGTGAACCGGAGCGCGCCGCCCTGGACCGACTTGCCAAACGTCAGCTTCTCGAGCTCGGCGGTGAGGCACGCGACCAGCGGATCGTCGGCTGGCCGGACCACGACGTTCGACACCCCACCCTCGGGGCTGACCGCGAGGTTGATCTTCAGCTCCTTGGGCTCGTGCACCGCCGCGCACGCGACCAGGCGATCGTGGATGCGCGCGATCGCCGCGCGGATCGTCGCCGCCGCGAGTCGATCGGGGATCGGCGCGGCATCGGGCGGTGGCGCATCGACCCCGGCGTCGACCAGCTTGGGTCGCGGCGGTGCCGGCTTGCCCGGGCGCTTGGGCGGCGCGAGGTGCAGCGGGAAGCACGCCGGCACCGCGACGCCGTCGGCGCGATACGGCGCGTAGTGCCACGCTTGGACCACGCCCCGCACCTCGCGCGTCACGTCCGCGTCGATGTCGACCGGCGTGTCGACCGCGACCACCCGACCCTGCGCGTCGATGCAGACCTGGACGTCGAGGCCGGTGGGCACGGTCGGCAGCTCGCCGTCGAGCCGGCGCACGGCCATCGCCGACACGAACACCGCGTCGAGCGCCTCGTCCTCCGCCGACCCGCGCGCGGTGGGGGCCGCGGGTCTGGACGGAACCGGCGCGGTGGGCTCGTCGGGATGCGATCGCGTCGCGAGGAACGCGACCGCGCCGCCGACCAGGCCGAGCCCGACCAGCCCGAGCACGAGGTTGCGGCCGAACCGCGCGCCGGCCGGCACCAGGTTCGCCGACGACTGGCTCTCGATCGGCTCGCTGATCCGGCGCACGAGCGCGAACCGCCGGCCCTGCCCGATCGTGTCGAGCGCGTCGGCGACATCGGGGAGCTCGGGACGATCGGCGGGATGCTTGGCGAGCATCGCGGCGACCAGCGCGTCGAGCGACTCCGGGATCGTATCGATGATCTCGCTCGCGCGGGGCGGCGTCTCGGTGAGGTGGCGCGCGCACGCCTCGGCGAACGACGTCGCCTCGAACGG
Organism: Haliangiales bacterium; assembly: GCA_038321315.1. Classification (GTDB taxonomy): domain Bacteria; phylum Myxococcota_A; class Polyangia; order Haliangiales; family Haliangiaceae; genus JABFXX01. Next base: position 66,287 of record JBBQEX010000033.1, on the reverse strand, counting down.
CGGCCGACCGCACGCCATCTCGAACAGCATGCAGCCGAGCGAGTACACGTCGGCCCGACCATCGACGTTCGCGGCGCTCCGCCACTGCTCCGGCGACATGTAGAGCGGCGTGCCCATCCCCGACGTCGCGGTCGTCGTCATCGCCGGGTTGCCCGCGAGCTTCGCCAGCCCGAAGTCGAGCACCTTGACGCGCTCGCCGGCCTCGGCATCGGGGACCAGGAAGATGTTGTCGGGCTTGAGGTCGCGGTGGGTCACGCCGGCCGCGTGGGTCGCGGCGAGCACGCTGACGATCTGGCGCCCGATCTCGCACAGCGCGCGGACCGTCAGGTGGCCTTTCCGCTGGATCCGCGCATGTAGCGTCTCGCCGACGAGCAGCTCCATGACCAGGTACGCCTGCCCGGCGTGAAACCCGGAGTCCGAGATCCGGACGATGCCCGCGTGCGGGATCCGACTGACCGCGATCGCCTCGTTGAACAGGCGCTGGACCTGGTGGGTGTCCTCGGACAGGTCGCGCCGCAACAGCTTGATCGCGACCCGGGTGCCGGCGTTGGTGTTCTCGGCGAGCCACACCTCGCCCATGCCGCCCTTGCCGAGCAGCGACACGATCCGGAAGTTGCCGACGGTCTCGCCGATCACGCAGCTGCACCCTACCAGGTCGCGATCGCGACGAACCCATCGGGGCGATCCTCGCCGATCGCGGTGCCCGGGCGACCGGCCAGCTCGAGGAGCGTCCGCATCGCGTAGAGCTGGAGCAGCCGCCAGGTCGGATGGGTGAACAGCGGCGTGCCGGCGAACTCGAGGCGCGCCCGGCCGGTCGCGACCTCGATCTCGACGGTGCCGCGCTCGTGGACCTTCGGGAAGTCCCGCTGCGCGAGCTTCAGCGCGCGGCCCGGGCCGATCGCCTTGACCGCGAGCAGCTGCACCCGGCCGAGACCCGCGCGGGTGTCCTCGAGGATCGGTACGCGCAGCGCGCGGAGGTCGCCGGCGAACAGCTCGTCGGCGATCGCCTCGGTGACGACGAGCTGGGCGTGGACCGGCAGCCAGTCCCGCGGGCCGAGCACCGGGGCGATCTGGTCCAGCGGCCGCGGGATCCTGCGACGCACGCGTGTCAGCGCGTCCGGGCCGAACCGGCGTACCAGGCTGTCGCCCCATGGCCCGAGCAGATCGCCGCGGCTCTTGCCGGGGAGCGCGGACGTCCTCGCGGGGTCCCATCGCGGCATGGTCGCGAGCGTCTCGTCGGTCACAACCACTGTCAGTTGGTGACATGTCCTCTGCGACGTGCGCAACTGAGTCGTCGTCGAAAATCTGCGATTGAACGCGCGTCCGCTTCGTGTACGGTGGCGCCCGATGACCCGACTTTCGTGGTGGCCACAGGCAGGTCCGATCGATCTCGCGCAGCACGATCTACCCCACGCCGCGGCGGATACCGAGTGGTGGTACGTCAACTCCCACGTCGAGCTCGTCGACGGCCGCTCGGTCGGGCTGTTCGCCGCGTTCTTCCGGATCATCTCGGCGGTCGACGACGCCGGCCAGGTCAGCTACGCGCACTCGATGACGTGGGCGCTGTCGGACCCCGCGTCGCAGCGCTACCTCGGCGAGTCGCGCGTCGACGAGCGCAGCCCGCAGCTCGGCCTCGAGCGCCTGAAGAACGACCGCGGCACCAAGGACGCCCGCCTCAACCGCGCGATGGCCGAGATCCTCGAGCGCGGCGAGGTCCCGACCCCGGACCGCGTGTTCGACGGCCCGGTCCACGTCGCCACCGATCGCCTGCACGTCCAGTACGGCGGCGCGAGCTACGAGAAGCTCGCCGACGGCAGCTATCAGCTGACGATCGCCGACGGTTGCGCGCTGAACTTCGCGCCCGGCAAGCCGGCCGCGCGCCACGGCGATGACGGCGTCGTGCGCGGGACCGCCGGCGAGCAGATGTTCTACTACTTCGTGCCGCGCTGCCGGGTGACCGGCTCGGTGCAGCTCGACGGCGAGACCGTCGCGGTCGCGTCGGGCCAGGGCTGGTACGACCACGAGTTCGGCGGGCACGTCGAGTCGGACGCCGCGACCGCCGGCGAAGGCGCCGGCATCCGCGACCTCGGCTGGAACTGGACCGCGATCCAGCTCGACGACGGCACCGACCTGACGGCGTACGAGATCGTCGACGTCACGACGCGCGAGACCGTCGGCAAGTGGATGATCGCGGTCGCGCCCGACGGCACGCAGCGCACGGTCGACGACGTCACGTTCGCCGCCGGCACCGCGTGGACCTCGATGCGCACGTTCCACGAGTATCCGACGAGCTGGCGCCTCACCGCGCCGTCGCTCGGCCTCGACCTCGCGATCGACGCGACGTTCCACGACCAGGAGATGATCACGGTCATCTCGAAGCCGGCGTTCTGGGAGGGCACGTGTCGCGCGCGCGGCACGCTCGGCGGCAAGCCCGTCGCCGGCCCGGCCTACGTCGAGCGCAGCGGGTTCGAGAACATCGCGACCCTCGACGACTTCTTCGGCGCGGTCGGCAAGGAGGTGCGCCACTCGACGGCCAAGGTCCTGCCGCTCGAGCCGACGCACGAGGAGCTCCGCGATCTGATCGCGACCGAGGAGCTCGAGCACTACATGGAGGGCGTCGACCGGGCCGCGATGGCCGCGACGCTGATCGCGCCGATCCGCGAGATGGTCGATCGCGGCGGCAAGTCGTGGCGGTCGTACGCGGCGCTCGCGTGCTGCGACGTCGTCGGCGGCGATTCGCGCAAGTTCACCCAGTGGCTCGCGATGCCCGAGCTCATGCACGTCGGCTCGCTGATCATCGACGACGTCCAGGATCGCTCGACGGTGCGGCGCGGCGGCCCGACGTGCCACGTCACGCACGGCGAGCCGATCGCGATCAACGCCGGCACCGCCGCGTACTTCCTGACCGAGAACCTCCTCGAGTCCGACGAGCTTTCGGACCAGGCCAAGCTGCGGATCTACGGCCTCTACTTCGCGGCGATGCGCGCCGGTCACGCCGGCCAGGCGATCGACCTCGGCGGCATGGCCTCGCTGATGCCGCGCGCGGTCGAGACCGGCGATCACACCGAGCTCCTCGCGCGGATCCTCGCGTGTCACCGGCTCAAGACCGCAGCGCCCGCGGGCTGCCTCGCGCGCATGGGCGCCGTCGCCGGCGGCGGCAGCGACGCCCAGATCGCCGCGGTCGGCGAGTTCTTCGAGGCGGTCGGCCTCGCGTTCCAGATCATGGACGACGTGCTCAACCTGCGCGGCTTCGCGGGCAACCTGAAGCAGCGCGGCGAGGACATCGCCAACGGCACGGTCACCTTGCCGATCGCGTTCGCGATGAGCCAGCTGCCGGCCGACCAGCGCGCGTGGCTGTGGCAGACGCTCCAGGACAAGCCGACCGACGAGGTGACGATCGCGTCCGCGGTCGAGCTGGTGACGACCTGCGGCGCGCTGCAAGCGTGCGTCGATCTCGCGAAGACGCTCGTCGAGACCGGGTGGCAGAAGGCCGAGCCGCAGCTCGAGCCGTCGCTGTCACGCGTGATGCTGCGGGCGTTCGGCTGGTATGTCCTCGAGCGGCATTACTAGCTGGCTCGGCGCCCGCTTCGCGCCGTGGATCGTGATCGCGATCGCGATCGCGCTCGCCGCGCCGGCGCTGACCGCCGACTTCACCGCCGACGATCACCTGCACCGGATCATCTCGCGGCCCGATCCAGGCATCGCCGGATTGCACTCGCGGCCGCTCGATCTGTTCGTGTTCGCCGATGGCGATCGCGCCGACACCGCGGCGCTGCGCGACGACGGGCTGTATCCGTGGTGGACCGATCCGGATCTCAAGCTGGCGTTCTGGCGCCCGATCTCGTCGGCGACCCACGCGCTCGATCACGCGCTGTGGCCCGACAGCGCGCCACTGCAGCTCGCGCACAACTTGCTGTGGCACGCGCTGGCGCTCGTCGTGGTCTGGCTGGTCTTCCGCCGGTTCATCGCGCTGCGCTGGATCGCGGTGATCGCCCTCGCGCTCTACGCGTTCGACGACGCGCGCGGCCCGGTCGTCGGCTGGATCGCGAACCGCAACGCCCTGGTCGCGCTCGTGCTCGCGTTGCCCGCCCTCCTCGCCCACGATCGCTGGCGGCGCGACGGCTGGGTCGCCGGCCGCTGGGTCGGGCCGCTCGCGTTCGCGGTGGCGCTCGGCGCCGGCGAGTCGGCGATCGCCATCCTCGCGTACCTCGGCGCGCACGCCATGTGGCTCGATCGCGGCCGCTGGCTCGATCGCGTCGTCGCGCTCGCGCCGTACGCGATCATCGTCGTCGCGTGGCGCGTGTTCTACGCACGGCACGGCTACGGCACGTCGGGCTCCGGTATCTACCTCGACCCCGGCGCCGATCCGATCGCGTTCGCCCACGCCGCTGCCACGCGACTGCCGTTCCTGTTGCTCGGGCAACTCGGGCTGCCGTGGTCGGATCTCGCGTCGTTCTATCCGCTGATCGGCGGCGTCGGCGTGATGCTCGGCGTCGCGCTCGCGACGATCGCGCTCGTCGGGCTCGCGAGCGCCCGGCTGCTGGCGCGCGATCCGGTGAGCCGGTTCTTCGCGACCGGCATGGTGCTCGCGGCGGTGCCGGTGGCGAGCACGTTCCCGGCCGACCGGCTGCTCGGGTTCGTCGGGCTCGGCGCGATGGGCCTCGTCGCGCAGCTGCTCGCCGCCGCGCTTCGCGATCGCGATCAGCTCGGCGACGGGCGCCTGCGCCGGCTCGCCTGCGGCCTGGTCGCGCTCGCGATGGTGCTCGTCCACCTCGTGCTCGCCCCGCCGCTGCTCGTGCTGCGCGCGCGATCGATGGTCGCGGTCGCGCGCGTGATCGACCGTGCCGATGCCGGGATTCCCGGCGATCCGACGAAGACCGTGGTCATCGCGGCCGCGCCGTCCGACGCCCTCGCCGGCTACACGCCGATCATGCGCGCGTCGCGCCACCAGGCGAGCCCGGCCCACCTCTACTGGCTGGCGACCGCGACCACGCCAGTCACGTTCGCACGGCTCGACGCGACGACGCTGCGGGTCACGCCCGAGGGCGGCTTCCTGCACTACGAGATCGATCGCATGATGCGCGCGCGGCCGTTCGTCGTCGGCGACCGCATCCCGCTGATCGGCATCGAGATCGAGATCGAGGCGATCACGCCCGAGGGCCGCCCGGCCAGCGTGCTCGCGCACTTCGCGACGACGCTCGACGATCCGACGTTCACCTGGCTGCGCTGGCAGGGCCACACCTACGTGCCCTATCGACCGCCCGCGATCGGGGCCTCCGAGACCCTACCCGCCGTCGAATTTCTCAAGCTCCTCGACGACTGATTCTTGGCTACTATGTCGGGCGCATGACCGATCAAGCGACCGAGACCGAGAAGGCGCTGCAGCAGGGCAAGGTGTCCTTGCTCGACGACATCTCGAAGCGTCAGTCCGGAGCCGCGACGCGCGACTACCTGTTCATCATCCTCGTCGTGGTCGGCGTGATCGTCGTCGCGACGCTGGCCATCGCCGCGGCCCAGTACCTGTGACATGAGCAAGCGCGCCGACAGCGGCGAGGTGATCAAGCCGCCGGCCAAGCCAGTCCGCCGGTTCCCGTGGCGCCTGTGGATCTACGCGGTCCTCATGACCGCCGGGGCCATCGGCGGCGCGTACTTCACGTGGACCTATCGCGCCAAGGGGCAGGAGGCGACCGCCGCCTCGGACAGCTGCCGCGGCACGCTGGTCACCGAGACCCAGAAGGCGACGAAGACCGCGACCGCGGCCTGCGATGCCGATCGCGCGAAGGCCGCGACCGAGCTCGCGACCGCGAAGTCCACCGCCGACACGCACACCAAGGAGCTCGAGAAGCAGCTCACCGACCTCGGCGCCAAGCTCGGCACCACGAAGGAGGAGCTGACGGCGCTCGCCGCACAGAAGGCCGAGACCGAGAAGCGGGTCGCCGCACTCGAGGATCTCGCACACCAGTTCGAGAACATGGTGAAGACCGACACGCTGAAGGTCACCGCGCGGCGCGGCAGCCTGGTCTTGTCGTTGCCGTCGGAGGTGCTATTTCAGTCGGGCAGCGCCGAGCTGTCGTCGGAGGGCGAGGTCGCGGTGCTCCAGGTCGCGTTCACGTTGAAGGGCTTTCCGGAACGCCGCTTCCTCGTGGTCGGCCACACCGACGATCAGCCGCTGGTGGCGCCCAAGACGCCGGTCCCGGGATGCGCGTTCAAGAACAACTGGGAGCTGTCGATGGCCCGCGCGCTCACTGTCACGAACGTGCTCGTGAAGGGCGGGATGGATCCCAAGAACCTCACGCCCGCTGGCGCCGGGGAGCACGATCCGATCGGCAAGGACCGTGCGAAGAACCGCCGGATCGAAATCGCCCTCATGCCGGCGATCAACGAGCTGCCGCAACTCCCGTCGACGATCTCCGATAAGTGAGGGCAGCGCGCAAAGTAGCTGGTAACGTCCGGGCTCGACCCGGCCTCTCACTCTCATGCTCGATCACTCGATGGATGACCTCGACGACGCGGCGCTCGACGAGCTGCCGTTCGGCGTCGTGGCGCTCGACGACGCGCTCCACGTCGTGCGATTCAACCGCGTGGAGGCCGCGCGAACCGGTATCCAGCGCTGGCGTGCGCTCGGCCGGAACTACCTCGGCGACGTCGTGCCGGCCGCGACCGATCGCGACCTCGCCGTCGAGCTCCGCGAGTTCGCCGCGAGCGACGCGACGACCCGGGAGTTCGACCACACGTTCGCGCGGCGCACGGGCGCCGATCCGACGCACATCGAGCTGTCGCGCGGCGATCACCGGATCTACCTGGCGATCTCGCGACGCGCGTGACGATCAGCTGATGGCGAGCTTGCCCGCGGGCAGCTGACCGTCGACGAACGTCAGCGTCGCGCGCGCTGCGATCGGCGAGGCCCGCAGTCGTGCGATCGCGTCGGCCGGCGCGCCGTGCACGACGAGCGTGCGCAGCGCCGGCAGCGCTGCACACGTCGCGAGCGCCGCGAGCTGGGCGGCATCGACGGTCGTGGTCCACACGCCACCCGACTGCGGGGTCGCGGTGATGTCGCCGTCCTGATCCCAGTCCTCGTCGACATGCAGCGCGAAGTGCAGCCGCCGAAACGCGCGCGGCGTCCCGAGCAGGAGGTCGCGCCACACGTCAGCGCGCGTGCGGTAGCCGCAGACCTGGAGCTCGTCGACCGTCGCCCAGCTCGGATCGGCGGTCACCGTGGCGACGTCGTCGCGCAGCCGCACCCGGGCAGGGAAGCCGCGCGCGAACTCGACGTCGGAGACCTGCGTCGCGAGCGCCCCCGAGCCACGCGGTGGCGTGCGCGGCGACGAGCGCGCGCTGGCGATCGGGGTCGGCGTGGCGCAGCTGGAGCACGATCAGCTCGCCGCGCGGATCACCGCGCTCGAGCAGCGCGTCGGCGTAGACCAGCCGCGCCGCGTCGTCGGCCGGATCGGCGTAGATCGCCGCGAGCAGCGCGTCGCTCACGGCGCGACCACCGCCTCGACGGAGTTGTGGCGCTCCTTGGCGATCGCGTACGGCGTCGCGCCGGCGTGGTTCTTCACCGCGCGATCGGCGCCGGCGCGCACGAGGACGATGGCGGCGGCCTTGGCATCGAACATCGCGGCCATGTGGAGCGCCGTGTTGCCGTCGGTGTCGGCCGCGCCGAGCCGGACGCCGCGCGCGACGAGCAGCGCGACGAGTGGCGCGTCGGAGTGCGCCCGATACACCGTGGTGTGCGGCCGGTCGAGCTTCTCGTAGAGATGGATCTCGTCGGGTCGCGCGCCGAACACCGCCCAGTACAGCGCACCGTGGTGATCGTCGTCGACGTCGTCGATGCGCGCCCCGGCATCGAGCAGCGCGCGCGCCGCGGCGAGCTTGTTCTCCTGGCACGCGACGATCAGCGGCGTGAAGGCGTGGTCGTCGGCATCGGCCACGTTGACCTTCGCGCCGGCCTTGATCAGCCGGGCGATCGCCGCGACCCGGTCGTACTTCGCGGCATACGCCAGGGCCCGCGGATCGATCGCGACGTGGCGCTTGATCAGGAGGTCGAGAATGGCGTCGTCGCCGTCGCGGGCCGCGAGCAGGAGCGCGTCGGTGCCGAGCTTACCCGCGGTGCTCGCGCCGCGATCGAGCAGCAGCTGAGCCGCGGCCGGCTGGGTGAAGTGCAGCGCGATCACGAACGCGGTGGCGCCGTCGTACACCGTCGGCGAGCTGACCTCGAGGCTGGCGCCGCGCTTGACGAGCGCCTCGATCTGCACGAGGTCGCCGCTCTGTGCGGCGCGCTGCAGCGCGGTCCAGCCGCTCGAGTCGCGCGCATCGACGCTGTCGGCACGCGCGACGCCTCCGAGCAGCAGGACCGTCAGAACGACGAGGCGCATCGATCGATCGTAGCTCGGCGCTGCCCGACGAGCCACGCTACACTCGGGGCGATGCAGGACTTCGCGCGCGATGGCTGGGCCGTCGTGCGCGGCGTGGTCCCGGCCGATGAGCTCGCGGCGATGGCCGCCGTGTTCGCCGCGGCGATTCCCGACGGCGAACACTATCCGCGGCGCGACGACGGCGTGCTCTGCGAGGTCACCGGCCTCGCTGGCCGCTACCCGCCGCTCGCCGCGATCGCGCGCGACCCGCGATTCGGCGCGCTGGTCGCACGCGCGCTCGACGCCTCGCGGATCCAGCTGCTCCAGGACTCGCTCCTCTACAAGCCCGCGCGCGACGGCGGCTCGGTCGCGTGGCATCAGGATCACACGTACGTCGGCTTCGTCGTGCCGGCGCGCGTGGTGTCGCTGCGGATCGCGCTCCTGCCCGAGGACGAGGGCAACGGCTGCATGCGCGTCGTCGACGGCAGCCATCACTGGGGTCCGGTCGGTGCGCAGCGCGCGCTGACCGAGACCCAGGTCGACTCGCTGTTGCCCGCGCTGACCGACGCGCAGCGCAGCTCGCTCGCCGCGGCCCGGCCGCTCGAGCTCGCGCCCGGCGACATCTCGATCCACCACTGCCTCACGCTGCACGGCAGCGGGCCGAACCGCAGCGCGCAGCCGCGCCGCACGATCATCCTCCGCATGTTCGACGCCGCGTGCCGGCTCGACCCGACGCGCCTGCCGCCGGGCGGCGAGGCCTACTTCCCGACCGACGCCGACGGCCACCTCGCCGACTCCGCGTTCCCGGTCGTCGCGGGCTGATGATCTAGAGCTTGCCCTGCCAGATCGAGTGGCCGTGGGCGAACAGCTCGCTCTTGCCGTCCTCGCGCATCACCGCGAGGAGCTCGCCAGCGTCGGCGCTGTAGATGTACCAGTGGTGGTGCTCGAGCGAGAAGCTGAGCACGACGACGTTACCGACGCGCAGCGCGCCGTTGTAGCGGCCCTTGCCGAGCACGGTGACGTTCGGCAATACGCCGACGCCGATCTCGCGCGTGCCGGCCCAGTCGCGCTCGTAGACCTTGAGCTCGCCGAGCACGTTGCGCGCGTCGCTCCACTCCTCGGGCGCCGGCGACGTGTCACCGGTCTGGTAGTCGAACCGCGGCGCGCGGGTCTTGCCGACCACGCGATCGCGCGCCTGGTCGGTCGCGACCGGGTCGTGCGGCTTCTGCGTGCCCGACACGATGTCGATCACGTGCACCGCGTGATCGATCGTCACGAACAGGACGTGCGAGCCGCCGTCGATGCCCATCCTCGACACCATCTGCGCGACGTGGTGCCGCCACTTCTCCTCGCCGGCCCACAGGCCGTGCCCGATCACGGTGTGGCCGCCCTTCTCCGCGATCCGGGTGACGACGACGTCCTTGGTGACGACGACGTGGCCGTCCGAGAGGTCGCTCTCGCTCGCCAGGTTCTGGCGCCACAGCGTCTTGCCGTCGCCGCGGTCGGTGAACTCGATCGCCTGGACGACGCCGTGCTCGGTCACGCCGGCGTGGCCCGTGTAGCACAGCCGCACCAGGCGCCCGTCCTTCGCCTCGGCACCGAGGATCGCGGTGTAGTCCGCGTGCTTCAGGATCGGGTGGACCTTGCCGCCGTGATCTTTGTGGAACCAGCTCATGCAACAGCGTACCTACGATCCGATGATCACGGCGCGATCCGGAGCGCGAGGAGCGCCGCGTCCCACTGGTTCGACGTCTCGGTCACCGATGGATCGAGCGTCGTGTTCGCATCCTCGATCCGGTACCAGACGCTCTGGTGGGTGCTGAACCCCTTGATCGGGGTCGTCGCGATCCACGCGCCCGGCGTCGGGGTCCCGAATGTGTTTCCGGCGCCATCGGCGACCCCGAACAGCACGAGGTCGCGGCCGGCCGGCGACGTCGTGACACCCGCGGTGATCGCCGGGCTGACCACGCCGTCGGCGATCGCCGTGCCGTCGCCGACGATCGGCAACGTCGCGAGCCCGGACCACTCGCCGACCCACATCGTGTTCGGCGCGTTCGCGTTTGGTCGATCGATCGTGACGACCGCGCTCGTCCCGTCGGTCACCCCGGCGTAGACCTCGAGGTTGAGGTGGACCGTCGAGCTCGCGAGCTTGGTCCACACCGCCACGCCGCCGCCGCTCACGGTCGCGAGCGGGCCCGATGGATTGCCCCCGAACATCATCAGCACGTGGCCGCTGACCGGCACGCTCGGCAGCGTGGCCGACAGCGACGCGCCGACCTCGACGTGTCTGGTGATCTGCTGGACGAGCACCGCGGTCGCCGGCGCCGCATCGAGTCCGCGCGCATCGATCGGGGCGTCGGCCATGCCGTCGGGCGCCGGCCGCGCGTCGACCGCGACCGGGTCGAGCTCGCACGTCTGCGTCGCCGGCGAGCACACGAGGCCAGCCGGGCACGGGCTCGTCGCGCACGGGCTTCCGCGCGGGGGTTGCGGCGTGAAGCACCCGGCCACGCCGATCGCGATGAGGGCCCGGCTCACGGCGACGGCTCGAACGCGACGCGCGTGCCGCCGACCGGGCTCGTCCCGACGTCCTTGCCGTGCCAGCGCACCGACAGCTGCGCTCCGAAGATCGCGACCAGCCCGTGCGGCCCGCCCGCGACGCGCTTGTATCGCTTCGATGGATCGCAGCCCTCGAACACCGTCGGATCCGGATCGGACGCCGGCCCGACGCCCGACCAGGTGTTCTGCTCCGACGCGAACACCGGCGGATCGGTCGACAGCCAGATCGGGTCGCCGATCGTCACCGGGGTGTCGTACTCGTCGGGCTCCGGCCAATCGACGACGCGCGCGCCGATCGTACAGCGCAGCGTCTTCTTGGGCTCGGGGTGGTACGCGTCCGCGTCGGCCTCGGGGTCCGCCTCGGCTGGCGCGCGATCGACGATCGCGGCCCTGATCGTCGCGGGCCGCGCGATCGCGGGAAGCTGCCAACCGCCGCCTTCCTTGCCCTCGGTCGTGAACGCGGCCGGCAGCGGGAAGCGCCGGTAGTACGTCCACCTCATGCACCAGCCGCCGTCGGGCCCGCCGAACCACGAGCAGTGTCGCTCGATCAGCTGATCGTCCACCGTCGAGTACAGCTGATCCCAGCTGACCTCACTCGCCATGCCGTAGGACTCGTCTTCGGTCGGCTTCGGCGTCGCCGGCCACGCGATCGGCGGCAGCTTCGCGTAGCCGGTCGCGGCGATCACGCCCATCTCGCCCTCGTGGCCGGTCGGCTCGGCGTCCGGGTTCCGCATGTTCGGCCACCGCAGATCGCCGACGTCGAGCCACACCGTCGGATCGGGCCCGAGCCAGAAGATCCGGCCGACCGTGTCGGGCGCCTCGACGGCCCGCTCGATGACCAGCCCGACGTCGGTGGTGCGGATGATCCGCACGGTCTTGCCGTTCGCGATCGCGAACCGCACCGAGGGCACCGCGTCGTGCGGCGCGATGCCGGGCGCGAGCGGTGCGCCCCCACAACCGACCAGCACCGCGAGCAGCCAGGATCTCACGTTGGGATTATAGTCGATCCCGATGCGGCTCCTGCTCGCCACGTTGCTCGCCGCCTGCGCGTCGTCGCCCGACTACGGCGCGCCCGACGCGGCGACGTCGATCGCGGTCGACGAGAGCGGTGGACTCGTCGGACCCGGCGGGAATCACACCGGTGTCCACCTCGAAGGTACGCTGGCGACCTACGTGTCCGGCGCGATGACCGAGACCGCGATGCTGACGACCGATCAGGTCGCGGCGATGATCCACGCGCTCGAGGATGTCGGCTTTCTCGGGCTCCACTCGAGCACCGAGGTCTGCGCCGCCGACGCGCCGACCGTCGCGATCGACGCCGCGGTCGCCGCCGGCACCAACCACGTCGAGCACTCGCTCGGCTGCGATGCTTCGCTCGATCACCTCGACCAGCAGCTGTTCGACATCAGCGGATTGTCGGCGTGGCTCGCGTCGCGCTGATCGCGCTGCTGCTCGTCTCGCGCGCGGCCGCGGCCGACGTCGCGAACCACGATCTGATCCGCGCGCACGTCGCCACGCTGCCCGCCGCCGAGCTCGATGACGCGAGCCACCTGACGTTCTCGCTGCGCGCGCTCGTCCCGATCTGGGGCAGCTACCGGCTCGACGACACCGTGTTCTGCAGCGTGCGCCCCGCGGCCGTCGCGTTCGACTGGATCCTCGGCGGCGCGGTGCCCGCCGGGCTCGCGATCGCGGCGCTCGCGACCGACGACGCGCACGCGAGCCGGATCCTCGCGTGGACCGCGCTCGGCCTCTACGCCACGACGCGCCTCGGCGTCCTCGTGATCGGCAACCTCCACATCGCCGCCTACAACCACGCCGTCGAGCTGCGGCTCGCGCCGACCGGCGTGGCGCTGACGTTCTAGGGACAGGTCTGCTGGGTCAGGCAGGCGCCCGCCGCGTCGCAACCCCAGCCCTGCTCGCACTGGTTCGCCGCGTAGCCGTAATCGGCGCACGCGTACGTGCAGGTCGGAGCCGGCGGCGGCGCGGGCGTCGCGTTCAGGTCCGGGATGCTCGTGACGTACGCGGTGCCGTACTGCTCGATGTACTTCTCCGAGATGTAGCCGTAGCCCGCGCCGTTCGGGTTCGTCACGCCGAACACCGTCGTGCCCCAGCTGTTCTTGAAGATGTAGAAGCCCTTCTCCATGACCGGCTTGCCGTCGTTGTCGACCATCGGCTTGTCCTGGGCGTCGACCTTCTGGAACTCGACGTCGTCGTCCCACCCGACGACCAGGATGCCGTGGCCGGCGCGCTGCTTGTGGCTCTCGATCACGTCCTGGGCGTTGGGAAACCGCACGACGCCGGCGCGCATCTGCGCGCGGTCGATCGGCAAGGTCGAAGCGCCGTGGTTCCACGCCTGATAGAAGAAGTCGATGCCGACGCCGACCGCGGTGTGCTCGGTCGTGATGTGCGCCTTGATGTCGGTCGTGTTGATGAACTCGCCGGCCGGCAACGTGAACTTCTTCGCCGCGCGAATCGCGTCGCTCGGCGTGCCCTGCGTCCAGCACTTCGCCGGCAGCTTCTGACCCTCGTCGCCCGAGATCGCGCACGCCGCGTCGTCGGTCGCGGTCCACTGCGTGCCGACGTACGGGTCGGTCGCTTCGTCGACGATGCCGTACTGGTGGATCGCGTCGACGTTGTCCGAGATGTTCGAACCCTCGTCCTCGGGCAGGACGCCGAGCTCGGTCTTGACCGACCACTGGAGGTACTGCTCGGAGAAGCTCGGCATCGGCATGCCGGCCTTGATGTAGAGGTGCTCCATCAGCGCGGTCGTCGTGAAGATCGTGCACACGCCGCGGCGGTTCTGATCCTTCACCGGCGACTGGGAGGCGAGCAGCTCGGTCGACTTCGCGGGATACGTCGCGTCGGCCTTGCCGATGTCGGGCAAGGAGCCGTTCGCCGGCACGCCGTGGAACACGTGCTCGTACTTCGACAGGCCCGGCGCGTAGTCGGCGTCGGTCCCCTGGTCATCGGACGCGGGCGCGGTGGCGCAGGCAACGAGGGACAGGCCGGCGACGAGGGCGAAGAGCTTCATGTCACGCGCGAAGCTGCACGAACGAGACCTCGACAACCGTTTGAAATCACACGGGGTGGCCAGTCGGCTGGCCGGACAGCGCGGTGGCTAGCGGCGGCGCCGGCGCAGCACGAGCGCGCCGAGCGCGACCACCAGGCTACCGCCCGAGCCACCCCCGATCGCGCAGCCCGCGGGTGGCGGGGTCGCGGTCGGATCGTCGCTGCCGCTGCCGCTGCCGCTGCCGACATCGCTGCCGCTGCCGCTGCCGGTCGCGTCACCCGGGACGAGCTCGATCAGCGCCTCGAGCTGGTCGTCGGGCGGGCCGCCGTCGCCGCTGTCGCTGAACCACGCCCCACCCTCCTGCACGACGCCGAAGTACTCCGTGTACATCCCGGGCACGCACGCGGCGCCGCTCGGCGCATCGAACGCGAACGCGAAGGTGCCGTTCGCGCCGGGCGCGACCGTGCCGGTGATCGCGGCCGCGCGGTTCGGGGCCAGCCAGTCGGCGCCCGCGAACAAGCTCGCGCGATCGCGCGGCATCGTGGTGCCGAGCTTGGTCGCGGAATCCCACGGCTTGGTGCCGGTGTTCTTCAACACGAGCGTGGCGTCGACGTGGTCGCCGCACTTGATCTGCAGCGCCGGCGCCGACGCGAGCGGCCACGACTGGCTGACGTACGCCGCGCCATACGGCACCGAGCCATACGCCGCGAGCACCGCCTTGGCGTAGCTCACGCGCTGCGAGCTGATGCAGTTGCCGCAGATCTCGTACTTCGCCATGAACGCGATCGTCGCGTCGGTGACGTTCGTGGTCGCCTTCAGCTGCGCGAAGCCGTAGCCGTGCACGGTGAGCTCGTACCAGATGAACTCGAGCTGCAGGTTCAACGAGTGCACCGACTCGTTCTGCTGCGCCGCGTACGCCGTCGCGTTGTCGCCCGCCGACGAATCCCACCGGCCACCGACCGACCACTGCGCGATGCCGCGACCCGGACCACCCGACTGCACCGAGCTCGGGTTGACGCCGGATTCCTGATCGAGGTTGCCGACGATCCCGGCCGCCTGGAAGTTCGTCAGCCCCTTGCCGACGAAGAACGTGAACGCGGCGTGGTCGTTCGCGAACGTCGACGCCTGCTCGGCCTCGCCGAGATCGGCCGTGCCGGTGGTGGACGCGTCGAGACAACCGAGCAACGCGACGAGGAGGATGGAGGAGCGCACGTCGGTTCAAGCGAGCAAGCACGAGGCCACCGCCGACCCGCGCGTACGCGCCGCGTTCGCCGGTCGGAGAATGTAGGTGCAACCCGCGATGTGCACCGTCGAGCGTGCAGTCGCGTCGGCGGTTGCACTGTTGCGGGTCGCGCTACAGGCCGCGCGATCGCGCGAGCGCTTCTCGGCGGTTGCGGATGGCGCCGAGATTGCTGGGGACCCGAGCATGCGAACCGAATTGCTCCTGGTCTCGATGCTGGTCGCGTGTACCTCCTCCGCCGGCGCCGACGGCGCGGACGCGGACGCCGCTGCCGGCGATGACAACCCGGACGCGGTGGTCGATCCGGGCGACGGCGTGTTCCGCGTCGTGATGACCAAGCAGACCGTGGTCGACAAGATCCGCGAGGTCGCGCACGGCAAGGGAATCACGAACCCGATGCTGATCGCCGGCATCGCGAACGCCGAGACCGATCTCTCGCACTGTCGCGCCGACTACTACGCCCAGGTCTGCAAGCAGACCGCCGGCACGCCGCGCTCGCCGTCGTGCCACGGTGGCGACGTCCTGGTCGGCAACGGCGACTCGAGCTGCAACCAGGGTGGCCTCGGGTTGTTCCAGCTCGACGCCGGCACCCAGGCGCAGACCATCGCGCACTACGGCGCGAGCGTGCTGTCGCTCGACGGCAACATCGGCTTTGGCATCGAGCACATCATCGAGGACGTCCGGATCTGTTCGCTGACGCCGAGCTTCGGCTCGGATCGCGCGGTCGCCCGAAGGCGCGCGATCGCGTGGCTCAACGGCGTCGCGCGCGGCTCGCGCGACTACGCGACCTACTTCATGTGCATGTCGCAGCACTACAACGGCGCCGGTACCAAGGCCGAGGCGGACTACTATCGCGGCAAGACCGAGGACGTGTTCGCGCACTACGGTGGCGCGCAGGGTCACCCGGGCCACGTCGCGACCGACGGCACGCCGCTCGCGATCAGGACGACCGCGAGCACGACCGGGGCGCTGCTTGGCCACCTCGCGAACGGCGCCGCCGTCTCGATCCAGTGTCAGAAGCACGGCGCGACGCTGACCGGCACGTTCGGCACGTCGAGCCTGTGGGACGACATCGGCGAAGGCTACGTCGCCGACGTCTACGTCTCGACCGGCTCCGACGGCCAGGTCGCCCCGACCTGCAACTGATCCCCAGCTCAGTCGCAGTGCGGGATCACGAGGGCGATGCCAGCGAACGCGGGGAGCCGCAACGTGAGGCCCGCGATCACCGTGAGGCCGCCGCGCTGATCGAGCGGCGCCTGGACGTCGATGTAGGTGCCGACGCCGAGCTGCCCGTACCAGCCGCCGGTCGCGCTGCCGCACGCGTCGCTCGACGAGCCGCTCGCGTTGACCGGGGTGTACAGCTCGAGTGCGCCGCGCACGTAAGCGATCGGCTCGAACACGCCGCCGGCCTTGACGAGCTGGACGCCGGGGCCGATCCCGAGCCGCGCCTGCGGGCTGATCCGGCGAAGGTACGAGCCCTCGAGGTAGGCGCCCTGCGACGCATCGGTCATCTCGCCGCGCTCGGTCGCGACGTAGCCGGCGCCGAGATCCCAGCTCGCGTCGGCGTCGATCCGGTTGCCGACCACGTGCGCGCCGGCGCGAACCGTCTTGCGACCGACCTCGGAGCGCGACATCGCGGTCATCGCGTAGCCGCCTTCGACGCGCGCCGATGGGCTCGCCAGCGGAATCACACACCCCCCGAGCGAGACACACGCGAGCAACCGGAGCACGCGGCAGGGATGTGCAAGCCCACGGCCGGTGGTCGCGCGTGCGATTTCGCGGGTCTACGCGGGTGCGAGGTGTCGTCTCCGAGAGACATGTCGCGACCGACTCACGGCTATGCTGCCGGCCATGGCTCGCCGCGATCCCCACTCCTATGCCGACGACACGCAGGTCGAGACCGAATCGTTCGCGCTCGCCGCGCGCGTCGACTTCGCGACCCACACGATCGCCGGCGACGTCACGCTGACGTTCCGCACGCCGGGCGGCGGCCGGCTCGATCTCGACACCCGCGATCTCGCGATCGACGCGATCGAGGACGCGACCGGCAAGCCGATCGCGTTCGAGCTCCACGCGCCCGAGCCCTACCTCGGCTCGCGGCTCGCGATCGAGCTGCCGCCGAACACGCCGTCGGTGCGCATCCGCTACCGGACGTCGCCCGACGCGTCGGCGCTGCAGTGGCTCGCGCCGGCGCAGACGCGCGGCGGCGTGCACCCATACCTGTTCTCGCAGTGCCAGGCGATCCACGCGCGCTCGATCATTCCGCTCCAGGACACTCCGCGGCTGCGCGTGCGCTACACCGCCGAGCTCACGATCCCGGACGAGCTCGTCGTCGTGATGGCCGCCGCCGATCGTGGCCGAACCGGCGCGACGCACCGGTTCGAGATGCCGCAACCGATCCCGCCGTACCTGTTCGCGTTCGCGGTCGGCGACCTCGCGTCGCGCGACCTGTCGCCGCGCTCGCGCGTGTGGGCCGAGCCCGCCGTGGTCGAAGCCGCCGCGTGGGAGTTCGCCGGCGTCGAGGCGATGATCGTCGCGGCCGAGGCGCTGTTCGGCCCGTACGACTGGGAGCGCTTCGACATCCTGACGATGCCGCCATCGTTCCCGTACGGCGGCATGGAGAACCCGCGGCTCACGTTCCTGACGCCGACCTTGCTCGCCGGCGATCGCTCGCTGGTCTCGGTCGTCGCGCACGAGCTCGCGCACTCGTGGACCGGCAACCTGGTCACCAACGCGAACGCCGAGCACTTCTGGCTCAACGAGGGCTTCACGATGTACGCCGAGCGCCGGCTCGTCGAGGCGCTCGACGGCCCCGAGATGGCGTCGCTGCACGCCGCGCTCGGTCGCCGCGAGCTCGACGAGTCGATCGCGCGGTTCGCCAGCCAGCCCGAGATGACCAAGCTGCGCACGCACCTCGACGGCATCGATCCCGACGAGTGCTACTCGCTGATCCCGTACGAGAAGGGCTACTTCTTCCTGTGCGCGATCGAGGCCGCGGTCGGTCGCGAGGCGTTCGTCGGCTGGCTGCGCAGCTACCTCAACGCGTTCCGGTTCGGCGCGATCACGACCGAGGACTTCGAGGCGCACATCGAGGCGAACCTGCCGGGTGCGCTCGCCAAGGCCGACGCGCCGGCGTGGCTCGACGGCGTCGGCGTCCCGGCCGTCGCGATGCCACCGCGCTCGGCGCGGCTCGACGCGATCGAGGCGCTCGCCGGCACGCCGCCGTCGCGCGAGGTCGCCGCGACGTGGAGCGCGACCGAGTGGTCCCTGTTCCTCGAGAGCGTGCCGCGCCCTGCCCCCGAGGCGACCTGTCGCGCGCTCGACGAGGTGCACCACCTGACCGCGAGCACGAACTACGACGTCGTCGTCGTGTGGCTCGCGCTCGCGCTGCAGTCGGGCTACCGCGCCGTCATGCCGCGGGTCGAGCAGGTCCTCGCCGAGGTCGGTCGCATGAAGTACCTGCGGCCGCTGTACACCGCGCTCGTCGCCGATCCCGCGACGCGCGACCTCGCCCACGCGACCTTCGCCAAGCTGCGCGCGTCGTATCACCCGGTCGCGCGCCAGATGGTCGAGACCGTCCTGCGCCCGGCGTGAGGCCCTCGCTCGGCTCGATCGCGAGCGTGTTCGCGCGCTACGCGAACACGACGTTCGGCGGTGGCAGCGCGACGATCGCGGTGCTGCGGCGCCAGATCGTCGAGCACCGCGCGTGGGTCGAGCCGAGCGAGTTCGAGCTGGCGTACGCGCTGTCGCGGCTGACGCCGGGCACGAACCTCCTGGCGTTCTGCACCGCCTCGGGCTGGATCGCGCGGCGCGGGCGCGGCGCCATCGTCGCCTTGCTCGCGGCGTCGCTGCCGTGCTCGATCCTCGCGGTGCTCATCACGGTGTTCTACGACCAGCTGCACGGCAACGTGGTGTTCGAGGCCGCGCTCGCCGGCGCGCTCGCCGCCGCGGTCTCGATCATGGCGGCGACCGCGTGGGTGTTCGCCGAGCCGCACGTCAGGGCCGCGCCGTGGAAGGCCGCGATCATCGTGCCCGGCACGGTCGCGATCCGGCTCGGCGCCCAGCTGTCACCGATCGCGATCCTGGCGATCGCCGCGGTCGTCGGGCTCGCGTGGCCGGTCGCCAAGCCGGAGCCGCCACCATGAAGTTCCTGCTGCTGCTGTTCATCCTGTCGAAGAGCACGTTCACCTCGTTCGCCGGGCTCGCCTCGTTGCCCGAGATCCGCCAGGAGCTCGTCGAGGATCGCCACTGGTTGACCGACGAGCAGCTCGATCGCGCGGTCGTGATCACGCGCACGACGCCGGGGCCGGTCGGGGTCTACGTCGTCGCGGTCGGCTACATGGCGTACGGCGTGCCCGGCGCGATCGCGGGCTGGATCGCGATGGCGACGCCGTCGCTGCTGGTGATCGTGCTGGTCGGCTACTTCGGCAAGCGCGCGCAGCATCCGCGGGTGCGCGGCATGCTCCAGGGCGTCGTCCTGGCGAGCGCGGCGCTGCTCGTGCTCGCCGCGATCCCGATCGGCCAGGAGGCGCTGACCGGCTGGCCGACGATCGCGATCGCGGTGATCGCGCTACCGCTCCTGGTCTCGAAGAAGCTCGACACGCTGTGGATCCTCGGCGGGGCATCCCTGCTGAGCCTGGGCCTCGCGCTCGTCGGGGTGACCCAGCTTTAGCGTCGCCGGATGGCGCGGATCGACTATGCTGACGGCGCGATGCTCCGCGTGGTAGTGGCACTGGCTTGCCTCGGTGGTTGCGCGGCGAGCTTTCGCGGCGTCGTGTTCGCCGATCGCAACGGCGACGGCATCCGCCAGTCGAACGAGCACGGCGTTGGCGGCGTCGTGGTCGCGATCGATCGCGGCTCGTTCGTCACGACCGACGCCAACGGCAGCTACACGATCGACGCGGTCGCGCCGGGCGAGATCCTGTGGGTCCGCACGCCGTCCGGGTTTCGTCCCGGGCCGGTGTGGCGCCCGATCCCGTCGAACGACACCCAGCCGATCGATCTCCCGCTCACGCCGCTGTCGACCGCCGAGCTCGCGAGCCCGCTGACGTTCGTCGTCGCGGCCGATTCGCACACGACGGCGAGCGCGACCGATCCGTGGGACGGCGGCGACCTGCTCGACGCGATCGATCAGGCGACCAGCCTGCCCGACCCACCGCGGTTCTTCACGATCGTCGGCGACATCACCCAGGGCGGCACCGGGGCCGAGATCGATCGCGTGCAGGGCGTGATCGCCGAGCTCGGCGTGCCGTGGATCCCGGTCCCCGGCAACCACGACTGGCTCGACGGCGGCGCCGCGTATCGCACGCGCTTCGGGCCCGACAACTACAGCTTCGATGTCGGCGAGGTCCACGTCATCGTGTGGGACACCAACCTCGCGGACGACGATCAAGTGGCGTTCTTCACCGCGGATCTCGCGCAGGTCGAGCACGGCACGACGGTCGTCGCGCTCGGTCATGCGTCGCCGAACGACGTGGTCGCCGAGCAGATCGCGGCGCTCGGCGTGACCCACATGTTCACCGGCCACTGGCACGCGAACCGCCGGATCGAGCGCACCGGGCTCGTCGAGTGGGCGACCCAGACGTTCGTGATGGGCGGCATCGATCAGTCGCCGTCGGGCTACCGCGTCGTGACGTTCGATCACGGCGTGCCGACGATCGTGCACCGCGAGCGCATGATCGCCCCGCACCTCGGCGCGACGATGCCGCACGCCGACAGCTGCGCGCCGGCGACCGGCTTTTCGATCCTCGCCTCGGCGGCGCTCGACGCGACCGCGCCCGCGGTCACCGCGCGGATCGACTGCGGCCCCGAGATCCCGCTGACCGCGGCGGGCGGCTGGGTGTTCCGCGGCGATGCCCCGGCGCTCGCCGCCGGCACGCACTCGCTCGATCTCCATGCGATCGGCCAGCACGGCCGCGAGCTCGCGACCCAGGTCGCGTTCGACGTCTGCGCCGCACCCGCGTCCCCGACGCTCGCCGCCGCGTGGCCACAGGTCGGCGGCGGACCGACGCACACCGGCGCGAGCCCGACGCCGATCGCCACGCCGCTCCAGGTCGCGTGGACGACCGCGGTCGGTGGATCACTCGCGCTCGGCACCCCGATCGTCGTCGGTACCACCGTCGTCGTCGCGCAGGTCGATCGCGGCGCCGGCAACGCGGGTGGGCTCGTCGCGCTCGACCTCGCGACCGGCGCGATCCGCTGGCGCGCGACCACCGCGTTCCCGATCACCGCGGCGCCCGCGATCGACGGTGACACCGTGGTCGCGACGCTCGGCAACGGCGAGATCCGGGCGTTCGCGCTCGCCGATGGCGCGCCGCGCTGGAGCTTCGATCTCGCGGCCGGGCTGTCGAGCCACGAGACCGCGCAGTGGGCGCCGCCCACGATCGCGGCCGGCCACGTCTACGCCGGCGTGCAGGCGCGGTTCGCCGCGCTCGATGTCGCGACCGGCGCGGCGTTGTGGATCGCGGATCGCCAGACCAAGAACCCGTGGCTCGGCTCGCTCGGCGCGCCCGGGATCGACGGCGACACCGTCGTCGCGTCGTTCAGCCGCGCGGACGGCACATCCGCGTGGCACGCCGACACCGGTGCCACCAGCTGGCAGGTGATCGCGAGCTCGACGAGCGCGGTCAATGCGGCGCCCGTGATCGCGAACGGCATCGCCTACATCGCGAGCGCGTCGGGCGACGTCAGCGCGCTCGACCTCGCGACCGGTGCCGCGCGGTGGACCCGGCGGATCACGACCGACGGCTTCGATTGGGGCTACTCGATCACCGCCGCGCCCGCGCTCGCGGGCGGCACGCTGTTCGTGCCGACGCAGTGGGGCGCGCTGGTCGCGCTCGACGCCGCGACCGGCACCGAGCGTTGGCGCGTGACGACGCCCGGTGGCCCGCTCGAGACCGCGCACTACCGGAGCGCACAGCCCGGCTTCGCCGCCAGCCCGATCGTCGCCGGCGACCTCGTGTGGATCGGTCGCCCCGATGGTCGGCTCGTCGCGCTCGCGACCGCCGACGGTCACGAGGTGTGGTCGACGTCGCTCGGGGCGCCGATCCTCAGCGCGCCGGCACCCGCGGGCGACTGGCTGATCGTGTCGACCTACGACGGCACCGTCCACGCGCTCGCACCGGCGCGCGCCGAGATCCCGGGCCCGGTCATGGCGTGCCCGCCGCTGGCTCCGACGACGCCACCCGCGCCGGAGATGACCGGTGGTGGCTGCTGTGGAGTCGGCGGCGATCCCGCCGGCGCGCTCGCGCTCGTCCTAGTGCAGCTTCTCGCAGGTGCCCGTCGTCACGCGCGCCGTGCACGTTGACCGTCGCGACGACCAGCTGGGTCGCGCTGACCGCGGCCGCATTGGTGTGCGTGATGCGCGCGGTGCCGTCCTTCTCGTTGGGCGTCGCGCTGCAGTCGAACGTGGGCAACACGGTCACGGTGGGCTTGAGGCCGACCTTGGGGTCGGCCCGGAGCACACCTCCGAAGACCAAGACGCTGTGGATCGCGAGGAGCCCGATCAGGCGAGGGTTCATCATCCAACCTTGGTAGCTCGACCTCACGGTGGTCGAAAACTCCCCTGATCGGGGTCGGCACGCGGAGTGCTTCATGAATGGGCATGGCGACATCCTTCGTGCTCGGTGAGCTCCTTGGGGTGGGTGGGATGGGCCGCGTATTCGCGGCGACCGGCGCGTGCGGCGCTCCCCTCGCGGTCAAGGTCCTCGCCGAACCGTTCGCGAGCGATGCCGCGATGCTCGCGCGGCTGCGCGACGAGGCCGATGCGGCCTCGCGCATCGATCACCGCAACGTGGTGCGCGTCCGCGCCCAGTGCGAGACCGACGGCGAGACGCAGTACCTCGTGATGGATCGCGCCCCGGGCATGCCGCTCGGTCAGCTGATCCGTCAGCGCGGGGCGCTCTCGCTCACGCGTTTCCGCACGATCGCGCTCCAGCTCCTCGCCGGCGTCGCCGCGATCCACCGCGCCGGCATGGTGCACGGCGATCTCAAGAGCGACAACGTGCTGGTCGATCCGACCCAGAACGATCGGGTCACGATCATCGACTTCGGGCTCGCCCAGACCGTGCGCGTCGCGCAGCGCTCGCACGGTTCGCAGGTGCTGTGCGGCACGCCCGAGTACATGGCGCCCGAGCTGATCCGCGGCGAGCGCACGACCGTCGCGTCCGACCTCTATGCGGTCGGGGTCACGCTGTACGAGATGCTGACCGGCGCGACGCCGTTCGGCGGCGATTCGGCGACCGTGGTGTTCGACCGCCAGCTGCGCGAGGAGGCCATCCCGCCCAGCCTGCGGATCGTGGACCGCATCCTGCCGGGGCCGTTCGAGGCCGTGCTCCTGCGCGCGCTCGCGAAGGATCCCGCGGCGCGCCCGCACGATGCCGACATGTATGCGACGGCCCTCGATCGGGTGTTCCCGGTCCAGCCGTTCGCGCGCGAGCGCGACAGCGGCTTCGTCGCCGTGCCCGAGCGCGCATCGGCGAGCGCCCGGACCCGCGACTTCACCGAGCGCCATGTCGAGCATCGGCTCGCGCGAGGGACCGGTTCGCAGCGCGGCGATGACACGGTCGGTGTGCGGCGCGACGAGCTTGCCACGGCGATCTCGCACAGCGAGACACCCGACACCATCGCCGAGGCGTACCTCGCGCTCGTCCAGGCGCTGGTCGCGGCGCACGATCTACCGACCGCCGTGCGCGAGCTCGAGGCTGCCGTCGCGTGGTCGGTCCGCGTCGCGGTCTCGCCCAGCGCGCGGTGGCCGCTGTTGCTCTCGCTCGCCGCCGCGTACGACGGCACCGGCGATCACGACAGCGCCTATCGCATGGCGCGCAGCGCACGCGACACGGCGAACGCGGCGAACAGCTGGCTCGGCGAGGCGCGGGCGAACGCGCTGGTGCGTCGGCTCGATGCCGCGCACGCCCGTGTCCGCGGCGTGACCGAGCGTGGCCCACGCCGCGCGTCGGCTCACTGACGCGACGAACACGCCGCCCCGAGACCGAACGTGCGCGTGGTACGTTGATGTTCGATGCGGATCTTGTGCGCGATCGTGCTGCTCGCCGGGTGCGAGCAGGTTCCCGAGCCTGCACCGCCGCCACCATCCCCGATCGCCGTCACGGTGGCTCCGCCGCCGGCCGCGGCGATGCCCGTGCCTCTGCCGGTGCCGACGATCGTCGAGCCACCCGCGGCGGTCGTGGTGCCCGCGCCGGTCGCGCCACCCGCACCACACCCGCGCCCTCGCCCGCTGCGGATCCCGCCCGAGGACGAGCTGCCGACACCGCCAAGCATGGACGCCGATGCCTACCGCGCGTGGCTTCACGACCTCACGGCGCTCCAGCGCGCCCAGATCGACGCGTTCTGTCGCGCCGATCCGGCCGGGTTCCACGCCACCTGCGGCGGCATCGGACCGCTCCACATCCCACCGCCGCCGAGCCTCGTCGCGCCGCACCCGACGATGACGATCGGGGCCTGGCGCGACACGCTCAGCAAGACCCAGCTCGCCTATGTCGACCGGATGTGCGACCGCAACGACCAGAAGTACTCCTACAGCCAATTGTGCGGTGGCACGCCGCTGGTGCTCAGCTTCGACGATCTCCCGGTCGCGTTCACCGCCGACGGCGGCCGCTTCGCGTTCTACGGCGAGACCACCGCGGCGACCGACTGGCCGACCGCCGCGACGCCGTGGCTCGCGCTCGATCTCGATGACAACGGCGCGATCGACGGTGGTGCCGAGCTGTTCGGCGACGGCACCCGGCTGGCGAGCGGTGACGCCGCGGCCGATGGGTTCGCCGCGCTCGCGCGCTACGACGCGAACCACGATGGCGTGATCGATCGCGCGGATCCGATCTTCGCATCGCTGCTCGTGTGGACCGATCGCGACGGCGATCGCAAGAGCTCGCCGGCCGAGCTCGCGCCGCTCGCCGATCGGATCGACGCGATCTCGCTCGCGGTGCGGATCGAGCCGCGCTGCGACGCGCGCCACAACTGCGAACGCGAGCGCGCCTCGATCAGCGTGCACGGGGCGCGAGTCGGCTCCGTCGTCGACGTCCACCTGCACTGGCGATAGCCGCATCATCGCGGCAAACCACGTCACGACGCGATCGTCGCGCGCCGAGGCATCGCGGGCGTGGCTATGCTCGCGGCATGCGGATGATCCTGTTCGGCGCGATCGTGTGCCTCGCGGCGTGTGACACCGAGGCCCCGATGATCGTGGACTTCACCCCGACCGACAATGCCGACCTGCGCGGCGTCGGCCACGTGACGATCGACCTGACCGCGAGCGACGCCAGCGGCACCGCGATCGCCGACCTCGCGATCGACGGCGAGCTGCGCGAGCGGGTCACGAGCCACGCGTGTGCGAGCCAGTGCCTGTTCAGCTGGGACTGGGACACGCGGACGCTGCCTGCCGGCGAACACGTGCTCGATCTCCGGCTCGAGGACGGCAACGGCAACCACGAGACCGCCTCGCACGCGGTCGTGCTCGACGATGTCGTGACGGTCACGCGGCTCGGCGTCCATGGCATCGTCGACGACGTGGGCACGCTCGAGATCGAGGTCTACGTGTTCGACGACACGACCAACGCGCTACTCGGATGTGCCGGCAGCCGCAACGGACTCGGCCCGGTCGACGCCTCGGACATCGTGTACCCGGTCGACGGCGAGATGATCGACGTCGCGAATCGGCGGCTTGCCGCGCGCGAGCTCGCCGCCCACCCGATCCGCTTCGAGGTCTGGGAGGACGATGATCCGCCGGTCTGTCCGGTGTCGCCCGACCCGCTGGGCAACGACCTGGTGGGCAAGAGCGCGCCGGCGACCCTCGATCGGTGGCGCGCCGCGGTCGGCGACGTCGCGTTCGACGGCGTCACGAACTTCGCGCTGAAGCTCGACCGGCCGCTCGACTTCTAGCTCACAGGTCGCCGATGCCGGGCGCGCACTGACCGCCGCCGCCTGCGCCACCGCCGCCACCACCACCACCACCACCACCACCGCCACCGCCGCCACCACCACCGCCACCGGCACCGACCGCGACGAGCGTGCCGGCGATCGAGGCGTGGGGCAGTGTCGCGGTGCAGCCACCGCTGACGACCTTGTGATTGACATCGAGCTCGGACAGCGTGGCAGCGTTGATCACCGCGCTGATCGGCGCGCCCGCGGCGCCCACCGTGACCGTCACGCTGCCCGCCGTGCCGATGTACTCCTTCGCGCCGGCGGCACCCTTGTCGCCGAGCCCTCGGATGCAGACGCCGCACGTCGCGTAGTCGGTGTCCGCGCCGGTGATCGGATAGGTGCCGCTCGCGACCGCGGTCGGGAACGTCGCGGTCGCCGGCCACAGCTCGATCTGGACGTAGTCCATGCCGGTGTTGCCCGGCAGCGTCGCGTAGAGCCGGTACCACTTGCTCGCGCCGCCGCTGCCCGCGACGTTGCACTGCTGGGCCTCGACCGCGGTCAGCGATCCCTCGTCCGTGCCGGTCGCCGGCAGCGGACAGGTCAGGTTCGTGTTGCTCCCGCTGCCACCCCCCGCATCGGGGCCAGCCGTGTCATCTCCACTCGGCCCGCCGGTCGGGGCCTGACCAGCACATGCAGCCAGGGACGAGATGGCGAGGAGATAGAGGAGCTTGCTCATGGTGAGCAGTGCGAGAGCAAGCAGCGTGCCCCGCGCAAGTTCCACGCGGCCGATGACAGCGCGATGACATCCGGTTCTTGCCAGGGGGTGCCCGACACCACTCGGGGGGGACCGTTCTGGTTGCACTCCCACCCCACTCCGCGGATGCTCACCCCACGATGGAACCCTACACGCCTGCGCCGAAGCGTCCCGGCGGCTTGACCGCGCTCGCCGTCCTCAACATCACGTTCGCCCTGATCGGGATGATCGCCGGTCTCGCGATGACCACGATGAACCGCGGCAGCGATGACTTCGATCGCACGGCGCGTCAGATGGACTACGCGGCCGATCACATGGAGACCAACAACGCGATGGGTGGCAACCCGGACCTGTCGCGCGCGATGGCCCACGGCATGGCCGCGCAGATGCGCACCTCGTCACCCGGCGCCTTCCGCTGGATGTTCGCCGCGGGGATGACCGGCGGCGTGCTCCTGCTGCTGTCGGGCTTTGGCTTCCTCGGCCAGCGCCGGTTTCTCGGGCGCCACGTCGGGTATGCCGCCGGGATCGCGCTCGTCGTCTGCGGGACGATCGCGATGATGAAGCTCGGCTTCTTGTTCTGGGGGTTCCCGATGCTGGGCGCCGGCTACGCGATGGTGATGATGTTGCTGGTCCACTTCGCGTATCGACCCGTCTTGCAACGCTAGGCGCTGCGTAGAACCGGTAAGCCGCGCCGCGGATCGTACAGCGCGATCGGCGCGCCATCCTGCGCGCGAAAGCGATCGAGCTTGCTCGCGTGGTGGGCGTACGCGATCGGACACGTGCTCGCGCATGGCTTGGGGGCGTCGAACGCGCGTCGGAATGGTGTAGTCGGCGAGCGGCCTGGTCGCTTGCCCATCGCGCGGATCACGGTGTCGAGCCGGCGCAGATGATCGACGCGCTCGAGCAGCGTCGCGGTCGGTACGGGCTCGCTGACCTTGTCGTATTCGTGGCAGTAGCCACACGCGAGGTTGCAGCGCCCAGGCCACGCAAGTCCTCGGATCTCCGTGCCCCCTGTCAGGGACCGGGCGTCATGAAGTCGACGCACGCGAAGTAGCTGGCGCTCGTCAGGGCCGCGTTCTTCACGATGCCGTCGCCGATCCCGTTGTTCTTCTGCCCCCCGCACGTCGTGCCGACGTTCTGCGGCATGCCGTCGATGTCGGTGTCGTAGTCGAGCGCCAGTACCGCCTTGTGGGCCTGGCTGAACTCGCGCGTCGCGTCGCAGTTCCCGAACTCGCCGCAGCGATCCGCGATCTGCCAGTCGAACTTGCCGACCAGCGCGCCGGTCAGCACGTCGTACGCGCCGCGCATGCCGACCGACAGCTTCACCGCGTGCGCGGCGTCGGCGACGGCCTCGTACCAGGCCTGCTCGTTCGCGAAGTACTCGGTCGTCGCGAAGAATCCGGTGCCATCGCCCGGATCGCCGGACAGATCGTTCTTCCGGATCCGGAACATGTCCATGTCGTCGGGCAGGAAGCCGTCGCAGCCGATCGCGACCGCGAGCGCCAGCCGCTTGGCGACGAGCGGCGCGATCAGATCGCGCGCCGCCGGCCGGATGTCGAGCCAGCGGTGGTTCGCCGGCAGCGTCGTGCTCCAGCCGAGCACGCTGCCGGCGTCGGGCAGCGCGGGATCGTCCGGAGGGCTCGCCTTGTAGCCGGGGAACTTCTTGGCGTCCGGATCGGCGAGATCGAGCGAGCCGGTGCCGACCTCGCAGACGATCTTCGGCTGCGGCCGGCGCGCGTGCATCTCGGCGATCCGGCCGGCGAGCGCGCCCTTGGGCACCGCGACGGGCGCGCCGTCGCCGTAGTCGATCATCGTCGCGGCCGGGACCAGGTCCCACAGGCGGAACACGAGCATCGTGCGGCTGGTCTCGGTGTCGAAGATCGGGGCGAGCTGGATGTCCCAGTGCTGGACCGAGTCCGGGGTCGGCTGCCACCACGGCGGCGGCGCGTCGACCGTGTGGGCGCTCGCGTCGGGCCACGTCGCGTGGTTCTGCCCGTCGTCGCCGCAGGCGGCGAGCGCGAGGGCGGTGGTGAGGAGGGCGCGACGCAACATGGTCAATTCTACTTCATTCCCAGCTGCCCTGGACCACCACCGAGATGATGCGGCCCGGGCCGTTGTAGCCGGCGCGGGTCTGCGGCGCGACGTCGGTCACATCGTCGACCCGCAGGACACCGAGGTACTCCTTCGTGATCGGCGCGGTCACCGTGGCCTCGAACAGCGTGTAGGCCGGGACCGGCATCGACTGGTCGAGCGTGGTGCCGAAGTAGCGCGCCCGCGCGAGGACCGAGATCCGGCGATCCGGCGTGACCTGGACCCAGCCATCGGCGCGCGTTTCGGGGAGCCGATCGAGCGGCGTCATCGCGAGCGCCGGATCGACGGAGTTCGAGCGCGCGTGGATCCAGCCGAACGACCCGCCGACCTCGACCATCGCGTGGACCTTGACGCGCGCCGACGCGTCGACGCCGTAGATGTTCACGCGGTCGAGGTTGGTCTGCTGGTAGACGTCGGTCGCCACCAGGGTCTGGCGGATCGTGTTGCTCGACCGCCGCACGTACGGCGCGAGCTCGACCCGCACGCGATCCTTCTGGTAGACGCCGCGCAGCTCGCCGGCCCACGCCAGCTCGGGCCGGAGGTTCGGGTTGCCGACCGTCAGATCGAAGCGCTCGCGCAGCGTCGGGACGCGCCCCTTGCGCGCCGCGGTCGCGGTGACCTCGAGCGCCGGGACGACCTTGTACTTCGCGGTGAGCTTGCCCTCGGGCCACGGGCTCGCGTCGACGCCGAACGGCACCGCCACGCCCGCCGCGCCATCGATCCGCAACCGCTGCTTCTCGTACTGCAGATCGCCGGCGACCTCGAGCGTCGTCGCGTCGCCCTTCGCGGTCTGGCCGAGCGTGTTGGCGACGTGCGCGGCGTCGCGATCGACGCTGGTCGACAGCGCCCAGCGCGCGTCGCGCCCGATCGGGTGCGTGACGAGCACGTGCCCACCAGTGCGCCACGCGTCGAGATCCTCGACCGCGGTCTGGTTGGCGAGCGTGTAGTCGGCGAAGTGCAGCGAGCGGCGCGTCAGGTAGTGGACCCAGCCCTGGCCCTGGACCTGGAGCTTGTCGAACTTGTCGTCGATCTTGATCGACGTCCGCATCGAGGTCTCGCGATCGATCATCAGGATGTCGCTCACGCCGACCTCGGCCGGCGGCGAGATGTAGTGGCGGCTGTCGATGAAGCCATCGACCGCGACGCGGCGATCGCCGTCGCGGTACTCGAGGCGGGTCGCCCCGGTCGCGGCGTGGCGGTCCTCGTTCACGGTGTGGACACCGGGCAGCGGCAGGTCGCGCGTGCCGGCGAGCCCCGACGCCGAGACCCGCAGCGCCCAGTGCTTCGCGAGCGCGGCGCGCGCGGTGCCGGTGACGCCGAACGTCGGCAGCGAGTCGGTGGTCGCGCGGGCGACGACGATCTGCGGGCCGATCGCGTCGCGCGTGTAGACCTCGATCACGCCGCCGGGCCCACCCGGGCCATCGATCGGCGACTGCGCGTTGGTCGACACCCGGATCTGGACGATGTCGGTGATCGGGATCGTCGAGACGTCGAACGTGCCGTAGAACGGATCGGAGACCGACACGCCGTCGATGAGGATCGTGACCGCACCCTTGCGCGCGCCGCGGACGTCGATGTTGGAGCCGCCGCGGCCGGCGTCGCGCACGTTGACGTCCGGCAGGAGCGCGAGCGCGCTCGCCAGGTCGGTCGCGCCCCGCGCCGCGAGCTGCTCGCCGGTCAGCCGCACGTCGGTGTCGCGATCGAACGGCTTGTCGGGCCGGAGGTCGTAGATGACGATGTTCTCCTCCTTGAGCTCGGCCGCGGCCATGTTCGCGAGCTCGGCGTCGGCCTCGTCCTCGGTCTGCGGCGCGGGCGGCGTGGTCGACCCGTCGTCAGCCCACGCACGGCCGGTCGCGAGGAGCCCGGCGCCGGCGAGGAGGAACGAGAGGCGCCCCATGTCGATCAGTCACCGACGGTCAGCGGGCAGCCGCCCGCACCACCGCCACCACCGCCGCCGGTCCCACCGCCGCTGCCGCCCCTGATCACGATCGCGCCGGTCATCTTGGCGCGCGCGACCGTCGACGTGCAGCCACCGGCGACCGGCTGCTTGTCGGCGTCGACCTCCTCGAAGGCGACGCCGCTGACCGTCGCGACGAACGGGGCGTTGGCATCGGAGCCGACCGCGTCGACCACGACCGTGCCGGCGCTCGCGATGAACTCGCGCGCGGTGGCGAGCCCCTTGTCCGAGGCCGCCCGCAGGCAGACGCCGCAGGTCGCGGGATCGAGCTCCTGGTCGGTGATCTGGTAGGTGCCCGGGCCGACCACGCCCGAGGCGGCGAACGCGCCGCGGCCGTCCCACAGCTCGAGCTGGACGACCTCGGTGTCGCTGACGTCGCC
Organism: Haliangiales bacterium; assembly: GCA_038321315.1. Classification (GTDB taxonomy): domain Bacteria; phylum Myxococcota_A; class Polyangia; order Haliangiales; family Haliangiaceae; genus JABFXX01. Next base: position 35,067 of record JBBQEX010000033.1, on the reverse strand, counting down.
GAACAGCCGGTACCAGTGGTGCGCGCCCATCGACCCCGGGACGTTGCAGCGGTCGGCCGTCACGGTGGCGACGTCGCCGGCATCCCCGGGGTCGGTCGGACACGTCGAGGTGTTCGGCTTGGGGTCGGAGGCACAGGCCGCCAGGCCGACGAAGAGGACGATCACGGCGCGCATGGGGTGGACCTCAGCAAGGGGTGTGCCTCCTCGATCTTGCCTTAACTCCGTGGAGTCGGGTGACAGCGTCGTTACCGCGGTCGATCGTCAGGGGTGGCTGACCCCAGGCGTTTCCCCGCCCACCCACTTGCGCGGGGTCGGGCTTGTGCCGACGATGCGCCACCATGTCCGAGATGATGAACGAAGAGTCGAACACGGTCATCGCCAACCAGGAGCGCATCATCGCGAACCAGGAGGCGATCCTCGCCAACCAGGGCAAGATCGAGGTCAACCAGAAGAAGCTCGATCAGGTCCTCGCGAACCAGAAGGCGATCGCGGCGAACCAGAAGAAGCTCGATCAGGTCCTCGCGAACCAGGCCAAGATCGGCGCGAACCAGAAGAAGCTCGACCAGGTCCTCGCGAACCAGAAGTCGATCGCGAGCAACCAGAAGCAGCTCGGCCAGATCCTCGCCGGCCAGAAGACGATCGTCGCGAACCAGAAGAAGATCCTCGCGAAGAAGAAGTGAGAGACGAGTAGCGGATGGATCTCCTCGAGCGGGCCCGAGCGCTCGCGGCGTGTGCGGTGTTTGCGGATCTCGCGCCGGCGGTGCTGATCCGCCTGGCCGAGCGAGCGCGCGTGACCGAGCTCGCCGCCGGGGAGCGGCGCAGCACGGCCGACAGCGTCTGGGTGATCGCGAGTGGCGCGCTCGCCGTCGCCAGCCACTCCGACTCGGTCGCGCAGGCCGGGACGGCGTCGAGCATCCGCCGGCGCGGCGGCACCGCCGAGGTCGGCAACGTGCTCGGGTTGGTCCGCGTCGTGGCGCCGACGACCAAGCCGGTCGAGGCGATCGCCGAGCGCGCGAGCGTCGTCGTCGGCGTCGCGGTCGACGACGTCCGCGACGTGCTCGAAGAAGACCCCGGCGCGTTGTCCGCGCTGTGCGAGGCGCTATCGCGCATCCTGCTCGGGGAGACCGCGTGAATCGCCGCGCGCTCGCCCTCGGCGCCGCCATGGTGCTGCTGGTCAACCTGGTCGCGGTCGCGCTGCGCGCGTACGCCGAGGCCGCGTTCATCGCCGCGTACGGCAAGGGCGCCCTGCCCTGGCTGTTGATCGCGAGCGCCAGCGGGTTCGCGATCGCGACGATCGTCTACGACCAGATCACCCGGCGCGTCCAGGCGACCGGAGCGGACCTCGGCCTGATCGGCGCGCTGCTGATCGCCGCCGCGCTGTCGCCGAAATTGCTCGACGCCGGTGCCCCGCCGGTCGCGATCGTGATCGCGCTCGCGGCGGCGCCGCAGGTCGTCGGCCTCGCGCTGTGGAACCGGGTCGCCGCCTCGGTCGCCGGGCGCGACGCGCGACGCATGCTGCCGCGCGCGGGCGCCGCGGTCACCGTCGGCGGCGTGATCGCCGGGCTCGGGGTCGCGCCGCTGATCGTGCGGATCGGCGCGACGTTCATCCCGTACGTCGGCGCCGGCGTGCTCGCGATCGTCGTCGTCGTCTACCTCGCGCAGGGTCGCGCGCTCGCCGCCGGTGGCGCGCCGGGTGCGACCGCGCCGGTCGGTGCCAGCCCGCCACCCGCCTCGCCGGTGCGCACGCTGCTCCGCGCGATGATCGTCGTCGCGATGCTCGAGGGCGTGCTCGCGACCGTCATCGACCTCCAGTTCCTCGGCAACCTGAAGGCGCGCTACAGCGGAGACTCGCTCGCGATCGCGCTCTCGCTGTTCTACGGCGGCACCAACGCGGTGCTCCTGCTGCTGCAGATCGCCGCGGTGCCACGCATCCTCGTCACTCGCAGCATTCCGTTCACCGCCGCGATCCACCCGGTCCTCGTGATGCTCGGCTACGTCGTGTTCGCGATCGCGCCGACGTTCGTCAACCTGGCTGGCACGCGCACCACCGATCAGGTGCTGCGCCTCGCGACCACGCGGACGTCGCAGGAGCTCGAGCTGTCGGCGGTTCCACCGCTGCCGCGCGCGCGCTGGAAGGTCCTCCTGCGCGGCGTGCTCTACCCACTCGGCGCCGGATCGGCCGCGATCCTCCTGTACCTGCTCGGGCCCGCCGTCGTCGAGAAACCGACCGCGCTGGCCGGCGCCGCGATCGGCGTCGCGATCGTCTACTGGATCGCGGGCCAGGTCGCCGCGCGCCGGTTCCAGGTCGCGCTCGCCGCGCCGCTCGGCATCACCGGCACGCGGCGCATCGACAACCGGATCGATCTCGAGACCCTCGAGCGCTGGACCGAGGCTGCCGGCGATCCCGATCTCCGGACCGCGAGCCTCGCGCGCGCCGCCCTCGCCCGCGTGCGCGTCGACGCCACCGATCTCGCCGATCACCTGACGCACGACAACCCGGCGATGCGCTCGGCGCTGTTCGATCAGCTCGCGCGCACGAGCCCGGCGACGGCGCAGAGCCTGAAGGGCGAGCTGGTCGCCGCGATCGCGATCGAGGACGACGATCGCGCGCTCGCGCTCGGCATCAAGGCGCTCGCGCTGCTCGGCGACGACAGCGGCATCGCGGTCGCGAAGAACCGCGCCGTGGTCACCGCCGAGGTCGCGGACGCGTTGCGGGTCGCCGAGCTCGCGCTGCGTGGCGTCGGCGACGCGCGCGCCGAGCTCGGCGGCCTGTGCGCGCGCGATCCACAGTGGGCGATCGAGCTGGCGCGCAAGGCGATCGTCGCGCCCGACGTGCTCGCCGGCGTGCTCGCCGAGGCCGCCAAGGATCCGGACCGACGAGCCGGCGCGCTCCGCGTGCTCGCGCACGTCGCCGAGGGTCCCGGCCTCGCGCCGCTCGCCGACGCGCTCGCCGATGGCGACCCCGCCGCGATCGACGCGATCGCGCTGCTCGATGCCGCCGGGGCCACACACCTCGCCGCGCACATCGCGACGATGGTGCCGGTCGCGCGCGCGATCGCCGCCCGCGCCCTGTCGGGTGCACCCGCCGGCATCCCGCTGGTCGCGGTCCTCCTGCGCGACGCCGACCCCGAGGTCGCCTACGCCGCGCTGCGGACCGCGCTGGCGATCGCCGGCGGCGGCAGCGCGCTGCCCGCCGAGCCGATCGGCCTCGCGCTCGAGGCCGCGCTCGCCGCGCTCACCGGCTACCTCGACGCCCGCGACCGCGCCACCGCGTGGACCGCGTGCGCGCGCCACGAGCTCGATCTCGCCGCGCGCCGCTGCGTCGCGCGCCTGCTGTGGGCCGCCGCCGTCGAGGCCGCCGCGGGTGGCCGCGATCCCGCCGCGCTGACCGCGACCGCGCGCCACCTGATCGGCGGCCGCGACGCCGACCGCCGCCGCGCGCTCGACGTCGTCCAGGAGCTCCAGGCCGGCCGCGCCGAGATCCTCGGCGTGATCGAGCGCTGGCTGCGCCCGGCCGTCCCGACCGAGGGCGACGCGGTCGCCGCGATCGCGCCCCACGATCCGTGGCTGGCGCAGGTCGGCGCCGGTGAGCTCGCCGACCTCGAGCCGACGCTGGCGCTGCTCCGCAAGCCCGCGCTGCTCGCCACGGTCGCCGGTCCCGCGCTCGCCGACCTCGCCCGCCGCGCCCGCCGCGAGCTGGTCAAGGACGTCGTGTTCCACGAGGGCGATGCCGGCGACACGATGCTCGTCGTCGCCCGCGGTGCGTTGCGCGCGACCCGCGCGGCCGTCGCCGGCGCGGTCGCCACCACGCGCACGATCGAGGTCGGTGGCGTCGTCGGCGAGCTCGCCGTGCTCACCCACGCGCCGCGCGCCGCGACCGTCGTCGCCGATCCGGACGCCGAGGTCATCGCGATCGATCGCGCGACGTTCGCCAGCGCCGCGCGCCGGGCGCCCGAGCTCGTCCTCGGCCTGTCCGCCACGCTGGCCGGCTGGATCGCGCCGAACCGCCCCGACCTGATCTGATCCGATCGCTCAGAACTGGAAGTAGATGAACGGCACGATCGCGTGGTGGGCGAGCTCGCGCAGCACGAGCGCGGCGACCGCGAGTACGAGGCCCCGCGCCGACCACGGCAGGCGTACGAAGCGCTCGCGCAGCCACGCGAAGCTGCCGTCGGCGAAGAAGTGGAACGCGAAGCCCGCCGCGAGCGCGAGCGTCACGATCGGGACGAGGTTGGCGGTGTCGGTCTCGCCCTTGCCGATCTGGCGGAGCACGGCGAGCGCGACGTCGAACGTCGGCGCGCGAAAGAAGATCCACGCGAGGCAGACGTACTGGAACGTAAGGACGATCGCGATCGCGCGGAACGAGATCCAGCGCAGCTTCTCGATCATCGCGAAGCCGCCGACGCCGGTCGCGGCCTGATCGGCAGCCGCGCCGAGCAGCCAGGTCGCGACGATCAGCGGGATCCACGTCCACGTCGCGCCCCACTGGAGCGCGCCGAGGAACGCGACGCCGCTCGCGCACATCAGATAGCGGAGCGTCTCGGCGACGTGCGTGGTGACCGGCGGCAGGCCGTCGTCGGGCGCGGTGCGCGGTGGATCGGCGCCGAGCCACGCGGTCGCGACCGCCCACAGCGGCGTGATCGTGATCCAGCCGAGCACCAGGCGCGGCCATGTCCCGGCATCGCCGAGCGCGCTCGACGCGAGCAGCACGACGCCGCCCGCCGCGACCGACGCACAGAACATGAACATCGATCGGATCGCGCGCGGATCGGCGCGCTGGAAGTAGCGCGTGATCGCGAGGCCAAAGCCGTGCAGCCCGCCCCACACGATGAACGCCCAGCTCGCGCCGTGCCACAGGCCGCCGAGCAACATCGTCAGCGACAGGTTGAGGTAGGTCCGCCACGGCGCGCCGTGGCTGCCGCCGAGCGTGATGTAGAGGTAGTCGCGCAGCCAGGTCGACAGCGAGATGTGCCAGCGCCGCCAGAACTCCTGGAGGTTCGCCGAGCGATACGGGGTCCGGAAGTTCTCCGGCAGCGTGAAGCCCAGGACCTGCGCCGAGCCGATCGCGATGTCGGAGTACGCCGAGAAGTCGAGGTAGATCTGGAGCGCGTACGCGTACACGCCGGCGATGACCTCGACCGCCGAGAACCGCTCGGGCGCCTCGAACACGCGGTCGACGATCGACAGCGCGAGCGTGTCGGCCAGCGTGATCTTCTTGAACAGCCCGACGACGATCCGGTAGAGCGCGCCCGTCGCGGCCTCGAGCTCGAACCGCGGCAGCTCGGCGAGCTGCGGCAGGAGATCCTGGGCGCGCACGATCGGGCCGGCGACGAGCTGCGGGAAGAACAGGACGAACGTGGCGAACTGGATCACCGAGCGCGTGGGCTTGAGCTGCCGGCGGTAGACATCGATCGTGTAGGACAGCGACTGGAACGTGTGGAACGAGATGCCGGCGGGCAGGATCAAGTTCATCCGCGCGCCGCCGATCCGCAGCACGTCGTGGACGAAGAAGTCGGCGTACTTGAAGAACACCAGGATGCCGAGGTTCGACACCAGGCTGACCGCGACGAGCATCCGGCGCCGGGTCTGATCCTGGGCGGCCTCGATCCAGAGGCCGAGGTAGTAATCGAGGACGATCGTGCCGAGCAGGAGCGCGAGGAGGTAGCGATACGGCCCCGGCATCGCCGCCGCCCACGCGTGATAGAACAGGCTCGACGCGACGAACAGGATGATGACGCGCCCGAGCGGCCGCGACTCCGCCTGGCTCGACGCGCCGAGGCCGACGCCGAGCACGAACAGCACCGCGAGGTGCCCGTGGGCGACGATCACCGCGGTGACGTCGTCGAGCGTGCCGGCGTGGTACGCGACGCCGACGGTCGTGCCGATCGCGACCAGGATCGCGACGATCGACACGCCGATGATCGCCTGGCCGCGCGGCGACACGATCCACGCACCGTAGGTGCGCCCGATCATCCCGGCGCCGAGCGCGACGCCGGCGCCGATCGCCCAGTGCCAGACGAGCTCCGGCGACCACGCGCCGTGCGCGATCAGGCGATACAAGGAGCCGCCGAGCGGATCCCACAGCGTCCCCGGATCCTTGGAGACCAGGAGGAACACGAGGTCACCGAGCAGCAGCATGATCGCGTAGCGCGCCCACGCGAACTGCGTCCCACCCCAGCGCGCGAGTCCGTAGAGGAAGAAGACCGCGATCAGGAAGATCGGGTAATCGGGCGACGAGAACAGCATCTACGGAGCGGGAGGCGGCGCGCCGGGCGACGGAATCGGCAACACGACATGCGGACCGGGCTGGATCGGCGTGGCGAGCTTGCTCGGCGCGAGGTGCGCGTGCTCGCGGTAGCGCGCGTACTCGTCGAGCAGCGCGTTGCCGAGCGCATCGGCCCACATGCCATAGCCGATGTCGGACAGGTGCACGTGGTCCTTGTAGGCGACCTTGGGCTCCGCGATCACCCAGCCATGCATGCGATCGGCGCCGCCCATCGCGGCGAACGTATCGAAGAACGCGACGTGGTCGCGCAGCGCCGCGGCGTGCTCGACCGCGATGATCTCGCCGAGCACGTTCGGGGTGCGCCACTGACACTCGGGGATCGGGGGCGCGTCGGGCTTCACCTTCATCTTGTCGCAGGCCTTGCCGGCCTCGCGCACGCCCATGTCGGGCGGCCCGAGGATCAGGATGGACGCCGTCGGCGCCGCGGCACGGATCCGCAGGATCGTCTCGTCGAAGTATTTCGCCATCGCCTCCAGATCGAGATCCGGATCGTCGGCCTCGTTGGTGCCGTACTGGAGGACGACGAGCCGCGGATCGCGGGTCGACAGCTGCTCGCCGATCACCGCCCAGTCCCACGAGCGCAGGCTGCCGAGCCGGCGCCCGACGACGCCGAGCGAGTCGATCACGATCCCGGGCTGCATGCGCTCGAGCGCGACGCCGAACAGGTCGAGCACGCCGCCGCCGCCGTGCTCGAGCGTCAGCTTGTGCGGCCCGTCCTTGACCGGGATGACGAGGCGCACCGGGTGCGGTGGCTCGATCGCGGCCGTCCTGGTCTTGAGCTCGTCCCACGCGCCGTTGTCGACGCGGTAGCGCAGGATCCCCGATGCTGGCGAGCTGTAGTAGTAGAGCTCGAACGCGGCGGTCTTCTGCCCGGTCGGACACTCGGGACAGGTCTCGACCCAGAGCTGGCCGCCCTTGCGCTCGCCGGTGACGCGCAGCCCGGCCATGCCGAACGGCTCGCTGTCGCTCTTGTGGCCGCCGACCATCGCGCGCCACGTGCCGGTCGTGCCGTACCTGACGTCGCGCTGGTAGTAGTGCCGCGTCGGCGGCTTGCCGGTGGCGACGAAGCCGCGGCCGGCATCGCCGAAGCGCGACTGCAGCGTGATGCGCAGCCGGCCGGTCAGCGAGTCACCCGCGGTGTGCGAGTCGCCAAAGATCGAGATCAGCACGCGCCCGGTCGGATCGCCGCGCTCGTCGGCCGCGAGCGCGCTCGAGAGCTGGTCGAGGCTGCCCGGCGGGACGTCGAGGAAGCCATGCAACGTCGAGCCCGGCGCGCCCGCGTCGACCGGGATCCCGGCGACGGTCGCGACGCCACCGTCGGCGGTCGCGGCCGAGCCTGGGCGTGGCGTCGCGCTCCGCTTCGCGCGCTCGCCATCGCAACCGCTCGAGCAGCCGAGCAGGAAGATCGCGAGCGTCGCGCACAGCTTAGTGAGCACCGGACCTCGCGTACGCGGCCATCAGGGTGTCGTAGACGGCGTCGGCCATCTTGTTGGCGCCCTTCTTCGACAGGTGCTGGAAGTCCGAGCCGACATAGCCCTTGGCGAACCAGGTCGCGGCCGAGCCCTTGCCGCCCATCCAGTCGTAGGTCGAGAAGAACCCGCAGCCGAGCGCGGCCGCCGCGGTCCGCTGCGCGGCGACCAGGACCGGCATCACCGGGCGCGACGGATACGCGCCGTCCTTGGCCTCCGCCTGATCGGTCGGCGACACGACGAGACACGCGCTGCCCTCGCGCCGGATCGGCGCGAGCAACTTGCCGTAGTTCGCGGCGTACGCCTTGGTGTCCTGATCAGCGGGCCCGAGCCACTGCGCCTCGTTCGCGCCGATCATGACGATCACGAGATCGGCGTTCCGGTGCGCGAGCTCGGCGGTCCAGTGCGGCACGTCATGGTTCGCGAAGCTCTTCACGTTGACGCTGACGATGCCGAGGTTGTCGACGACCGCGCCGGTCGGGTTCTCGAGCGTCAGGCCGAACATGCGGACGCGCCCGGCGGTCTCGACCTTCACGCTCCCCGCACCGCCCTCGATCGTCGCCGCGGCCCAGCCCGGCTGCTTGGTGTCGCCGCTGGTCTCGGCCCTGGTGACCGGCTTGCCGTCGGCGGTGATCGTCGCGATGCCGCCGTGCGGTTGCGCCAGGTAGTACAGCTCGACGAGCGAGACCTTGCCGGCCACGAGCTTGACCGTCGCGGTGCCGTCGCGGGTCTCGACCGAGCTGCCGCCCGGACCGTACAGCCCGTCGGCGACCTGGATCGTCGAGATCGCGTGCGGCTGCCAGTCGCCGGTGTTGCTGCGCGTGATCGCCTCGTGCCCGACGAAGCGGTGCGGCGCCGCGAGCCACACAAAGCCCGGGCCGCCGTCGCCGAGATCGGTCTGCATGCGCGTCCGGAGCCGGCCGGGAATCGCGTCGGTCGCGACGACCGAGTCGCCGAACCAGGACACGCGGACCGCGCGCCCGAGCTTGCCGGCCTTCTGCTTCGCGAGCGCGGCGTAGAACCCGTCGAGCGCCCACCGCTTGCACGCGGCCGGCGTGCCGTCGAGGCAGGTGTCCTCGAGGGGGCCGAGCTTGCCGCGATCGCCCGCACTCCCCGAGCCCGGCGTGGGTGGTGGCAGGCCCTTCTCGCCCGCCGGCGCATCCTCGCCGTCGTCGGCCTCGGCGACCGTGGCGGGCTTGGCGACGATCGCCGGCGCGGCCGCGGCGTGCTTCGTGGTCAGCTGCTGGGCGACCGCGTCGAGGTTGCCATCGAGCAGCGCGATGCCGACCACGGCGAACCCGACGAACGCGAGCAGGGTCGGCGCGACCGTCCAGCTGCGATCGGTGTCCGACATCAGCGTCGAAGGTAAGCGAGGGCGCCTGGGAGTCAAGTTCATCCGGGAACGCCGTTCGCATACGATCGAGTCATGCGCCTACCTATTGTGATTTGCCTCGCGACCTCCGCAATCGCAGCCTGCAGCGACGATGGAGCGACCCCGGTCGCCCCGATGGTCAAAAGTGGTGGTGGAATCGGCGACGGTCCGATCGACGGTGTCGCAAATATCTACGTGATCGACGACGCCACCCGGGCCGGGATCCCCAACGCCGACGTCATGGTGGGCGCGGTCGCCGGCACCACCGACGCCGACGGCCTCGTCGTCATCAAGGGCGTGAAGGGTCCGCAGACCGTGCTCGTGAAGGCCGAGGGCTACCGCAGCGAGATGTGGGTCGACGCCAACGGCGCGAACATGACGTTCGATCTCAAGCCCCCGACCGAGGCGGTCCCGGCGACCGCCACGATCAGCGGATCGATCCCGAGCTTCGCGACCGTCCCGGTCACTCACACCCGCGCCGCGATCGTGACCTACCTGCAGTCCGACGAGCTCGGCAACGCCGCCAACAACATCGCGACCGCCGGCAAGATGAACATCTGCAGCGCCGATCCGTGCACGTTCAGCGTGACGACGCGCACCGGCACGATCGGCCTGCTCGCGCTGATCATCGACTACGACACGCACGGCACGACGACCCAGACCGACGACACGTTCGAGATCGTCGGCTACGCGTCCAAGAACGGCATCACGGTGTCAGCGGGCGCGACGATGTCGGGCGTCACGCTCGACGTCGTGTCGACCGACAACCTCGCGACCGAGACCGTCGACTTCGGCACGCCGCCGTCGGGGCTGACCACGATGGTCGGCATCGTCGGCATCGAGACCGCCGACGGGCTCTACCAGATCGGCCAGGCCGTGTCGGCGACGATGACCTCGATCAAGGTGCCGAAGCTCGCCGCGGTCGGCGCGACCGGGTATCGCCTGTCGGGCATCGCCGGCAACGGCGGCGACCCGCCGACCCAGAGCGTCGTCTTGCGCAGGAAGCAGACGTCCTCGGCGCTGTCGGCCGGCACGTGGATCAACCCGCCGACCAACGTCAGCATCTCGCGCACCCACGCCGCGTGGACGCCGGTGAGCGGCGCGACCCTCACGAGCATCGAGCTCGACTCGAGCGCGACCACGCAGGTGCTCGGCATCACGCTGCTCGATCCGACCGTCGGCACCGTCGATATCCCGGACTTCTTCGCGCTGCCGAGCGGCACGCTGACCGCGAAGGTCTCGGCGATCGGCGCGCCCGGCCTCGACGTCACGAGCTTCGAGCTCGACACCGACAAGGACAAGCTCAGCGAGGTCGGCGTGACGCCCGGCCAGGTCGCGAACTAGCATAGAGCTTGACGACCTCGGCGCGCGACGTCGGCTTGTGCCACCTCTGACGCTCGCGCTCGGCGGCGGCCGCGGCGCTCGCGACATCGGCGAAGTGATCGAACCGCTGGCTCTCGGCGAAGCTGCGCTTCCGGCTGTCGCCGCCGGTCATCCACAGCGTCGTGCCGTCGAGCGCGAAGTAGGTCACGAAGCGCTTGTTGGTCAGGAAGTACTCGCCGGATCTCGGGAACGGCGCGCGCCAGCCGATGTACGCGGTGCCGGTGCGCGGGCGCAGGTCGTACGCGGCGCGCGAGATCCTGGCAAACCCGTCGGCCTTCCAGCCCGCGATCATCGCCCGCATCGCCGCGGCGGCGAGCCTGGCGTCGGCGAACGTGTGGAATGCGTGCCACTTCACGCGCGGCGCGGCGACGTACTCGACGTCGTAGCCACGCCCGTGCGCGAGCACCGCCCACGACTCGTGGTCGCGCGCGTAGAACGTCCAGTCGCGCACCGGTGGCTTCGGTGCGGGCTTCGGCTTCGGCGGCGGCGCGACGCGCTTGCCGGTGAACGCGCGCACGCGACCGCCCGCGGCCCTGGCGCGCGCGACGAGCGCCTTCAACCGCCCCACCGGGACGACGGCCAGGCAGAACTCGTCGCCGTCGGTGTCGAGCTCGACGAGTTGCAAGCCGGTGTCGATCGCGAGGCGCGCCCCGCAGGCCTCGAGTAGCTCCTCGGTCGAGCGATCGTCGTCGTCCTCGTCGATCGCGCGCAGCCACCTCGTCGCGCGCCGGGGGACGCCGAGCTCCTCGAGCCGACCGCGACGTCCTCGGCCGCGGTCTTCCAGTCGAGCGCGACCAGCGCACGCGCGCCCTCGAGCGCCTCGATCATCTCGAGCCACGTGACGCCGGTCTCGAGGCGCTTCGCCTTGGGCGCGAGCAGCTTCCCGATCGCGATCAGGGCTTCGAGCCGCTTGGTCGCGGGCATGAGGTAAGCTAACCGACGTGCGCCCGCTCTGGTTGTTCGCGATCACCATCGCGATCGGGTGCGCGCCACCGCCGACCACCGGCCCGGACTATCCGACGTACCCCGAGTACCAGCCCGATCAGGGCTCGGCGCCGGCGCGCCCACCCTCGCGGCAGATCGATCCGGAGACGTTCGGCCAGATCGACTCGACGCAGGTCGACTTCCAGTTCGAGGGCGGCAAGCTCGAGTTCGAGCTCCGGCGCGAAGGCGATCACGTCGTCCAGATCGCACGCAATCGCTACGCGGTGCCGGTCACGATCGCGTTCACGCTGAGCGACCTCGACAACGTGTCCCCGATCTCGGCGACCTCGGGCGTCGTCGTGTTGCCGCCGGCGAGCGCGCCACTCGGCAAGGGCCCGGCCAAGGTGCTCGGCGAGCTGACCGTGATCGATCCATCGCAGCCCTACCGTCGCAACCTCGGGTTCCGCGCGCGGTTCGGCGATCCGCGGTCGCGCGCGCAGCCGTACGGCTATCGCCTGCCCTACAAGCGCGGCCTGGCGTTCGCGGTGCTCCAGGGCTTTCACGGCGCGTTCTCGCACCGCGGCTCGAACGAGTTCGCGGTCGACTTCAACTGCCCGGTCGCGACCCAGGTCGTCGCGTCGCGACCCGGCGTCGTGGTGGCGACCAACGCGAGCGCGCTGGGCTCGGGCACGACCGCCGAGTTCCTCGACTACACGCGCGTCAACTTCGTGCTCGTGCTCCACGACGACGGCACGCTCGGCGAGTACATGCACCTGGCACCGAGCGGTGTGCTCGTCGCGCCCGGCCAGCGCGTCGAGCGCGGCCAGGACCTCGCGCTGTCGGGCAACACCGGGTACTCGTCGACGCCGCACCTGCACTTCCAGGTCATGACCGCGGCCACCGACGGCATCGCCGCGCGTTCGTTCCCGTTCCGCTTCGCGGTCACCCCCGAGCGCGCCCTCGAGCCGGTCCAGGGCGACAGCTACCTGGCCTGGGAGTAGCGACCAGTTCAGGCGACGCGACCGCGGGTGGTGATAGGATCGGGCCATGACACCGATGTGTCCGGTCTGCCGCCAACGGGGTGCGGAGGTCGGCGTGCTGTGCGAGGAGTGCCGGGACGAGCTGTCGAGCCCGATCAAGATCACGCACGAACAGTTGCAGGGGACGCAGGTCCAACCGAGCAACGCGGCGCTCGTCGATCCGTGGGGTCGACCGTTCCGGCTCGACGACAAGGTCTCGATCGGTCGCCAGGTCGAGGGCGCGGGCATCGCGATCCTCGAGGCCAGCGTGTCGCGAAACCACGCCGAGCTCGTGCACACCGGCGCGACCTGGACGCTGCGCGACCTCGGATCGGCGAACGGCACGTGGCTCGATGACAAGCTGCTCGAGGCGCCGGTCGAGCTCCACGATGGCGACCGGATCCGCTTCGGTCACATCGCGTTCTACTTCGTCGCCGACGTCTCGGCGCTGCCGACCCCGCAGGTCGGCCGCACCGCGACCTGGACGATGCGCCCCGAGGATCGGAAACTTCCGGTGCGCGGCGCGGCACCCGCCGACGAGGAGACCACCGACGTCGGCCTCCCGGCGATGACGTTCCGCCTCCACGAGCCGACCGGCGGCGGCGGCGGCCTCATCGAGGTCGACGGCAAGCAGGTCCAGCTGACCACGACGCAGTTCGAGCTGATGGCGCTGATGATCCGGCGGATGGCCTCCGAGGAGCACCAGCCCGAGCTCGTCCGCGGCTTCGTGAGATCGTCCGAACTGATCGTCGACCTGTCGTGGGACACGCGCGAACCGAGCGAGAACCACGTCAAGCAGCTCGTGCGACGGGTGCGACGCGCCTTGATCAAGTCAGAGATCGGCGATCTCATCGAATCGCGGCATCGCTTCGGCTATCGTCTCCGCGCAATTCCACGCACGGGGTAGAGAGCCTTATGAAGAGTCTAATGATCGGTGTGGCGCTCGCAGCAGCGCTCGCCGGGTTCGCGCACGCGGACGATCCCAAGTTCGAGTACGGCAAGGCGGCGGACGTCAAGGACGTGAAGGTGGTCGAGTGGAAGGCCGCCGCCGAAGCCGGCGTCATCTTCACGACGGGCAACTCGGAGACCACGACCGCCACCGGCGGCCTGAAGGCCTCGCGCAAGAGCAACGACAACAAGTTCTCGATCGAGGGTGCCGCCGCGTTCGCGCAGTCGAGCATCCGCGCGCTCGACGACAAGAACGGCAACGGTGTGGTCGATAACGCCGGCGAGATCACGTCGATCGACTCGGTCACCGCCGAGACGTTCGCCGGCAAGCTGCGCTACGACCGCTACCTCACCGAGGCCAACTCGCTGTTCATCGCCGCGGTCGGCGCACGCGATGTGCCCGCCGGCAAGAAGGCGGTCTACGGCGGTCAGTTCGGCTACAGCCGCCAGCTCTACAAGTCCAAGACGACCGAGGCGGTCGGCGAGTTCGGCTACGACTTCTCGCGCCAGGAGCTGGTCAGCGGGACCGGCAACTCGATCCACTCGCTGCGCGCGTTTTTGGGGCTAAAGGCCACGATGACCGAGGGCACCGATCTCGACACCTCGGTCGAGGTGCTGTCCAACCTCAACCGCGAGAACCTGGCGACCACCGACGAGAACGGCAAGGAGGTCACCGGCGGCGCATTCCGCGACACCCGCGTGAACGGCCACGTTGGCGTCAGCGCCAAGATCGGCAAGAACCTCGCGGTCTCGACGACGATCGATATCCACTTCGATAATCGCCCCGCTCCGCTGTCGATCAAGGGCGTGATGTTCGCGGCCGGCTACGTCCCCGAGGCGGCGGCCGTCGACACCATCATGAAGGCGTCGCTTATCTATACTTTCTTCTAGCCGCGCCGTCGGAGACCACCGGAACGGTCTCCACGGTCGTCGCGAGCTCCTCGAGGAGCGCGCGGAGTGACTTCATCTTCTTGGTCCCGAGCTGCGTGGCCCAGCGCGCCTCGGTGGCGGCGGACACGCGCTTGACCTCGGCCGCCCAGACCTTGCCCTTGGGGCCGAGGCGGACGCGCTTGATCACGCCGTGGTCGGGATCCTGGAACCGCTCGACCATGCGCATCTGCTCGAGCTCGTCGATCAGGTCGCCGACCGTCTGCTTGGGCAGCGACAGCGCGGTCACGAGGTCCGAAAGCCGGACACCAGCGTCCGGTGGAACGGACGTTCCGATCGCGGACAGCACCTGGACGTGAGCCGGGCGGAGCGCCGGAAAGCCCAGCCGCTCGAGCCGACTCGCCAGCTGCGCCTGGAGGTCGTGCTGGGGGACATTGAGCAGCGCCCGGAGGTCGCGCACTGCTTTGTCTTTCGTCGTACGTGTCGTCTTGGACATGGTCACGAGCGAGGGAGTGGCGTCATACCAAAGCCCGCACGTGATGGGAACGATCATGCGGCGCAAAGTCGTCGCATGATCGTCTCCGCTCCGGAGCGCAGTCGAGTTACGGCGTCGGTGCGGTGTCCGGTTCGCTCACCGCGCTCGCAGCGCTCGCTCCGCTCGCTTCCGTCGCGCGTTTGTCAGCGGCGTACAGATCGATCACGCCGACCTCCGCTTGACCGCGCTCGACGGCCTCACCGAACAACTTGCGCCAGATCCAGCGACCGAAGCGCGCGACGTCGTCGAACCAGGTGTAGATCACCGGGATCGCGATCAGCGTCAGCACGAGCGACATGGTCTGGCCGCCGACGACGATGCTCGCCATCGACTTCGAGAACCCCGAGCCGACGCCCTTGCTGGTGATGAGCGGCATCATGCCGGCGACGAACGCGAACGTCGTCATCAGGATCGGTCGCAGGCGATCGCGGCTCGCGGCGAGCACCGCCTTGTTGCGCGGCAGCCCCTGACGACGCAGGCCGTTCGCGTGGTCGACCTGGAGGATGGCGTTCTTCTTCACCATGCCGAACAGCACGAGCAGGCCGAGCATCGAGAAGATGTTCAGGTTGCCGCCGGTGATGAGCAACGACAGCATCGCGTACGGCACCGTGAGCGGCAGCGCGACCATGATGACGACCGGGTACAGCCACGACTCGAACTGCGCGGCGAGGACGAGGTACATGAACATGAAGGCCATCAGGATCGCGAAGGCGAACGCGGGCCCGAGCTTCTTCATCTCCTTGCTCTGACCGAACGGCTCGTACGTGTAGCCACCGGGCATGTCGAGCTCCTTCATGATCGTCTCGACCTGGTTCGCGATGCCCGACTGATCGAAGCCCGGCGACACGTTGCAGCTGAGCGTCACCGACCGCGCCCGGTTCGTGCGGGTGATCTTCGCGGTCGCCTTGGTCGCCGAGTGCGTGATGACGTCGGACAGCGGGACCTGGCCGAGCGTCTTGCTCGGCACCGCGATCAGCGCGAGCGCCGATGGGTCATCGCGAAACCGCTCCGCGGCCCGCAGGTACACGGGGTACTCGTCGCCGCGATCCTCGAACTGTGACGCGGTCACGCCGCCGACCAGGACGCCGAGCGTGTTCGTGATGTCGGCCGGGTCGACGCCGAGGGCAGCCGCGCGATCGAGGTCGGGCGCGACCGTGGTCTCGTTCAACGGATCGACGAGGCTGGTGTCCGCATCGGCGACGCCCGGAATCTTCTTGATCTTGTCGAACGCGGTCTTGCCGTAGCGCTCGAGCTTGTCGAGGTCCGGACCGCTGATCATGTACATGATCATCGCGTTCTGGGTGCCGACCGAGAAGTCGTTGATCAGCTGCGCGGCGACGCGCGTACCCGCGGGCACGTGGCTGAGCACGTCCTTTCGGACCTGCTCCATCACGAGGTCCTGGTTCTTCTCGCGCAGGATCGGGTCGACCAGGTGGACGTAGATGTGGCCGATGTTCGCGGTGCGCGTGTCGCTATCGGCGACCGAGACCAGCGTGCTCTCGACCTCGGGGACCTCGCGGATCTTGCGCGCGAGGCGGTCGCCGATCAGCGTCGTGGCCTCGAGCGTCGTGCCCTCGGGCGTCTGCAGGTAGATCTCGAACTGGGCCTCGTCGTTCTGCGGCAGGAACCCGCCGCCGACCTTCTTGGCGATCGGACCGGTCGACAGGCACGAGCCGATGATCGCGATGCCGACGACCCAGCGGTGGCGCAGGCAGAACCCGAGCACGCTGGTGTAGAGCCGCTCGATCGGCCGGTAGATGAAGTCGCTGATCCTCTCGAGGATCGAGCGGCGGCGCTCCTCGCCCGGCGCGGGTGGCGGCGGCAGGAGCCGCGCCGCCATCATCGGGGTCAACGAGAACGCCACGACCATCGAGATGAAGATCGCGAACGCCATCGTGAGGCCGAAGCTGTAGAGGAACCGGCCGACGATGCCGCTCATGAACGCGACCGGGAGGAAGACGGCCATCAGCGAGAGCGTGGTCGCGAGCACGGCGAGCCCGATCTCCTTGGTCGCGTGGATCGCGGCCGGAAACGGCAGCATCTTCTTCTCGTCGATCGCGCGGTAGATGTTCTCGAGCACCACGATGGCGTCGTCGATCACGATGCCGACCGCGAGCGCGAGCGCGAGCAGGGTCATCAGGTTGAGCGTGAAGCCGGCGAGCTTCATGAGGGCGAACGTCGAGATGATCGAGACCGCCGCGATGATGGTCGAGCGCAGCGAGCCGAGGAACAGCAAGACGACGAGCGCGGCGAGGCCGGCGCCGAGCACGAGGTGCTCGAGGACCTGATCGGCCGACGTGCGGATCTGCAGCGAGTTGTCGCGGACGATGTCGACCGAGTAGCCGGGCGGCAGGCTCGAGGCCATCTCGGCGACACCCAGCTTCACCGCGTCGACCACGGCCACCGTGTTGGTGCCCGACTGCTTGCGCACCATCAGCGCGATCGCCTTCTCGCCGTTGCGCGTCGCGCTGCTGTCGGCGTCCTCCTCGGAGTCGACGATCGTGGCGACGTCGCGCACGAGCACCGCGTGGTTGCCGATCTGACGGATCGGGATGTCGCCGATCTGGTCGGCCTGGATGGCACGGCCCTCGATGCGAAGCGTGTTGTTGACCGGCCCCTGCTCGATGCGCCCACCCGGCGTGTTGACGTTGCCGGCCGTGATCGCGTGGGTGATCTCGAGCGCCGACACGCCGGTCGACGCCATGCGGATCGGATCGAGCGTGACGTTGATCTGGCGATCCTGGCCGCCGATCACGACCGCCTGCCCGACGCCCTTCAGGCGCTCGAGGCGGCTCTTCACGGTCTTGTCGGCGACGCGGGTGAGCTCGCGCGTCGGCGTGCCCTTGGGACCCTTGACCGACAGCACGATGATCGGCGCGGCGTCGGGATCCGCCTTCTTGACCTCGGGGCGCAGCCCCGGCGGCAGATCGCGGAGCACGCCGGCGAGGTGCTGGTTGATGTCGTTGCTCGCCTTGTCGGGATCGATCTCGAGGTCGAACTGCGCGATCACGAGCGAGACGCCCTCGGTCGATACCGACGACAGCGTCTCGAGGCCGTTGACCGTGTTGACCGCCTCTTCGACCTTGTCGGTGACGTCGGTCTCGACCGCCGACGGCGACGCGCCGGGGTACGGCGTGACGATCGTGATGAGGGGGAAGTCGACCTTGGGGAACTTGTCGACGCCGAGCGTCTTGTAGCCGACGAGACCGACGACGACCAACGTGAAGATGAGGACGAGCGCGAACACCGGGCGACGCACGCAGACGGCTGCGAGCCACTGCATGACTTACTCCACGACCTTCAGACCATCGACGGTCTGCTCGGTGACGGTCTCGACGACCTTGTCGCCGGCGTTGATGCCGAGCAGGATCGAGACCTTGCCGGGCGCCGGGGTCGGGCCGATCTGGACGATGCGATCCTCGAGCTCGCCCTTGATCGAGACGAACGCGTGCCACGTCTTGCCGCGCTTGGCGACCGCCGTCTGCGGCAACACCGGATGCAGGTGCTGGCCGATCATCACGCGTGCCTCGGCGAACATGCCCGGCACGAGCTGCGCTTCGTTGGTCGGCTGAGGCGGGTCAGCCGGCTTGGGCGTTGCCGCCGAGCCCGAGCCCGACCCCGCGGTGGGCGGAGTCTGCTGGGCAGCGGCGGCCTGCATCGCCTCGAGCGAGGTGATCGGCACCATCGACTTGGGATCGATCGTCGCCTCGACGATCAACGCGCGCGTGCGCCCGATCTCGGCGCCGATCCGGGTGACCGACGCGCTCCACTCGAAGCCGGGGCGCGCGACCGCGGAGAGCTTCACGATCTCGCCCTTCTGGATCGCGCCGACCGCGACCTCGGGAACCGAGAGCTCGATGCGCAACGGGTCATCCTTGACGAGCGTGAACAGCGCGCGACCCGGCGCGACCCACTCGCCGGGGGACACGCTCTTCTCGGCGATCATGCCGTCGAACGGCGCGCGGACGAGGCCGTCGGACACGCTCTTCGAGATCATCGCGGTGCGGGCCTCGGCGGCGTTGACCTGCTGGAGCGTCGCGGTGCACTCGGTGTTCTGCCGATCGAACTCGCTGCGCGTGATCGCGCCCTTGTCGAGCAGCGCCTTGGCGCGCGCGCACTCGGACTCGGCGAGCGCTCGCTGGGCGCGGGCACCTTCGAGGTTCGCCTGGGCCTCGCGCGCCGACAGCGACGCGTTGCGGACGTCGAGCTGGACGACCGCGGCACCCATCTTCACGCGCTGGCCGCGCTCGACCATCACCGAGATCACCTTGCCCTGGATGTCGGCCGTGACCTCGGAGCGCTGGTCGGCGGTGACCGTGCCGGTCAGCGTCAGCACCTCGGGGGTGAGGGCCTCGGTCGCGATGAACGTCGCGACCTTCACTGGAGGAGCGGCGGGGGCCTTGGAGGCCTGGGTCGCATCGCCCCCGGACTTCTTGCAGGCGGTCACGACGACGAGGAGGACAGGGAGGAGCGTGCGGACGGCTCGCATGGTGGCGAGCGGCAATGCATAGAATTTGCCAGAAGCTTCGACGGGAACACCGCAGTTAGCGCGCGCGGCGCTGTACGTGTTCCCGACAGGTGTCGGCTACTTGGTGTCGTTTCCGAGCGCGTGCGACAGCTGCGCGACCGCGACGCGGAGGTCGACGCGGGCGTTGAGCGACGCGATCCGAGCGCGCGTCAGATCGGTCTCGGTGTCGACCAGATCGACCGCGGTCGCGCGCTCCGCGGCGAGCAGCTCGCGGCGGACGCGATAGCTCTCCTGCGCGGCGGCGAGTCCCTTCGCGGTCGTCTTGAGCGCGTGCTGCGCGAGCGCGACGGCCTGCTGTGCGGCGAGCACTTCGATGCGGGTGCCGCGCTCGAGGTTCTCGCGATCGGCGCGCAGCTCGTCGGTCTCGGCGAGCAACCGGCGATCGGTCGTGCGCGAGACCAGCGCGTCGTTCAGCGCCCAGGTCAGCTGCACGCCGGCCGCCCACGTGAACTTGAACTTGTCCTCCGAGGGGAACACGCGCGGGTTCGGATTCTCGTAGTCGCCGGTCGCGAACGCCGAGAGCCGCGGCAGCTCGTTCGCCTTCTCCGACGCGCGCTGCTTCTCCTTCGCGGCGATGCCTTTGTCGAGCACCTTGAACTCGAGCCGTTGCTCCTTCGCGGTGCCCATCATCTGATCGAGCGTGCCGGCCTGCGCGGCCGTGATGTCGGGGCGGACGTCCTCGCCGAGCGCGAGCTTGTCCTCGGGGCCGGCCCCGATCAGCAGGCGCAGCTGCTCCTCGCGCAGATCGGCGAGGTTCTGCAGCTGATCGACGACCTGCTCGGCTTGCGCCTCCTGCGACTGCACGCGCATGAGATCGGCCTTCGACAGCCGCTGGTTATCGGCGAGCGCCTGGACCTGACCGAGCGTGGCCTGGACCTGCGCGAGCGAGCGCTGCGCGACGAGCACCTGGAGCCGCGCGCGGACCAGCTCGTAGTACGCGAGGCGCGCGTCCTGACCGGCGGTGATCTCGCTCGAGCGCCGCGACAACCTCGCGGTCTCGGTGCCGAGCTTGGCGGCGTCGATCAGCTTGGGGAACTTCAGCAGGTAATCGGAGAGCGGCACCGAGATGGTCCCGGTCGCGACATAGTCATGCGATGGGAACGTGAGCGCGAACCCGCCGAGGTTGAGCGCGGGCAGCGACGACAGCTTGGTCGCGGCGAGCTTGGCGGTGACCTGCGGGACCTGAACGAGCTCGGCGCTCTCGGCCGACGCGATCGCGGCCTCGACCTCGGCGGCCCGGCGCCGCACGGTCGGCGACGCGGCTCCGGCCCGCGACGCGGCCTGATCCGCGGTGAGCCCACCGGCGGCGAACAGCGCGTCGATATCCTTGTCGAACGCCGCGAGCTCGTCATTGATCGGTGCCTGCACCACCGGTGCGGGCGCGGCCTTGGGAGCGGCCTTGGGAGCGGGTTGTGCGAGAGCCACCGAGGGAACGACCCCGGCGAGGATCGCCAGAGAGACATGGCGAAGTTTCATGATGTGGCGCAGCAAAGCATCGGCTGTGCCACGTCTGGAAGGCCCACGGTGCATGGTGTTGCACCGCGCCTGTCGAAAGGCCGTACAGCTGAAAGACCACCCGCGTGACGATCGGTGGTCACGTTTCGTGACTATTTAGTACAGTTTGTCCCATGACTGCACCGATCGAGGACGTGGTGGTCGGTGCTGGCACGACGCTCGCAACTCCGCCACGTGTGATCGAAGGCGGAGTCGAAGCCACGCCGAACTCGGCGGCCGAAGTCTGGCGGCGCAACCGCGACCAGTTCTTCATCAAGGAGTCTTCGAACACGTCCTCGAAGATGATCGGCTTTGGCATCTGCGTGCAGGCCACGATCGTCGCGATCGTCGCCGCCGCCGGTTACGCGACGTGGCGGGTGTGCGCGCTGGCCGGGATGTACGTCGTGTTCGCCCTCGCCCACCGCGTCCTGGTCAGCCAGACGGTGCGCCGCGGCCGCACGGTCGACAGCACGTTCATCTGGATGAACGTCACCGCGCAGATCTTCGTGGTCAGCTCGGCCGCGCTCACCGGTGGTGCGCACTCGCCGTTCATCCCCGGCACGCTGCTCCCCTCGATCATCTCGCTCCTGTTCTTCGGCCCCCACGCGGTGTCGCGCTGGATGGCCGCCGCCAACGCGCTCCTCATCCTCGCGACGCTGTGCCTGCCGACCAGCGTGGTCGGCCCGCAGCTCCCCGATGCCCCGTTCGTCGTCCTCCTGTTCGTCGGGCTCGGCTGGCACCTCTTCATGCTCCACATGCTGGTCGGCAAGCTCACCGTGGTCGCCAGCCGCACCGGCGAGAGCGTCGCGTGCCTCCGCGAGGAGCGCCTCAACGAGCTCGATGCCGCGATGCAGCGCCTCCAGGGCGTCGGCGCCAAGGTCGCCCACGAGCTGAAGAACCCGCTCGCCTCGATCAAGGGCCTCTGCCAGCTGGTCGCGCGCACGCCGGAGAGCGAGCGCACGCAGGAGCGGCTGTCCGTCGTCGCGTCCGAGATCAGCCGGATGGAGACCATCCTCAACGAGTACCTGTCGTTCAGCCGCCCGCTCGAGGATCTCGAGCCGCAGGCGATCGATCTGAAGGCGGTCGCGCAGGACGTGCTCGACGTCCTCGCCGGCCGCGGCGAGCAGGCCGGCGTCATGCTCGCGCTCGACGGCGGCGCCACGCCGGCGAAGGGCGATCCGCGCCGGCTCAAGGAGGCGCTGATCAACCTGGTGTCGAACGCGATCGAGGCGACGCCCAAGGGCGGTCGCGTCGAGCTCAAGCTGCGCAGCGCGCGCGAGTCGATCACGCTCGAGGTCCGCGATACCGGCCGCGGGATCTCCGCCGAGGATCTCGCGCGGCTCGGCACCTCGTTCTTCACGACGCGCCCGAACGGCACCGGCCTCGGCGTCGTGCTCGCGCAGGGCGTGATCGCGCAGCACGGCGGCCAGCTCCGCTACACGAGCGCCGTCGGTGCCGGCACGACCGCCACCGTCACGCTGCCGCACGAACCGATCAGCGACCCGCAGCGCCCGTCGGCGCCGAATCTTCGCGTCGCCCTGATCGAATCCCGCGCATGAGGTCTCCGTGAGCACCGTCCTTCTCGTCGACGACGAACCCGGGGTCCTGTTCACGCTGAAGGAGGTGCTCACCGACCGCGGCCACCGCGTGGTGACCGCGCGCTCGGGTGACGAGGCGCTCGGCAAGCTCGACGAGGCCGACGCGGTCCTCACCGATCTCGCGATGCCCGGCATGGACGGCCTCGATCTCATGGGGCGCATCGTGCAGCGCGACACGACCTTGCCCGTCATCCTCCTGACCGCGCACGGCAGCGAGCGCGTCGCCGTCGCGGCGATGAAGCAAGGCGCCTACGACTACCTGAGCAAGCCGTTCGACATCGACGAGGTCGCCCTCGTCATCGAGCGCGCGCTCGAAGCCCGGCGCCTCCGGGTCGACAATCGCCGGCTCACCGCCGAGCAGACGCTCGGGCGCCGGATCATCGGCGCGTCGCGACCGATGCGGCGGTTGCTCGAGGCCACCGGGCGCGTCGCCTCGCGCGACGTCACCGTGCTCGTGCGCGGCGAGACCGGCACCGGCAAGGAGTTCGTCGCCGAGCTCCTGCACGCGCAGTCAGCGCGCAGCAAGCACCCCCTGATCCGGTTCAACTGCGCCGCCCTGCCCGCCGAGCTCGCCGATGCCGAGCTGTTCGGCCACGTGCGCGGCGCGTTCACCGGCGCGACGACCGGGCGCCCCGGGTTCTTCGCGCAGGCCAACGGCGGCACGCTGATCCTCGACGAGGTCGGCGAGCTGCCGCTGCCGATCCAGGCCAAGCTGCTCCGCGCGCTCCAGGAAGGCGAGATCCAGCCGGTCGGCTCGGGCCGCATCGAGAAGGTCGACGTCCGCGTCGTCGCGTCGACCAACCGCGATCTCGCCGCCGAGGCCAAGGCCGGCACGTTCCGCGAGGATCTGTACTACCGGCTCGCCGTCGTCGAGCTCGTCGTGCCCCCGCTGCGCGATCGCAAGGACGACATCCCGGCGCTCGCCGAGGAGTTCGGCCGCCGCTACGGCGAGCGCTTCGGCCTCGGAGCCGTCACGCTCGAGCCCGAGCTGGTCGAGACGCTGTGCCGCGCCGAGTGGCCAGGCAACGTGCGCCAGCTCGAGAACACGATCGCGCGCCTCGCCGCGCTGTCGACCGGCGGCGTCGTCGGCCTCGCCGACTACGAGGCCGCGACGGGCCTGATCGCCGAGCACCACGACGCCGGTACGTCGGGCTCCGGCCTCCACGCCGCCGACCCGGATCAGACCGAGCCCGGCCCCGACGCGCGCGGCGGCCCATCGCTCAAGGAGCAGGTCGAGGCGTTCGAGCGCGGCCTCGTCGCGCGCGCCCTCGACGCGACCAGCGGCAACCAGTCCGAAGCCGCGCGGCGACTCGGCGTCTCGCGCGTCACCTTGATCGACAAGATGAAGAAGTACGGCCTCGGACCCAAGAAGTAGTCCTTGCTGCCGCGCTGGCGGATTGCTATCTAGATCGCGTGCGCCCTCTGACTCTGCTCCGCGAGACCTAGCGACCGACGACCCGTTGTCGTCGGAACGCCACGTCATTGCCGAGTATCGAGAAGGAGTGAGTGTCATGTCAGCTACCGCCATGTCTGTTGTCATCGTCGAGATCCGTGCGGCCGAGGGCGGTGCGGATGCCAAGTTGCTGGTCGCGGATCAGTTCGCGATCTACCTGCGGCTCGGAGGCC
Organism: Haliangiales bacterium; assembly: GCA_038321315.1. Taxonomy (GTDB): domain Bacteria; phylum Myxococcota_A; class Polyangia; order Haliangiales; family Haliangiaceae; genus JABFXX01. The sequence goes on along the minus strand of JBBQEX010000033.1, from coordinate 10,997 downwards.
GGAGGTTGCTTTAGCCTCGAGGTCCTCGACGATCGCGCGGGTCTCATCGTGTTCCGCGCGACCGGGCACGGCGCGGCCGAGCTGTTCGCCGGTGAGGCCGGCGGTCATCGCTGGCAGCGCGTGCCGCCGACCGAGCGCCGCGGGCGAGTCCAGTCGAGCACGATCACGGTCGCGGTCCTGCCGGAGCCCGAGGCGAACGAGCTGACGATCGACCCGCGCGACCTCGAGTGGTCGGCGTGTCGCGCGAGCGGCTCGGGTGGCCAGCACCTGCAGAAGACCGACAGCGCGGTCCAGCTGAGGCACGCGCCGACGGGCCTCATCGTGAAGGCGCAGGGCACGCGATCGCAGCACGAGAATCGTGCGGTCGCGCTCGAGACGTTGCGCGCGCGGCTCGCGGCACGGGCGCGGGCGGCGAGCCAGCGCGAGCGGGCGGAGTCGCGGCGCGCGCAGGTCGGCAGCGGGATGCGCGGCGACAAGCGGCGCACGATCCGCGTGGCGGACGACAGCGTGGTCGACCACGAGACCGGGCGCACGTGGCGCTATCGCGACTACACCCGCGGCGAGTGGTAAGACCGAGCGCGTGGAACCAGAAGCCCCACCCAAGCCGCGGCTGCCGCCGATCGTCCAGACCGGAGCCGCGGTGTTGCGCGCGCGCGCCCACGAGCTCGCGCCCGAAAAGATCGCGACGCCCGAGGTGCAGCGGCTGATCGCGGCGATGCTCGACGTGATGCGCGAGGCACCGGGCGTCGGGCTCGCCGCGCCGCAGATCGGCATCCCGCTGCGCGTCATCGTGCTCGAGGAGCGCGAGGACTTCCTGACCGCCGCGAGCGAGCTCGAGATCCGCGAGAAGGAGCGCGTCGCGTTCGCCGCGCGCACGATCATCAACCCGGTGCTGCGCACGATCGGCGACGCGCGCGCGATGTTCTTCGAGGGCTGCCTGTCGGTCGACGGGTTCGCCGCGCTGGTCGAGCGCCACCGCGAGGTCGAGGTCACCGGGCTCGACGAGCACGGCGCGCCGGTCACCTGGCAGGTGGCCGGCTGGCCCGCGCGCATCCTGCAGCACGAGGTCGATCACCTCGACGGCACGCTCTACCTCGATCGCATGCTGACGCGCACGTTCGCCCACGTCGCGCACGTGCGCCACCGGTTCTCCGGCAAGGCGATCGCGGAGATCCGCGACGAGCTCGGCGTCTAGCTGCGGTCTTCGCGCTGCGCTTCGGCCATCAGCGCGAGCAGCGCGACGGCGAGGATGAAGCGGCGGTCGAGCTTCTGGTTCGGGTCCATGTCGACCGAGAATTCCTTGGTGAAGAACCGGAACTTCTGGCGGATGAACGCGACCTGCTGACCGTTCTCGAAGATCGCGTGCTTGCTGGTGAGGAGCGGGATGAAGCGCCGCAGGATCGACGCGCCCTGCTCCTGCGCGTAGCCGATCTCCTGGCCGTGGTTGTCGAAGATGATGAACTTGTCGCGGATGATCGACGAGAAGCCCTTCTTCTGGACCGAGCCGAGGATGTCGCCGGTCGTCGCGTCCATCACCTCGTAGTTGAAGTTGATCGCGATCACCTGCTGCGACTTCACGCGCAGGAGCGGCTGGGTCTTGGCCTCGTCGGCGTAGACCATGAACTCCTCCCGCAGCTTCAAGAGCGGGTGCTGGATGTACATGATCAGCTGGCCGTCGGCGGTGAACACGCGGAACACGCGCTCGAGGAACGACCAGAACTTCCGCTTGATGACGTAGTGGTTCTGCGTCGTGAGCGAGACCGGCGAGGCCTCGCGCGTCAGCTCCGTGGACATCGCACCCACCCCATGGCGCTAAGGCTACCACGCGCTTGCGCGTGACCCGATCGGCCTGTTACCCCGTCGGGCATGACCGAGCGCCTCGTCCACATCTGCAACGGCGACGCCACCGCGGACCAGCTGAGCCTCGCCGACCTTCCCGGCGACATCCGGGTCTGGGCCGATGCCCTCGATCAGGGTCCGGTGCTGCCGCTGCCCGACGGTCCGTACTACGCCGCGCGCGCCGCGTTCTGGGCGACGCGCAACGTGCCCGCGACGCCCGCGGATCTCGCGAAGTACGACGAGCAGATCGACAAGCTCGACGGCGTCGAGGAGGTCGTCCTGTGGTTCGAGCACGACCTGTTCGATCAGCTCGCGCTCGTGCGCATCCTCGCGCGCCTCGCCCGCCGCGGCCTGCCTCCCGCGCTGACGATGGTCTCGATCGACCGCCACCCCGAGGTCCCGACGTTCCTCGGCCTGGGCCAGCTCGCGCCCGAGCAACTCGCGCAGCTCTGGCCGCAGCGCACGCCGCTGTCGCGAGACGCGATCGACGAAGCGATCACCGCGTGGATCGCGCTGACGTCGAGCGATCCGCGCGCGCTGCCGTTCCTCGCGCGCCGGGTGAAGGCGATGCCGTTCCTCTCCGGCGCGATCGAGCGCCACCTCGAGGAGATGCCGGATCCGTCGAGTGGGATGTCGCGCACCGAGCGCCAGATCCTCGCCGCGGTCGCGCGCAACGAGGGCGCCCCCGCCGCGCTGATGCAGCAGTCCGCCGCGAGCGATCCGCGCTACCCGCTGACCGACACGCTGTGCGCGCACGTGCTCGCGACGCTCGCCTCGATCGGCTTCATCGCCGACGGCGCGATCACCGCGCTCGGTCGCCAGGCGCTCGCCGGCGCGATCGATCGCGTCACCGAGGTCGGCCTCGACACCTGGCGCGGCGGCGTCCACCTCGCCGGTCACGGCCCCGCGTGGCGGTGGTCGAGCAGCGACCGCAAGCTCGTCGAGCGCTGATGCGCGCGCTCGTCGCCCTCGCGCTGGTCGCCGCGTGCGGCAAGGACGCGCCTTTGGGAAAGCCGCTCGCCACGATCGACGGCGACCTCAGCGCTCGCCGGCGACGCGACGTATCTCTACGGCACCACGATGAAGCTCGGCCGCGCGAGCATCGTGCGCGTGCCGCGTGCGGGTGGTGCGGTCGAGACCTACGTCGCCAAGACCGAGGTCGCGCGCGGCCTCGCGGTCGACGGCGACACGCTGTACTGGGGCGAGATCGGGATCGTCGACGACGCGGCGCACGGCACCGAGAAGCTCGGCCGCGTGATGGCGTTCTCGGGTGGCAAGGTGCGCGAGCTCGCGCGCTTCGTCGGGACGCCGAATCACATCGTGTTCGACGCCGAAACGGTCTACGTGTTGTCGATCGGCGTGTACGGCGACACCGCGATCGACACCAAGCTCGGTGCGATCATCGCGGTGTCCAAGGCGGGTGGCCCGCTCGTCGTCCTCGCCGATCACCTGACGCGGATCGACAACCTCGCGATCGACGCGACGTCGGTCTACTGGACCGGCAACGACGGCTCGTTCTGGAGCGTCCCGAAGTCCGGCCACAAGCCTCCCGCGCCCGCGAGTGACGCGCCGATCAGCCCTGGCGATCACGGCAGCGTGTTCGAGCGCGTGCTCGATCTCGGGCACGATCGCTATCGCGCGACGACGGTGCAGGAGGCCGCGACGATCACGGTCGAGCCGATCTGATCAGTGGACGACGCGGAGCGGCTCGCGACCGCTCGGCGCGTCGACCTCGAGGTCGGCGTCGGCGTGGCGCTCGACCTCGGCGTCCATCGTGCCGGCGATCATGTGGCGCCACATGCGAAGGTCGCCACGCAGCGACCACAGCGCGGCCTTCGGACTCGCCCACGATGCGGGCTTGTTCTTCTCGAACGCGAAGTGGCCGATCCACGCGAAGCCGTATCCGAATACCGGCGCGGCGAGCACGGCGGGCGGCACGATCGGCGCGATCGCGAGGCATCCCATCGCGATCGTCGTGCCGACGAAGTGCAGGCGCCGGCACGTCGGATCCTGATGTTGCGAAACGTAGTAGGGCCAGAACTCTTCGAAGCTCGTCGGCTCGGACATCGTGCCGAGCTTAATGCATCCGGCGCGGCTTGCGATGAATGTTGCCGTAGGCCGCACCGCCGTAGATGTTGCCGCCGTACATCCCACCACCGTACGAGCCGCCACCGTAACCGACACCACCGAAAGCACCGTCGGGCGCGCGCCACAGCCGGACGTGCAAGGTCTGATCGTCGGTGAACGCGCCGATCATCACGCCATCGCGGGTTGGCCGAAACTCGCCGTGCAGCGGCTGGGTGCATGCCCCCCAGGGACAGTAGAATTGGCCGGCGAACGAGAACCGCCCGTCGCTCGACGGCGAGATGTCGCCGGTGAAGCGCTGACTGCCGCCGAGCTTCGCGAGCACGAGCCGATTGTCCTCGCGCGTGATCGCGCACGGAAACTTCGGATAGGTGAGCTGATCCTGGCCGTCGGCATCGCCCGACGTGATCGAGCACCAGTACGAACCCTCGAGCCCACCGTGGCCGGGCGCCATGACGAGCGGTTGACCGGTGCCGCCGATCGGCGTCGTCGTCTCGCTCGGCTTGGCCGACCAGCACGCGACGAGCGCGACCAGCGCGACGAGACCACCCCGATGATGAGCTGAAGCAAGCGCGGACATCCGCCCGAACTTGCCACGTCCGGTAAGGCGTTGCCACGCCCACCTGGGGTCCGATACGGTGACCGCGATGCACCGCTTCGCGACGTTCGCCCTCCTGGTCGGCTGCGCGGTCCCGACGCTCGACTATGCCGAGCTCGACGACGCGATGGCGGTCGCGCGGTGCGAGCGCTTCGTGACCTGCGGCGTGTTCCCCGATGTCGCGACCTGCACGAAGTACTTCGGCCCGCAGCACGACGCGAACGTCGCGGCCGCGATCGCCGCCGGCAAGATCGCGTATCACGGCGACGCCGGCAAGCTGTGCGCCGAGTCGCTCGCCACCGTCGCGTGCGACACCACGACGAACGTCGCGCGCGCGCTACCGCAGAGCTGCACCCAGATGTTCGAGGGCGAGCTCGCGACCGGCGCGATCTGCAACCTCGACGAGGAGTGCGAGTCGCGTCGCTGTGTCCTTCCGGCCGATGCGATGTGCGCCGAGGGCGCGTGCTGTCCGGGCATCTGTGGCGACACCAACCTCGGCGCCGCCGACGACGCGTGCGTGCGCTCGAACGACTGCAACGCCGGCGACTTCTGTGGCGGCGACCACGTCTGCCACGCGCTCGGCGCCGACGGCGACACCTGCACGACCGACGCACAGTGCGGTGTCGGCCTCGCCTGCTCCCTCGGAGCGTGCCGGGCCCCCGGCGCGATCGGCGAACGCTGCCTGTTCGGCCGCTGCGCCGACCTCGGCGCCAACTGCGACACCGATACCACCTGCAAGCCGCTCGGTGGCCCCGGCGCGGCGTGCACCGATGGCTCGCAGTGCTCGCCGTTCGCCGAGTGCACCGCGGCGCACGTCTGCGCGCTGGTGCCGAGCCTCGGCCAGGCCTGCGACGGGCGCTGCACGGCGGAGTCGTGGTGTAACCCCGACTCGAACCTCTGCGCGACTCCACTGCCGGACGGGGCGCCCTGCCCCAACGGCGCATCTTGCCTGAGCAACCACTGTGCGGAAGGCCCCGTGTTCGACGCCTGTAAAGTTCAGCCGGTCTGCGACTGACCCGAAACGCACAACGGCAGGCCAAAGCCTGCCGTTCGATGCGCTCCTCGATTGTGGTCAGATCGCGATGATCTTGAGAGCGCCCGGCGGGTTCGGGTCACGGTCATGGCAGTACCAGGGCGTGCTGCCAGTACCGCTTGGGGTCTGCTCGAAGGCCACGTTCGGCTTCGACGCTCCTTGCTGGTGGCTCAGGCCATTGATGCCGCCGTTGAGATGGATCGTGATGTTGTCATTCGCATTCGTGCTGGTGTTCAACCAACGAACCTTGGTTCCGACATGAACGGTCGTGGCTGAGAGCGAGGGATACGCGCATCCGCCATCCGCGGTGACACTCGAAGCAAGCGTCACCTGGTTGGTCGCGGTCACCGACGACGACACGTTCGTCGACAGCGCGCCGCTCGTGATGGCGAACTTCACGGTGCCCGCGAGCACGGTGCTGTCGCTCGGGATCTTGAGGACCGCGACCGCGGTCGCCGTGCCATTGAGCGGCACTGCCATCGACGGCGCCATCAGGTCGACCGTCCAGCCAGGAATCGCCACGTCGTTCGCGTCGACCGCGGTGGCGACGATGTTCGCGGTGCCCGAGAAGTCACCGCTGCCGGTCACCGTGACGGTGAGCTGCTGGGTCGAAAGTAGCTCGGTCGCGACGGTCGGCTTGTCGACCGAGGACGCGATCGCCGGGGTCGGGGTGTTCGAGCCCGAGCCATCATCTCCACCCGAGCCGGGGTTCGATCCGGTGCCGGGGTCCGAGCCGGTGCCCGGGTCCGAACCTGGGGAATCGATCTGGCCGACGCAACCGACGAGCGACAGGCCGAGGAGTACTGCGAGGGTGGAGGTGCGCATGTCGAGTAACCAGTACAAGGGTTGTGCCGAAGCCAACTCCTTGAAATCTGGTTCGTGGAGCTCGTGTAACCTGGGGGTGATGTCCCCAAGTGGTGCCCACTATCCCCGCGGGATCGGATCCAACCCCGCGTACCGGCAACAGAATCAGCCATGTCTGGGAGGCAGTGCGCCTCACCAAACCTACGGCTTCTTGGTGCCGTTAAGCTGATTCTTGACCCAGTCGGACGCCGACCCCGCCCACGAGCTCGCCGTTGCCAGGGGGCCGGTCGCGACCCCCTTTTGCCCGGTGAACATCGAGATCTTCTTACCGAAGAAGTAGAGGCCGGCGCACCACAGGACGACGAGCGCGTAGACCGTCATCGTCATCCCGGGCACGAACGTAGCGACCAGCATCGCGACGGCCGCAGCGACGCCGGCGATGATCCCGAGCCGGAGCCCCAGGAACCACGCGGTCAACGCTCCGACGATGAGGGCAGCGATCATGTCCGAAACGTAGCACGTGGTTGCACGGGAGCAGGATTTCGCAGATACGTACGCAACCCTTGGGGTTGGAGGTCGAAGTCGCCATGATGAAGCTCGCCGTCGCATCCCTGTTGTTGCTGTCCGTCGCCTGTACGAAGGTCAACCCCGGGGTCTGCTGCGTCAGCGCGGAGGACTGCGCGAAGACCGGCCTTCCGACCGATTCGACGTGCGACCCCGGCCAGGTCTGTCGCGGCAACCAGTGCATCATCCAGGCGTGCGACGTCTCGGCCAATTGTGACGCCACGGCTTCGTACTGCGTCAGCGAAGCCGGCGGCGGTCGCTGCGAAGAGCACTGCACCGATGACAATCAGTGCCCGGGTTTCGGCCAGACGCTCGCCCAGATGTTCTGCGCTGGTGGCACCTGCGCCGAATGCAGAACCAACGACGACTGCTCCGCCGCGACTCCGATCTGCGGGGCCGGCACGTGTACTGCCTGCACGACGCACGATCAATGTTCCAGCGGCGTCTGCGCAGCGGACGGCACCTGCGTTGGTGATTCCGCGATCGCCTACGTAGATCTGGCTGGCACGGCCAACTCCGAATGCACCGCCAGCTCTCCGTGCACCACGATCAAGCGCGCGCTCGAACTCCTTCCGGAGCGCAAGTACCTCCTGATCGCGTCCGGGACCTATTCGACGGCGGCCGCGATCTCGCCGTCCGATGAACGCTGGCTGATCGGCCACGGCACGACCCAACCTGCCATCCGGCGTTCGACGCCAGGTCCGATCTTTGATCTCAAGGGTGGTCTTGCCACTGGAATCAGCACCGACACCACCATCGAAGGCCTCGACATCGGGAACGCGACCGATACCGATGCCAACGCGTACGACGGCGCTGGAATCCGCTGTCAAACCGACACGACTCCACTCGCACTTCACGTCCGTACGGCGACCTTTCACAACAACAGCGCAGAAGGCGTCCGCTCGAGTCACTGCTCGGTCGATATCGCTCGCACGACATTCAGCCACAACCGCGACGGGGTCGGGCTCGGCGATAGTACCGGAACGATCGACCGATCGGTCTTCATCGAGAACGTCTTCAGTGGCGTGAACCTCGATGGCGGCGAGTACACCGTCACGAACTGTATCGTCGCGCGCAACGGGGGCCGCGGAATCGATTTCTACTCCACAAGCTCGAGCAACCACATCGAGTTCAACACCGTCGTCAACAACGGACTTGCTGCCCAGATCACCGACAGCGGATTCGCGTGCAATTCAGCGGTCCCCCTCGCGTTCCCCAACAACATCATCGCGGGGAACCTACCGAACCAGGGTGGCGGCGGCATGTGCACGTTCCCCGGCTCGATCATCGCGGACAGTATCGATGCACTGAAGTTCAAGTCGCCCATCGCGATGCCCTACGACTTCCATCTCACCACGGGTAGCAGCGCGATCGACGCGGCGATCCAGTCGACGATGGACCACGACTTCGATGGCGACGCTCGACCGCAGGGTGCCGGGCGCGATGTCGGCGCCGACGAGTTCAAGCCATAGAGGAAGAACACGGCACGAGCCCAGAAGCTGGGTCACGGGTCGGCCACGCATCGAAACACCGTCTCAGGCACGAGCTCTTTGGCGGTCGGCTCGTTGTGCTGACCGAGAAGCCCGACGGCCTGACTCGACTCGTAACCCCACTCGTACATGTCGGTAGCATGTACGCCACTCTTCGTCGTGAACGTGCAACGCGGCGGCACTAGTACCTTACCGTTGGAACATGAGTCCGGCATTGCGCTCTCATAGAATGCGTCCTGCAACTGCCCGGTGGTTGGAAGACGCATGCCACGCCAGGCGCAGTACTGCTCGGCCCCGCGTTGAGTGGCCAGCGAGAACCCCCGCGCTAGGAGATCCGCGGCGACTGCGCCCGACAGCGGATCGGGCATGGGTAAGTCATCGACCGAGGGTTCGGTCGCGTGTCCCGGAGGACAGGCACCTGCTTCCTCGCAGAGCTCGTAGTTCTCGGCCGAAACGAGATCCCGGTCGATCTCGAATCGACGTGGCGAGGGAACGTCACTTGGCTGCGGGGTAACTGTGATCAGTGGGGAGATCTCCATTCGAAGCGCATGACAGGATCCCAACTCGGAGACCGGCGACGTTGGCAGTGGGCGAGCCACCTCTCGTTTGCGAACGGTCGCGACGTAGGACCAGGTGCCCTGGCGAGCGATCTTGCCATCACGGACGAATGTGTCCGCGAACCAGTCGAGCTCGAGCACGAAGTCGCCGACGACGTGCGTCTGACCTCGAAGACCACCTTCCCTGAGAGGAAACTCGAGGATGCGCGCAGCGGTGGCCCCACCGATTGGCAAGTGATCTCGGAGCGCGAGATACAGAAGCATCTCGAGCGTCGAACGAGGCCCGTGACTCTCGCAGTGCGTCAAGGCGACCCGAAACAGGTCGACGTTTCCTGCCGGATCGAAATGGAACGTGGTCGCGCCGCGACAGCTACAGCCACCTTCTCCCGGTTTCACCACGAGATCGCAGATCGCCCCATCTGCGGACACGCGACACTTCGATAGATCCAGGTCGCCCCTATTTCCGAATGCCGGTTGCTCCTTGTGACAAGCACCTTGGAGCAACGCGATAAACACGAGCGCCCTCATGACGTGAGCTTCGAGCGCGGGATTCCTTCGAGTGCGCCGGCGACCACGGTCATGCCGGCAAGGGCGTCCTTGTCGACGTCCTTGTACTTTCCATGCCCGAGTCTCGCGAACATCTGTTTTCCCGCCAAGGTGACCTCGGCCAGCCCGGTGATCTGGAATGCCGAGTCGAGGGCGAACGTGCCGCCCGCACCGTGCGCGTCGAGAACTTGAACCGTGCGATCGATCCCGAGCGATCCGAGGCCACCCTTTTCGGACTTCAACTCCTCCATCACCGCCCCGCTTAACCCCGGAAGTCGCGCGCTCTGGGGCATCAGCAGACCATCATCGCGTAAGAAGAGCGAGATTCGTAGCACTCCGTACGGGACCAACGCATCGAGCGGGGTGACGTGGAGGTGGGCTCCTGTCTTCGCATCGACGGGCGCGATCTCAGGAGAGTTTTTGGTCGCCTTGCTCCCCGCAGCAGCACCTTGGGTGAACACGACCCACTCCTGCATCATCTTCAAGATCGCTGTCTCACGGACCTGAACCGCGAGGGACTGGTCGAGATATTTCCACATCGCGCGGAGCTCGGACACTGGGATTCGCAGGAGCAGGTGCTTCGACTGCGCGATCCGGACGTCGATTCTCGAGGTCGCCCAACGCGTACGCGCCTGCAGTGACCACAAGAACTTCTTTCGATCCGTGATCTCACCCGTGGTGGCCTGCTTCTCCCCTGCGACGACGTCTTTGATGGGTTTCGCCGCTTGCTTGGCCGTTTCCTTGGTCGAGTCCTGGATCGCCGCCTTCACGATCTCACTAAACTTGATACCGGCATCCGCCGCTTTGTCGGCGAGCGCGGCGGTCACGAGCTTGGCAACGACCCCTGCGATCCCACTGAGCGCAATCTTCCCTAGAGCATCGGCCATCTCCGCGAGGAAGTTCCCTGGATCGATCGACACGTCTGGCTCGTTGATGACGTCTTTTACGTGGGTGAACGCGTCCTCCACGGCTCCCGAGAACACGTGCGTGCGAGCGAGGATCGAGTCTATGAGTTGGTCTCGATCGACAAACTCATCCTCATGTCCATGAGTCATGACGCGGTCCTCGATCGCGTTCGCGTCGTGGGCCGACGTCTGGTCCGAGTCGGTGAACTTCTCGTCGTAGTACCGTTCGGCACGTTTCGGCTGCTCTCCGACCTCGCTGAAGAGCTTGTCTTCGGCATCGAAGATCTTTTCGAGCCCGGACGTCGACATGTTGATGTGGTGGCGTCGTCCGAGCGTGAAGAGCTTGGAGATCGCCGCATCGAGCCGCCCCCTCGACTCCGCCGTCGCCTCGACCATCCCGTCGTCACCATGCGCCTTCATCCATTCGGCCATCGTGTTGGTCAAGTCCCTTTTTTTGTGTGATTGCCTGAAGGGGGAACATCGGGATTCGTCGTCGGTGATCGGTCAGGCCGCAGCGGCGCAAGTGGTGTCGAGCAGGGACATGTCGAGGTAGGTACGGTCGCGCCAGATGCTCGT
>JBBQEX010000032.1:0-86233 GCA_038321315.1 Haliangiales bacterium | reverse complement strand
GACGCGAGCTGCTCGCGTCGTTCGGGCTTCGCCCGTTGTTGATGACGCGAGCTGCTCGCGTCGTTCGGGCTTCGGCCTTTGTTGATGACGCGTGCTGCTCGCGTCGTTCGGGGATCGCCCTCACTTGGTGCGGCGTCCGAGCCGCGCGATGCGCTCGAGGATCGCGAGGCCGACGCCGGGGAACGGTCGCAAGAGATGGATCATCGCGGCGCGATATGCCGGCAGCGCGCGCACGAGCTGCGGCTTGCCGATCAGGTCGAGCGCGGCATCGGCGACCGCGTCGAGCGTCAGGAGGGCGCCCGAGGAGAACAGGATCGCGGCGGCGTCGTCGTGCTCGACCGCCTTGGTCATGTCGCCCGCGATCGCGTCGGGGCACAGCGTGCTGATCGAGATCGCGCGCTTCGCGTGGCGCAGCTCGCCGGCGAGCGACAGCGAGAACCCGAGCACGGCGTGCTTGGTCGCGCCGTACACCGCGAGGCCCGGCGTGGGGACGAGCGCGCTCATCGACGCGATGTTGAGCACGTGCCCGCGCGCGCCCATCGCGGCGACCGCGGCGTGGCTGCCCCAGATCACGCCGAGCAGGTTGATCTCGACCATGCGGCGGACCGCGGCGTCGTCGACCGTCCAGCTGTCGCCGACCGCGAGCACGCCGGCGTTGTTGACCCACACCGCGAGCGTGCCGAGCTCCTGCGCGCGCGCCGCGACCGTCCGGTGGCCGTCGGGCTCGCGCACATCCTGGACGATCGCGGTGCCGCCGATCGCCGCCGCGGTCATCTGCACGGCGTCGCGATCGATGTCGGTCACGACGACGTGATGATCGCGTGCCAGCCGCTCGGCGATCGCGCGCCCGAGGCCGCGACCAGCACCGGTGACGACGGCTACTGGAGGACGGACGGCGCGCATGTCGACACGCCGGCCCCGACGATCTTGTACGGCAGGTTTTCCTTGGCGAGGGTGTAGTTGCCGTTCGAGCGATCGACGACGCGGACCGTCGAGTTGTTGTCGCTCGTGACGAACACGTAGAACTTGCCGCCCCACTGCGCGAACGCCCACGCCTGCACCTGCGTGCCGAGCCCGGAGGTCCCGAGGTTGAACGGCGTCCCGATCGCCGCGCCGGTCGTGCGATCGACCTCGGTGACGAACGACGGCACGTTGAGCGCCGGATAGAAGGCGAACAACCGTGCCTCGTTCGTGCCGGTGAGCTCGGGGGCGTAGTCCTTGCCGGTCGGCACGTTGCCATGCGCGACGGGCGTGTACATCGCGCCGTGGGTGTCGACCGATGCGAGCTTGCGGTTCGTCGCCACGCTCGGATCGGTGCCGCCGCCGGCGATGAACAGCTGCTCGGTGTCGCCGCCGGCGGTGTCGGTGACGAAGCCCATGCCGAACAGCTTCATGCCGCCGGCCTGGGGCACGTACGCGGTCGCGGTGCAGGCCGCGGTCGTCAGCGACACGTTGAAGATCTCGCCGTCGGTGTACAGCACCCACGCCTTGCCATCGCGATCGATCGACATCGAGAACGGATTCGGCGCACCGCCCGGGTTGGGCGTCTGGATCACCGGCTTCGTGGTCGGGCAAGTCAGCGTGCCGATCGGCGTGAACGGCGAGCCGCTCAGCTTGCGCGGATCGAAGCTCATGAACTCGTTGGCCTCGGACACCACGTAGACCAGATCGACGCCATCGGCGGTGCACGCGTTCGTGCAGGTCGGTGGCGCGCCGGGCGCGCATGTCATGCCATCGCCGCACGCCATCACCACCGATCCGAACGTGCCATCCGGGTTGCACGTGACGATGCTGTCGCCGCTACACGTGTTGCCGTTCGCCGGATCGCAGTTGGGGAATCCGTTGCTGCCGCTGCCGCTGCCGTTCGCGTCCGGGTTGGTACCATCGTCGGCACCGCCCTTGACGGCCGGTGAACACGCCGCGAGCACCACGACCCCGATCCAGAGTGTGCGCATCCGATGAGTATGCCCGAGCTCTGATACGTTCTGTGGGGTGACCTTCGATGCTGTCGTCGCCGCCGATCTGGACTGGGGCATCGGGAACGCCAGCGGCCTGCCGTGGCCCAAGCTGCCCGGCGACCTCGCCCACTTCAAGCGCACGACGCTCGGCGCCGCGATCGTGATGGGGCGAAAGACCTGGGAGAGCACCGAGGTCGGCGGCCGACCGCTGCCCAAGCGCGTCAACATCGTGATCTCGCGAAGCCCGCTCGTGGTTCCCGACGGCGTCGTGGTCGCCGCGTCGCTCGACGAAGCTGCCGACGCGGCCGGCGCGCTGCCGTGCTTCATCGTCGGTGGCGCCGCGATCTACCGGCTCGCGTTCGCCCACCCGCGAATGCGCCACGTCTACCTGACCCGCGTCTCCGGTCACTTCGCGTGCGACACCCACATCCCCGATCTCGACGCCGCCGGCTTCGTTGCCGACCCGAGTTGGGATGGGACCCGTGAGGCCGAGGACAACGGCGTGGCGTATCGGATCGAGCGGCTGCTCGCTCCTGGCGCGATGTAGGTCTCGCACCTCCGACGCGGGAACCGTGCCGATCCGCGAGGTATCGCGTTCAGACCGCGACGGGGAACTTGATGAACGGATGATGCTGGTAGCCCTCGAGCGCGATGTCCTCGAACTTCATCGCGAGGACCGGCTTGTCGGCCAGCACCAGCTTCGGCAGCGCGAACGGCTCGCGCGCGAGCTGCGTGCGCACGCCGTCGACGTGATTCGCATAGATGTGCGCATCGCCGAGCGTGTGCACGAGGTGCCGCGGTCGCAGCCGGCACTCCTGCGCCACCATCGCGAGCAACAGCGCGTAGCTCGCGATGTTGAACGGCACGCCGAGCGCGAGATCCGCCGAGCGCTGGTAGAGCTGGCAGTCGAGCCACTCCTGCTGGACGTAGAACTGGAAGAACGCGTGGCACGGCGGCAGCTTCATCTTCGGGATGTCGGCCACGTTCCAGGCGCTCACGATGATCCTGCGCGACGTCGGGTCGCGCTTGATCGTCTCGATCGCCTCGGTGATCTGATCGATGCCGGTGCCGCCCCAGTTGCGCCACTGGAACCCGTAGATCGGCCCGAGATCGCCGCTCGCATCGGCCCACGCATCCCAGATCGGCGTGTGCGCGCGGAGGTCGTCGTTGATGTTCGTCGAGCCGCGCAGGAACCACAGCAGCTCGCGCACCACCGCTGGAAACAGCGTCTTCTTCGTGGTGACGAGCGGGAAGCCCTCGCGCAGGTCGTAGCGCGTCTGCGTGCCGAACACCGAGAGCGTTCCGGTGCCGGTGCGATCAGCCCTTGGCTCGCCATGGTCGAGCACGTGCTGCAACAGGTCGAGGTACGCGCGCATGGGATGGCGGTCGTATAGCATCGCGGGGTGACGATCACACCAGGCTCGCGATGCCGGCCTTGGCCATGACGCCGACCGCGATCGAAGCGCTGCTCGACGGCCACGCCGGGGTCCTGCTCGACGCGTACGGCGTCCTGATCGACGCGCGCGGCGTCCTCCCCGGCGCGACCGCCCTGATCGACGAGCTCCATCGCCGCCGGCTGCCGTGGGCCGTCGTCACCAACGACGCGTCGCGCTCGGCCACGACGTACGCCGCGCGGTTCGCCGGCCTCGGCCTGCGGATCGATGCCGACCACGTCATCACCTCGGGCAGCCTGCTTCCCGAGTTCTTCCGCAGCCGCAACCTCGCCGGCGCGCGCACCTGCGTGCTCGGACCCGCCGACTCCGAGGCGTTCGTCGTCGCCGGCGGTGGCGTGCCCGTCCCGCTCGCGCGCGGCATGGAGATCGATGCGCTCGCGGTGTGCGACGACGCCGGCTTCGTGTTCCTCGAGGGCCTCGAGATCTCGGTCTCCGCGATCGTCCGCGCCTGCGACGCCGGCCGCACCCCGACCCTCGTGCTGCCCAATCCCGATCTGGTCTACCCCAAGGGCGACGGCGAGCTCGGCGTCACCGCCGGTGGCATGGCGCTCGTCATCGAGGCCGTGCTGGCCCGCCGCTACGGCGCCGCCGCGCCGCGCTTCGTGCACCTCGGCAAACCCAACGCCGCCATCTTCGATGCCGCCGTGGCCCGCCTCGGGGTCGCGCGCGACACGATCGTCATGATCGGCGATCAGATGGAGACCGACATCGCCGGCGCGCGCAACGCCGGCCTCCGCGCCGCCCTCGTCGCCGGCGTCTCGCGCCTCGACGACACCCGCGACGCCGCGCTTGCACCGCACTACTTGCTCGCTACCATCGAGCCGTCGTGATCCAGCGCTTCTGCTTCGTCAAGCTGCTCGACCACGAGGTCGAGACCCGCGGCGAGCTCGCCGCCATGCTGCGCGTCCAGCTGCGCTCCGCCGGCGCCGACGCCATCGTCGGCCTCCCCGCCGACGACAGCGCCGCGCGCTGGGATCTCTCGATCGTGATCACGACGACCTCGCTCGACGCGTGGCACGCCCTCGCCTCCCTGCCGGCGATGACCGGCGTGTTCGACGAGCTCTCCATCCGCGCCGCCGTCGTCAAGGCGTGGACGTTCGACGCCGGGTAGTCCGGCGCGCTATGCTCGGTCGATGCGAGGGCTGTCGACCGACATGACGAAGGGCCACCTGCGGCCCTACTTCCTGTGGGATGAGGACGTCTCGATCGACGAGCTTCGCGTGATCCTGGCCGGACCCGAGAGCGCTCGCCGCGACCAGCTGCTGGGCAAGATGCTGCGAGAGGCCCGCGATCTCGATGTCTGGTGTTTCGTTCGCCCCGACGAGGTGGCGCGCTCGATCGAGCGGCTCCGCCGCCGGCTCGGACGACGCCACGCCTTCTGGACCTTTCTCATCGAAGGCTGGCGCGCCGATGGCCTCCTCGCCTAGCAAGCTGTCCTCGCTGCAGAGCGCCGTCATCGCGGGGTTCTTCGCCAACGAGCACGGCTTCTTCTTGACCGGAGGCGCCGCGCTCGCCGGATATCATCTCGGCCACCGCACGACCGACGACCTCGATCTGTTCACCACCGACGACGAGGCCTTCGCCCGCGGCCGTCACGTGCTGGAAGGTGTCGCTTCGAGCCTCGCCGGCGAGCTCGCGATCCGGCAGGACACGCCACGGTTCAAGCGCTTCGTGCTGAGCCGGGGCGACGAGGGTCTCGTAATCGATCTCGTGCGTGACACCAACCAACAGCTTCACGACACGAAGGACGAGCGTGACGGCGTCCGCATCGATCCGGCCGACGAGATCCTCGCGAACAAGCTGACCGCGATCGTCGGGCGTGCCGAGGAGCGCGACCTGGTCGATGTCATGTTTCTCGAGCGCGCGGGGCATGCGATCGAGACCGCGCTCGCAGCAGCTCTCGCGAAGGACGGCGGTTGCACGCCTGCGACGCTCGCGTGGCTCCTGTCGGAGGTCACCATCGCAGACGGCATCTCACTGCCGGCGGGTGTGTCGACGACCGAGCTTCGCGCCTACGTCTCCGACCTGGTCACGCGCCTTCGCCGACTCGCCCTACCGACTTCGTAGGGTGCCGAATTCAAACCTCCAGCGCGCTACGCGATGAGGCGCGCGATCATCGCTTCGAGGTCTGCGAGCCGATCGTTCTCCATTGCTTCGCCGAGCTCGCGAACGATCCGGCGCACGCGCGTCAGGTCGATCGACGCACCATGAAGTAGCAGCATGCGCTCGACGTCCTGCTGGTCGCGCGGTCGCCAGGCGATCATCTTGTAGATCACGAGGTCCTCGGCGCGTGCGACGGGCAACGAGATGCCCGCGAGGTCGGTCATCGGAGCGCGCGCGATCGCCTCGAGCTCGAATGGTAGCCACGCTCGCGAGATGTCGAGGTCGACCATCGTGTCGACGTGGCGAACGAGGAGCACCTGATTCGCGGTGGCGAACGCGGCTGCATCCTGGATCCTCGGCGCGATCCCGACGGCGGCGAGCTCGGCAAGCAGCGCATCGATCGACACCTCCGCGCCGGAGAAGGTGACATCGATGTCGGTGGTCACGCGTTCGAAACCGCGCGCGATGATCGCCACGCCGCCGATCACCATCCCCTGACCGCGATGACGCCCGAGCACCTGCCCGATCGCCTCGAGTGCAGGGACGATCCGAGCGCTCAACCTCCGGGTGCCCGACCTGCCGCCCATGCTCGAACCTTCGCCCACATCTGCCGTGCCTGGAGATCATCTCGCTCGCGAAGCGGATCGTGCGCACCTACGGGCGCGAGGTCGCACAACTCCATCGCGCGCGCGAAGGCCTCTTCGGAGGATCGGGGACCTTCTTCGCGAATCAGCTGGAGCGACCGGACCTCCGCTGCCCGCTGCCCTCTGATGAACTGTGCGAACGTGTTGCGCTCCACCAAGCGCGACCGTAGCACCTTCGCCTCGACGACGGCCGAACGCGTGCAATGACGCACAGTTAGAATGGTTGAAAACGAGCTAGCAACCGGGGCATGGTGCGGTCGAAGGAGTAGTCGATGAAAGCTTTATCCGTGGCGTTGTTGGTGCTGGTCTCCCTCATCGGCTGTGGTGCGCGAAACAACGCGGTGTGTTGCACCGATCACGCCGACTGCACCGCGATCGGACTGGCCGACGGCTCGCGTTGCGAGCCTGGCTTCTCGTGCGGTGGCAACCACGCCTGCGAGAAGTCCGAATGCACGGTCGACTCCGAGTGCCCTGCCGACCGTTCGCATTGCACCGACGGTGTCTGCATCGGCTGCGATGCGGCCCACACATGCATGTCGAACGCCCCGGTCTGCGCGGCAGACATGACGTGCTCGGCATGTGCCACGAACGACGACTGCGCCGCGTTCCCCGATCAACCGGTCTGCGACCCGAGCGGCTCGTGCCGAGCACCGTGCATGATCGACACCAACTGCCCCACCAATCTCCCGCACTGCGACGGTGGCTTCTGTGTCGAGTGCGACGGCCCACACCCGTGCGCGGCCGGCGCGCCGGTCTGCGCGTTGGACACGACGTGCCAGGCCTGCCAGACCGGCAGCGATTGTGCGGCATTTCCGGGGACGGTTTGTGGGAATGACGGCGGTTGCCGTGCATGCGTCCAGAATAGCGAGTGCGACAGCCAGGTTTGCGATTCGGGGGCGTGTCTTGCTGGGGGCATTCTGTATCTCTCGCCAACTGGAGGCGACGCTGGCGCCTGCACACAGGCGGCGCCATGTCTGTCGGTCAAGTACGCGCTATCGAAAGCACATACGGGCAAGCAGTATCTCGTCATGGCATTTGGTGAGTATCGATCAGCCAAGGAGATCGTGCTCGACACGACCACCACTGCCACGACCAGCCTGATCGTTCTTGGAAACGGTGCAACGATTTCAGGTGGAGATCAGGATCCGAACCTGACCAAGGCGGTCTTGAAGCACGGCCAAGGGATCGCCCTAGCCTTGCATGACCTGGTGTTCACTCGTTATGCATCCGGACTCTCTCCGCTCGGGGTGTCTCTATCTGGAGATAAGCCAGTCACTCTCGACCACGTTCGCCTATTTGACTCAGGCCTGTCATTCCTGAGCAGCAGCACAATCAACGATCTACAAACAAACAACGTAAATATTGTATTTACTGGAACGGTTACTATTAACGGTGCGCTGATCGAGAACGGTTACCTCGGCGACGATATTGGAGCGATTCACCTCACAGCGACCAATATGAGTATCCACTCAAATCTTAATACTGCGCTCAGTCTAAGCCACTCAACGGTCGACCTCTCATTCTCGTCCGTCTACCTTTCGGGCACCTCAATGGGTCAGACCGCGCTTGTCTGCGGAGGGGGCACAGTCGCCTCCTCGATCCTGTGGGTAGCGAGTGCTAGTGCCGCCCCGGTCAACGGAATCTGCTCGATTGCGACCTCGATTGTCGGACCTACGAAGGTCGGGATCCTGGACAACAGGGATCCATTGTTTACCGATGCTAAGAATCACATCGGCTCGACTAGCCCAGCGCGTGACGCGGTTGCGTGTGGAGCCAGCGTTTCGGACTTCGAAGGTGACCCACGCCCCCAGGGTGTCAAATGCGACATCGGCGCCGACGAGTACAAGCCCTGAGCTAACTGCGGAGGCGGGAGATCCAGGCAGCAAGGTCGCTGGGCATCTGTGACTCCCATCGCACGCGCTCGTGCGTCGCGGGGTGCGTGAAGCCGAGCACCGCCGCGTGGAGCACGAGCCGCGGCGCCCGCGGAATGAACGTCCGGCTGATCTCGCCGCCGTGCTGGGCGTCACCCGCGAGGGGCGTGCCGAGCCCGGCGAGGTGGATGCGAATCTGGTGGGTTCTGCCGGTCTCGAGGCGCGCGGAGATCAATGTCGCCCCGGCGAGCGCCTCGACCGGCGAGATGTGGGTGACCGCGCGACGGCCGTCGATCTCGCGATCGATGGTCTGTGCCGGGACGGTGCCGATCGCCACGGCGCGGTACTCGCGGTCGACGATGTGGTCCTTGAAAGCATCGCCGAGGATCTTGTTGGCCTCACGGGTTCGCGCGAACACGAGGAGGCCACTGGTCGGGAGATCGATGCGGTGGACGAGGTAGACCTCGCCGAACTGCCGCTTGAGCTGATCGAGCAGGTCGCCGCGATCGCTCTCGGGGGTCGGCGCGGTGACCAAGCCGGCGGGCTTGTCGGCGATGATGAGGTGGTCGTCGACATGGACGATCGTCGGCGCGAGCGGCGTCTCGGTGGCGCGGTCGAGCGCCCCGCCGATGTTGACCTCGATCGTCTGGCCGGCGCGTACGAGCCGGCCGGCGACCTTCACGCGCGTCCGATCGACGAACACGCCACCGAGATCGATCACAGACCGCGCCTTGCGACGCGACAGCCCGTCGACGTGGCGCGGAATGACCTGGTCGAGACGCAGGCCGGCGTCGTCCGCGGCGACCTGGAACTTCACGTTGCTGGTCGACATCACCACCTCGCGCGCGGCGACCAGTCGGGAACTACCAATTGCCGTCGTCGTCGTTGCGCGTACGGCGCGGCTTGCCGCGATCGCCACCGCGCTCGCGCTCGCGCTCGGCTTCCTTCTTCTTGCGACGCGCGGCATCGCTGCCGGCCGGCGGACGCGGCGGCCCGAAGTTCCCACCGGCGCGTGGCGGCGGGCTTCCGAACCCACCGGCGCCGCCCGCAGGAGGACCTCCACCATAGCCACCAGCACCTGGTGGACGCGGTGAGCTGCCGGCGTAGCCACCGCTGCTCGGACGTGGTGGACCACCGTAGCCACCGCCTCCACCGACTGGACGCGGCGCACCGGGGCCGCGCGCTTCACGCTCGCGAGCCTCGTTGATCCGTAGCATCCGACCCTCGAGCTCCTGGCCATCGAGCGCGGCGAGTGCGGCTTGCGCACCCTCGGCCGTTGCCATCTCGACGAACGCGAATCCCCGGGGGCGACCGGTCTCGCGATCCATGATGATGGACACGCTCTGGACCTCGCGTCCGTCGGCTCCGAACGCTTCTTTGAGGGCGAGTTCGGTCGTGTTGTAGTTCAGGTTGCCCACATAGAGCTTCGTTCCCACGGACGGTCTCCTCGACGTTCGATCAAGTTGCTGATGACAGATGTGCGGTAGAGCGACAGGCCGGCCGGAAGGCAGGCCCCACGCGAGCGAAGAATATCACACGAAGCGCCGAAGAGATCAGATCGATCTTCCTCAGATCTGGTCCTTTGATCCGAAGCCGGGTTAGAATCGTATCGCCTTTCCAAAGGGGGGAACCTTGAAGAAGCTTGCTTTTGTCGGAGGAGTACTAGTTGCAGCGGCGGGTGTGTCCGCGCTGCTCATCGGGAACCAAAAGTCCCAGGCCGCTGATCACCTGGATGCACCAGGGGCTGCACCGGCGGCACAGTCCTTAACAGATATCAACGACCTGTATTCGTGGATGTCGACGGACGGTTCAAAGTTGAACCTCGTCATGACTGTCGCACCTGCCGCAACCACGGCCACCCATTTCGGACCCTCAGTCCAGTACGTGTTCCACGTGAACAGCAAAACCCTCACGCAGGTCGGCATGCCGGCGGCGGGCACCGAAACCAAGGTGATCTGCACGTTCGCCTCCGACACCAGCGCGCAGTGTTGGGTCGGTGCGACGGGCTACATCAAGGGTGACCCGAGCGCAGCCGCAGGAATCACGAGCACCGACGGCAAGATCCGGTTGTTTGCCGGTCTGCGGTCCGATCCGTTCTTCTTCAATTTGCAGGGTTTCCGTGATGCCGTTGCAGCGGTCGATAATGCCGAGCTGCCGGCAAATGGCGGCCCGATTCCAACCAATGCAGCTGGCTGTCCCGCCGTGCCAGGTGCAACCGGGGCTGCACTGTTGAATGTACTGAAAAGCACGAGCGCCAACACCCAAGTGCCTTGCTCGCCAGCGAGCCGCGATTGCTTCGCGGGTCTCAACGGGCTCGCCATCGTCCTTCAGATCGACAAGACCCTCGTCAACTCCGGCGCCAACACGCTCGTGGGCGTATGGGCCAGCTCCCACACGGCCCCGTGAGGAACCAGAACATGAAGAACACCAAACTCTTCCTCACCGTTGTGCTGTTTGCGGCGGCCTGTGGCGACGACAATACCGCCAAGGTAGACGCACCGATCGTCCACGACACTCCGATGATCGATGCCGCAGTCGCACCACTGCCTCCAACGCTTGGCGCACAGGTCGATCGTCTCGGTCGTCCCGCCATCAATACGGCGCTCAACCACACGTTCGATCCAAGCGCGACGTCGAAGAATGCAGCGAAGGACGCTTACAATCAGAACGCTGCACCGGCGACGTGGCAGGCAATGGCCGTTCCGGAGTTCATGAAGAACCTTGCGGTTCTCGATGCGCTTGACTCCACGCCGGGCGGAACGGCTGGCGATGGTTGCGGCAATCAGATCTCGTTCAACGGTACGTTGGGTGGTGGTGGTACGCCTACCGCACTGTCATACCAGTTGCTCGCCACCCTTCTCGCGGACGACCAGCTCTACGTCGATACCGCAAAGAGCGCGTGCAACCTGTACCTCGCAGTCGAGATCGAAGCCGCTGGTGGCCCCACGCACATCTCGTGCGGCGGTCGTGCACCATCGTACGATGTGATCGACTTTAGCTACACTGCGCTTGCGAAGGGCGCTGGTGGGTTCGTGCAGCCAGGGTTCGTGCCGAACACCGACGACGGTGTCCTGAAGCACGACGACGCAGTCGACGCGACGTTCCCGTTCCTCGGCACGCCACACTGATCGATGCGTGCGTTGATCGCGCTGGTCCTTCTCGGAGGGTGCCACTGTCGATCGAGTGACGAAGCCGGCTCGACCATCGCGGTCCTGCCGGCTTCAACCGTTTCGGATGGCGTCGAACTCCCGAAGTTGCCGCAGAGTCCCGACGGGATCGAGGAGCTCAAGCAACTCGACCAGAGCATCGAGATCCATCGCGGCAAGTTTCGCGACACGCCGTTCTTGTTGTCGAATGTCCGCGAGCGGGCCACGGTCTATGGTCACGTCGAGGACTACCTCGACGCGCTCGCGATCACGAAGGCTTGGATCGAGACAACGCCGAACGACGAGGCCGCGTGGTCTGGCCGGATCGGCGCGCTGCTGGCGGTGCATCGATTTGCAGAGGCCCGCGCGCTGTTCCCACATATCGAGGCCAGCAGCCGCGAGGGGCTACAGGCGAGTGTCGACGAGGCGACCGGCAAGCTCGACGAGGCGCGCGCGTACAAGGAGAAGCTGCTGAAGATCTGGCCGACGCCGACCAACGCGGGGCAGCTCGCGGCGTCGCTCGCGTTGGTCGGGCGGTACGACGAGGCCCTCGCGATGATGAAGCAGGCCGAGTCGCTGGTGCGCGACAACCCGCCGACGCTGTTCGCGTGGCTGCTGTTCCAGTGGGGTCGGATCTACGAGCTGAAGGGCGAGCTCGCTGCGGCGCGGAAGTTCTACGTGGCGTCGCGCGCGCGGCTGGTCACGCTCGAGGCGACCGTGCACCTGATCCAGACGATGCAGCAGACCGGGGATCCGGCTGGCGCACTCGCACTCGCGCGCGCCGAGGCGACGGTGAATCCGCATCCCGAGCTGCTCGCGCTCGCGGGACGGATCGACGAGGCCCGGGCCGGCTGGGAGCGCTACCTCGCCGTGTTGCCCGAAGCATTCTCGGACCATGCGGCGCGGTTCTTCCTCGCCGCCGGCAACGATCCGGCGCGCGCGCTGACGCTGGCTCGGGCGAACCTGGCGAACCGCGCCACGCCGGAGGCGTACGCGCTCGTCGTCGAGGCCGCGCTCGCGGCCGGCAAGCCGGCCGACGCCTGCACCGCGGCCGACCCGATCGCGACGAACCCGGCGACGACCCGGCCGAACCGGTTCCTCGTGTGGAAGGCGTATTCGGCGTGCGGTCGCAAGGCCGACGCCGATCGCCTCGGCGGCGAGCTCGGCATCTCGGGATCCGCCGCCCCGCGGCAGCCGTAGTCGACCGAACTCGCGGTATCGTGCGCGCCGGCGGATGGGTCCCCTTCCCTACCCACATCGGGTGACGTTCCTCGCGACGACGCTTTCCGGCGTCGCCGATCCGGACGTCGCGCCCTTCGTCGCCCGCGCGCTCGCCGTGATCGTGTTCGATCACTTCGTGCGCCACCGCATCGTCACGCTCGGCGAGGACGACGAGCGCGTGACCGACGAGCACGGCCAGATGCTCGACATCCGCCACCCGCAGATCGACGACAGCATCGACTGGCTGTTCCGCATCGGCCGGCGCCACGAGGTCCTGTACTTCGAGGTCGGCCTCGATCGCTCGGCCGCGCCGGTGCTCCACGCGCGGCGGCCCGATGGCTCGGCCGCCGAGTGGGGCTCGAGCCCCGAGGTCGCGCTCTCGCAGCAGCTCTCGCAGTGCCTCGCGCAGTGGCTCGGCGAGCGTCGGCTGCCGTCGGTCGGGCCGCTCGCCGACTTCACGCTCGACGATCTGCGCGTCGTCGCGACCCAGCTCGCGCGGGTCGACACCGCGCTGCTCCAGTACGGCGAGCTCGCGAAGATCCCGAAGAACCTGCTGGTCGCACCGCGGCTCGCGGTCCCGTACTACCGGATCCTCGCCGAGCTCGCGCGCGACGAGGCCCGCACGTTCGACGCCCGGATCCTCGAGCTCGATCCGCAGAACCCGGTCGCCTGCCGCAACCGCTACGTCACCGGCCTGCTGCACGGCGAGGCCGATCGCCGCGACATCCTCCCGGTGATCGCCGACGCGCCGATGTACGGCAAGCCGCACCTGTCGATCTGGGGCGAGCCGTTCGCCGCCGAGCGTCCGCTCGAGGGCATGGGCGTGCGTCATCAGGGCATCGCCGCGAGCCTCATGCCGGCGAACCCGTACGCGTGCCACAACTACTCGCTGCAGCTCGCCGATGTCGCGCGCCGCGAGGAGAGCTATCGCTGGGCCGATCGCGCGACCGTCGCCGCACCGCAGTTCGGCGCCGCGCACCTCGACTGCGTGCGCCGGCTGCGTCAGCTCGGCCGACCCGGGCAAGCGTTCGCCGAGGCGCAGTTTCGCTGTCGGGAGATCCTCGATCGCGAAGCGACCGGCAAGCTGCCCGCGAACGACTGGCAGGCACCACACCACGCCGCGCTCCTGATCGCGTTCACCCACCTCGACATCGGCCGGCTCGACGAGGCGATCGAGCTCGCGGATGCCGCGCTCGCCCGCGTGCCCACCGACGCGCCGACCCAGGAGGCGTTCAACTGGGCGAAGAAGCGGATCGCGCACTGGAAGTCCGATGCCGGCTTGCTCGCGCGCGCGTATGCCTGGGAGGGCCACCATCGCGGCGATCCGGGACGCGTGATCACCGGGATGACGCGCGGCCGGCTCACCGACGACGAAGACGCGATGATGCTGATCGACTCGCTCGTCACGCTCGGGCGCGA
This sequence comes from Haliangiales bacterium, assembly GCA_038321315.1. GTDB lineage: Bacteria > Myxococcota_A > Polyangia > Haliangiales > Haliangiaceae > JABFXX01. The sequence goes on along the minus strand of JBBQEX010000032.1, from coordinate 72,417 downwards.
TGACCAGGCCGAGGTCGCGTACTGGCACTGCGCCGGGATCGACGGCCAGGGCATCCTCGGCGACGGCAAGGCGCGCCTGGTCTCCGCGAAGACGCTGATCCTCAACGGCGATCTCGCCGAGGCGTTCGATCAGATCCAGATCGTCCAGCTGCGCCGCGGTCACAGCCGGCTCGAGGCCGAGATCAATCGCATCCTGCGGCTCGCCGCGATCCGTAGCGCCAGCGAGTGGGACAACGTGATCGAGCGCAAGCTCGAGGTGGGCGCGATCCGCCTCGCGCGGACGGCCGCGCGCGACCTCGCCGACTTCGTGCCCGCGTTCGACACCGCGATCGCGCGACGCGCGCTCGGCGAGCGCACGCCGTTCCAGCTCGATCCGCTCTGGATCGCCGAGCTGATCGGCGCGGTGCCGGCGGCACAGCAGGCGTCGGCGACGATCCTTTCGCGTCTCGGGTGGCCGCGCGAGGACTCGCTGCGCGCCGCCGACACGCTCGCGCAGGAGTGGTGGACGGTGCTCGTGCCACCCGCGCGCGATCGCGACGCGCACGCCGCCGGCGCCGTGCTCGCGCTCGGGGTCGCGCTCGCGAACTACTTCGTCGCCACGGCCGGCCCGGCGACGCCGATCGCCGGCGCCTACCGCCACATCGCGACCGAGGCGCTGCACCTCGTGCGGCGCTCGCGCTACCAGATCGAGCCCGCCGCGATCCAGGCGCTGCTCCGGCTCGTCGATCACCTCGGCGGCAAGGTGCCGGAGTGGCTGCTCGACACCTGGCTCCTGCGGATCGAGCGCGCGCTCGATCTCGAGGCCGAGCACGGCGCGTATCTCGAGACGCTGATCGCCGGCATGCCGACCGTGCAGCGCATGCTGCGCGGCGACGAGCGCACCGGCTGGGAGCTGCGGCTCGCGCACGATCTCGCGACCGATCCATCCCAGTACGAGCCGGCCGCGATGCTGTACGAGCGGTGCGCGCGCGCGATCGAGGGTGGCACCGTCGAGCTCGCGTGGTCGACCGCGGCGGTCGCCGGTGCGTCGGGGGCCGTGGCGCTCGACGTCCACTGGCTCGCGGCGATGGCGAATCCGTCGGGCGTCGGCGCGCCGTGGTTGCGCGCGGCCGAGGGCCTGTTCGCGGCCGGTCGCGCCGGCGATGGATTCGCGGCCGCATGTCGCGGCATGGCGGCGACGCCGTCCCGCGATCGCGCGATCGCGGTCAACGAGCTGACGCCGAGCTGGAAGGCCGCCGCCAACGCGACGCCGCTCAACGATGCGGCCGCGTTCGACGCCGGCCTCGCCGCCGCGTCCGAGGACAACTTGCCGCTCGCCGTCCAGCACCTGCGCTGGGCCGCGGCGTGCGAGCCCGGTAACGCCAAACGTGCCCAGGGTCTCGCGGTCGCGCTCGCGCGGCTCGGTCAAGGTCTCGAAGCGGTGCGCGTGCTCGCCTGTCACGAGCGCACCGATGCGCCACGCCTGATCGGTCGCGTGTTGCTCGACGCCGGTCGTCACGCCGACGCCACGATGGTGTTGCGCTACGCCGCGCGCCGGTTCCGCTCGCCGGACGACTGGGAGACGCTCGCGTGCGCGGCGAGTCGCGCCGACAACGACGCGGTCTGCATCGAGGCCGGTCGCAAGGCCCTCGCGCTCGGCGCCAGGACGCCGCTGCTCCTCGAGGCGATGGCGACGTCGCTCTACCGGCTCGGCGAGTTCGTCGAGTGCGAGGAGATCGCGCGCCAGCTGATCGCGAGCGGCTCGAACGAGATCCGCTGCGTCGGGCTCCACGCGATGGCGCGTGCGCTCGCCGGCCAGGGTCGCCACGTCGACGCCCACCCGTATGCCAAGGCCGCCGCCGAGCTCGGACCCAACGGCGAGCTCGCCGCCGATCTGATCGAGACGATGGACCGGATCATCGCGCAGCAGACGCCCGCGATCCGCCAGAGCCCGGAGCACTCGATGGAGCGGCGCGCCTATGCCGACCTCGAGGCCGGCGCGTTCGACACGCTGATCAGCGCGATCACGTCGCCCGCGTGGGGGATCGCGCGCGTCGCGCTGACCGCGTGCGAGTTCCGGAAGGACGACGAGAGCGGCCTCGCGATCGCGCCGCGCGCGCTCGACGCCGCGGTCGCCATCCTCGGTCGCACCGAGGGTGCGCTGCATCCCGAGGCCGTGCTCGCGCGCATCCGCGCGTTGCGGATCCGCGACAACGCGTTCATCCAGATCGATCCGCCGCCGCCGCTCGGGCGCCGGCTCACGCCCGCCGAGTTCGATCGCGCCTACGCCGAGCGCGACCGGCGCCCGCACCGGCCGAGCGCGATCATGTCAGCCGCCCGGTAGCGCGACCATGCAGACTTCGCGGCGGTTCGACGGCAGGTGCCGCAGCTGCACGCGCGGCAGACCGAGGTCGGCGATCCGCGCGACGAACTGAGGAAACTCATCGACGAAGGCCCAGTCGTTGAGCTTGAGCGTGATCACCGCGCCGCGCAGCGTCGGGCGCAGCTTCGGCATCAGCCGCGAGATCTCGTGGAGCACGACCTGCGGCGCGAGGTTCATGTCGACGAGCAGCCAGTCGACGCGCGCCGGCAGCTCCTCCCATCGCACCGCGCCGACCTTCTTGGCGATGTGGTGCACGTTCGGCAGCGCCATGACCTGCGCGGCGATCTCGCCGGTGTCGACGCCCCACGCTTCGACGCCTCGGCGCGCGAGCGCGAGCAGCGCGCCACCCGGAGCCGCGCCGATCTCGACCGCCACGTGGCCGGCCGCGATCGGCAAGTGCTGCCACGCGATCGCCTCCTCGAGCTTGGCGTACGCGCGCGACGGCGACTCCGGCGGCATCTGCACGGGGAGCGCGCCACCGGCGTTCGGCGAGCGCGTCGCGTCGTGGCGATGCAGGCCGAGCCACGCGGCGACCTCGCCCGCGGTCTCCGTCGGGCCGAGGATGATATCTGCGACCAGCTCGCCGACCTCGGCGGGTCCACCCGGACCGATCGCCTGCCACGCGGCGACATCGATCTCCGCACGCCAGGTCTCGGCCGACACGTCCTTCATCGACATCCGCGGGCGCGACGGGATCGTCGAGAGCGACGCGGCCGGATCGATCGACGCGACCGCGCGAAATGAGCTCGACTTCGCGGCGCGGTCGAACAACGAGTCGACGGCGGCGTCGTCGCGCACGAACACGTGGACGCGCTGCACGCCGTGCGTGGCGAGCTGCTGCGCGGCGTCCTCGGGCGAGCGCGCCGCGCCGATCGAACAGCCCCACACGCGCGCGAACACCGAGCCCGACGGATCGTCGGGGCCGACCTCGCGCGACGAGCGAAACGTCACGAGCCCCGGTCGGCTGTACGCGAACCGCAGCTCCGGTCGCGTGCGCGCGATCTCGCGCTTCACCGCCGGCTCGACGCCCGGGAGACACGTCGCGAACGCGAACTCGGCCATCTTCGGTATCGTTACACGATCGCGGTGTCCTCGGTATCGTAGTATCCCGCGCGCGTGTACCGGTTGTTCTACTGGCTCGTCCTCCAGCGGCTGCCCGCCGAGGGCACGCATCGCGTGGCGTTCGCGCTGCTGCGGCTCGCGATCGCGATGCCCGGCGTCGGCGCGCTCGTACGGCGCTGGCTCGCGCCCGACCCGGCGCTTCGGGTGACCGCGTTTGGCCGCGAGTTCCCGGGGCCGCTCGGGCTCGCCGCCGGGTTCGACAAGGACGCCAAGGGCGTGCGCGCGCTGCAGGCGCTCGGCTTCGGCTTCGTCGAGATCGGCACCGTGACGGCGCACGCGCAGCCGGGCAATCCCAAGCCGCGCATGTTCCGGCTCGTCGACGATCGCGCGCTGATCAACCGCATGGGCTTCAACAACGACGGCGCCGAGGCCGCGGCGGCACGGCTCGCGAATCGCCGCGACGGCATCGTCGGCATCAACATCGGCAAGACCAAGAAGGTCGCCGAGGCCGACGCGATCGCCGACTTCACGGCGAGCGCCGAGCGCCTCGCGCCGCTCGCCGACTACCTCGTCGTCAACGTCAGCTCGCCGAACACGCCGGGCCTGCGCGATCTCCAGGCGGTCGACAAGTTGCGGCCGCTGCTCGCCGCGGTGCGCGCCGCCTGCGATCGCGTGGTTTCGCCCGCGACCGGCCGACGCGTCCCGCTGCTCGTCAAGATCGCGCCGGATCTCGCCGACGCCGACATCGACGCGGTCGCCGACCTCGCGCTCGAGCTCGGGCTCGACGGCATCATCGCGACCAACACGACGATCGCGCGCACCGGGCTGGTCACGCCGATCGATCAAGCCGGTGGCCTGTCGGGCGCGCCGCTCAAGGCCCGCGCGCTCGACGTGCTCCGCCGGCTCCACGCGCGCGTCGGCGATCGCGTCACGCTCGTCGCGGTCGGCGGTATCGACACCGCGGCCGACGCGTTCGAGCGCCTCGCGGCCGGGGCGACGCTCGTCCAGGGCTACACCGCGTTCGTCTATCGCGGCCCGCTGTGGCCGCACCGCGTGCAGCGCGAGCTCGCCGCTATGATCCGACGCGCGCGACCAGCTGCGTGACCTGCGCGACGAACGCCGCCTTGTGGTGGCGCTCGAACTCGGTCCACGTCGTGAACGTCGCCGGATCGGCGCGATCGACGAACAGCTTGCCGTTCAGGTGATCGACCTCGTGCTGGAACGTCCCGGCCTTGAGCCCGTGGACGACCTCGTCGATCGGGTTGCCGAGCCGGTCCCACGCCTTCACGTGCAGGTGGACGTAGCGCTTCACGCGACCGCGCAGGTTCGGCACGCTGAGACAGCCCTCGAAGTTGTCGAACTGCTCGTCCCCGACCGGGGTCAGCACCGGGTTCACGAGGATCGTCAGCGGGATGTTCGGCTTGTACGGATAGCGCGGGTTGTCGCGGACCTCGATCGCGCAGATCTTGATCGGCTCGTAGACCTGGTTCGCGGCGAGGCCTGCGCCGTCCGCGTCGTGCATCGTCTCGACGAGGTCGTCGATGAAGCCCTGGATCGCCGGCGACGCCAGCTCCTCGCGCGTCACGTCGCGGGCGATCTCGCGCAGGACCGGATGCCCGATCTGAGCGATCTTGCGGATGGCCATGCGACGAATGTAGCAGACCGCTAACGCGACGTTACAGCGCGCGCAGGTAGCTGCCAGCGTCGTGACCGCCATCTCGGCGGCGATCTGGCTATCGTGCGCGCGATGCGTACCTCCCGGATCCTCGCCTCGAGCGCCTTCGCCGTCTCCGCCGCCCTCGCAGGCATCGCCTCCTGTAGCTCGAGCGACACCGGTCGCCACACCAACACCGACGCGCCCGCCGGCAGCGGCGGCATCGATGCTCCAGGCTCCAACCAGCAGACCGACGCCCCGACCAACACCGGCGGCGGCGACGGCATCGGCAAGGCCTGCACACCGGGCTCGGGAACTGGACCCAATCAGGGCGACTGCGCGACGGGCTACATCTGCCTCTCCTTGATGGGCGGCACGCACGCGTGGTGCTCGAAGACGTGTACACCCGGTCAAGGCACCGATACCTGCAGCACGGGGTACACCGGTCCCGGTCTCGCGCAGTGCATGTTCCAGGTCGGGCCCATGGGCGCGACGATGAACTACTGTGGTGTCATGTGCGAAGACGACAGTGGAACGAACGCATACTGTCCAGCGAACAAGTGTACTGGCGCCTGCCCGTCGACGCCCAGCCTCGCCTGTACGGCGCCGTTGACGAACACCATGATGACCGTCGTCGCCAAGGCGTGTCAGTAACCTCCGGTAACGCTACAAGGTAGCCCTACTGACCGGGCAACCCGGTTGTTGCCGCTGCGATCGCGATGAGGGGTGAGCCCACGTACGTTCGGCTCTTGGTCGAGATGCGAGCATATCCGACCGCGCCTCCGCCGCCTCCTTGAAAGGTCTCGCCCGAGGTCGAACAGGCCTGCCCCATCGTGGGTGGTGGGCAGTGTAGCTCTCCAGCCGCCGCCGCCATCGTTGCGGTCCCCCCAACTCCTGCGGATGCGCCACCCCCGTTCGGATCGATGACTGAGAGATGGCAGGTCGGTGCGGTTGGCGGTGCGACTCCAAACGCTCCATCTACTCCCGACACCCCGCAGCCGCCACCGCTCCCACCACCACCGGACAACCCAGTGGTCATTTCGCCGAACGCGATCGTCGGTGATTCGATCACGATCATTCCGCCAGAGCCACCGCCGGTACCGCTCGGACCACCTCCTCCTGTCACATCGATCACACCAGCGTCGATAAACGAGATGGTATCGAACGAATCGAGCTGAACGGCTCCACCTCCGCCGCCACCAAGCGCAAGCACGAGGTTCGCGGGGTCGAGCTGGTCTCCACCCTCGCAACCACCCGTGAGCGTCGTGTGGTCGGTGATGGCGACACCTCCTTTGGGGTTGTGGATGATCAGATCGCCACCGTCACCACCCGCACTGTGATTGCCACCTCCACCACCACCTGTTGCTCGGCAATTGAAGCAGGGTTGGACCATGTCGACCTTACCGGGCTGTCCCGTACAGCTCTTCGACGTGTCCCATGCACCCGGCCCTTTCACGATCCCGTTCGCGCTGGCGTCGACGTGGCCCTTCACCAGAATCTCTCCCGGCGCCACGAACGCGATCGGATTCGATCCCGAGATGATCACGTCATCGATCACGAAAGACCTCGCGATGAACGCACGGATTGGCGGTCCGCCAGCCTGATCAACCAGCACCGACGTGATCGTGACAGGCTGATCTCCATCGAACACGGTTCCTGTGGTTGTGTCGATCTTCGCGCCGGTCGGGATGGTGACGTCCGGCTCGGCGTAGCCTGACGCGATCGCCGCTCCGAGTCCGTTGGAGGGCTCGAACGTCGCGCAGCCGGTTGCGGAGGAACACCCGAGCCCGCAGGTCATCGGGTAGGTGGAATGGCCGTCCGCAGCACACGTGACGAGCTGATCGCTGGTGCAACTTACGACGAGCCCAGGCTCACAACCGCAGCGCTCGGCCGGACACTCGGCCGGTGTCGGCGTGCAGAGGTTCGCGGTGTGGTTCGACTCGTCGAACTCGCCGTTCACATCGCAGAATGGCTTCGCGACGTTGGCGCTACAGTCGCTATCCTTGGTGCAGTAGTCCGGGTTTCGAGCCGTGCAAGCAACCATGAGGCTCCCAACAACCACCACCCACGTAAGACGTTGCATCATGGGGACTGTATCGCCGGCTTTTCGCCCGGTTGCGTTCTTTCGTCTCCCGTAACTTGCTGTAGGGACTCGATCTAGAGTCTCCTATTGGCTGCATGGCGCGTTCGAAGAAGCCCGTCGCAGAGGCGCCCAAGAAGCCCGCGCGCGCCGACAAGAAGAAGCCTTCCAAGGCGAAGCCGCCCAAGGCGCCCGAGTCGGTGATCGTGGTGCGCCACATGCTGCGCCGCGACATCCAGCGCGTGTGGGACTTCCTGAAGATCAGCTTTCGCGAGGTCAACGCCGAGACGGTCGAGTTCCAGCGACCGCGCAGCAAGCATCGGTTCGAGGAGATCTTTGCCGAGGAGGGCATCGATCAGCTCGTGTTCGAGCTCGAGGGCAAGGTCGTCGCGTACGCCGAGTGCAGCTACGAGGTGCTCGGCTCGGACAACTGGATCAATCCGCGCTACTTCGAGAAGCGCGACATGCGGCCGATGTTCGTCGACGAGCTCGCGGTGCATCCCGAGATGCACGGGCGCGGCGTCGGATCGTTCGCGCTCGAGCAGCTGCATCACCTCGCGCGCGTGCACGGGCTCAACCACCTGGTGCTCGAGGTCGCCGAGAACAACGAGAGCGCGCTCAACTGGTACAAGAAGCGCGCGTTCAAGAAGCTCGACGCCGCGATCTTCATGGCGTGCGAGGTCGTGATCGAGGACGAGCTCTTGCCGCCACGCGCGCTCCACGCCGCGCGCGCGCCGGCCAGCGACGACGACAAGCCCGACGACGATCGCACCGACTGAGCCGTCAGTTCGGCTGGCAGCGCACGTGGGTCCACGCGTCGGCCGCCGGGGTGTGCGTGCGATCGACGCGCACCCGCAGGTGATCGGCGGTCGCCGGGCAGCCGACGGGATCGGCGACGAAGCGGAAGCAATCGGCGGCGCCACCGTCGCAGCCGGCGAGCGACGTCGGTGCCTGTTGCGCGGAGTCGCGCACGTCGGTGACCTCGCACGCGGGCTGGATGCCCGCCGCATCGGGATCGCTGTCGGCGAGCACGCTGGTGTCGATGCATGGATCGCCGACGAGCGCCTTGGCCGACTCGCCGATCGTCGCGACCGACGCGGTGAGATCGGCGCTGCAGATCGACGTCAGCGTGCCGCGATCGGAGAAGGCCTCGACGAACGCGGCGAGCCGCACGGCCGGCGCCGCGGTCGCCGGGCCATTGGGCGCCGCGTAGGTGCACGACGGCGCGAGCGCGGGTAGCCCCATCACGTCGGCGACCGCGACGGGCGCGGGATCACCGGCGATCGCGGCGACGAGCACGCTGCGCGGATCGCCGTTCTTCAGGCTGACGAGGAGGTCGAGGAACGGCGTGACGTCGCGCAGGTACGGCGAGCCATCGCGTGCGTGGCAGTTCGCCTTGTCGCCGATCGCACGCGGGTCACCATCGCACACGACGCCTTGGTCGAAGCAGCGGAACGACTGTAGCGACCCGAGCGCCGGATCGGTGCCGAGCAGCGAGCTGCCGATCATCGAGCAGTCGTCCTCGTCGGCGAGGATCACGACCGCGAGGTTCGCGGTCGGTCGCAGGAAGCCGTCGTTCGCCGGATTGGTCAGCGCGCGCTGCATCGCGCCCAGGTGTTGCTCGAAGCCGCAGCCGACATCGCCGACGCTGGCGATCTGGGTGAACACGTCGCGCAGCTCGCCGTCGTAGTTGCGCGCGCGCGTACCGCTGGCGTCGAGGTCCTCGATGTAGTTGCCGTGCAGGCCGGGTGCGGACGCGTGCTGCAACAGGCCATCGTCGCCGACGCCCACGCACGAGCCGGGCCCGCTGCCGATCGAGGGACCGTTGTTGGTGCCGAGATCGGAGGTCACGACGCCGATGTGGAGGTTCGGCAACCCGCCGTCGACCTCTGCGAGCACGTCGATCATCTGCGGAAAGCTCGCGACCAGCGCGGCCTGCTTGTCGAGCATCGAGGGCGAGTTATCGATGACGAACAGGAGATCGAGATCGCGATCTGGAATGGCCTTGAGGCTCGCGACCTCGCGCAACCCGCCGACGACGATCTTGGTGTCCTTGCAGCCGGCGAGCGCGGCGAGGACGACCAGCCACCTCACTTGCAGAGCTCGGCGAGTCGCCCGTGTTGCGACGAGCGCGGATAGCGCTGATCGAAGGCGGTCAGCCGCGCGGTCGCGTTGGGCTCGTGCAGCGTGCAGGTCGCCTCGACCTCGATCGCCGCGGCGTCCTCGGCGAGCTGGCCGCGACCGCGCGATTCGATGTCGTAGATCCGGATCGAGGCCAGCGCATCGCGCGCGTCGTGTTGCTTGAGCGACGCCATCGCGTGATCTACGAGCTCGACCTCGCGCGCCAGCGTGATCTCGGTGACCGCGGGCTTCGCGACCGGCCTTTGCGGCGAGACGTCGACCGCTGGCATCTCTTGCTCGACCGGCTCGACCGGCTCCTGCACGGGAACGACGACGGCGGGCGCGACGGCGACCGGCGTCGGTGCCATCGGTGGGACGGGCGTCGGGGCCGGCGATCGCGTCGCATAGACCAGCGCGCCGATCGCGAGCGCGGCGACGACGCCGGCGATCCCGAGCTTGGCGGCGAGCGCCGACTTGGCGGCGACGCCGGCGACCGCGCCACCACCGACCGAGACGGCGATCTTCGCGCGCATCCGGCGCGCCGCGTCGGGATCGGGCCCGAGCGCTGGGCGGGCGGCGTCGAGCAGGGCGCGGCCGTAGGGGCCGAGGTGGTCATCACTCACGGCTTCACCGCTCTCGCTGCCGCGAGCTCGAAGGCGACCCGCGCGAGGCGGAGTCTCGAGTACGCGGTGTTGACGTTGATCTCCAGCATCTTCGCCACCTCCGGAATCGACAGTTGCTCGAGCTCGACGAGCGCGAACACGATCCGCTTGTCGTCGTCGAGGGTGGCGAGGATCTGCTGCACCGTCGCGGCGGCCTGCGCGCGCGACATCGCGGCGAACGTGTCGGTCGAGGCGGCATGCACGTCGACGAGCGGCTCGGTCGGTCGCCCGCCCTTCTTGCGATGCGCGCTCGCGACCCGGCGCGCGATCGCGAACAGCCACGTCGTGATCGCGGCCCGGCCTTCGAACTCGGCGAGCCGGCGATGGACGACGACGAAGACGTCCTGCACGGCGTCCTCGAGCTGCGCGTCGCCGACGCCGAGCGAGCGCACCACGCGCCACACGAACGCGAGGTGGGCGTCGTAGACCTCGTCGAACGACGGCACGATCAGCATCCCCGGTGGGTCGATCGCCTGGGCCAACGCGGACATCTGACCGGTTGGTGCCGGGTCGGTGGGCGATCCGTCAAACAATCGACCGGTCAGCGCCATCCGACCTCGACGCCGAACGCGGCACGGCTCGAGACCGGCCAGGCCCGGTAGACCTCGAAGCCATCCTCGAGCACGAACTGGGCTCGCTGGAGCGGCACGACGAACTCGACGCTCCCGACGATCCGGACCAGCGGCGCGACCGGCCAGGCGACGCCGAACCCGGCCCCAGCGGCGACCCAACGTCCCGTTCCGGCCTGGGAATTCGCCAGCGCGATGCCGAGGCCCTTCATCATGCCGTACTCGATCGTGGCCCACGCACGGATCGGCAGGTCCTCGGGCCCCCAACCACCGCGAAGCCCGATCGTGTGAAGGTCGACATCGATCCCGGCCGGCGCGCCGGAGTGGAGCGCGGTGTTGCTCGGGGCCCAGGCTGCCAGGGCGAGCTCGGCGAACAGCTTGCGATGGCGGACGTGGCCGGCGAGCTCGCCGCCGAGGCCGATCTCGGGGACGCCGCCGATACCCGACAGGCCGAGCAACCGGATCCCGCTGCCCCACTCGCGCGCGACCGGAGGCGCCGCGACCTCGATCCGGCGCGTCTCCACCACGGGCGTCGGCGCTGGTGCGGTCGGCGCCATCGGGGGCAACGGTGGTTGCGCGGCGCGCCGCTCGCTCGCGATCCGCGCGACGATCACCGCGACCGCGTCGGCGAGGTCGGCGCAGCGCGGCGCGGTCAGCGTGCGCACGTCGTTCGCGACCGTCATGCCGCGGAGGTCGACCTGGGCCACGAAGTGACCGTGCTCGCGCGTGACGTCGACCACGATGCCGGTGACCAGCCCGTCGAGCGGGCCGCCGAGGCGCTGCTCGACGCGCGCGCGCAGCTCGCCGACATCGGGACACGTCGCCGGCGCGTGCCACGCGAGCTCGTCGGCCGGATCCGCAGCGGCGGTCGCGCACATCACGAGGATCGCCAGCGCCACGCGCACCGCGATCACCATAGCGCCATCACGACAAGCGCGACACGAATAGCTCGACCACGGTTGCAGGCGCCTCGAGGTGCAACCAGTGATCGGCGTCGACGTAGTCGACGTGAACATGTGACGGCGCTTCGGCGAGCCGCGCGCGATCGGCGTCGCTGACCGTGTGTGACTTCCTCGCGATCATCACGATCACCTCGCCGGGCTCGGGCGCGAGCAGCGCCGGCCACAGATCGACCCGGCAATAGTCGGTGATCATCACCCGCATCGCGGCGAGGTCGAGCCGCGACACGTAGCCACCGGCGTCATCGGAGACGACGTTCATCGCGAGCCAGTTCGCGAGCACCAGCGAGAACCCCGCGCCGGTGATCGCCTGGACGAACGCGGCCCGCGATGGCCACGCGGTCGGCAGCGACTCCATGGCCGCGAGCACCCCGAGCGCCTCGTTGCGCGGATCGTCGAGCTCGGCCGTGCGCGCGCTCGCGCTGGCATCGAGCATCCAGGTCTGCTGCGGGTGCACCAGCGCGCGGGCCGCGAGCATCACCTTGCCGCCGAACGAGTGGCCCGCGATCGCGCCGATCGGCAAGCCGGATCCGGCGAGCGCGGCGCGCACGTCCTCGGCACACGCCGCGACCGTGTGTGGCGGCTCGCCGGGCGCGGACCGACCGTGCTGCCGGAGATCGACGAGCAGGACGCCCCACTCCGGCCGCGCCGCGTTCAGCTTGCGCGCGATGCCGCGCCAGTTCGTGCCCGAGCCATACATCCCGTGGGCGAGCGCGAGCCAGCGGGTCGCGGTCGCTTCGCCGATGCGTTCGAGGTGAAGCCGGGCGACCACGCCGGCAATATGCCATGGTCGCCGGCGTGCATCCCGCGTTCGACCTCGCGCATCGCTTCGACGCCCGCCGCGTCGCGCGCGAGCTCGAGCTGCCGATGCTCGATGCACCCACCGGGATCCTCGTCGGCAACACGCGCGCGCTGTGGGCGCAGTTCGCCGCGGTCCTCGCCGCCGATCCCGCGCTGCGCGACGAGCACGATCCGATCGATCGGTTCACCGAGCGCGCGTTCGCCGGTCAGCGCGCGCTGTTCTCGCATCGAACCTACGACGGCGCGTTCCTGCCGTTCCAGCGCATCGCGGTCGCCGCCGGGCTGGGCACGTTGTCGCGATCACAGCTCGTGATCCACCCGATCTACGGCCCGTGGTTCGCGCTGCGCGCGATCGTCCTGGTCGACGAGCCCGCGCCGATCCCGGCTCCACCGCCGGTCTCGCCGTGTGTCTGCGGTCCCGCATGCACGGCCGCGTTCGTGTACGCGTGCGACGCGTCCGGCGAGGACTGGTGGCGCGCGTGGGTCGCGGTCCGCGACGCCTGCACCGCCGGCCGCGAGCACCGCTACGACGATCTACAGATCCGATATCACTACCGAAAGCATTCGAGCGATCTCCCCCGATGACTGCGCACGCGTTCAGGCGTAGCGTACAAGGCTGCGATGGACGTGCTCGACGGCTTTCACCCTCTCGTGGCGGGCTGGTTCCGCGAGCGATTCGGGGTCCCGACCGAGCCCCAGCGCGATGGCTGGCCGAAGATCGCCGCCGGCCAGGACGTCCTGATCGCGGCGCCGACCGGCTCCGGCAAGACGCTCGCCGCGTTCCTCGCGTGCCTCGACGATCTCGCGCGCCGCGGCCTCGCCGGCCCGCTGCCAGACCACACGCAAATCCTGTACCTGTCGCCGTTGAAGGCGCTGTCGAACGACATCCAGCGCAACCTGCAGGGCCCGCTCGCCGAGCTGACCGCGTATGCCGCCGAGCGCGGCGCGACGTTCCCCGAGATCCGCGTCGCGGTGCGCACCGGCGACACGTCGGCGAACGAGCGCGAGAAGATGCGCAAGCGTCCGCCGCACATCCTCGTCACCACGCCGGAGTCGCTCTACATCCTCCTCACGACCGAGAAGGGCCGCAGCGCGCTGTCGCAGGTTCGCACCGTGATCGTCGACGAGATCCACGCGATCGCCGGCGACAAGCGCGGTGCGCACCTCGCGCTCAGCCTCGAGCGCCTCGATCGGCTGGTCGTGCAGCACGCGCATCGCGCGCCGACGCGCGTCGGGCTGTCGGCGACGCAGCGGCCGATCGAGCGCATCGGTCGCCTGCTGGTCGGCACGCGGCGCGCGATGCCCGCGATCGTCGACAGCGGTCACAAGCGCGACCTCGACCTCGCGATCGAGATCACCGACGACGAGCTCGCCGCGGTGACCTCGAACGAGCAGTTCGCCCGGGTCTACGATCGGATCGCCGAGCTGGTCACGCAGCACCACTCGACGATCGTGTTCGTCAACACGCGGCGGCTGGTCGAGCGCGTCGCAGCGGCGCTCGAGCAACGGCTCGGCGAGGAGCACGTCGTCGCGCACCACGGCTCGATGTCGCGCGCGCTGCGACTCGCGGCCGAGCAGCGCCTGAAGCGCGGCGACGACAAGTGCGCGGTCGCGACCGCGTCGCTCGAGCTCGGCATCGACGTCGGCGCGGTCGACCTCGTCGTCCAGCTCGGCTCGCCGCGCTCGATCGCGACGCTGCTCCAGCGCGTCGGTCGCTCGAACCACACGCGCACCGGCACGCCGAAGGGTCGGCTGTTCGCGCTCACCCGCGACCAGCTCGTCGAGTGCGCGGCGCTCGTGCGCGGCGTGCGCCGCGGCAACCTCGACGAGGTCGTGATCCGCGATGCGCCGCTCGACATCCTGTCGCAGCAGATCGTCGCGATGTGCGCGGCCGAGGCGATCCCCGAGGCCGAGCTGATCGCGCTCGTCAAGGGCGCGGCGCCGTACGCGACCGTCGACGACACCAAGCTCGAGCAGGTGCTCGAGATGCTCAGCGAGGGCATCTCCGGCCGCCGCGGGCGGTTCGGCGCGCACGTCCATCGCGATCGCGTCGCCGGCATGCTGCGCGGCCACCGCGGCGCGCGGCTCGCCGCGATCACCTCGGGTGGCGCGATCCCCGACAACAACAACTACGCGGTCGTCACGTTTCCCGAGGAGCAGAAGGTCGGCGAGCTCGACGAGGACTTCGCGATCGAGAGCTCGGCCGGCGACATCTTCCAGCTCGGCAACACGGCGTGGCGGATCCGGCGCGTCGAGGCCGGGCGCGTGCTCGTCGAGGATGCCCACGGCCAGCCGCCGACGATCCCGTTCTGGGTCGGCGAGGCGCCGGCGCGCACCCGGGAGCTGTCGGACGAGGTCTCCGATCTGCGCGGCGAGATCTGCACGCGGATCGGCGCCGGCGACGACAGCGACACGATCGCGGCGTGGCTGGTCGACGAGACCACGATGTCCCTGCGCGCCGCGCAGCAGTCGATCGCGTATCTCGCCGCCGCCCGCGCGCAGCTCGGCTTCCTGCCGCGCAAGGATCTGATCATCGCCGAGCGCTTCTTCGACGAGGGCGGAGGCATGCAGCTCGTCATCCACTCGCCGCTCGGCGGCCGGATCAACCGCGCGTGGGGGCTCGCGCTGCGCAAGAAGTTCTGCGTGTCGTTCGACTTCGAGCTCCAGGCCTCGGCGACCGACGACGGGATCGTGATCTCGCTCGGCCAGCCACACAGCTTCGCGCTCGACACCGTGTTCGCGTTCCTGCCGTCGCACCAGACGCGCGAGACGCTGGTCCAGGCGCTGCTCGATCGCCCGATGTTCGAGATCCGCTGGCGCTGGAACGTCACCCGCTCGCTCACCGTGTTGCGCCGCAAGGCCGGCAAGCGCGTGCCACCGCACCTCGTGAAGATGCGCGCCGCCGACACGTTGTCGGTCGTGTTCCCGCAGGCGGTCGCCTGCGGCGAGAACATCGTCGGGCCGCGCGAGGTCCCCGATCACCCGCTCGTGTTCGAGACCGTGCGCGACTGCCTCGTCGAGGCGATGGACTGCGCGGGCCTGCAGGCGCTGATGGAGCGGATGGAGCGCGGCGAGATCCAGGTGATCGGGCGCGACACCGTCGAGCCGAGCCCGCTGTCGCACGAGCTGATCAACGCGAACCCGTACGCCTACCTCGACGACGCGCCGCTCGAGGAGCGCCGCACGCGCGCGGTGCAGATGCGGCGCGGCCTGCCCAACGATCCGGTCGATCAGATCGGCGCCCTCGACGACGCCGCGATCGCGTCGGCGACCGCCGAGGTCGCGCCGGTCGTCCGCGACGTCGACGAGCTGCACGACGCGATCCTCGCGCTCTGGCTGGTCCCCGAGGAGCTCGGCGCCGCGCTCGCCGACCGCGCTCGCGACTGGTTCGCCGCGCTGACCGCGTCCGGTCGCGCGGTCGTCATGCGCTGGGACACCTCGATCGCCTGGGTCGCGACCGAGCGGCTCGGCGCGCTTCGCGCGATCCTCGGCGAGGACGTCGCGTGCGAGCCCGCGATCGCGACGCCGAGCTGGGCCGCGCGTCCATATCGCGAGGAGGCGATCGGCAAGATCGTCGGCGCGCACCTCGATCATCGCGGTCCGGTCAGCGCGAGCTGGCTCGCCGCCGAGCTCGGGCTCCCGATCGCCGACGTGCTCGGCGCGCTGATGGCGCTCGAGGGCGACGGCGCCATCCTGCGCGGCTCGTTCACCCACAGCGCGCCGCCGGTGCGCCGACTCGGCGCGACCGTGTCGACCGCGGTCGCCGCGACGCACGACGACGATCTCCTGCGCGACATCGAGTGGTGCAACCGCCGCGTGCTCGCGCGCATCCACCGCCTGACCCTCGCGCGGCTGCGCAAGGAGATCGAGCCGGTCTCCGCCGCGGCGCTGATGCGGTTCCTGTTGCGCTGGCATCGCGTCGCGCGCCACACCCAGGTGATCGGCGCCGACGGGCTCGCGCGGGTCGTCGAGCAGCTGCAGGGCTTCGAGACCGCGGCCGGCGCGTGGGAGCGAGAGATCCTGCCGGCGCGGCTGCACGGCTACGACGCCACGTGGCTCGATCAGATGTGTCTCGCCGGCCACGTCCTGTGGTGCCGGCTGTCGCCGCGCAAGGCGCCGACCGAGATCGTCGCCGAGGGCAGCGGCCCGATCGTCGTGGCCCCGATCATCGCGAGCGACGGCGACGTCTGGCCGCCGCCGGAATCGGTGCGCGACACCTGGATGCCGCGGCCCAAGCGCGCGTGGGCCGGACGCGTGACGCGCACCGCGAAGGAAGCCAAGAGCACGCGTGCCGCGCCGTCGCGCTCGGCGCCGCTGTCGCTGATCCTGCGCCGCGATGCGAGCTGGTTGCGTGCGGCCGCGGCGATCGGCTCGACCGAGGCGCCCGTGCTCGGGCCACTCGCGACGCGCGTGCGCGATCACCTCGCGAAGGCTGGGGCGTCGTTCCTCGGCGATCTCGTCGCCGCGATGGCCGTCGCGCCGGCGGACGTCGAGGAGGCCCTGTGGGAGCTCGTCGGCGCCGGGCTCGCGACCGCCGACGGCTTCGCGTCGTTGCGCGTCCTGATCGACCGGAAGCGCGGCGAGGTCAAGAGCCACTTCGATCACTACACGCGCACGACGCCGGCGACGGCGACCGACGCCGCGCCGATGCGCAAGTGGCAGGACGCGATCCGTCACGCGCGATCCCGCGATCGCGAGCGGCCGAGCCACGCGCTGCGCTCGCTGCCGACCGGCGCTGGCCGGTGGTCGCTGCTGCCCGACGTCGGCACCGAGCACATCGATGCCGAGACCTCGGCGCGCCAGCTGCTGCTGCGCTACGGCGTCGTGTTCCGCGACCTCGTGCAGCGCGAGTCGAGCCTGCCGCCGTGGCGCGACGTCCTGGTCGCGCTGCGCCGGCTCGAGGCGCGCGGCGAGATCCGCGGCGGCCGGTTCGTCAACGGCTTCGTCGGCGAGCAGTTCGCGCTGCCCGAGGCGCTCGACGAGCTGCGCGCGGTCCGCAACGGCAGCCCGTACGGCGTCGCCGGGCTCGGCGATGCCTGTCGCGTGGCGGCCACCGATCCGCTCAACCTCGTCGGGATCCTGTCGGCGGGACCCCGCGTCACCGCCGTCGTCGGCAACGCCGTGCTCTATCTCGATGGCCAGGTCGTCGCGTCACTCGAGGCCGGCGAGATCGTGCCCCGCGGGCCGGTGCCCGAGGGCGCCTACATCGACGACGAGCTCGGCTATCACCCGCCACCACGACCGGCCGTCCCGGAGGCGCAGGCCTCGCTGCCGTTGTAGGCTGCGGCCGTGATCGCGTTCCTGCGCTGGCTGCTGAGCGGCACGATGCTGCGCAGCTGGCGCGGCCGCTTCATCGTCGTGTTCGTGCTCGCGCAGCTCGTGCTCCCGCTGCGCTACTACCTCGGGCACCGCGATCCGCGCGACGAGCGTTTCGCGTGGCGCATGTTCTCGCCGATGCGCATGGCGCAGTGCAAGCCGACGTTCAAGGTGAACGGCGCGCCGGCCGACATGTACGCCGAGTTTCACGAGGCGTGGAACGAGCTCGCCGGACGGGGGCGCATCACGGTGCTCGAGGCGATGGGCGCCGAGCTGTGCCGGCGACATCCGGACGCCGATGTTCGCGTATCCGTCGCCTGCACCTACCTCGATCGCGATCCCGAGACGATCGGCGGTTACTACAACGTCTGCAACGTGCCGGAGCTCTAGTGGGCAAGCGCAAGCAGTCCCCCGCACCCCCGCCAGCGGTGGTCGAGTCGCCGGCGTTCTGGTTCGGCTTCGAGGTGGCATGGGCCAAGCTCGTCGCGGGGCGCACGATCCTGTTCGCGCTGCTCGCGATCGATGCGCTCCTCGCGATCCGCCACGCGCCGCGCTACGGCGCCGGTGGGTTCAACGTCGCGCAGCTGCCATTCCTCGACGGGCTCGGCCCGACGCGCGTGTCGTACGCGATCGGCCAGCTCCTTCTCGCCGACCTGTTCGTGCTCGCGGCGTGCGGGGTCGCGACGCGGTTCGCCGTGCCGTGCGCGACCGCGATCTACGCGTGGCTGTACTTCGGCAGCCAGCTCGACTCGTACCAGCATCACTACCTCGTCTCGCTGCTGCTGCTGATCGCGTGCTTCGTCCCGTGGCAGCGACCCGCAAGCGCGACCGCCGCGACGCCGGTGCGGACGTGGGCGCTGCGCCTGTTCCTCGTCCAGCTCGGCATCCTGTACCTGTGGGCCGCGATCTCGAAGATGGATCGCGCGTGGCTCGACGGGCACGCACTCGGCATGCAGATCCTGCCGCAGCCCGATCGGCTGATCGATCTGCGCGCGTTGCTCGACGGCAGGCTCAGCATCACCAAGCTCGCCAAGCTCGTGCTGATGACCGAGCTCACCCTCGCGTTCACGGTCTGGCTGCGCCCGACCTGGCCGGTGATCGCGCCGATCGGGATCCTGTTTCACCTCGGCATCGTGTTCACCGGGCTCGAGATCGGCCTGTTCGCGTGGATCATGATCGGGGTCTACGCGTTCGTGATCCCCGATCGCGTGTGGGTCGGGCTCGCCGAGCTGCCGCCGTCCCGGATCGCTATCCGGATGTTCGGCCGGCTCGGGCGCGCGCTCGAGGGTCGCGCCGGTGTTGTCGTCGGCGGTGTGGGCTGCGTGCTCGCGCTCGTGCTCGCGACGGTCTCGCGGTTCGATCACGCGGTCGCGGTCGGCGTCGCGATGCTGGTGGTCGCGATCGCGCTCGCCGCGATCTGGCGGCGTCCGCGCGCGATCGCGTGGCTCGGCATCGCGCAGGTGATCGCGACGCTGGCTTGGCTCGCCGTCGATCGGGAGACCACGGTCGTCGTCGACTACTATCGGTTCTGGGGGGGCTCGTCGCGCCGGCTCGGCAACCTCGGCGACGCCGAGGCCGCGTATCGCCGGCTGATCGAGGTCGCGCCCGACGACGACACCGGCCACTACCAGCTCGGCCGCGTGCTGCTGCCGACCGATTCGACCGGGGGGCTCGAGGAGCTCCACGCCGCACAACGCGTCGCGCCCGATCGCGCCCGCGCGTTCGTCGCCGAGGCGCGCTGGCTGGTGAACCAGCACCGCGCGGCCGAGGCGAGCGCGAAGGCGGCGGCCGCACTCGCGGCCGAGCCCACGAGCCCCGAGGCGCGCCAGCTGGTCGATCAGCTCGCCGGCCGCAAGACCGCGCCGGTCCCGGTCGACCGAGACGATCCGTGAAGCGCGAAGTGCGCGCCGCGCGCGTGATGGAGATCCTCGATCGCCTGATCCCGGAGGTCAGCGCGCCGCTCGAGCACGCCGATCCGTTCCAGCTGCTCGTCGCGGTGATGCTGTCGGCGCAGTGCACCGATGCGCGCGTCAACCTCGTCACGCCCGCCCTGTTCGCGCGTGCCGCCGACGCGCACGCGATGGCGCAGGTGCCGATTCCCGAGATCCGCAAGATCATCCGGTCGCTCGGGCTCGCCGGGAACAAGGCACGCGCGATCAAGAAGACCGCGCTCGCGCTGGTCGCCGACTTCGGCGGCGAGGTGCCGTGCGACCTGGCCGGCCTCGAGGAGCTTCCCGGCGTCGGCCACAAGACCGCGGGGGTCGTGGTCGCGCAAGCGTTCGACGAGCCCGCGTTTCCGGTCGACACGCACATCCACCGGCTCGCCGGGCGCTGGCAGCTGTCGCGCGCGCGCAACGTCGACGAGGTCGAGCGCGACTGCAAGCGGCTGTTCCCGCGCGAGCGCTGGAACACGCTCCACCTGCAGATGATCTTCTTCGGACGCGCGTACTGCACGGCGACGCAGCACGACCCGGCGGCGTGCCCGATCTGCTGCTGGGCGATGTCGAAGGCGCGCGCGACCGCGGAGCTGCGCCGTGGCAGCAAGCTCCAGAAGAAGCTGCCGAAACGTACGAAGCCGTCCCCCGTTTGACGACATGTACGACCGGCACTCCTCGAGGGAGAATCGCGGGTTGGCGTCGCGTGCGATGTCCGAGATCCACAGCGGCTCTGGGCCGTTGAAGGACATCGAATAACCGAGTCGCTACCCCGGTTACTTCGCGGCCTACCCGATGTGTCCCACCTGCCAGATCTCGCTCGAGCCCGATGCCGCCTTCTGCGGTGGGTGTGGTCGGGCGCTGCGCGTGCGGCGCGCGACGCTGGTCGGCAGCGTGTTCGATCGCCGCTACGAGATCGTCGAGAAGCTCGCGGTCGGTGGCTTCGGCGCGATCTACCGCGCGGTCGACCTGACCTCGGGCAAGCAGATCGCGTTGAAGGTGTTGCACGCATCGCTCGCGAGCGACCGCAGCCTCGCTGCGCGGTTCCGGCGCGAGGTCGATATCCTCGGGCGGCTCTGCGATCCGCACACGGTGACCGCGCTTGGCTCCGGCCAGGCCAAGGATGGCACGCTCTACATCGCGCTCGAGCTGTTGCACGGCGAGGGTCTCGATCAGCGCGTGCACGACGACGGCCCGCTCGCGTGGCGTCGCGCGCTCGAGATCGTCCGCGAGGTGTGCAGCTCGCTCGCCGAGGCGCACGCCCTCGGCGTCGTCCATCGCGATCTCAAGCCGGCGAACATCTTCCTGGCGCGCTCGTTCGACGACCTGTCGGAGCGCGTCAAGGTGATCGACTTCGGCATCGCGAAGCAGGAGGACGCGACCGGCGACAACGCCGACCTCACGCGCGTCGGCCAGGCGATCGGCACGCTCGACTACATGGCGCCCGAGCAGCTCGTCGGCACGAGCTGCGATCGCCGCACCGATATCTACACGCTCGGCGTCGTGGCGTACGAGATGCTCACCGGCCAGCGCCCGTTCGCCGACGCGAGTGGCCCGACGAGCCTCATCACCGCGCTCCTGACGCGGACGCCGACCGCGCCGTCGCGCCTCGCCGAGGTCGTCCCCGAGGTCGACGCCCTCGTGCTGCGTTGTCTGCAGCGCGATCCCGACGATCGCTACGCCAACGTCGGCGAGATCGTCGACGCGATCGACGCGATCTTCGCGCGCCACCCGCGGCTCGCTGACCTGCCCGTCCGCCGCACCGCGACGTTCGAGGGCTGCGCGCTCGGCTCGGATCCCGCGATCGCGCTCGCGTTCGGCGCGATCAGCGATGCCGACCTCGAGATCACCCAGGTCGACATCGTCGTCCCGCTGCCGCTGCTCGCGGCGTTCGAGGCGACCCTGCCGCAGCCCCGCGTCGACGACGTGCTCCCGCGCCCGCCGCGGATGGCGACCGGGACCTCGCGCACGAGGCGCCCGTCGCGCGCCCACGTCACGACGATCGCGATCGCCGCCGCGATCGCGCTCTCGGGGATCGTCGTAGGCGTCGTCACCGCCGTGATCTGACGACCGGTGAGAATCGGACGCCAGCAGCGATCGGCAATCGACAGCAACGCGCGTCGGCGACCTGTCGCCCGACGGCGTGAATGCTCAACTGATCGAGATGCCCAAGCTCGCGTTGCTCGCCTTCGCCGTCGCCGCCCTGCCCGCCTGTCTCCTGCATCCGATCCCGCTCGACCAGACGGTCGAGAAGACCTTCGCGACCCGCGCACCCGACCCGCGCGAGCCACCGCCGGATCGTCCGCTGCGCGTCGTCACGTTCAACACGCACGGCCAGGACGGCAAGACCATCGCGGCCGCGTTCGCCGCCGATCGCGAGCTGCGCAAGGCCGACGTGATCATCCTCGAGGAGGCACACCGCATCCAGCCGCACGGCTCGGCCAACATCGAGGACACCTGCAGCGCGGCGTGCGCGCTCGCCAACGAGCTCGGGTTCCAGGCCGTGTTCGCGCCCGGCCACGTGCAGGACGACGGCACCGACGGTGTCGCGATCGTGTCGCGCTATCCGATCCACACGCCCGAGGTCATCGAGCTGCCGCACTACAACGTCCACTGGAATACCGGGCGACGGATCGCGATGGCGGCGACGATCGATCTTCCGGATCAACCGATCACGATCTACGCGGTGCACCTCGAGAACCGCATCACCGTCGCGCAGCGCCGGGCGCAGATGCAGCCGGTGATCGCCGATGCCCGACGCCGCGCGACGCCCGTCGTGATCGCCGGCGACTTCAACACGAGCCCGTTCACCTGGATCGCGCACGCCATCCCGGTGCCGATCGGCACCCAGGACGACCACCTCGAGGCGCTGATGCGCGAGAACGGGTTCCAGACCCCGACGGCCGACAGCGGCCCGACGAGCCGGTTCATCGGCATGAAGCTCGACGCGATCTACACCCGCGGCTTCGACGTCCCGCGGTTCGCGACGTCGAACGCCTCGGAGATCAGCGACCACATCGCGCTGTGGGCCTCGTTGGTCCCCCAGAACCGAGCAAGTATTGACACCGTCCCCCATTCGGCCTTGTGATATCAGCTGGTTACGCGAAACTTGCAGATTCATCGAAGTTTGGACTTGCGGAGAAGCTGCGGAATGAATATTCATTCTCTCGACAGAGATGACGCCGCCACCCTCCAAGCTGACCGAGACCACGACGACCGCGGAAGCGGCGGCGGTGTACCGGGCGAGCCAGCCGGTGATCGCGCCGGTGGCGGGTAGCAAGCGCGATCAGATCATGGAGGCCGCGCTCGGGCTGTTCGTCGAGCGCGGGTTCTACGGCACCGCGGTCCCCGAGATCGCCGATCGCGCCAGCGTCGGCGCCGGGACGATCTACCGCTACTTCGAGTCGAAGGAAGCGCTGGTCAACGCGATCTACCGCCAGGAAAAGACCAAGTTCGCGCATCTCGTCGTCGACGATTTTCCGGCGAGCGCGACGACGCGCGAGCAGTTCCGCCTGCTGTTCGATCGGATGGCGAAGTTCACGATCGCCAACCCCGAGTCGTTCGTGTTCCTCGAGCTCCACCACCACGCGCGCTACCTCGATGCCGAGAGCCGCGCGGTCGAGGAGCGCATGATGTTGCTGTTCACCCACGTCGTGAGCTCGGCGCAGGCGCGTCGCGAGCTCAAGGCCGGGAGCCCCCGCGTGCTCATGGGCATCGTGATGGGTGCGTTCGTCGGGATCGTCCGCAGCTGTATCGAGATCGACCAGCCCCTCGACCAGGTGGACTGGACGCTCGCCGAACAGTGTCTCTGGGAAGCCATTCGTAGCTGAGCACCACGAGGATCTCCTCGTGATTCTATTGTCTTGTAACGGAATGAACATTCATTCCTCTAACGTCCATTTCAGGAGCCAAGAGCCATGTCGAACGTCAAGTCGCAGAAGATCATCCTCATCACCGGCGCCACCGCGGGTATCGGTCGCGCCACGGCCCTCTACCTCGCGCACAAGGGTCATCACGTGATCGCGACTGGCCGCAAGGTCGCCGAGCTCACCAAGCTGCGCACCGAGGCCAGCAACGTCAAGCTCGACACGATCGCGCTCGACGTCACCTCGCAGGCCTCGATCGCCGCCGCGGTCGAGGAGGTCGCGCGGCTGACGAACGGCCACGGCCTCGACGTGCTGGTCAACAACGCCGGCTACGGTGCGCTCGGGCCGAGCTCGGAGATCTCCGACACCGAGATGCGCCGCCAGTACGAGACCAACGTGTTCGGCCTGATGAACGTGACGCGCGCGTTCCTCCCCAAGATGCAGGAGCGCCGCGCCGGCCGGATCATCAACGTGTCGAGCCTCGGCGGCCGGTTCACGCTGCCGTTCTTTGGCGTCTACAACTCGACCAAGTACGCGGTCGAGTCGCTGTCCGACGCGCTCCGCTACGAGCTCCGCCCGTTCGGCATCGACATCTCGCTGATCGAGCCCGGCGTGATCCGCACGAACTTCGAGGCGACCGCGCTGTCGAACCTCGCGCAGTTCGCCGACTCGCCGTTCTCGGGCCCGATGAGCAAGGTCGACCAGCTCTCGAAGAAGATGGATCGGTTCGCGGCCGACCCGATCGTGATCGCCCGCGCGATCGACCGCGCGGTCTCGGCCCGCCGACCCGCCGCGCGCTACGTCGCGCCGCGGTTCAACAATGTGGTCATCATGTTGAAGACCATCCTGCCGACCCGCATGTTCGACTGGTCGATGCGCAAGATGGGCTTTCTGACCAAGAAGCACCTCGGTCTCGACACCGTCGTCGCGCCGAAGCCGGTCGCCCGCGTGATCACCAAGCCCGCCACGGCCCCCGTCACGCACGCGCCGAACTGACTACTCGTCGCAGGTCGTCGGCTTGTCGTCGACGATCAGCTCGTCGATCCAGGCCTCGACCGCCGGATAGCTCGCGACCGTGCCGACCAGCTCGACGCCGAGGTAGAGGTGCGTCGGCGCCGGCTGCGAGGCCGCCTTCGCGATCGTGACGTCGGAGACCGCACCGCCGTCGACGAGCTCGCGAACATCGTCGGTGGTTCCGCTCGGCATCTCGAACTGCAGGCAGGCCCACCGATCCACCGGGAGATCGACGGTCGCCGATTGGCGATACGTGCCGGTGGTGTAGTCGTTGGCTACCATCAGGCCGTCCTCGACGCCGAGCGAGATACCGTCGCCCGGATCGTCGGCGAAGTTGATCAGCTGGATGAAGGCGGTCGTCGTCAACGGCGCGGGGAAGTACATCCACGCGCGGACGTAGAGCAGCCCGCTGATCGGCAGCGCGTCGTAGGTCAACAGCGCCCCGCGCGGGTTGGTCACCGACGCGGCGATCGGCGCGATGCGAACGTGTGCCGAGCCGCTGCCGCGATACGCGTGGGTCGCGTCCCGCGTGGCGGTGCCGTGCGAGGTGTCGGCTTGCCACCGCGGATCG
The DNA here is from genome assembly GCA_038321315.1 of Haliangiales bacterium. Classification (GTDB taxonomy): domain Bacteria; phylum Myxococcota_A; class Polyangia; order Haliangiales; family Haliangiaceae; genus JABFXX01. Next base: position 47,446 of record JBBQEX010000032.1, on the reverse strand, counting down.
AGCACCGCGCCCTCGAAGCCGTCGCACAGGAGTGCCGCCGTCGAGCCGCAGCGCGACGCCGCCGTGCCGTCGCTCCCACCCGCGCCGCCGTCGCCGGCCGCGTCGAACCCGATCCGCCCACAGGCGGTCGCGCCGACCAGCGACATCACCCAGCACCTCACGCGACCATGATAACGCGGCGTGAGCTTCACGTGAACGCCGGCGCGGTCCGCGGAGTTGCGCCCTATCGTGGGTCGATGCTCTCCCGGACGACGACGATGGCGATCGCGCTCCTGCTGTTCGAGACCACGCGCGCGCATGCGGAGGACGCCGCACCATCCGAGCATGTCGAGCGGATGCTCGACATGGCGCGGGCGGCGGCGCGCGACCACCAATGCGATGCCGTCGCGGAGTACGGTGCGCAGCTTCCCCGTCTCGATCCCGGAGCTGCAGCGAGGTTCGCGAACGACCCGGTGATCGCGTCGTGCACCCACGGCGACCGGAGCGCGGGGACTGCGGTGGCGCTCTCGCTCGGCGTCACCGTCGCGGGCGTCGTCGCCGTCGGCATCGGCGCGATGAAGGTCAACGGTGAAAGCCCGGCGGTCGGCGGCGTGCTCGTCGGTGTTGGCATCGGAGCGCTCCTCGTCAGTCCGACCGTCGGTCACATCTACGCCGGGCACACCTGGAACTCCGGACTCCGCCTGAGAGTCATCGGGTTGGCGATCGGAATCCCGAGCTCGCTCGGTGCCGCCACGTGCCTCTTCGCCCGATGCGATCCGGCTGTGGCCGTCGCTGCCGCGCTCGTGGCACTCGGTGGCGTGGCGACCTACGCCGTCGGTGAGATCGTCGAGATCGGGACGATCCCGCGGGCGGTCCATCGGTACAACGCCGGCCTCGGTATCGCCCCGATCGCGACCCGCGACGGCACGCTGGCCCCGGGACTCGCGTTCTCCGCGCGCTTCTAGCGTCAGCTCCCGTCGGGCAGCTCGAGCTTGGCGAACACCGCGGTGACGCCGGCGTCGCCGGCGCATCGGGCGTCGAGTGCCTCGGTCCGGGTCTCGAGATCGCGGTACTCGGCGTCGTGGGCCTCGAGATAGGCCCGGACCTCCTCGAGCTTGGCCTTGTCGCGCTCGAGCGCGAGCGCGGCGACGAATGCCGGTCGCTCGCGGTCGAACACCCCCTGCATCGCAACTCCCGCGGCCGCGCAGGTCGGTGCGTGCTCGCCGGCCGCGACCAGCCGCGCGTGGGCCTGCCAGCCGCGGTCGACGACCTCGATCGGCGTCGGTGCGCGGTCGCATCCCGCGACGACGATCAGGCAGACGAAGGCTCGCGACAGGCGCATACGCGATAGGCGAAGAATGGTACACGTTCAGCGATGAGCGACGATGATGACTTCGCGGCGATGTTCGCCGCGACCCAGACCGGGAAGCAGACCAAGCGACCCAAGCTCGGAGACGCCGTCCGCGGCAAGATCGTGTCGATCGGCAAGGACGCCGTGTTCGTCGATCTCGGCGGCAAGGCCGAGGGCACGATCGATCGCGCCGAGGTCAGCGATGGCGAGGCCAAGCTGCTGGTCAACATCGGCGACACGGTCGAGGCTCGCGTCGTGTCCGATGCCGGTGGCGTGCTCGGCCTGCGGGTCAAGCTCGGTCGCGGCGGTCCGCAGGCGAGCGCGGAGCTCGCCCAGGCGGCCGAGCTCGGCATCCCGGTCGACGGCACGGTCACCGAGGTGATCAAGGGCGGCGTGTCGGTCGACGTCGCCGGCGTGCGCGGCTTCTGCCCGGCGTCGCAGATGGAGGTCCGCTTCGTCGACGACCTCGCGCAGTTCGTCGGCAAGAAGTTCGCGTTCCGCATCACGCGCTACGAGCCGCGCAACCTCGTGCTGTCCCGCCGCGCGCTCCTCGAGGAGGAGAACGCCAAGCTCGCGACCGAGACGCGCAAGAACCTGATCCCCGGCGCGGTCATCCGCGGCAAGGTCACCGGGTTCAAGCCGTTCGGCGCGTTCGTCGATCTCGGCGGGATCGAGGGCATGCTGCACGTGTCCGAGCTCGGCTTCACGCGCGTCGAGAAGCCCGAGGATGTCCTGACGCTCGGCCAGGAGCTCGACGTCACGATCAAGAAGGTCGAGCCCGGCGAGAAGGGCGGCGACCGGATCTCGCTGTCGATCAAGTCGCTCGCGAACGATCCGTGGCACGACGCGACCGCGAAGTTCGTCGAGGGCGCGCGGGTCAAGGGCAAGATCACGCGGCTGCAGCCGTTCGGCGCGTTCGTCGAGCTCGCGCCCGGGGTCGAGGGGCTCGTCCACATCAGCGAGCTCGGCGCGGGCCGCCGGATCAACCATCCCAAGGAGGTCGTCGCCGAGGGACAGGAGGTCGAGGCGACCGTGCTGTCGATCGATCACGAGCGCCGCCGGCTCTCGCTGTCGCTCGGTCAGTCCGACGGCGGCAGCGCGCAGGACGTCGCCGAGGCGCAGACCAAGCAGTCGCCATCCGCGAAGCTCGGCACGTTCGGCGACCTGCTCGCGCGCGCCGCCAAGAAGAAGTGATCCGGCTCGCGCTGCTGGTCGGACTCGCGGCGTGCTGGACGCGTACGAGCGCGCCACCGCCGCCACCGCCGCTGCGCCCGGCGCCGCTCGATCGGTTTCACGATCTCGCGGTCGACGCGCTCGCGTGTCGCGCCGCGCCGCGCCCGCGAGTCGAGCGTGCCGCGGCGCTCGCCGATCTCGAGGTCGTCGAGCGCGTGCTCCGGCGCGGCTATGTCGGGTTCGGCGCCGAGCGGGCGTGGCGTGCGGCGTTCGACCAGCTGCGCGCGCGCGTCGAGCATCACGCCGATCCGATCGCGGCCGACGATCTCGCCACGTTGATCGCCGACACGCTCGCCGGCGTCGCCGAAGATCCGAGCCTCACCATCGCGGCGTCGCGCACCTCGACGCCGCACGCGGCCGACGCGCACGCCGAGGCGTACACCGTCGATCTCGAGCTCGAGCGCCGCGGCCGCGACTTCGCGGTGACCGCCGCCGCCGATGCGAGCCTGGTCGGCACGCTCGCGACCTGCGACGGCGCGACGATGGCGCCGGTGCTGGCAGCCGCGTCGCATCCGATCCTGCGGCCGATCGCGATCGTGCCGGTGCAACCCGACACGCTGAGCTGCACGTTCAACGGCGCACGCCAGGCGCTGCCGACCCGCCGTCTCGCGCTACCTGCGCCCGAGCCGGTGCGCTCGGCGCGCGTGGCGTTCGAGCTCGCGTATCACAGCGGCATCCCGGTGCTCCGCGTGCGCAGCTTCGACGGTCCGGCGATGAAGTCGCTGCTCGTCGCCGCGAAGATGGCGTCGCACGGCACCGCGTTCGTCCTCGATCTGCGCGGCAACACCGGCGGCGATCGCGAGGTCGCGCGCCAGGTGATCCGCGAGGCGATGCCGGCGCCGCTCACCCAGCCGACGCTCGACGAGCTGACCAGCGAGGTCACGCTGCAGGGCGAGCTCGCCGCCGCGACCTGCGCGCTGGCCGACGCCGATCCCGAGGCGCACGAGGAGCTCGAAGTCGCACGGTCGAAGATCCGCGCGCGACTCGACACCGCCGCCGCGCTCGCGACGCCACCGCACGCGATCACGCACCTCGCGGTCGCGCCGTTCCCGATCGAGGTCCATCCCGGCACCGCGATCCCGATCCTCATCGTCGATCGCGCGTGCGGCGGCGCATGCGAGGACGCCGTGTTCTTTGCGCGCCAGCATCCGCGCGCGGTCGTGATCGGCGAGCCGACCGCCGGCACGCTCGCGTTCGATCTGCCGCGGTCGTATCGGCTATCGGCGAGCGGCCTGTGGATCTCGGTGCCGACGCGCCGAAAGGTGGCCGATACGATCGGTCACACCTACATCCCCGACCTGTTCCTCGACGAGCAAGACCTCGATACCGCGCTCGCGCCGATCATCACGTGCGCCCAGCAGCGCACGTGCATCGGCGCGCTGCGACCTTGATCGGATATGATCGACGGCCATGCGCCGCCTCGTCATGATCCTCTGTGTGTTGTCGTTCGCCGGATGCGCCAAGAAGAAGTCGGCCGCGGCCATGCCCGCGAGCGCCGCGGGCCCGGCGACCGAGTCCGCGCCTGCCGAGGACAAGAAGGAGTCGACCAAGGCCGACGACGATGCCGACACCAAGCCATCGCCGAAGTCGACGCCGCCGCGCAGCGCCGATCCGTGCGAAGGCGGCCAGTAGTTGCGGGTCGCGCTGATCGTCGTCGCGCTCGCCGCGTGTGGCGACGACGGCGGCAAGCCGGCTTCGCCGACCGACGGCGGCGTGACCGACAGCGCACCGGTATCGTCGTGCGATCCTCCCGGCCACTTCGGCGGCGCGCCGGCGCTGACGTTCGAGCTGCCGCCGTCGTCGGCCGGGCAGTTCGCGTACGCCGATGTCCAGGCAAAGTTCCCGGCCGTCGACTGGGCGAACCTCGATCGGCTGTACCTGCCCGCGGGGCACTACACGAACATCGAGCTCGGCAACCTGCCGACCCGCGATGCCGCGCGCCCGCTGATCATCACGAACAAGGGTGGTCAGGTCGTCGTCGGGTTCAACCCGAACGGCAACTACATCTGGTCGTTCCACGACGGCGCGCACTGGATCCTCACCGGCCGTTACGACCCCGACTCGCAGACCGGCGACGCCGCGTTCCCCGGTCACGCGTGCGGCAAGTACGCCGACTCCGCCGGCAAGTACGGCATCGTGTCCGACGACGATTACGCGTTCAAGGCGCCGTACCTCCACATGGGGATCGGGGTGACCGCATCGACCGACTTCGAGATCGAGTACGTCGAGGTCGCGCGCTCGGGCTTCGCTGGCATCCGCCTGCTCAACCAGGCCGACAAGCTCGGCAACGCGCGTCCGATGGCGAACGTGAAGGTGCACGACGTCTACATCCACGACACCGGCGCGGAGGGCTTCTACTTCGGGTGGACCGGTGCGGCGCCGTCGAATCTGATGCCGCACCTCGAGATCTACAACTCGCGGATCGTGCGCGCCGGCAACGAGGGTCTCCAGATCCAGGACCTCGGCGACGGCTCGCACGTTCACCACAACACGATCATCTCCGGCGGGCTGCACTGGCTCGACAACGGCCTCGGCCACTACCAGGACGGGCTCACCCAGATCCTGGTGCGCGAGGGCACGATCGAGATCGATCACAACGTGTTCGTCGACGGGGCGGGCACGCTGCTCAGCTTCTTCTCGTCGCCCGAGACCGGCGACGGCGATCGCCACGTCACGTTCCACGACAACTACTACGCCGATGCGATCGATCTCCTCGGCTACCTGAACGGCACCGCCGACGCGAATTCGTCGTTCGCGTTCGAGCACAACACGTACCGCGCGATCCAGTTCAACTACACGGCCGTCGATCCGGCAGCGAAGGATCCCGGCATCGTGTTCGGCCGCAACCCACCGGTGATGGGCGCGATCACGTTCACCGGTAACCACTGGGCCGGCGGCGACAAGCTGATCAACCCGGCCGCGAACATCACGCTGACCGACAACGTGAACGATGACCCCGGCGAGATCGCGTTCGTCGGCGGCCCGGTGTGGTCGAGCCCCGGCCATCACCTGACCGCGTGGGCGCCGATCGCGACCGTCGCCGACACCGATCCACCGGTCACCTATCACGCCGGTGACATCGTCACGTTCGGCGACGCGCCGACCCTGTATCGCTGCAACGCCGACTCGACCGGCGTGATGCCGCCCGACGACGCCGTGGCGTGGACCGCGCTACCCCCACCAAACGACGACGTCCGCGTAACTGCCGATTCCCCTTATTCGGGGTATGGCGTTCGCTAAGCATCGGGAAGATCAGGCGGGGTATACGTTGCCCCAACATGAAACTCTTCGCCGCCACCGCCCTCGTCTGCCTCGCCGCCATGCCCGCCCTCGCCGACGAGGAGCTGAAGGGCCACAAGGGTGACGTCAACGCCGTCGCGGTGTCGCCCGACGGCAAGCTGTTCGCCTCCGGTGGCGACGACAACAACACGTTGATCTGGGAGGGCGGCAAGTCGACGACGCACGCCAGCGACCAGGGTCGCGTCAAGGCCCTCGCGTTCTCCCCCGACGGCAAGCGCCTCGCGATCGGCACCGACATCGGCAACGTGCAGGTCTGGGACTTCGCGACCAAGAAGGACCTGTTCTCGAACCGCGCGCTCGAGGGCCGCATCTCGCAGATCGCGTTCATGCCTGACGGCAAGACGTTCGTGGTCGCCTCGGTCGATCACACGCTGCGCATCCTCGACACCGCGACCGGCAAGGAGAAGGCGAAGCTCGCGGCGCACAAGTACGACGTGCGCGGCCTCGCGATCGCCAAGGACGGCAAGACGATCTTCTCGTGCGACACCAACGGTGACCTGATCACGTGGAAGGCGAACAAGCCGAGCAAGCCGCAGGCGATGAACAAGGCCGAGTGCCACGCGCTCGCGATGAGCCCCGACGGCAAGTCGCTCGCCGCCGGCTTCGGCGATGGCGCGGTCGTCGTGTTCGATCCGGCGACCGGCAAGGAGCAGCGGCGCGCCAAGGTCGCCGACTCGGTCAACGCGCTCGCGTTCACCACCGACGGCAAGACGATCGCGGTCGGCACGCAGAACGAGGAGCTCCAGCTCGTCGACTCGGCGAACGCGGTGACCACCAAGAAGGGCCACTCGCGTCCGATCACGTCGGTCGCCGTCACCGGCGACGGCCGCATCGTCACGACCAGCATGGACCAGACGGTCCACGTGTTCGCGAAGTAGTTAGAGCTTCACGTACTCGAAGTCGCCGGGGAGGTTGTTGATCCCCCGCAGCGGCGGCGCGATCCAGCTCGCCATCTTGCCGCGCTCGTAGACCGGCACCATCAGGCTCTTGACGTAGGTCTCGTCGGCCTCGGTCGGCAGGAAGTCGTGCTCGGCGAACATCCGCGCGTCGATGATGTCGCCGGACGGCGTCATCGAGTTGAGATACGGCGCCCACGTGCCGATGTGCCGGTTGAACTTGTTCGACGGCAGGCGGAGCTCGAACGCGATGCCCTCGTCCTTGATCGTCTTGTTCCAGCGATCGACGCCGCGCTGGCAGTCCTTGATGTACTCGGTGCGCAGCACCTCGTTGAGCGCGGTGCGCATCGGGACATCCTCGTGGACGATCTTGCCGTCGCGCACGACGTCCATCCCGAACGTCGAGCCGATCAGCTTGTGCTCGTCGTAGCGATCCTCCTTGTAGCGACCCTTCAGGCCCGCCGCGAACGCATCGGCCGCGTTCGACGACACCTCGCCGCCGAACAGATCGAGCGACAGCGAGTACCAGAGGTTCAGGTACTTCTGGACCGTCGGCAGATCGATGCCACCCTGGGCGCGAACGTCGCCGCTCGGATCCGCCTTCATCAGCTCGCACGCGCGCTTGACGATGCGCTGCACGCCCGACTCGCCGACGAACAGGTGGTGCGCCTCCTCGGTCAGCATGAAGCGCGTCGTGCGCGCGAGCGGATCGAAGCCGCTCTCGGCGAGCGACGCGAGCTGATACTTGCCGTCGCGGTCGGTGAACATCGCGAACATGAAGAACGACAGCCAGTGGTTGTTCGGCTCGTTGAACGCGCCGAGGATCCGCGGCTTGTCGCTGTCACCCGAGCGCCGCAACAGGAGCTCGTCGGCCTCCTCGCGACCGTCGCGACCGAAGTAGGTGTGCAGCAGGTAGACCATCGCCCACAGGTGGCGGCCCTCCTCGACGTTGACCTGGAACAGGTTGCGGAGATCGTAGAGCGACGGCGCGGTCTTGCCGAGCTCGCGCTGCTGCTCGACGCTCGCGGGTTCGGTGTCACCCTGCGTGACGATCAGGCGGCGCAGGCTGTTGCGGAACTCGCCCGGCACCTCATCCCACACCGGCTGGCCCATGTGATCGCCGAAGCCGTGGACGCGACCCTCCTGCTTGGGCTCGAGGAAGATGCCCCAGCGGTAGTCGGGCATCTTCACGTAGTCGAAGTGCGCCCAGCCGTCGGTCTCGACCGACACGGCGGTGCGCAGGAAGATGTCGCGCTCCTGCCAGCCGCTCGGGCCCATCTGCTGCCACCAGTCGAGGAACGCGGGTTGCCACGCCTCGAGCGCGCGCTGCAGGCGCTTGTCGCTGCCGAGGTGGACGTTGTTCGGGATCTTCTCGTCGGTCAGGACAGCGGTCATTGACCCCTCGCTTCGCTCGGGCTGCTCGTTTCACTCGCAATCGCGGTCATTGCCCCCTCGCTTCGCTCGGGCTACTCGTTTCACTCGCAATCGCGGTCATTGACCCCTCGCTTCGCTCGGGCCATTGACGACTGGCGTCGCTTCGCTCGGGCTGCTCGCTTGGCTCGCAATCGTGGTCATCAGGTCCTCTTCCACTGAAACTGGGGTCGCGCGGGTTGGCCGTACAGCGTGAGCGCGCCGGTCTCGCCGGTCGAGTTGGCGCGCGTGAAGATCCAGTTCTGCCAGGCGGACAGCCGCCCGAAGATCTTGGTCTCCATGGTCTCGGGTCCGACGAAGCGGAGCGACTGCTCCATGCCGGTGAGCGCGTCCGGCGAGATCGACGCGCGCTCCTCGACGGCGATGCGCAGCTCGTCGGCGAAGTCGATGTCGTCGGCGGCGATCGTCGCGATGCCGAGCGTGTCGGCCTCCTCGGTGTCGATCGCGCCCTCTGCGCCGCGGCGCAGGACCGCGTCGATCCGCGCGGGCTCGCCGTAGAACCGCGCGGCCAGGCGAGACATGCCAGTCGACGTCAGGTTGAACCCGGCGTTCGCGATCGAGGTGCCGACACCGATCTTGCCGTCGATCAGCATGTAGAACCGGTCGGCGCCGAGCGCGAGCTCGAGCAGCACGCCGGCGAAGCACGAGTCGGCGGTGTCGGCGACCGCATAGAAGCTGCGCGCCGTGTTGTCGAACCGCTTGAGCACGCGGCGCTGGAGGTGGCGCACCTCGCGGGCGAAGCCGCTCGTCGCCTTCGCGAGCGCCTCGTCGTTGGCGCGCACGACGTCGGCGTTGCCGGTCGTGCGCACGAGCACCATGCCGACCTCGGGGAGATCGAAGCGCAGGTGCAGGATCGCGTCGTCGAGCTCGCGGAACGCCTGGAGCGACCACGGCTGCGTTCCGACCGCACCCATCGCGTCGACATCCTCGACGGCGTCGGGCCCCTTGACGGTGAGCTGCGCGGTGCGCGCCGCGGCGTCCCAGGCCAGCGTGACGAAGCGGTACGCGAACGAGCCGTCGGTGATCTTCGGCGCGAGTGCCGGCAGCGCGAATGCCGGACCGCGCGCGAGCTCGGGCTGCTTGGCCGCGAGCGCCTTGGCCCGCACGATCACCGTCTCGTCCCACTTGCTGCGCGCGACGACGTGATCGACGAGGTTCCAGTCCTTCGTGCGCTTGCCCTTGATGCCCTCGGCCGTCGTGCAGAATACGTCGGCGCGATCGCGGCGCACCTTGCGCTTGTCGACCAGGCGCGTGAGCCCGCCGGTGCCGGGGAGCACGGCGAGCAGTGGCGTCTCGGGGAACGAGACCGCCGAGTTGCCGTCGTCGACCAGCATGATCTCGTCGCACGCGAGCGCGAGCTCGTAGCCGCCGCCGGCCGTCGTGCCGCGACACGCGGCGAGCGACCCGAGGCCGCTGGTCGCGCTGGCATCCTCGAGATACAGCCGCGTCTCGTTGGTGAACTTGCAGAAGTTCACCTTGAACGAGTGCGACGACATCCCGAGCATGTAGATGTTGGCGCCCGAGCAGAACACGCGATCGAGATCCGCCGTGATGACGACGGTCTTGACCTCGGGGTGCTCGAACCGCAGCCGCTGGATCACGTCGGCGAGCTCGATGTCGACCGACAGGTCGTACGAGTTGAGCTTGAGCTCGTAGCCCGGCCGATGCGGGTGGTCGGCATCGACCGCCATCACGAGGCGAGCGAGCTCGCCCTCGGTGGACAGCTTCCAGTGCTTGTAGCGGCTGGGGTGGGTCTCGAAGTTCTGGACCGGATCCATGCCGAACCCTATCAAGCAGTTTAGTGCTTGTCACCCGCGATGTCAGTGCAATATACTGCATGAACGGTGCGGTATCCCCAGCCTTCCGAAGCGCTGCTGTCGTCGGTCGGCGCCGCCGTCCGCGCGCAACGCGAACGCCGTGGCTGGTCGCGCCGCGAGCTCGCCGACACGTCCGGCATGTCCGAGCGGTTCCTCGCGCAGCTCGAGACCGGGACCGGCAACGTCTCGCTCAAGCGGTTCGCCGAGGTCGCCGCCGCGCTCGGGACGTCGCCCGCCGCGCTGCTCGCGACCGCCGAGGTCGCGGCCGGCGTGCCGCCGGAGAAGCCGATCGCGCTCCTCGGCGTGCGCGGTGCCGGCAAGTCGGCGGTCGGCGCCGCGCTCGCGAAGAAGCTCGGCATCGCGTTCGTCGAGCTCGACCAGCGCGTCGAGGAGGCTGCCGGCCTGTCGCTCGGCGAGGTGTTCGCGCTGCACGGCGAGGCGTACTACCGCCGGGTCGAGCGCGACGTGCTCGGCGACCTGCTCGCGGCCGCCATGCCGTGCGTGATCGCGACTGGCGGCTCGATCGTGAACGACGCCGCGACCTACGCCCTGCTCCGCGCGCGCTGCCGCACGATCTGGTTGAAGGCGCGTCCCGAGGATCACTGGAACCGCGTGGTCGCCCAGGGCGATCGCCGCCCGATGGCCGAGAACCCGCACGCGTTCGCCGAGCTGCGCGCCCTGCTCGCGACCCGCACCGGGCTCTACGCCCGCGCCGACCTCACGATCGACACCACGAAGCTCGCGATCCGCGACGTGGTCGCCCAGATCGCGACTGCTTGACGGTCGCTCGTGACGTGTTACGATATATCGCAATACGATGCGACAAGACAGAATCCTACGCGGTGGCCGTCGAGGCCGTCACCACGGCATGCCTCCACATGAAGGCGGCCATCACCGACGACGGATGCGGCACGGCGACGTGCGAGCTGCCCTCCTCCTCGCGCTCCAGGTCGGTCCGGCCCACGGCTACGAGCTCGGCCAGCGACTCGAGCAGGCGAGCGCCGGCGCCTGGAAGCCGAGCCCCGGCTCGATCTACCCGACGCTGCAGACGCTCGCCGATCAGGAGCTGGTGTCCTCCGAGGAACGCGACGGCAAGCGGATCTACACGCTGACCAAGCGCGGCCTCACCGAGCTCGCCGAGCGCGCCGATCGCGGCGACGCCGCGCCGTGGCAGGACGCGGTCGACGGCGGATCCGGCGAGCTCCGCGATGCGGTCGGCGCGCTGAAGATGGCCGCCAAGCAGATCGGCACCGTCGGCACGCCCGAGCAGTACACGCGCGCGACCGCGATCGTGGTCGAGGCGCGCCGCAAGCTCTACGAGCTCCTCGCGCAGGGCTGAGCAATGCCCGCAGAAGTTCCGGCGCAGCAGTCGTTCGGCGCGTTCTCCGTGCGCGGTTATCGCGCGCACTTCGCGACCTACATGCTCGCGATGATGGCCGACAACATCGAGCACGTCATCAGCTACTGGGTCGCGTTCCAGAAGTTCCACTCGCCCGCGCTCGGCGGGTTCGCCGTCGTCTCGCACTGGCTCCCGTTCCTGTTGTTCTCCGTCGGTGTCGGCGGGCTCAACGATCGCTTCGACTCGCGCCGGATCATCCAGGCGGCGATGGCGCTGTTCATCTGCGCCTCGGTCGGCTGGGGCATCATGTTCGCGACCGACTCGCTCACCGAGCCCGGCGCGATGGCGCTGCTCGTGCTGCACGGCTGCGCCGGCGTCCTGTGGGGCACGTCGAGCCAGATGCTGATCTACGACATCGTCGGGCCGGCACACCTGCCGAGCGCGGTGCGGCTCAACGCGACCGCGCGCTATCTCGGCGTGCTGGTCGGGCCCGCCGTCGGCGGCGGCATCCTGCTCGCGCTCGGACCGACCTACGGCATCTTCGTCAACACGCTGTTCTACCTGCCGCTCGTGATCTGGTTGATCGCCGCGCCGTACGGTCGCCACTTCCGCGGCGCGATGGCCGGGCCCAAGCGCGCCGTGCGCGGGATCGCCGACATCCTCCAGACGATCCGCGACATCGCCCCCATGCCGGTGCTCGGCGCGATGATCGTGCTCGCCGGCGGTGCGTCGTTCTTCGTCGGCAATAGCTACCAGGCGCAGATGCCGAGCTTCGCGAGCGACTTCGGTCACGGCAACCAGGGTGTCGCGTACAGCGTGTTGCTCGCCGCCGATGCGGCCGGCGCGCTGATCGCCGGCGTCGTCCTCGAGATCCGCGGGCGCGGCCTGCTGTCGACGACGCCGCGCTCCGCGATGATCCTCGCGATGGGCTGGGCCGCCGCGCTCGGCGGGTTCGCGCTCGTCGGACGCTACGAGATCGCGCTCGTCCTCCTGTTCGCCGCCGGCTTCTTCGAGCTGTCGTTCTCGAGCATGACGGCGACGATCGTCCAGCTCAACGCGCCGAACGAGATCCGCGGGCGCGTGCTCGGCCTGTTCAACATGTCGGCGATGGGGCTGCGCGCGTTCTCCGGCGTGTGCGTCGGGCTGCTCGGCAGCGCGATCGGCGTTCACATCTCGCTGGCCATCGCAGCCGGGGCGTTCTTCGTCGTCGCCGCGATCCTCCGCGCGGCAGCGAGCAAATCGGATCTTCCACCACCCTGACGCGGCCTCGTCGGCTACGGTCGATCCGATGCGTGCAGCGCTGGTCGCGGTGATGGCGGTGATGGTCGCGACCTCGGTCGCGCGTGCGGACGAACCGGCGCAGGACAAGTCGCCCGAGCTCGCGATGACGCTCTCGATCTCGATCCCGGTCGCGGGGTTCGTCGGGATCGCCGCCGGGACAGAGGGCAGTTCGCTGGTGAAGGTCGGCATCGCCGCGATGATCGTCGGGCCGGCGACCGGTCACTGGTATGCACACGAGCCCGGGCTGATCGGCCTCGCGGCTCGCAGTGTCGCGGCGGTCGCGCTGTACTACGGCCTCGACGAGCTGCGGTACGGTGGTTGTGACCTCGACTGTCCGGTGAACGACACGTCTGGTCAGCGCAACGAGCGGCTCGGATACGCGTTGACGATCAGCGGCCTCGCGGTGTTCGCCGCATCGACCGTCTACGACGTGGTCCTGGCGCGCCGCGAGGTCGGCACGTGGAACCGCGAGCACGCGATCGCCGTCGCCCCGACCGCGATCGCGACGCCATCGGGCGGCACGACGATGGGCATCGGCATCGGCGGCCGGTTCTAACCGCCGAGCAGCGCCTCGAGCCCGGCTTCGTCGATCACCTTGACGCCGTTCTTCTCGGCGGCTTCGAGCTTGGTCTTGCCGGTGTCGGCACCAGCGACCAGGTAGGTCGTCTTCTTGGTCACCGAGCCGGCGACCTTGCCTCCGGCGGCCTCGATGCGCTTCTGGACCTCGGCGCGCGGTGCCGACAGCGTGCCGGTGACGACGAGCAGCATGCCGGTCAGCGGACCCTCGGCGCTCGCGGCCACCGGCTCGTCGGGATCGAGGCCGTGCGCGGCGAGACGATCGAGTACGCCCTGCACCTGGGGATCGCGGAAGAACCGATCGACGTTCGCGGCGAGCGTCTCGCCGATGCCGTCCAGCTCCGACAGCTCGGCGACGAACGCGTCGGGCTCCTTCGCGAGCACCGCCGCGCGCAGCGCCGAGACCTTCCCGTACTTCGCCATGATCTTCTGCGCGAGCACCTCGCCGACCGCCGGGATCCCGAGCGCGGTGAGGAACGTCGATGCGGTCGCCGCGGCCTTCGCGGTGGCGATCGCCTTCACCAGGTTCTTCGCGCTCGCCTTGCCGAACCGCTCGAGCTTCGCGAGCTGCGCCTCGGTGAGGTCGAACAGATCCGAGACGTCCTTCACGAGGCCGGCGTCGATCAGCTGGACGACGATCTTCTCGCCGAGCCCGTCGATGTTCATCGTGTGGCGCGACGCGAAGAACTCGATCGCCGCGAGCCGCTGCGCCTCGCAGCCGATCCGGTTCGGGCACGCGAGCACGACCTTGCCGGCTTCCTTGACGAGCTCGGTGTTGCACACCGGGCAGTGCGTCGGCGCGACGACCGCCGGCCCACCCTTGTGCTCGGTGACGTTGAGGATCTGCGGGATGATCTCGCCGGCCTTCTCGATCAGCACGCGATCGCCGATCGCGAGGCCGAGCTTGGCGACGATCTCCCAGTTGTGCACCGACGCGCGCGACACCGTCGTGCCCGAGACGTCGACCGGCTCGAACAGCGCGACCGGCGTGACCGCGCCGGTGCGACCCACGTTGAGCTCGATCCCGACGAGGATCGTGGTGACCTGGCGCGCCGGGAACTTGTACGCGATCGCCCAGCGCGGGAACTTCGCGGTGACGCCGAGCTCGACGCGCGACGCGAAGTCGTCGACCTTGACGACCAGGCCGTCGAGCTCGTAGGCCAGCGAGTCGCGGCGGTGCTCCCACGACTGGACGTGGGCGTGCAGCTCGTCCCACGACGTCGCGCGCATGTTGTGCGCCGACACCGGGATGCCGAGCTGCTTGATCAGGTCGATCGACGCGAGGTGGCCGTCGGCGTAACGCTCGCCGTCGACGACCTCGTAGAGGATCGCGTGCATCGGCCGCTTCGCGACCTCCCTGGGATCCTGCAGCTTGATCGAGCCCGCCGCGGTATTGCGCGGGTTCTTGAACGTGTCCTCGCCAGCCGCCGCGCGCTCCTCGTTGATCTTCAGGAACTCGTCCTTGCGCATGTAGATCTCGCCGCGCACGACGATGTCGCGCGGCTCGCGCAGCCGCAGCGGGATGCCGCGGACCATGCGGACGTTCGGCGTGACGTCCTCGCCGATCTTGCCGTCGCCGCGGGTCGCCGCGAGCGTCAAGAGGCCCTGCTTGTAGGTCAACTCGATGCCGAAGCCGTCGATCTTCGGCTCGACCGAGAACAGCGGGACCGTGTCGTCGAGGCCCTTCACGACCTTGTCGTAGAACTCGCGCAGGTCGCTCTCGTTGTACGTGTTGTCGAGCGACAGCATCGCGACCGCGCGCTCGACCTTGGGAAACTCCGAGATCGCGGCGTGCCCGACGCGCTTGGTCGGCGACCACGCGACGACCCAGTCCGCGTGCTTGGCCTCGATCTCGCGCAGGCGCTTGTACGCCTTGTCGTACTCGCCGTCGGTGATCGTCGGCTTGGCGTCGACGTAGTAGCGTCGATCGTGCTCGCTCAGCTCGTCGACGAGCTTCTCGTAGTCCGCTTGGGAGTCCGCCATAGATGGCGAACTATCACCGTGATCAGTCGGTGTCGTCGAGGTGCGAGGGTCGCTTCTTGCCTTCGATGAATGCGTCGAGCGCCTGTTCCTCGATCGAGGCCTCGTCGATCTCGAACTCGGATGCGTCGACCTCGCCCTCGTCGTCGTCGGCGATCTGGAAATCGCCCGCGCGCACCGAGCCGGCGGCGAGCTGCTCCGGAGGCGACGGCAACCCGGTGTCGACCTCCTCGAACTGCGCGGAGTCTTCGAACGACTGCTCGAGCGAGAACGGCGAGGTCTGCGGCGCCGCGAGCGGCGGCGGCACCGTGATCTTGAGCGCCGACGGGCGAGCCGCCGACTCGGCCTGCACGGCCTTGGTGTCGTGCTTGCGTCCGATCACGCAGCCCGCCTTCACGGTGACCTGGAACGGTCCGCCATCGAAGTAGGCGTCGATCGCCTCCTTGATGTACCAGAACACGTCCTGCATCTCCTGGCCGGACCCGGCGATCTCCTTCCACTCGGCGAGCGGGCCGTACTCGATCACCGGCGCGAAGAAGAACTCGCGCGAGCTCTTGAACAGGAGCGTGAACTCCTCGATCTCGAGGCCGCCGACGAGGTTCGCCGACTTCATCGCGCGCTCGACGACGTCGGTCGTCGGCAGCTTCTCGATGTGGCGCTCGAGGCGATCGAGCGCCTCGTGCTTGTCGTGCTTGATCAGCACCTCGCGGTACAGGTCGTAGAACTCCTGGAACGTGCCGGCGAGCGGCAGCGTGCAGCGGACCTCGCCGCCGCGCTTGGCGACGCGCGCGAAGTCCCGCAGCGCGGTGTCGAGGTCCGGCATCTCGCCGAGCCCGAGGTTGCACACGACGAGATCGTAGACGTCGTCGGCGAACGACAGCTTGGGCACCGGGCTCTCGGTGCGAAAGAACGCCTTCTTCGCGAGCGGGCCGAGCTCGCCGATCTTGCGGCGGGCGACATCGAGCATCGCGCTCGACGCGTCGATCGCGATCAGCCGACCCTCGGTCATCCGGCGCAGGATCTCGATCGTCGGGTAGCCGGTGCTGCACGAGATATCGAGGACCTGGCCCTTCTCGGGCACCGCCAGGTTCCGCAGCAGCATCTTGCCGAAACGCGCGCCCCACACCGGCGCGATCTCGTCATCGTAGATGCGCGCGAGCTTCTCGACCTTGAACGAACGATTTCCGGTGATGGTCACGCTGGTACGACCACCGAGAGCGTACCGCACGCAAGCGCCCACTGGAACATTTCCGTTATGTGTAGGTGATTGTAAGGACTGCGATCACCAATACAAACGGTTACTCGTCGCTCGCGTAGATCCGGTTGCCACCCTCGCGAAACTCGACCGCCTTGGCCTGCGCCATCGCGCGGACCTCCTCGGTGATCTTCATCGAGCAGAACTTGGGGCCGCACATCGAGCAGAAGTGGGCGCCCTTGGCGCCGGCCGCCGGCAGCGTCTCGTCGTGGAACTTCAGGGCGGTGTCGGGATCGAGCGAGAGGTGGAACTGGTCCTCCCAGCGGAACTCGAAGCGCGCCTTGGACAGCGCGTTGTCGCGCGCCTGCGCGCCCGGGTGCCCCTTCGCGAGATCGGCCGCGTGCGCCGCGATCTTGTTGGCGATCACGCCGGCCTTGACGTCATCGCGATCCGGCAGCCCGAGGTGCTCCTTCGGCGTGACGTAGCAGAGCATCGCGGTGCCGAACCAACCGATCATCGCGGCGCCGATCGCGCTCGTGATGTGGTCGTAGCCCGGTGCGATGTCGGTCACGAGTGGTCCGAGCGTGTAGAACGGCGCCTCGTGGCAGATCTTCATCTGCAGGTCGACGTTCTCCTTGATCTTGTGGAGCGGGACGTGGCCCGGCCCTTCGATCATCACCTGGATGTCGTGCTTCCACGCGATCTTGGTGAGCTCGCCGAGCGTCTCGAGCTCGGCGAACTGCGCCGCGTCGTTGGCGTCCGCGATCGAGCCGGGGCGGAGGCCGTCGCCGAGCGAGAACGCGACGTCGTACTTCTTCATCACCTCGCAGATGCGCTCGAACTCGGTGTAGAGGAAGTTCTCCTTGTGGTGCGACAGGCACCACTTCGCCATGATCGAGCCGCCGCGCGACACGATGCCGGTCGTGCGGCCTGCGGTCAGCGGGATGTACTTGAGCAGCACGCCCGCGTGGATCGTGAAGTAGTCGACGCCCTGCTCGGCTTGCTCGATCAGCGTCTCGATGAACAGATCGATCGTCAGCTTCTCGGGATCGCCGTCGACCTTCTCGAGGCACTGGTAGATCGGCACGGTGCCGATCGGCACCGGCGAGTTGCGGACGATCCACTCGCGGGTCTCGTGGATCTTCTCGCCGGTCGACAGATCCATGACCGTGTCGGCGCCCCACTTGACCGACCAGCGCAGCTTGTCGACCTCCTCGCCGATCGTCGAGCTCACCGCGGAGTTGCCGATGTTCGCGTTGATCTTCACGAGGAAGTTCTTGCCGATGATCATCGGCTCGGACTCGGGGTGACAGATGTTCGCCGGCAGGATCGCGCGACCCGCCGCGATCTCGTCGCGGACGAACTCGGGCGTCACGCTCTCGCGGAGCGCGACGAACTGCATCTCGGGCGTGATGTGGCCCTGCCGCGCGTAGTGCATCTGACTGCGGTTGCCGTCGTCGCCGTGCGCCATGCGCGCCGCGATCCACGGCGCGCGCAGCTTCGGCAAGCCGTCGTGCGGATCGTGCCCCTGGGGGCCCGACGTATCGTAGACATCGAGAGGCGCGTTGTCGCCAGCGAGCGAGATCCGGCGCACCGGGACGCGGAGATCGTTGGCGCCGATGACGTACGCCTTCTCCGACGCCGGGAACTCGGTCATCGTCGGGAGTCCCGCGACCGGATCCGCGCCGAGGGTCGGGAGCGTCTTCTTGCCGTTCTGGTCAGTCATTTCGTGCTTCCTACGCCGGCATTATCCGGATCAGGTTCTGGGGTCGCACTCGCGTGCCTCTCAGCCTTGCGGCTCCCCCGGTATGTTGAAGTTCGGCGACCCTACCCGAGGACCCGGCGTTTGTCGCTTACTCTCGTGGCGTGTCCGTCCCGGTCAGCTTCGGTCGCTATCGCGTGACCAGCACGCTCGGCGGTGGCGCGATGGGCGACGTCTACCTCGCGGTCGACGACGTGCTCGGACGCGAGGTCGCGATCAAGACGTTGAAGCCCGGCCCGAGTGGCCTCGGCGCGCGGATCCTCGACGAGCGATTCCGCCAGGAGGCGCGCGCGATCGCCCAGCTCGCTCACCCCGCCGTGGTCCAGGTGTTCGATCTCGACGCGACCGCGGATCCGCCGTACCTCGTCATGGAGCGCGTCGCCGGGCCGTCGCTCAAGGAGCGGCTCGTCGAGCTCGGCGGCAAGCTGCCGATCGCCGACGCGGTCGCGATGGGGATCCAGATCGCCAACGCGCTCGGCGCCGCGCACGACGCCGGCATCGTGCATCGCGACGTCAAGCCGGCGAACATCCTGGTCGCGAAGGCAGGCATGTGGAAGCTCGCCGACTTCGGCGTCGCGCACGTGCCCGACTCGTCGCTCACGATGACCGGGCAGTTCATGGGCTCGCCGGCGTACGCGCCACCCGAGGCGCTCGTCAAGGGGCTCGCGGGCGCGGCCGGCGACGTCTATGGCCTCGGCGCGACGCTGTACCAGGCGATCGCCGGCACGTGGCCGCGGCTCGACTCGACGAGCAGCGCGCTGATCGCGCCGGTCCCGCCGCTCGCAACGCTCGCGCCCGGCATCCCCGACGAGCTCGCCGCCGCGATCGATCGCGCGATCGCGCTCGAGGCCGACCAGCGCCCGACCGCGCCGCAGCTCGCCGCCGCGCTCGCCGCGCGGCCATCGCGCGAGCTCGTCGCGGCGGCACCGGTGGTCGCCGCCTTCGCGTGGCGTCGCTACGCGATCGCCGGTGCCGTCGTGGTCGCCGGCGCCATCATCGCGCTGCTCGCGACGCGCGGCCACGCCCCGAGCGTCGCCGCGCCGCTCGACGCGCCGGGATATGTCCCGCTCGACCAGCTCCCCGACGAGCTACGCGAACATCCAGGCCCACCGCCGGGTCACGGTCCGCCCAAGCACGACAAGCACGGCAAGAAGCCGAAGCACGACGACGGCACGAGCGACTAGAGCGGATCGATCGACGCGAACGCGGCGTCGATACCGGCGATCATCTCGGCGGCGGTCGCGTAGCGCTCGTCGGGCTGCTTGGCCATCGCGCGCTCGACGAGCGCGAGCACCGCGGGCGTGCCCCACGCGCCGAGCGCGAGCGGCGGCGGCGCGATCTTGACCTGCTGGCGCATCACGAGGACGGGATCCGGATCGTCGAACGGGAGCCTGCCGGCGAGCGCCTCGTAGAGGATCACGCCGACCGCGTAGAGATCGGCGCGGCCATCGAGCGCGCGGTTGAGCGCCTGCTCGGGCGCCATGTACGCCGGCGTGCCGTTGACGATGCCGGTGCGCGTCAGCGCGCCCGAGCCGTACGCCGCGCCGGCGTCGCCGACCAGCTTGACGAGCCCGAAGTCGATGATCTTCGCCAGCTCCCAGCCGTCGCGCGCCGCGAGCAGCACGTTGTCGGGCTTCATGTCGCGATGCACGAAGCCGTGCGCGTGCGCGTGGCCGACGCCCTCGAGGATCTGGCGCGCGATCACGAGCGCCTGGCGCGGCGCGAGACCCGCGGCGATCGCCTTGCCGAGCGTGCGGCCGGGGACCTTCTCCATCACGAGGTAGAGCGCGCCGGCGTGGACGAACACGTCGATCGCGGCGACCAGGTTCGGATGCTCGAGCACGCGCAGCGCGTTCGCCTCGCGCGCGAACCGCCGCGTGACATCGCCGCCGGCATCGACGTCGACCAGCGGTGACTTCATCGCGAACCGCGCGCCGCTCGCGTCCTCGACCTCGACGACGCCGCCCATACCGCCGCGCCCGATCGGCCCGACGACGCGGTACGCGCCGACCTGGGTCCCGGCGTCGAGCATCACAGCAGCATGCTCGACCCGTCGGCGGCGATCTTCACGACCACCTCGCCGAAGTGCGTGGTCGACGACGAGGTGTCGTTCCACCGCACCTTGATCGGGATCTCCTCGATGACGAACAGGGTCGAGCCAATGTTCTCGGGGTTCATCGAGCCCTCCGGCGTGATCGTGACCGACGGCGCGGGCACCACAACCTCCCAGTGCGCCGACAGCAGGTACTTGTTCTTCATCGGCTCGCCGGTCGTGCTCTCGTCGGTGAACGCGTACCAGACGAGCTTCGTCTTGGTGCCGTGGATGTCGAACGTCGCCTCGTAGCGCGTCGCCTTGGCGTCGGCGGGCGCGCGCTTGGCGACGTCGCCCTCGAGGTGCGAGCGCAGATCGATGCCGGTGCCGGCCGGGCCGGGCGCCGAGGTCTCGTGGCTGCCACACGCGACGAGGAGAGCGAGGACCAAGCGCTTCATGCGCCGTATCCTACTGGATCGTGTAGCTCAGCGTGAACGCGCCGCGCCCGCCGGTGCTGGTCCCGAACCCGTCGACGATGAACCACTGGAGATCGGCGCCGGTCACCGGGTGGCCGGTGAACTTCGACTGCCAGCCGTTCGTGCCGCAGCCGGTCTCGTCGTCGGAGCACACCGTGTCGGCCGTGGTCGCCGCGCCCTGGCGCATGTACAGCACGGTGTCGAACGTCGCGCCGGTGCACAGGCTCGCGCCGACCGTGTACGTGATCGCCGGGCACGACAGGAACGCGAACGCCTGATCGGGCTGGTGCGAGTTCGCCTCGCAGCTCGCGACCGACTGATCGGTCTGGCCGCTCGCGGTGTTGCCGCTGACGCTGCCGTTCGCTGCCGCGATCACCGTGCCGGCGCGCCCGCCGCGCTTGAAGTTCAACACGGCGGAGCCGGTGGTCGCCGCGTTGCTGAACTGGTCGACCACGAGGCAGTAGGTGCCCGCGGCAAGATCGATCGCGCCCTGCGAGCGGGTCTGGCCGCACTCGTCGTCGGCGCACGCCTTGGTCGCGCCGATCGCGGTGCACGAACCCGCGAACACGCGGATCACGCTGTCGAAGTTCGACCCGAAGCTATCGAAGTAGACGATCTCCTCGGCGGGCAGCGTGAACGTGTAGAACGCGTCGCGACCGCCCGGATCGCCGCAGTCGAACACCGGCAGGTTGCTCGCGGTCCAGTTGTCGTCGTGCGCGGCGGAGAGATCGACGGTCCACTGCCCACCGGCCGAGATGTCGATCGCGCCCCCCGGCAGGTCGTTGCTCGGGCAGATCGCGTCGGCGCCGCTGCAGTCCTCGTCGATCCCGTTGCCGCAGGTCTCCGCGGCGGCGGGCCCGGCGATCGCGTTGCACGCCGTGCCGAGCTGGTCGGTCGAGCACACCGTTACGCCGTCGCGCTTGCACGCGCCGAGGCCGACCGAGCACGCCACGTTCAACGCGAACGTGTCGTCGATGCCGTTGCGGCAATCGTCGTCGATGCCGTTGCACTTCTCGACCGTGCTCGTCGTCGTGTCGGTGCACAGCGTGCCACCCGAACCGTCACACGCGATGACGCCCTCCTGGCACGCGTCGGTGTCGGCGCCATCGCACATCGCGCCGACGTCGAAACCCTCGTCGGTCGAGCCGTCGCAGTCGTCGTCGAGCCCGTTGCACAGCTCGGCGGTCGGCACGCACGCATCGGGGACGTAGGCATCGAGCATGCGGGCGTCGATCATGCGGGCGTCGATCGCAGGGGCATCGTCGCTCCCGGCGTCTCCCTTGGCGCGCTCGTCGTTCGCGCTGGCACACGCGCAGAGTCCGAGTCCGACAAAAGCAACGATGCGCATGGGAGGCGCATCCACGCATGAACCGTTGTGCAAGCTCAAGCACAACGCTCTCGTGGTAAGGAGATCCATATGGGCGACAAGCTTCCAGTGGTCGGGCCGGGTTCGACGGCCAGCGTGATCGACCTCTCACCCGACGAGCTCGAGTCCGAGATCAAGCGGCTCAAGAAGGAGCGCAACGCCGTGATCCTGGCGCACTACTACCAGGAGTCGGAGATCCAGGATCTCGCCGACTACGTCGGAGACTCGCTGCAGCTGTCGCAGGCCGCGGCGAAGACCGAGGCCGACGTGATCGCGTTCTGCGGTGTGCACTTCATGGCCGAGACCGCGAAGATCTTGAACCCGGGAAAGATCGTCGTGGTCCCCGATCTCGAGGCCGGCTGCTCGCTCGCCGACGGCTGCCCGGCGCCGGCGTTCGAGCGCTGGCTCGCGCAGTACCCGGGACACACGGTCGTCAGCTACATCAACTGCAGCGCCGAGGTGAAGGCGCTGTCCGACATCATCTGCACGAGCAGCAACGCGGTGAAGATCGTGAAGGCGCTCGGCGATCAGAAGATCGTGTTCGCGCCCGACAAGCACCTCGGCGCGTTCGTCGCCAAGCAGGCGAACCGGCCGGACCTCGTGTTCTGGCAGGGCACCTGTATCGTCCACGAGACGTTCTCGGAGAAGCGCCTGCTCGCGCTGATGGTCGCGCACCCGGACGCCGAGGTGATCGCGCACCCCGAGTGCCACGACGGCATCCTGCGCCACGCGCACCACATCGCGTCGACCAGCGGCCTGATCGCGTACGCGCAGAAGTCGCCGAAGCAGACGTTCATCGTCGCGACCGAGGCCGGCATCCTCCACAAGATGGCGGCCGCCGCGCCGGGCAAGCTGCTGATCCCGGCGCCGCCCGAGGACGAGAGCTGCGCGTGCAACCTGTGCCCGCACATGCGGCGCAACACGCTCGAGAAGCTCTACCTCTCGCTGCGCGATCTGCAGCCGCAGGTCGATGTCCCCGAGTCCGTCCGCGTCCGCGCGCTGAAGCCGATCGAGCGCATGCTCGAGATGTCGGTGTGAACCGAGCGCTGCTGCTCGCGGCCCTCGCCGCGTGTCACGCGACGCCGGCCGCGGTCGGCCCGATCCCGGCGGAGACCAAGGAGCTCGTCGTCGGCGTGGTCGACGACTGGCAGGCGACCACGGTGTCGCTCGCGCGGTTCCGCAGCGCCGGCACCGGGTGGACGCGCGTCGGCTCGAGCTGGCAGGGTGTCGTCGGCAAGACCGGGCTCGCGTGGGGCGACGGCCTCCACGGCAACGGGGCACCGGCCGGCCACACCGGACCGCGCAAGCACGAGGGCGACGGCGCGAGCCCCGCGGGCGTGTTCGCGCTCGGCGGCAGCTACGGCTACGCGGCGCAGAAGCCGGTCGGCACGCAGCTCGCGTACACCGCGCTCGACGACAACTGGCAGTGCGTCGACGATCCGAGGTCGCAGAGCTACGCGCGCATCGTCGACAAGCGCACCGTCGCCGCGGTCGACTGGACGTCGCACGAGGACATGCGCCGGACCGACGGGCTCTACGCCTGGGTGATCGACATCGCGCACAACCGCGCGCGCACGCCGGGCGATGGCAGCTGCATCTTCCTACACGTGTGGGGCGGCCCGACGTCGCCGACCGTCGGCTGCACCGCGATGCCCGAGCCCGAGCTCGCGATGCTGGTCGCGACCCTCGATCCGAGCGCGGTGTTCGTGCTGCTCCCGCGCGCCGAGTACACCGGGCTCGTCGGGGCCTGGCAGCTGCCTCCGCTCTAGTGGACGTCCGTCCGTTCGTCCGTTATATTGGACGTCACCATGGTAGCAGGGCTCCTCGGCGGCGCGCTCATCGGGCTCGCCGCCTCGATCGCGCTCCTCGCGCACGGTCGTGTCGCCGGGATCAGCGGCCTGGTCGGGCGCGCGTTCGACCAGGACGACGACGGCGGGCGCGCGTTCCGCCTGTGGTTCCTCGTCGGGCTCGTCGCGGTCGGGCTCGCCGCGCGATGGGTCGCGCCGGCGCACGTCGGCGCGCCGAGCGCGCGGCTGCCGGTGCTCGCGGTCGCCGGTCTCCTGGTCGGCATCGGCACCACGCTCGCGAACGGCTGTACCAGCGGTCACGGCGTGTGCGGGCTGTCGCGCGGATCGCCGCGCTCGCTGGTCGCGGTCGGCACGTTCATGGTCACCGCGGCGATCACCGTGGCGCTCGTCCGGGGGCTCGCGTGATCGCCGTCCTCACCGGTGCGCTGTTCGCGGTCGGCCTCCTGATCTCGGGCATGGCGATGCCCGGCAAGGTCACCGCGTTCCTCGACGTCGGCGGCGCGTGGGATCCGACGCTCGCGTTCGTGATGGCCGGCGCGATCGCGGTGCACGCGCCGCTCGCGCGCCTGATCCGTGCGCGCCGGGCACCGCTGGTCGCCGCGCGGTTCCACGTCCCGACCACGCGGACGATCGATCGCCGGCTGATCGGCGGCGCCGCGATCTTCGGCATCGGCTGGGGCCTGTCGGGTTACTGCCCCGGTCCCGCGCTGCTCGGCGCGGCGAGCCTCGCGCTGCCGGCGATCGTGTTCGTCGGCGCGCTCCTCGTCGGGATCGCGATCAGTCGTCGTTGGCGATGAGGAACTGCTCGAGCTTGCCCTCGAACGTCTCGTAGACGCTGATCGAGATCGTCTTCGACGCGTACTTCACGCGGTACGCGCGCGAGTTCATCCCGCCGCGCTTGCCGCTCCAGGTCTGCTCGAACGTCTCGACCGCGCCGAGCGGGGCGAGCGTCTGCGCGTACTCGGCGATCGACTCGGGCGTGAAGTAGGCCGCCGCGTTCGCGGTCAAGCTGCTCGGGTCGAGCTTGCCGGCCGCGAGCTGGTCGAGCACGGCACGCACGGTGCGATCGGCCGAGGCGCTCGGCGCGTTCGCCGCCGCGACCACGTAGTCGCGCACCTTGCCGAGGATCGCGCCGGCGGCGGGACACGCGTCCTGGTTGGTCAACACGACGACCGCGAGGTGATCGTCGGGCAGGACGGTGTTCTGCGCCACGAACCCCGAGACCTCGCCGCTGTGGCGCAGCTCGCGATGCCCGTTGCGCAGCCCGACGCCGATGCCGAGCGCGTAGCCGGTCGGCGCGCCGTTCGCGAGCAACACCTCGGTCTCGAGCGCGCGGTACGACGCCGGCGACAGGATCTCGCCGCGCATGACGGCGATGTCCCACTTCGCGAGATCCTCGGCGGTCATCGCGAGCTCGCCGGCCGCGTACATCCAGCCCGGACCCTCGTGCGGCGCCGGGTGCACCGGGGCGAACGCGCGCCGGAAGTAGCCCTGCGCGTCGGCCTCGGTCAGCTTCGCGCGATCGGTGTTGGTCACCGACGTCATGCCGAGCTTGCCGAAGACCCGCTCGGTCAGGAAGTCGAACAGCGGCACGCCGGCGACCTTCTCGACGACGAGGCCGGCGATCACGAAGTTCGTGTTGCTGTACTGCCACTTCGTCCCCGGATCGAACTCGAGCGGCTTGCGCGCCCAGCCATCGAGGATGGCGCTCGCGTCGATCGGCTGGGTCCACGCCGGGATCATGTAGTCCTGCGGCGCGTAGTCCGGATACCCCGAGGTGTGCGACAGCACCTGGCGCAGCGTGATCGCGTCGCCCGAGGTCAGCCCCGGGATGAACTTGCCGACGGTGTCGTCGAGCGACAGCTTGCCCTCCTCGACGAGCAAGAGGATCGCCGCGGCGGTGAACTGCTTGCTGATCGAGCCGATCGAGTAGCGCATCTGCACGGTCGCCGGCGTCGGCGGCTCGAGCCGCGCCTTGCCGTACGCGTGGACGTACACGAGCTTGCCGTCGACGACGACCGCGACCACCGCGCTCGGCGCGCCCAGCTCGTCGAGGGCCGTCTTCGCGATCTTGTCGACGTTCGCCGCCAGGTCCTTCGGATCGAGCGGTGGCGCGGCGTCGCGCTGGACCGCGTCGAGTGGCGACGGTGCCGTGCAGGCGACGAGCGCGAGGGCGAGCCAGCGGATCATGACCGCAGCCTACCAATCGCGGTGCGGGCCGGGGAGATCGCGGCCGCGGATGCCGGCCTTGTGCGCGATCGCGTCGATCGCGTCGATCAGCGCCTCGCGCTCCTCGGTCTCGATCACGCCGGTGCGATCGTTCCACGCGTTCACCGCGAGCACGCAGGCCTCGATCGCCGCGAGCTTGGCCGCGCGATCCTTCGCGCGTCGCAACGCCGCGATCAGCACGCGCAGGATCTTGTCGACCGACTTCTTGTGTCGCGCCGGGACGTACTCCCACTCGGGCAAGAGGTCGACCTTGCCGAGCCCACCGAGCGCGGCCGCCTTGCGCTTCGCGAGCTTGGCCTTGAGCACGCGTGCCTCGGCGGCGTCCTCGGCGGCCTCGGCGCGTTCGGCGGCGCGATCGTCGGCGAGCAGCTTGCCCCGCGCGTGATCCCACATCCACTGGCGCTCGCAGGTGTCGCGGAGATCTCCGAAGTCTCCGTACCACTCGGGGACCTTTGGTGCGGTCGGCTTCGCGATCCGACCGACCCTGATGAAGCCGCGCCGCGGCCCGTCCAGCGAGTAGCGCACGAGCGGCCGTTTCTTGCCGCTCTCGACGATCTGGAGAACCTTTCGCGCGGCGAGCTCGTCGGCGGTCGGGAGCTGCGCGCCGACCCAGCTCGCGCACGCGATCACCAGGTACGGGATCGAGCGCCAACGCTTTCGTTTGTCGATGACGTACTCCGTGCGAGCCGTGCGTGCGACCCACGCAAACGCGTACAGCTTCGGGCCGATCTTGAACGCGAACGCGTCGCCAACTTTCGGCTGCGGCTTGCAGTCCTGGCCGAGCACGCTACTCGCCCAGCGTCATGCGGCCGCCGTCGCGCAGCGCGGTTGGGATCAACGGGGACGGCTCGGCGGTCGACACCAGCCACAGCTGGTGCGCGGCGCGGGTGACGCCGATGTGCAGCATGTGCCGCGCCCAGTGCTGGTCGGGATAGCTGTTCGCGTTGACGTCGACCATGACGACGTAGTCGAACTCGAGGCCCTTCACGCCGGTGATGTCGGTGACGTCGACGCCGGGCTGGAAGTTGAACTCGTCGCGCTTGACGCGCCGGAGCGCGGGCACCTCGGCGCGGCGCAGGCCCTCGAAGTACGCGTCGGCTTGCTCGGGGTGGCGCGTGACGACGGCGCACGACGCGGTCGGCTCGCGGTTCATCAGGTTGCGGAGCGCGTCGCCGAGGAAGCCGACGGCCTCTCCGAGATCGCCGAACTCGTGGAGCTCGACGGGCTCGCCGCGCCGCGCCGCGATCGGATCGTCGGGCGCGAGCTCGGGCCCGAGGATCTCGCGCGCGAGCAGCATGACCTCGGCGGTCGAGCGGTACGACAGCTTGAGCGGTCGCACGATCGCGGGCTGGCCGGTCTGCTCGAGCAGGTCGGCCCAGCCGCTGAAGTTGTTGTCGAACACGAGCCGCTGCGCGGTGTCACCGGCGATCGTGACCGAGCGCTTGTTGGCGTCGTTGTCGGGCGCGCGGACCGCCTCGACGAGCACCTTGATCTCGATCGCCGAGCGATCCTGCGCCTCGTCGACCGCGACGTGCTCGTAGATGATCTCGTCGCCGTTCGGCGTGACGAGCCCGCCGCGCTTCAACTGCACGAGCCGCAGGACGAGCGGGTCGTCCTCGTCGTCGAACCGGCCGGCCGGATCGTCCTCGTCGCCGGTGAGCGCGCGGCCCTCCGAGTCGAGGAACGGCTTGCCGTCATCGTCGACCGGCGCCGCCTGCACCCTGGCGAGCTGGCGCTTGACCCAGCCGACCACGCGCGCGATGTCGCCCTGGGTGACCTCGGTGCCGGCGAAGCCCGCGGTCAGGACCGTCGGATCGGTCATCAGCTCGGCCCAGTCGAGCACGACGTCATCGACGCGCTTCTTCCACTGCTTGACCAGGCTCTCGACGGCGACACGCTCGGTCGCCTCGATCGATTCGCCGGCTTTCTTCTGCCACGCGTTGAGCCCCGACAGCCGCGACATCGGTGCCCGCTTGGCGAGCCGCTCCCACTCGTCGGCGGCGAGCGCGCTGACCGCGGCGATCTCGCCTGCGATCTCGACCATCTGGCGTTCGACCCACGCCTCGAGCAACCGGATCATCGCCGGGTGCTTCTTGACGCGCGACACCTGGTCGGGCGGATCGTCGTTGTACTTGATCGGTGCGTCGGGCACGCAGCGGATGCGCGTCGCGCGCGCCCAGCCGGTGTACGTCACGACCGGCACGCCGGTGACGCCGAGCGACGGCAACACGCCGCCGACGTAACGCACGAGCGCCGCCGACGGCACGACGAACAGCGTGTTCCTCGGGCTGAACCGGCGGCCGTCCTGGAAGTTGAGGTACGCGATCCGGTGGAGCGCGACGGTCGTCTTGCCCGAGCCGGCGCCGCCCTGGATCACGACGATGCCGCTGCCCGGCTGGGTGATCAGCTCGAACTGCTCCTTGTCGATCAGCGCGGCGATCTCGGGCAGACCCTTGTCGGCGCGCGCGACCCCGTGGTGGACGCCGAGCTTGCCCTTCTGGCCGGTCGCGACCGCGGGGCGCACGGCCTTGCCCATGCCGCCGTGGAGCACCGGCGCGATCTGGCCGACCGCCTGGATCCAGTCGCCGCTCGCGCTCTTCAAGTAGGTGCCCTGCGGCGCGCCGATGCGCCGGAGGTTGCCCTTCGCGATCGAGACGTTGCGGCGCGCCTCGACGAAGCCCTCGACCGGGCGACCCGCGATCTCCTCCTCGTAGTCGTCGCCCTCTTCGTAGCGATAGTAGACGCGAGAGATCGGCGCGTTGCGCCAGTCGACGATCTGGACGTTCGACTCGCGATCGATGAAGCCGCGCTTGCCGACCATCACGTCGCTGACCTTGCCGCCGACGCGGAGGCGGAGGTGCGCGAAGTACGGCGACGTCAGATCGATCGGCAGCTGGCGGCCGGTGCCGAGCCGCGACTTCAACGCCGCGAGCCGCGTCATCTGCTCGACGAGCGGCGGGAGATCCTCGGCCCGCGCCTCGGAGATCTGATCGCGGAGCGAGAGCAGATCCTTGTCGAGGTCGCTGCCGCCGATCTGCGGCCGCTCGTCCTCGCTGCCCTGGGTCGCGACCCGGGCCTGGACCTGGCCGTAGAGGCGCTCTTCCTCTCCGACGATCTTGGCGCCGACGCTGCCGGACTCGACCTGGTTACCCATGGGGGACGAAGGAATCTATCGAAATCGCGGGTCTACGCAAGGGTCTCGGGGCTACTGGATCTCGCCGATTCCGGCGTTCGCGAACGTCACGTGCTCCCACTGGCCGACCGTGGCCGATGCCGGGTCGAGCCCGATCGGGAGTGCGGCGAGGCTCGCGCCATCCCACTGAAGGCGGAACAGGCCCGACGTCCCCGGCGTGACCGTCTCGGTGGTCAGGAGGATGTCGCCGGTCATCGGCGCGACCTCGGCGGCGGTGGCCCCGAGCAGGCGGCTGGTGCCGTAGTTCACGCCGAAGAAGTTCTCGTGTGGCGTGACGAAGTCGATGTCCTCGATCGCGACGCCGACGTTGTACGTCATCGCCGAGCCGTCGGGCGCGATCGCCCACAAGAGGCCCTCGTTCTCGGCGCCCGCGATGATCTTGCCGGCGAGCGGACCGTAGCGGCTCGGGACGTCCGGCACGACGATCATGCCCTCGAGGTGGACGCCGGTCGGCGCCGTGACCTGGGTCGGCACCCCGGCGGTGTTGACGCGCCAGACCTCACCGAGGCTGGTCACCACGATCAGGTCGCCGCCGAAGATGCCGGTGCGATCGACGTAGAGCGAGCCGCGCATCAGGCCGTTGTTGTCGCCGGGAAGATCGACCCACGGGTTCGTGATCGTCGCGCCGTCGGCCGAGATCTTCACGATCTGCCCGTCGATGCCGTTGCCGGTGAACAGCGTGCCCGGCTCCCAGCCACCCGGGTTGTCGGGACGCGCCGTCGCGATCTTCACCTCGTCGGTCAGCCCCGAGTAGGTCGAGAACGCGGCGTGCGACCCGTCGGCGAGGATGCGGTCGAAGTTCTGCGGCAGGCCGTTGCTCGTGTAGTTGACCGACAGCACGACCGAGCCGGTCGGCGAGTGAAAGTCGATCCCGATCGGCGAGTTGAACGGCGTCGAGATGGCGACCAGCTTCCAGGTCGGCGGCGGCCCGTCGTTGCGCGGATCGATGTAGTTCGGGATGCCGTCGCCGTCGTCGTCGCCGACGCCCTCGACGGCGTCGGACAGCCCGTCGTTGTCGCTGTCGAGGTCCTTGGCGTCGGGGATGCCGTCGCCGTCGGTGTCGCGCGGCGGCATGTCGTACCGCCCCTCGACCGAGTCGGGGATCCCGTCGCCGTCGAAGTCCTGAAACGCGCTGTCGGCAGGGGTCGTGTCGACGACGATCCCGGCGTCGTCGTGGCGAGCCGGATTCGGACCACACGCGATCAACCCGACGGCAAACAAGGCCAGCCTCATGCCTCCAGCCTACCGCGAAGCTCAGCCACCCTTGACCTGCATCTTCGCGATCTTGAGCGCCGTGGTGACGAGTGGGATCAAGGCCTTCATGCCGACGGTGACCATGGTGCGACCACCGACCTTGTCGACCTCGCGCTGGAACACGATGGCGCGCACCAGGCCGGACTGGGCCTCGACCCGCGCCCGCAGCCGGATGACATCGGCCTCGGCGTCGCCGGTGAGCGCCATCGGCGTCGCCATGTCGGTGAGCGCGATGTTGCCGGCCGTGGCGAACTCGCGGTTGACCGCGCGCGTGAGCCCACCGCGCAGCTGGGTGACGAACGAGATCACCGCGACGAGCGCGAGCAGGAACAGGAGCGTCGTCGACAGCACGTCCGACATGTTCTGCAGGAAGTCGAAGAAGCCGTCGATCTCGACCGCGTCGCGCGGGATCAGCTCGCCGGTATAGGCGATGAACCCGAGGTTCGCGAGCGCGAACACCAGGCAGACCGTGGTGGTCTTGCCGAACAGCGCGAACGAGTGGCGGTAGCCGTCGCCGACGAGGACGTGGAGCAGGTGATCGCGAAAGTCGTGGCGCCGCAGCTCGCGCGACCACGCGATCAACACCCAGAGCTGCAGCCAGAGCAGGTAGCCGAACAGCAACCACTCGAGCGTCCACAGGCCGAGCAACATGCCGTGGACGGGGCGGCCGAGCTTGGCCATATCCCACATGTCCGGATCGTCGAACGCGTTCAGCCCCGAGCTCGGACTCGCGGTGAGCCCGTACCAGAAGTCGCGCGCGGTGAACGCGGCGGCGGCGACCAGCGCGCCGAGGCTCGCGCCGTTGCCGAACGCGCCTCGCTTGATCCGGCCCTCGGCGCCGGCGTCGAGCGCGAGGCCGTCGAGCGACAGCACGAGCCCGCGGCCCCACAGGCCACCGACCAGCCGCAGCGTGACGAGGTGCAGTGGGAGGAACCACAGCTGGCCGAGGATATCGGGCGTCGCGAGGTAGGTGGCCCGGTCGGCGGTGACCGCGTAGCCGCACGCGAACCACACGAGCGGGAGCGCGATCGCGACCGCGACGAGCCCGATCGGCGAGTGCGGCAGGATCCGGTCGAGCCACCACCCGGTGTTCTGGTAGCGCAGCGACTCGAGCGACCACAGCTTGGCCCAGGCCGGCGTCGAGTCCGGCGCCTCCGACACCACAGGGTTCCCCACCGACGAGAAGAGTACGCAAGATCCCGTTGCATGGGGGGGCGATTGGCCGTAAGTGGAGATCACAAACATGGCCCGCGCCAAGGTGCTCCTCGCCAACGATCCACTGCGTCGGTGGACCGCCGCCGATGCCAACGACACCTACAGCATCCCGCGCTGGGGTTGCGGTTACTTCGCGGTCAACGACAAGGGCAGCCTGTGCGTGCAACCGCGCGGGGTCGAAGGCGGCTCGATCGACATGAAGGAGCTGGTCTCCGACCTCGTCGGTCGCGGCATCCAGCTGCCGATCCTGTTGCGGTTCTCCGACATCCTGCGCGCGCGCATCGAGCTCCTGTGCGGCGCGTTCACGAGCGCGATCAAGGAGTACGGGTACACCGGGTTGTATCGCGGCGTGTACCCGATCAAGGTCAACCAGAACCGCACCGTCGTCGAGGAGATCATCGAGTTCGGTCGGCCGTTCCACTACGGACTCGAGGCCGGCAGCAAGCCGGAGCTCCTGGCGATCATGGCGATCCACCAGGATGACGAGGCGATCATCATCTGCAACGGCTACAAGGACGAGGAGTACATCGAGACCGCGCTGCTCGCGAGCAAGATGGGCAAGACCATCATCCTCGTCGTCGAGAAGCCGAGCGAGCTCGATCAGATCCATCGCGTCAGCGAGCGCATCAAGATCAAGGCGTCGCTCGGCATGCGCGCGCGGCTGTCGTCGCGCGGCGCCGGCCGGTGGGAGCAGTCGGGCGGCGACTTCTCGAAGTTCGGCCTCTCGGCCGCCGAGATGGTCGACGCGATCAACAAGCTGAAGGCGTGGAAAGAGGAAGACACCGTCAAGCTCCTGCACTTCCACCTCGGCTCGCAGATCTCGGCGATCAAGAGCGTGAAGAACGCGCTGCGCGAGGCGGGCCGGCTGTTCGTCGAGCTCTACAAGATGGGCGCGAAGGGCCTCAAGTACCTCGACGTCGGCGGCGGGCTCGGCGTCGACTACGACGGCTCGCAGACCAACTTCGCGTCGTCGATGAACTACACGGTGCAGGAGTACGCCAACGACGTCGTGTTCTCGATCAAGGAGATCTGCGACGCCGACAACGTGCCCCACCCGAACATCGTGTCGGAGTCGGGTCGCGCGATCGCCGCGCACCACTCGGTGCTCGTGGTCAACGTGCTCGGCGTGACCGAGTTCGACACCAACGTGCCGGCGCAGCTCGTGAAGCCGGCGCCGCCGCTCGTCACGAACATGTGGGAGACGTACCAGGGCGTCTCGGCGAAGAACATGCTCGAGAGCTATCACGACGCCGTCGAGTACAAGGATCAGGTCTTACAACTGTTCAACTTGGGGCACCTCTCGCTCGAGCACCGCGTGCTGTGCGAGAACCTGTTCTGGGCGATCTGCGACAAGGTCCTGATGCTGACGCGTGGTGCCGCCCACGTGCCCGAGGAGCTCGAGGGTCTCGAGAAGGCGCTGTCGGATACGTACTTCTGCAACTTCTCGATGTTCCAGTCGGTGCCCGATGCGTGGGCGGTCGACCAGCTGTTCCCGATCTGCCCGATCCACCGGCTCAACGAGGAGCCGACCCGGCGCGCGACGCTCGCCGACATCACGTGTGACTCCGATGGCAAGATCGACTCGTTCATCGATCTGCGCGACGTCAAGCACGTGCTCGAGCTCCACGAGAAGCCCGAGGGGCAGGACTACTACCTCGGCATCTTCCTGGTCGGCGCGTACCAGGAGATCCTCGGCGACCTCCACAACCTGTTCGGTGACACCAACACGGTGCATGTCCAGCTGTCTCCCGAGGGCGACTACGACGTCAAGGAAGTCGTCGCCGGCGACACCGTCGCCGAGGTCCTGCAGTTCGTCGACTACTCGCCGAGCGATCTGCTCGGTCGCCTGCGCAACAGCGTCGAGGGCGCGCTGCGCAAGAAGCTGATGACGATCGAGGAGAGCCGCACGCTGATCAACCGGTTCCGCGCCGGCATGATCGGGTACACGTACCTCGATCGCGAATGATGCCCGCCTACCGCCTGCGTGCCGCGCGCCCCGAGGATCTCGCCGAGATCCTACCGCGCACCGCGGCCCTCAACGCGCACGAGGGCATCGCGATCGGCAACGAGGCACTCGAGGTCGCGCTGCGCCGCCTGCTCGGCGATCGCACGCTCGGCGGCGTCTGGCTGGTGTGCGAGACCGAGCGCATCATCGGCTACGCGATCGTGACCTACGGCTACGACCTCGAGTTCGCCGGCCGCGACGCCTGGCTCACCGAGCTGTGGATCGACGCGTCGGCGCGCGGCCAGGGTGCCGCGCGCGCCGCGCTCGATCAGCTGCCCGCCGTCCTGCGCGGCGCGGGGGTCGCCGCGGTTCACCTGCAGGTGCGCGAGGAGAACCCGGCGATGCGGCTCTACGCGCGCGCCGGCTTCGCGACATCGCCGCGCCGGATCATGACGAGGAAGCTGTGATCCGCGCGCTCGCGATCGCCGGCGCGCTCGCCGCGTGTCAGCGGGCCGCCCCGCCGCCCGCGCCGACCTGCGCCGCGATCACCGCGCACCTCGCCGACATCATGCGCCAGGGTCGCCCCGAGATGGGCCGCGTGCTCCCCGAGGACATCAGCGCCTGCGAGGCGCGCAAGCTGACCGACCCGCAGCGCCGCTGTCTGATGGCCGCGACCACGCTCGCGGCGATCGCCAGCTGCCACGCCGTCGCGCCCGGATCCGGCTCCGATCCCGCGAAGTAGCAGCTCGCTGGCGTGGTACGTACGCGCACATGCACGACGCGATCGCGACCGTCCCCGATCCCGGCAACGAAGTGGTCCAGGGCTATGCGCCCGGCAGTGCCGAGCGCGGCCGGCTGAAGGCGGCGCTCGCCGCGATCGAGCGCGAGGTCGTCGAGATCCCGTGCGTCGTCGGTGGCGAGCGCGTGAAGACCGGCAAGCTCCGCGACGTCGTGATGCCGCACCGCCACGAGCACGTGGTCGCGCGGTTCCACGCCGCCGACGAGGACGTCGCGCAGCGCGCGATCCGCGCGTCGCTCGTCGCGCGCCGCGCGTGGATGGGCATGCGCTGGGAGTCCCGCGCCGCGATCCTCTTGAAGGCGGCCGACCTGCTCGCCGGACCGTGGCGCGCGCGGATGAACGCGGCGACGATGCATGGCCAGAGCAAGACCGCGCACCAGGCGGAGATCGACTCGGCGTGCGAGCTGATCGACTTCTGGCGCTGGAACGTCAAGTTCGCCGAGGATCTCTATCGCGTGCAGCCGCGCTCGAGCGCCGGCATGTGGAACGCGACCGAGCTGCGGCCGCTCGAGGGCTTCGTGTTCGCGCTGACGCCGTTCAACTTCACCGCGATCGCCGGCAACCTGCCCGCCGCGCCCGCGCTGATGGGCAACACCATCGTGTGGAAGCCCGCCGAGGCGTCGCTGCTGTCGTCGTGGGTGATCGTGCAGATCCTCGAGGAGGCCGGTATGCCGCCGGGCGTGATCAACTTCATCCCGGGCCTCGCGCACGACAAGACCAACATCATCCTCGACGATCCCGCGTTCGCCGGCATGCACTTCACCGGCTCGACCGAGGTGTTCCGCACGATGTGGAAGCGCTGCGCGAACAACCTCGATCGCTACAAGACGTACCCGCGCCTCGTCGGCGAGACCGGTGGCAAGGACTTCGTGCTCGCGCACCACTCGGCCGATCCGGCGGCGCTCGCGACCGCGCTCGTTCGCGGCGCGTTCGAGTACCAGGGCCAGAAGTGCAGCGCGGCGTCGCGCGCGTACATCCCGGCCTCGGTGTGGGCGGCGATGAAGGATCGGCTGTGCGACACCGCGCAGAGCCTCAAGGTCGGAGACGTCTCGGACTTCTCGAACTTCATGGGTGCGGTGATCAAGCGGGGCGCGTTCGACAAACACACCGCGGCGATCGCCGAGGCGCGCGAGACCGTTGGCATGAAGGTCGCCGCCGGTGGCACCACCGATGGCTCGACCGGCTGGTTCGTCCGCCCGACCGTGCTGACCACCGAGAACCCGATGGTGCGCCACATGTCCGAGGAGTTCTTCGGGCCGATCCTCACGGTCCACGTCTATCCCGACCACGGCTGGGACGACGTCTTGAAGCTGGTCGACGCGACGTCGCCGTACGCGCTGACCGGCGCGGTGTTCGCGCGCGATCGCGCCGCGATCGACGAGGCCGCGGTCGCGCTCCGCGAGGCGGCCGGCAACTTCTACATCAACGACAAGCCGACCGGCGCGGTCGTCGGCCAGCAGCCGTTCGGCGGCGCGCGCGCCTCGGGCACCAACGACAAGGCCGGCTCGGCGCTCAACCTGGTGCGCTGGGTGTCGGCGCGCACGATCAAGGAGACGTTCGCCCCCCCGACCGATCACGGGTATCCGTTCCTCGGCGAGCCATAGTGCTGCGGCCCGCGGTGCTCTGCCTGGCCGTCGCCGCCTGTCACCCGGCGCCGCACGCGCCCGGACCGCACGCGTGCGCGGTCGAGACCCGACCGCGGGATCGCGAGGACGGGTCCGCCCTCGACGCGCAGGGCGACCACCTGCCCCGCCACGCGATCGCGCGCCTCGGCTCGGCGCGGCTGCGTCATGCCGATCCGATCGAGCACCTCGCGTTCTGTGGCGGCGCGCTGATCTCCAGCGATCGCGAGGTCGTCAACGCCTGGGATCCGGTCTCCGGCGCGCGCCAGGCGAGCTGGCGGCTGGCCGAGATCGTCGAGCTCGCATGCGTCGACGGCGTCCCGCATGCCACGACGCGCGCGAACCGGGACGCGACGCTCGACGTCGCGCACGGCACGCTCTCGCTGGCCTGCGTCGCTCCGAAACCCGCGCCTCCCACCGTCGTGATCGCCAGCGATCGTCAAACCGCGACGTTCGGGTCGCGCACGTTCGGGCCGTTCCATGGCGAGGTCGGCATGGTCATCGCCATCCACAGCGCCGCGGCGAGCGCGAACACGATCGCGATCGGGACGGAGTTCGGCATGCTGTATCGGTTCGACGCCACGTCCGGCGAGCCGATCGACGACGGCCTCGAGGTCGCGTATCCGACGATGAGCTCGAGTCTCACGGCCCTCGCGTTCTCACCGAACGGAGACCGCCTCGCGATCGGCGGCGAGGATCAGCGCGTCCGCGTGATCGACGCGCGGGCCACGACGATCACCCTTGCGCGTCCGGTCGGCCACGAGGGCGAGATCCGCAGCGTGGTGTTCTCGCCCGATGGCGCCCGGATCGCGACCGCGTCGGCCGACAAGACCGCGCGCGTGTGGGACGCGCGCACCGGCGGCGAGCTCGCGCGACTCGCGGCGCGCGACACCGACGACGACGAGCGCGACGCGATGATGGACCTCTCGTGGGTCGGCGACGCGATCACGACGACCGATATCGGCAACGCGCCTCGCACGTGGCGCGGCTCGCCGTTCGTGCGGGCACCAAACCCGAAGTTCCCCGCCGCGCTCGAACGCCTCACGACGACCGGCGATCGCGCGAGCGTGCTCGTCGCGTCGCCCGCGACCTGGTGGTTGCTCGACGCCAGCTCGTTCGCGGTGCGCGCGACCGGTGCCCTGTCCAGCGGTGCGCACCTCGTGGTCGAACGCCTCGCGGTCGACCAGACCGGGGCGCGGGTCGCGATCTGCACGCTCGGCGAACCCGATCGCATCGAGGTCCACGCCGGCGGCGCGACGCTGTTCACCCGCGAGCTGCACGCCGACCCGTCGGCGTGTCCCGACCTCGCGCTGTCGCCCGATGGTCGGACCCTCGCGATCGGTGGCGAGCTGCTCGACCTCGCGACCAACCGATCGCAGCAGCTCGATCCCGCGATCGTCGCGACTCCGGTGTTCTCACCCGATGGCGCGCGGATGGCCGGCGCGATGCCAGATGGCGAAGTCCGCGTGTGGAACGTGGCAACCCACGCCGTCTTCGCGCGGCTGCGCGGTCACGATGGCGCCGTCCTCGCGATCGCGTGGTCGCCGACCGGCGATCGACTGGTGAGCGTCGGTCGCGATCTCGATGGCCTGGTCTGGATGCTGGAGTAAGCGGCACGCTGCTCGCACCAGCGGGCCAGCGATGCCACGGGAGAGGCCGCAACCACGGTCGGGGCGCTCGGAACGCGCCCCCTGCGACGTCGCACCTGCGACGCTGCGACGCCCCAACGCCCCTGCTCGAACGAGGACCGAATCATGAGTCGCAACCGCCTGATGGGAGCTGTCGTCGGAGTCGCCGCGATCGGCGCGCTGATCTGGCTCGTCGGAGTCCGAGGCTGCGCCGGGTCGGACAAGCTGGTCGCTGCGACAGACGAACACGGTCGCAGCGCCGCGATCGACAAGGCGGTCACCCCGGCGACGCACGTCCAGGTCGATCCGGTCGAGGCCCCCAAGGGTCGCGCGCCGCGCTGGACGGTCGACAACGACCCCGAGGGTCCGCTCCGGCTCGAGGGCCAGGTTGTCGGGCCCGACAACAAGGGTATCGGCGGCGCCGAGGTGTGGATCTCCTCGATGCCACAGCGCACCGCGACCACCGAGGCCGACGGCACGTTCGCGTTCGACAAGCTCGTCGGACGCAGCTACGAGCTCGGCGCGCACAGCGGCGAGCTGATCGGCGGCCCGATCGACGTGCGGCTGTCCGACAAGACCGACCCCGCGGTGATCCGCGTCGCCGCCGGCGCGACGCTGGTCGTCACGGTCACCGACGACGCCAAGAAGCCGATCGAGGGCGCCGAGATCAGCGAGCCGGAGCGCGAGCGTCGCTCGATCCCGACCGACGCGACCGGCGTCGCGACGCTCAAGCCGATCCGGCCTGGCTGGGTGAACGTCGCCATCACCAAGGCCGGCTACGCGCCGAACACCGCGTTCGCCACCGTCGGCTCGGCCGGCGCGACCGGCACGCTCGCCGTCACGCTGCACGCCGGCTATCCGATCACCGGCCACGTCGTCGACGACACCGGCAAGCCGGTCGCCAAGGCGCACGTCGCGCTCACCACGATGTTCGGGAGCGCCGACAAGGGCGCCGAGACCGACGCCAAGGGCGAGTTCTCGGTCGTCGCGCCCGCCGGACGCCACATGCTGGCGGCGACCGATAGCGAGCACGCACCGGCCGAGTCACCGCCGGTGACCGTCATCGATCGCGCGGTCGCGGGAGTCGAGATCACGATGAAGTCGGGCGGCACGATCAGCGGCACCGTCGTCGATGCCGACCACAAGCCGGTCGCGTTCGCCGCGGTGCGTGCCCAGGCCGTGTCGAACAACCGCAACGGTGCCGACACGTTTCGCCAGGTCACGACCGACCGCACCGGGGCATTCGCGATCCACGGGCTCGCGCGCACCACGCTGCAGCTGCGCGCCGAGTCGGCGATCGCGGCGAGCAAGGTCACGACGGTCGACCTGACGAAGGACGTCGCGAAGACCGGCATCGCGCTCCAGCTCGACGTCCGCGGCGTGATCTCCGGCGTCGTCGTCGACAGCGCGGGCGCGCCGCTGCCCGAGGTACAGGTCAACGCGTTCGCCGATCAGTGGGGCGGCGGCGGGACCGAGGACGTGGCGCTCGCCGGGATGTCCTCGGCGACCACCGACGGCGCCGGCGCGTTCGTGATCCACGGCCTGCCCGACGGGCCGTACAAGCTGTGGGCCGCGCGCAACGCGAAGCAGCGCGACTGGGGCCAGTCCGGCGTGTCCGCGAAGGTCGGCGACACCGGCGTCCGGATCACGCTGGCATCGCCCGGGTCGCTCAAGGGCGAGATCCGGATCGACGGCGGGGCGGCACCCAAGCTCACGCTCGTCCAGGTCGGCTTCCAGGCGGCGACGCCGGTCACCGAAGGCAAGCTCGCGATCGGCGACCTGTCGCCGGGTCAGTACGAGATCGCGTTTCGCGGCACCGAGTTCGCCGAGCTCTACAAGCACGACGTCAAGATCGAGTCGGGCAAGACCACCGACCTCGGCACGATCACGGTGATGCGCGGACGCCGGCTCACCGGCAAGGTCGTCGATGGCAGCGGCAACCCGGTCGCCGGAGCCAAGGTGAAGGTCGCGCTCATGCTGTTCTCGGTCGAGGGCATGGACGATCAGATGGCCAACTTCGAGGAGCAGTCCGGCGTGCGCTCGGCGATCTCGGACACCGACGGCGCGTTCTCGGTCATCGGCCTGACGAGCAAGCCGACCAACGTCGCGGCCGAACATCCAGACCAGGGCCGCTCGACCGCGATCGCGGTGCCCGAGGGCAAGGACGACCCGCCGCCGCTCACGCTCGTGTTGCACGGCTTCGGTTCGATCGTCGGCAAGGTCACGATGAAGGGCGAGCCGCAGGTCGGGGTCGCGATCTCGACGATGGCGAAGGGCGCGAGCGGCCAGGGCACGTTCGTCCAGACCGACGCGACCGGCAGCTTCCTGGTCGCCAAGGTGCCCGAGGGTCAGGTCGTGCTCGGCGCGATGATGTCGAAGACCGATGGCAAGTCGCTCAAGTCGACGAACGTCACGGTGACGGTGGTGGCGAAGAAGCAGATCACGCAGAACATCGACATGCCGGTCGGCACGCTCGCGCTCCAGGTCACGCCGAAGCCGATCGCGGGCGCGACGCTCGACAGCGCGCAGGTGTTCCTGTTCGCCGGCACGATCGCGGTCGCCAACGCCAAGCAGCTGACCGACAACTTCCTCGGCGCGTCGCCCCAGGGCAAGCCCGACTTCTGGCTCGGTGCCGGCAAGCCGCCGGTCGTGTTCGACGAGCTGCTGCCCGGGAGCTACTCGGTCTGCACGATCCCGCTCACCGGCAACCTGCAGGATCCGAGTTTTCAGCAGAAGGTCCAGCAGCACCTCGAGGCCCTGAAGGTCTACTGCAAGCTCGTCACGGTCACGCCGACCCCGCAGACCCAGACGTTCGTCCACGAGGTGCCGGCGATGACGCCGTTCACCGACTGACGAGCGCCTTCAGCGTGTCGGCGAGCTCGACGGTGCCGCGCACGACGCGCGTGCCCTGGCCGAGCGGGCGTACGAGGCCCTTCGCCATGCCCTCGTACATCTCGCGGAACATGCCGGCGAGCTCCTTCGAGATCCCGAACTGCGTCAGCGTCGGGACCACGCCGTCGAGTGGGAACTGCGTGGCGACGACCGGCTTGCCGGTGAGCGTCGCGAGGATCTCGGCGGCATCGTTCGCCGAGTACTCGCGCGGGCCCAGGAGCTCGATGATCTGGCGACCCTGCGGACCCTCGACGAGCGCGGCCGCCGCGGTTCGCCCGATGTCGCGGGTCGCGATCTGCGGGAACTTGACGTCGACCGGCATGAACGACGGCAGGACGCCCTGGGCGAGCATGCCGAGCGAGCCGCCCCAGTTCTCCTGGAAGTAGCCGGCGCGCACCGTGGTCAGCGCCGTACCGCTCGCCGCGAGCTCGCGCTCGCCGGCGTTCGCGAACCGGATCGGGCCGACGCCGGCCGCGTGCTCGGCGCCGAGTGACGACAGCATCACGACGTGCGGGACCTTGGCGGCGCGCACCGCGGCGCCGAGCGCCTGGGCGACCGCGGCGGCGTGCTCGATCGGCGTGGTCGACGCGAGCGCCGGCGGGAGCAACAGGTAGGCGCCGGTCACACCGGTCAGCGCGCGGGCCATCGCGTCGCGATCGGAGACATCGGCGATCGCGACCTCCGCGCCGCGCGCGGCCCACGCCGCGCCCTTGGCGGCGTCGCGCACGATCACGCGGATGGCCTTGCCCTGCGCGAGCAGGGTGTCGGCGACGACGGAACCAGTATTCCCGGAGACTCCAGCGATTGCGTACATGCCCACAACATGAGGCTTCACGCGCCATGAGTCCAATCGATACTGTACATTCAGATCATGCGCGATACTCATGATGCCCTCGCCGGCATCGACCTCAACCTGGCGCTCGCGCTCGACGCGCTCCTCGGCGAGCGCCACGTCACCCGCGCCGCCGCCCGGCTCGGCATCACCCAGTCGGCGGCGAGCCACGCGCTCGGCCGGCTGCGCGACCTGCTCGACGATCCGATCCTCGTGCGCGGCCCGGGCGGCGCGATGCTCCCGACCCCACGCGCCACCGAGCTCGGACCCGCGCTGCGCAAGGCCCTCGACGACCTCGCGGTCGCGCTGCGCGGTGGGACCCCGTTCGCTCCGGAGACCGCGCGGCGCACGTTCCACATCGCGACCACCGACTACGTCGAGCTCGTCCTCCTGCCCGGCCTGATCGCGCGGCTCGCCGAGCGCGCCCCGCACATCGACGTGTTCATCCACGGCTCGCACGATCACGGCGATCACGCGCTGGCCTCGGGCGAGCACGATCTGTCGCTCGGTCCGCCGCGCACGGCTCGGCGCCCGGCCGCGCACTTCGAGAAGGTCCTGTTCGCCGAGCGATTCGACTGCGTCATGCGCGCCGGTCATCCCCTCGCCGCGTCGCGGCTCACGCTCGCGCGCTATTGCGCCGCGTCGCACGTGCTGGTCGCGCCGCGGGGCCGACCCGGCAGCTTCGTCGACGACGCGCTCGCCGCGGTCGGTCGCGAGCGCCGCGTCGCGCTCGCCGTGCCGCACTTCCTCGTCGTGCCACACGTGCTGGCGGCCACCGAGCTCGTGGCCACGCTCCCCAGCCGGATCACGGCGCTCTACGCGAAGCACCTCGGGCTCGCCGTGCTGGCGCCGCCGCTGCCGGTGCCGCCGTTCCAGATCGCGGCGCAGTGGCACGAGCGCTATCAGCACGACGACGCGCACCGCTGGTTGCGCGAGCAGCTGTTCGAGGTCGCCGCGACGCGGTGACTACGGGCGGCGGTACTGCAGCAGCTGCAGGATCGGATGGATCGCCTGCTGCTCGACGAGCGGGCCGAGCGAGTAGGTCTCCTCGTAGTGATCGCCCGCGGCCTCGTTGATGTACGGCGCGTCGGCGTCGAGCACGTAGTTGTACGCCGGCACGATGTAGCCGACGTAGTCCTCGGCGAGCCCGGCGACGATCGGGTACTTCACGCCGGCGTGCGCGAGCACGAGGTCGCGCATGTAGGGCGGCTTCGGTGCGTTCGCGAAGTCCGGCAGGTTCGCCTTGGTCATGTCGAGCAACGGATAGCCCCACGACCACGAGCCGTCGTAGCCGCCAACCCACAACTCGGGGTGCAGCTCGCCCGGCGTCGTCACGATGCCGAGCGGCCCGATCTGCACGAA
Organism: Haliangiales bacterium; assembly: GCA_038321315.1. GTDB lineage: Bacteria > Myxococcota_A > Polyangia > Haliangiales > Haliangiaceae > JABFXX01. The sequence goes on along the minus strand of JBBQEX010000032.1, from coordinate 4,653 downwards.
CGTCGAGCGCAGCGGCAGCCACGGCGTGTTGGTCTCGTCGATCGCCTTGTCGGGGTCGTAGCCGACGAGCGGGTGCGGCGCGAGCACGTTCAGGAGGAACTCGACCTGGAACCCGGTGTTGTCGATCCGCGCGTCGAACGTCGCGGTCTTGAACGCGAGCGGCAGATCCGACACCGACTCGCCGGTCGTCGCGAGCGCGGTCAGCCCCTTGGCCGCGGCGTTCTTGCCGAGCGCCTGCTCCATCACGTCGTTCTCGACCGTGAGCGGCGTGCCGTCGGGGCCCGGCGGGTGACACGTGCGGATCGAGCCGATCTGGCCGCCGAGCGCGCCCTGCACGAACACCGTGATGCCGCCGAGACCCGCGAGGTCGGTCTTGGCGTAGATGCTGTCCGTCGTCGCGAGCCCGCTCTCGATCGCCTCGCGCAGGTAGTGCGGATAGTGCGCGGTGACCATGCCCGGATCGGCCGCGGAGAAGTGCGCGACCTCGGGGTGATCGGCCCAGTTGACCAGCGTGCCGATCGTCTTGCCGTCGCTGCCGGTGAACTGCGCGATCGTCAGCGTCGGATCGAAGATCACCGGATCGCGGATGTCGAGGTTGAAGTTGTCGGTCTTGCTGTTCGGGTTCGCCGGATCGTTGATCAAGAGCGTCGACGCGATGTGCATCGTCGCTGGCTGCGCGCTGGTGACCGCGTCCTTGATCGCGGCGACCGCGGCGGCGTGCATCGCATCGACGATGAACGGCTCGCGTCCGGTCTGCGACAGGTTCGGGCCCCACAGGCCGACGAGGTCGGGCGCGTCGTGCGCGTGGGTCGCGCCGATCACGATGTGGTCGATGCCGAGCGCGACGAGCTGGGGATCGTTGCGGATCGCGTCCATGTCGCCGACCAGGACGCCGATCGCGTCGACGTACGCGATCACGATCGTCACATCGCCCTCGACGAACGCGAGCGCGCGGACCTCGACATCGGTCTTGACGCCCTGCGCGGCGCGGCCGCCGCCGAACAGCCAGACGCCGTCGAACTTGCCGTTGCCGTTCTTGTCGGTGTACGGCTCGCTCGCCTGCCAGTCGTGGTCGTTGTTCTCGTCGGTGAACGTCTCGAAGTCGACCGGCGTGTACGCGTGCTTGCCGGCGCCGACCTTCAACTGGCCATCGCCGGTCGTCGCGCAGCTCGGATCGCCGGGACACACGAGGTCGGGTTGATCGAAGCCCTCGAGCCGCGCGTCGGCACCGGCATCGACCGGCGCGCCCTTGCCGCCTCCGCAGGCGGCGAGCACGGCAGCAGCCAGGAGAATTGCCCTCATCGAGGGCATCCTACACAGAACCTACTTCGCAGCGAGCCCGATCGGACAGGACACGCCGGTGCCGCCGAGCCCGCAGTAGCCGCGCGGGTTCTTGCCGAGGTACTGCTGGTGGTAGTCCTCGGCGTAATAGAACGCCGGGGCCGGCAGGATCTCGGTCGTGATCGTGCCGAGCTTCGCGGTCGCGAGCTCCTGCTGGTAGGTCGCCTTGCTCGCCGCGGCCTCGGCGGCCTGCGCGGCGTCGAACGTGTACGCGCCCGAGCGGTACTGCGTGCCGGTGTCGTTGCCCTGGGCCATGCCCTGCGTCGGATCGTGCGACTCCCAGAACGTCTTCAACAGCGTGTCGTAGCTGACCTTGGTCGGATCGTAGATCACGAGGACGACCTCGTTGTGCCCGGTGCCGCCCGAGCAGACCTCCTCGTAGGTCGGGTTCGGCGTCGCTCCCGCCGCATATCCGACCGCGGTCGAGTACACGCCCGGGACCTGCCAGAACTTGCGCTCGGCGCCCCAGAAACAGCCCATGCCGAACATCGCCTTGGCCAGGCCCGCCGGGAACGGCTCGACGATGCGGTTGCCGTTCACGAAGTGCGTCGGCGAGACGCCCTGCATCGCGACGGTGCTACCGGGTAGCGCCTCCTCGGGGCGCGGCATCCGGAGCTTCTTCGACGGACCACCAAGACCGAAAAAAGACATGCTCATGCCTACCATACGCATCCCGAAGAAGTGAGGGCGACGCCCGAACGACGCGAGCAGCTCGCGTCATGAACAAGTTACGATGTGCGCGATGGTGGCTCTCCTCGCGATCTGCGGCAGCCTGCGCAAGGCCTCGATCAACCGCGCGCTGCTGCGCCTCGTCGGCGACAACCTGCCCGAGGGGACGACCTACCTGATCTACGAGGGGCTCGAGCACCTCCCGATCTTCAACAGCGATCACACCGATCCGCCGCCGGTGACCGCGCTCAAGGACGCGATCGCCGCGGCCGACGGCGTCGTGATCGGCGTGCCCGAGTACAACTACTCGATCCCGGGCGGCCTGAAGAACGCCCTCGACTGGGTGTCGCGTCCGCCGGCGACCTCGCCGATCCGCGGCAAGCCGATCGGCATCGTCGGCGCCGCGTCGGGCATGAGCGGCACGATCCGCGCGCAGACCCACCTGCGCCAGATGCTGGTCTACAGCGACTGCCCGACGCTCAACCAGCCCGAGGTGTGCATCCCCCGCGCCCACGAGCGGTTCGACGCCGACGGCAAGCTGACCGATGCCCCGACCCGCGCGTTGATCGAGCGGTTCGGCGTCGCATTCGTCGACTTCGTCGAGCGCAATCGCAAGCGCTAGATGAACGAGGTCTGATAGCCGGCGTCCTCGATGTCGAGCGCGGCGGCGGTCGCGCGCAGCGGCTGGAACACGTCGGCCATGACGGCGAGCTCGTCGGTGCGCGTCGCGCCGATCGAGGCCTCGTACGCGCCGGGGTGCGGGCCGTGCGGAATGCCCATCGGGTGATACGAGATGCTGCCCGGCGCGACGCCGCGGCGCGACGTGAAGTTGCCGGCCGCGTAGAAGATGATCTCGTCGCAGTGGGTCGAGCTGTGCGGATACGGGCACGGGATCGCCTGCGGATGAAAATCGAGCGGGCGCGGCACGAAGCTGCAGATCAGCGTGCCCTTCGCGGCGAACGTCCCGTGCCACGTCGGCGGCAGGTGGATCGACGACACGCGCGGCTGGAAGTTGAGGATCGGGAACGCCCACGGATACACCGTGCCGTCCCAGCCGACGACATCGAGCGGCGAGTCGGCGAGCGCGAACTGGTGCCAGCGCCCGCCGCGCTTGACCGCGAGATCGCGGATGCCCTCGTCGAGCTCGCCGCGAAACACCGGGCGCGTGAAGTCGCGGTGCGAGTACGGCGCGTCCATCCGCAGCTGGCCGAGCTCGTTGCGGAACTGCTTGGGCACGTGGAGCCCGCCGTTCAGCGTGAACCAGAACCAGTGCTGCGGCTTGGTCTCGACGACGAAGCGATGCAACAGGCCGCGCGGCACGAACACGTAGTCGCCGGGCGCGAACGGCACGTCGCCGTACAGCGAGCGCAGCGTGCCGCCGCCGGCGTGGATGTAGAACAGCGTGTCGGCATCGGCGTCGGCCGAGTAGATCGGATCGTCGGCGGTCGGGAACGCGACGCCGCTCGCGAGATCGTCGTTGAACAGGAGCGCGATGCGCTCGTCGAGCTGGCTGCCGCCGCGCCCCGCGAGCTCGACCGACCGGTAGTGGCGCTTCGCGAGCGGGCGCTCGGCATCCGACGCGTGCTGCACTGGCAGCCGCCAGCCGTGGTGCGGCTCGACGACGCGGTGGGTGTGCGGCCGGCGCGCGTGATACGCGATCGTGTACGGCCCGTCGAACCCGTCGCGCGTGAAGCACTCCTCGTAGCGCAGCGCGCCCGCGGCATCGCGGAGCTGCGTGTGGTGCTTGGCCGCGAGCTCGCCGACCGCGATCCGATCGATCACGCCGACTGTCCCTGCTTCTGCTGCTCGCGCTCGATGCTCTCGAACAGCGCGCGGAAGTTCCCCGCGCCAAAGCCGCGGTCGCCCTTGCGCTGGATGATCTCGTAGAAGAACGGTCCCGCCGAGTTGTCGCCGTAGAGGCCGGCCGACTCCTTGAGGAAGATCTGCAGCATGTAAGCGTGCTCGTGATCGCCATCGAGCAGGATCTGCAGCTCGCGCAGCACTGCCAGATCCTCGTCGATCTTCTTGATCCCGCTGTTCGCGATGCGCTCGGGCAGCATGTCGTAGTAGGCACCCACCGTGGGCATGAACGTGACGCCGTTGCTGCGCAGTGACCGCACCGCCGTCACGATATCGGCGACCGAGAGGGCGACGTGCTGGACGCCGTCCCCGCGGAGCTCCTCGTTGAAGATGTTGATCTGCGAGCTCTTGAAGAACGGACGCGAAGGCTCGTTGTTCGCAAACTTCGTGTTCGATGGCGGGTCCCACATCACGATCGACTTGAGGCCGGAGCCGCTCTTGCGCGAGGGCGCAACATCCGACGTGTGGAACTCGACCTCCCACAGCTGTTCGAACCCCAGCACGTGCTCGAGCCACAGCAACATCGGCTTCATGGTCTGGAAGTTCGACGTCACGTGATCGAGCTCCTCGAAGCCAAACTTGTTGTGACCGCCCCCTTCGTGCGGCACGGCGCCTGGATACAGCGCCTTGAAGCCATCGCGCTGGCGGAACCGGAACGTGCAATCACCGAACGGCGTCGTGATCGCGAACTGACGGAGGGTGCCGCCGTCATCCTTGAACGTCTCGACGTCGGAGATCGCCGTACCGCCACGCTCGTCGATCAGCCGGAACGTCTTGTCGATG
>JBBQEX010000031.1:0-89153 GCA_038321315.1 Haliangiales bacterium | reverse complement strand
GGTGGAGGCGGCGGGAGTCGAACCCGCGTCCGGAAACGCTGCCGATCGAGAATCTACGTGAGTAGGCACGCTATTTCGGGTCTCGCGCTCGTCGGCAACGGCCGGCCTACGAGCGCAACAAGCCAACTTTGTCTCGACCTTCCTACGCTGGCAGCTTGGAGGTCCAGTCTGATTGTGGCGGTGTTCTGTGGCTACAGACGGAAGCTACAGACACCGTCGCTAGCTGATTAGATCAGGCAGCGAGAGCAACAGCGTTGTTATCGTTCGCAGTTGCAGGATTGCCCATTTTTACGTGGCCATGGGCGCCACGGCACGCATCTCGATCATCGTCGTCCCCGTCGAAACCGGGACGCCCCCTTGTCAAAGAACGAGGACACTCTGGGGTCGCCGCCACCAAATTGCAAGCCCGGCGTACAGTGCGGCCGATGCGCTCGATCCTCAGGTTTTCGCTCGTTTTCGGGCTTGCCAGCTGCAGCGCGAAAGCGCCCGTTCCGACGACGAAGCTGACCCCGGTGGTCACGCCGGCCGCCAACCCCGCGACGCCTGATCCGAGCGCGTTCGGCCTGGCAACCCTGACGGAGCACCAGCACGCGCACGGGTTCTCGGTGGCGGCGGTCTATACCGGGGCGTCCGGGCAGCCGATCGGTGCGCGCTTCATCCATGACACGACGCACTTCATCTTCGACTACCTGCAGATCGAGTCGGCGCCGCAGGGCTTCATCTGGGTCAACTCGTATCCGACGTCGGACAAGGGCGAGCCGCACACGCAGGAGCACCTGTTGCTCGGCAAGGGCAACCGGGGCCGATCGTTCGGCAGCGCCGAGGTCATGCAGCTGGCGAAGTCGTCGGCGTTCACCGACCAGTGGCGCACCTGTTATCACTTTCATACCGTCGCGGCGAACGAGGTGTACTGGCCGGTGTTCCAGGACCAGCTCGACGCGCTGTTGAACCCGGACTACAGCGACGAGGAGATCCGGCGCGAGGTCCGCAACTTCGGGGTCGACAAGGGCGACGACGGCACGCTGCACCTCGAGGAGAAGGGCACCGTCTACAACGAGATGGTCCGGGTCTACGAGTCGCCGGACGTCGCGCTGTGGCGACGCGGCAAGCAGCTGGTGTACGGCGAGACCCATCCGCTCGCGCTCGACTCGGGTGGCTTGCCGGCGGCGATTCGCACGATGACGCCGTCGGATATCCGGGCGTTCCACGCGGCGGCATACCACCTCGGCAACATGGGCATGATCGGGGCGTTCCCGTCGAAGATGGCGCTCGCCGAGGTGCTCGATCGGACCTCGGTCGTGCTCGACAAGGAGGCCGCCGGTCAAGCGGGCGCGGCCGTCCCCAGGGGGACGATCACGTCGGAGGCCGGGCTGCCGAAGCCGAACCAGGCCGCCGGCGGGACGATCGAGCTGGCGGACTACCCGTCGGCGACGGCGACCACGGCGAGCCCGGTGATGCTGGCGTGGCCGGCGTCGCGCGACCTCGGGCTCGGCGATCGCCTCGCGCTGTCCCTGGTGCTCGACGCGATCGGCGGCGACGAGAGCACGCCTCTCTACAAGCAGCTGATCGACAGCAAGACGCGCACGCTCGACACCGGCGCGACCAGCCTCGGGTTCACCATCGGCGACGATCAGGGCGTGCCGATCTGGTTCACGATGGGCAACGTCCGCGCGGACCAGCTGAACGCCGCGACGCTCGCGCAGATCCGCGAGGTCGTGCATGCCGAGCTCGCGCGCGTCGCGAAGCTCCCCGATGGCGACGCCAGCCTCGCGGAGCTCGAGGCACGCGTGAAGTCGCGCATCGTGGGGCTCCGCCGCCGGCTCGCCAAGCAGCTCGATACGCCGCCGAAGTTCGGCTTCCGCGGCATCGAAGCCGAGTCGATGGACCTCCTGCGTTCGGCGGCACGCGCGCCCGGCTTCGCGAAGTCCCTGGTGTTCGCGCCCGAGCTCCTGGCGCTCGAGAAGCAGGTCTCCGGCACGACGAATCCCTGGCGCGATCGGATCCGCGCCTGGGGCCTCCTCGACGCACCGTACGGTGTCGTGGCGCGGCCGAGCCCGGCCTTGCGACAGTCGATCGATGCCGATCGCGCGAAGCGAATCGCGGACGAGCTCGCGCGCCTGCAGCGGGGCTACAAGACGCCCGACCAGAAGGCGACGCTCGCGCGGCTCGGCACCGACGAGGCGGCCGCGACCAAGGTGATCGACGACGTCAGCGCCGCGACGCCGCTGCCTCCGCTCGTCGCGACGCCACCGCTCACCCCGGACGACGGCCTGGTCTACACCGTCGAATCGATCGGCGCGGCCGAGATCCTGCGAGCGACGTTCGACTCGATGGCGAGCGCGCGGCTCGACATCGCCTTCGACACCGCCAGCATCGCGCCCGAGGACCTCATGTACCTCGGGATCCTGCCGCGCCTGATGAGCGAGGTCGGCGTGATCGAGGACGGCAAGCCGATCGCGGCCGATGTCGTCACCGAGCGGCTGCGCAAGGAGGTGCTCGATCTCGACGTCCGGTTGTCGGCGAGCCACCGCTCGAGTCGCATCGAGCTCGTCGTCGGCGGGGCGGGCAGCAACCCCGACGAGACGCGGGCCGCGCTCGGGTGGATGAAGCGCGTGATGACCGCGCCGGACTGGCGGATCGCGAACCTGCCGCGGCTGCGCGACGTCGTCTCGCAGTCGCTCGCCGGCCTGCGCCAGCGCATGACGGACAGCGAGGAGAGCTGGGTTGCGGACCCGCGCGACGCGTGGGACGACCAGGGCAACGCGGCCTACCTCCACGCGGCGTCGTTCCTCACGCGCGAGCACGATCTGCACCGGCTGCGCTGGATGCTCGAGGATCCCGAGGACGCCGCGGCGTCGACCGCCGCCGAGAAGTTCCTCGCCGCGCTCGCCGAGGCCAAGGCGTTGCCGCGCGGCAAGCTCGCCGAGCTCGCGAAGCAGATCGGCGACGGCAAGGCGACCGGCCGCTACGCGACGACCAAGCTGCCTCCCAAGGCGCAGGCGATCGCGCGCGACGCCGGCCACGATCTCGGGTTGCTGCTCGGCGAGCTCCCCGACGCCACGCTCGCGCGCGACTGGGCCTACCTGTGCGCCGAGATGGCGATGGATCTCCACGCCGGCGCGACCACGGCCCTCGCGCGGCTCGCCGCGGTGCGCGACGCGCTCGTGATCCAGAAGTCGCGCGTCGTCGAGGTCGGGTCCTCGGTGCACCAGCGCGCGATCGACGCCGACGTCCGCGCGTTCGTCACCGCGCTCGTCCAGCCGCAGCACATGTCGAAGTACGTCCGCGCCTCGCTCGATCGGCCGCTGCTCGCGCGCCTCGCCGAGCACGATCCCAAGGCGGGTCGCGGTGAGTTCGTCGGGTTGGTCGCACCTTCGACGTCGAGCGGCGTGTTCGAGAACCTCGCGCGCACGCCAGGCTATGGCGATACCTCCGACGACGCGCTGCTCGACGCCATCGCCGCGAACATGTTCGCCGGCCACGGCGCGCACAGCATGTTCATGAAGACGTGGGCCGCGGGCCTCGCGTACTCCAACGGCATCCACCCGTTCGTCGACCGCGGCCAGCTCGAGTACTACGCCGAGCGCTGCCCGCTCCTCCCGCAGACGCTCCGGTTCGTGATCGCGCAGCTCGCCGCGGCAAAGCCCGATCCGAACGTCGCGCGGTACGCGGTGGCTGGCGCGTTCGACTCGCGCGTCGCCGAGCGCTACGAGGATCGCGCGATGGCGATGTCCGCCGATCTTGCCGACTCGATCGATCCCGCGGCGGTGAAGGCCTATCGCCAGAAGATCCTCGCGCTCGCGAAGCGCGCCGATCTCACCACGATGCTGTACGCGCGGATGGTGAAGGTCTACGCGCACGTGCTCCCCGGGCTCGGGGCGATCGACCGGTCGGCCACGAACTTCGTGATCGGCCCAGACAAGCAGCTCGACGCGTACCAGCAGTACCTCACCGCGACGGTGGGAAACACGGCGCTGTTACATCGGCTCTACCCGCGCGACTTCTGGGTTCCGGCTCACATCCCGAAGTGATCGGACGGACCGCGACTGGCTACTCGAGGCGCCAGGACAACTCGAGTGGCCGTCCCAGTTCGGTGACTTAGGTGTGCCGGAGCTGTGCCGGGCTCGTCGCGGTTCTTGCATCGTGCCGCGACATGACCTCCCGGCTCGCCAGCTTCCTCTCGTTGCTCACGATGTGCACCGGTCTCGCGCTCGTGGGTTGCGGCACGGACAACAACGCGCGGAGCGGATCGCCGCAGTGCAGCGACGGGATCGACAACGACGGCGATGGCCTGATCGACTTCCCCGAGGATCCGGGATGCACGGCGGCCACGGACAACACCGAGGACAGCGCGCCGGTCGCCCAGTGCATGGACGGTCGCGACAACGACGGCGACGGCAAGATCGACTACCCCGAGGATCCGGGTTGCTCGGCCCCGAACCAGGAAGACGAGGCCGACGACTGCCCGAACGGCCCGGGCTGCCCGGCTTGCAGCAACGGCAAGGACGACGACTCCAACGGGACGACGGACTACCCGAACGATCCAGGTTGCACCTCGGCCGCCGATCCGAGCGAGGTCACCGCCGATCCGAACGCGTGCGGCGTCGGCCTCAAGATCATCGAGCTGCCGACGTCCGGGATGGACGAGGGCACGTTCAACGCGACCGAGTCCAAGTCGGTCAACCCGTCCCCGTGCGGCGAGGATGCCGGTGCGCCGGCGGTCGCGTACCTCGTGAAGGTCGACCACGCGAGCACGCTCGTCGCGACCACGAACCTGCCCGACTCGACGGCCGACACCGTGATCGATGTCCGCAGCGCGATGTGCCAGCTGTCGGCCTCCGAGGTCAAGTGCAACGACGACGCGGACACCGCGAACCACATCTTCTTCTCGACCGCACAGGTCGAGGTGACCCCGGGTACCTACTTCGTGATCGTCAAGGGCCACACCGCGACCGAGAGCGGCACCTACGCGCTCCAGGTCAACCTCTACAAGCACACCGGCGATGCGTGCGCCGATGTCGGCGAGTGCGCGCCCGGCCTGACCTGTCGCGTGCCACACAACCAGACCGCCATGATCTGCATCCCGCCGGTATGCGGCGACGGCATCGATGATGATGGTGACGGCAAGGTGGACTACCCGAACGATCCGGGGTGCTCGTCGCCGGTCGACGACTCCGAGGACGACGACTGCGCGACGCACGGCCCGAACTGCCCGGCGTGCAGCGATGGCATCGACAACGACAACGACGGTCACACCGACTGGCCGGCCGACACGTCGTGCGCGGCCGCCGGCGGCGCGAGCGAGGCGTGCTCGGGCGAGCAGGATCCGATCCTCCCGATCGTCGGCCCGACCACCGCGTCGACGCTCGCCGGGATGCACGATGACGAGACCTATCCCGTCTCGTGCTCGGAGTTCGGGACCGCGGTCGCCGGTGGCGTCGACCGGATGTACACGATCTCCGTGCCGAAGCTGAAGTCGCTCACCGTCGACAACGTCACGAGCGGCACGGTCGTCGACCTCGTGCTCTCGATCCTGCCGACGAGCTGCAGCCAGCCCGCGCTGGTGTGCAACGAGAACTACTACTCGGGGTCGACCGCGACGACCGGTCCGTTGAACGCCGGGACGTACATCGTCCTCGCCGATGCCTCGGACGCGACGATCACGGGCTCCTTCGATCTCCACGTCAAGGGCATCCTCGCGGCGGGGCAGAGCTGCGAGGCGTCGGCCACGCTCAACGGCGCGTTCGCGTGCGACCCGATCAACCCGTGCACCGGCGCCGCCGGCTCGAAGATCTGTCAGCCGACGCTGTGCTCGGACGGGATCGACAACGATGGCGACGGCAAGATCGACTACCCGAACGATCCGGGCTGCACGAGCCTCGATGACACCACCGAGAACTCCGACGACTGCGCGCACGGCCTCATGTGTCCGGTGTGCAGTGACGGCATCGACAACGACGGCGACGGCCTGAAGGACTATCCGAACGATCCGAACTGCGTGTCTGCTTCGGGCGCCTCCGAATCGTGCCTCGGCGAGACCGACGCGATCGTCAAGCTGACCGCCGGCGCGACCGCCGCGAACAACACGACGGCGCACGACGATTCGCAGTACGAGGCACGCTGCGAGCTCTCCGGCGTGGCGAACACCGGCGGCCGCGACAACGTCTTCGAGCTCACGATCCCCGCGGTGACCGCGCTGACCGTCGGCACGACCGGCGGCGTCGACACGATCACCAGCCTGCTGCCGTCGAGCTGCGGCATCCCGGCGATCGCCTGCGACGACGAGGGCGGCTCGGTGTTCGGCGACTCGCTGTTCACGACCGGCGCGCTGGCGGCGGGCACGTACTACGTCGATGTCGACGGCTACTCGTCGAGCTCGACCGGCGCCTACACGCTCAACGTGAGCGGCACGCTCGCGGTCGGCTCGAGCTGCGAGGCGACCAAGACGCTGAACGGCGCGCTGGTCTGCCCGAGCGGTCACGCCTGCGGTGGCACGGCCGGCTCGAAGACCTGCCAGTAGCGGCTACCCGGCGATCGCGATCGATTCGCCGGCCTGGCTGATCGCGACGCGACGGTCGGCGGCGCCGTCGAGCAGGCGCGCGTGCTCGGCGGGCAGGAGATCGCGTGCCGCTTCGGACATCGTGACGTCGCGCGACAGGGTGAACTCGCGCTCGGCGAGAAACCCGGGGAGCTCGCCGGGGTTCCAGCCCCAGCGCCACGGCTCGCCGGCACCGCGCACGAGCGTCTGGATCGCGCGCGTCGCGAGCGATGGCCGGGCGAGTCGCTCCTTGGAGAAGTAGGTCATCGCGAGCTGCGAGCCATCGGCGGCGCTGTACGTGCGGATCGCGCGGAGCGACGCATCGATCGCGCCCTCGGTCAGGTACATCGTGACGCCTTCCCAGATCGTCAGCGTCGGCTGCGTCGGGTCGTGACCGGCGAGCGCGAGCGCGTCGGGGAGCTCGTCCATCGGGCGCGTCTCGAAGTCCCAGGTGACGTAGCTCGACGGCGACTCGACGCCGAGCCTGGCGAGCGTCGCCTGTTTGTGGCCCTGGGTCGCGGGATGATCGACCTCGAACACGCGCTCGATCTCGGGCAGCCGGAGCGCGCGACAGTCGTAGCCGGCACCGAGCAACACGAGCTGGCGGCCGCCGCGCGCGGCGAACGCGCGGACGGCGTCGTCGAGCACGCGGGTCCGCACCTGCATGTAGATCACCCAGTGCCGCATGCCGGGGATCGCGAGCAGCGCACGGACGCCGCCGCGGTCGACGAGCTTGGCGAGGCGTGGCGAGGCGAACGCGACGCCGTACGGATCGTCGGCGATGTGAGCGTCGTGCGGGAGGAGGCTACCGAGGCCGCGAGCCGCCGCGACCCAGGCCGCCGTGCGTGAGGGAGTGTCGTCGAGCATTCACAGATCCGGTGGAGGGTTGCCGAGGCCGAGCAGGGCGCGCGCCGCGGTCGGCACCACGCGATCGGCGACCATGCGATGCGACAGCGCAGTCTCGACATCGCGCAGCGCGAGCTCGAGTGGATGGCCGGCGCGGATCGCGCCACCCCCGGCGAGCCGGAACAGCGCGCGCACCGCCTCGGCCGCCTCGAGCGCCGCGTGCGAGGCCGCGAGCCGGAGCTCGCCGCGGATCGCGCCGTCGACGGTGGCGGCGTCGAACGCGGCCGCGATCGACGCATGGAGGTAGGCGCGCGCCGCCGCGACCCGCGTCCGCGCGTGGGCCCAGCCGACGAGCTGCGCCGTCGCGGGCTCCTTGCCGAGCGGGAGCTGGAGCGCACCGCGCGCGATGCCGATCGCGCACGCGGCGACCCCGGCAGCGAGCGCCCCGAACAGCGGCACGCGATACAGGGGCGCGGTCGACCACGGCGTGGCGCCGAAGATGGTCGCGAGCCGATCGGCCGGCACGGCGACGTCGACGGTGACGTCGTGGCTGCCGGTGCCGCCGAGCCCGAGCGTGTCCCAGTTGTCGACGATCGTGACGTCCTTCGCCGGCACGATCGCGACGACATGCTTGCCGTCGGCGAGCGCGCCGAGCGCGAACCACGTCGCGTGCCGGCAGCCCGACGCGAACGCCCAGCGGCCGACGAGCCGGCCGGTCTCGTACTTGCCGCTCGGCGCGAACACGCCGGCGAGCAACGCGGGCTCGCCCCAGATCTCGCGCGCGAGGACCGGCGGCAGGTACGGCGCGAGCAGCGTCGAGGTCGACGCGGTCATGGCGACCCAGCCAGCCGCGGGATCGCCGGCGGCGAGCTCCTCGAGCGTCGCGAGCCACGCGACGGGGTGGAGCTCGACGGCGTCGTCGCCGCGCAGCTCGCGCGGGACCAGGCCGTCGAACATGCCTGCCGCGCGGACGATCTCCAGCGTCGCGGGTGCGAGGCGCCGGGCGGCCGCGTTGGTCCGCCGCTCGGCTGCGAGCGCGTCGCGGTCGAGGATCGAGGGCTCGCTCATGACCCGCTGAGCTTACTGCACCCGGGTCCCGAAGATCTCTGGTAGGGAAGGGCATGCGCTACCTGCACACGATGATCCGCGTGCGCGACCTGCCGGCCGCCGTCCGGTTCTTCTGCGACGGCCTCGGCCTCGTGGAGGTGCGCCGTCGCGATCACGAGCAGGGTCGCTACACGCTGGTGTTTCTCGGCCAGACCGCCGACGGCGATTCGCCGCAGATCGAGCTGACGCACAACTGGGATCAGACCGAGCCGTATCCGGGTGGGCGCAACTTCGGGCACGTCGCGTACGAGGTCCCCGACATCTACGCCGCGTGCCAGCGGCTGATCGATCGCGGCTACCCGATCTCGCGCCCGCCGAAAGACGGTCGCATGGCGTTCGTCCGGTCGCCGGACCTCATCTCGGTCGAGTTGCTCCAGGCCGGCGCCGCGCTCGCGCCCGCCGAGCCGTGGATCTCCATGAAGAGTGTCGGCGAATGGTGACCAGGCCGACCAAGGACGGGGTTCGCGTGATCGCGCAGAACCGGAAGGCCGGGCACGACTTCTTCCTGCACGAGAAGTTCGAGGCCGGCATCGCGCTCGTCGGCTCCGAGGTCAAGAGCCTCCGCGAGGCCGCGGTCACGATGGCCGATGGCTGGGTCGAGATCCGCAAGGGGCAGGCGTACCTCCACGGCATCCAGATCAACGAGTACGCGCAGGCGAATCGCTGGCAGCACGAGGTCGCGCGCGTGCGGAAACTCTTGATGCACAAGCACGAGCTGTCGAAGCTCGGCACCAAGACGCTCGTGAAGGGCTACACGCTGATCCCGCTGTCGATCTACTTCAAGGGCAGCAAGGTCAAGGTCGAGCTCGCGCTCGTGACCAACAAGAAGCATCACGACAAGCGCGCCGCCAAGCGCGAGGCCGACGACAAGCGCGAGATCGACCGCGAGCTGAAGAAGCACAACACGCGCTGAGCATGGGGTAGGTGATGGCGACCGAAATCAAGGACATCTTCTTCGACGCGCTTCTCCACCCGACGCCGGGCTTCGCGCTCGGCAAGCGCCTGGCCGAGCTCCACCCCGATCGCGCCCTCGTCGAAGGTGAAGTCGGTCAGTTCGACGTGCGCACGTTCGAGTACGACGGCAAGTGTGCGCTCGCGCCGCGCGCCGAGCTGTACGCGCAACACGACACGCGATGGCTCCCCGATCACGGCATCGACCGTCGCGCGCGGATCGGTTGGTGGCAGGTCACGTGGGAAGCGACCGAGCTCGAGCTCGTCGTTCTCGCCTGGCCGAAGCAGGCCGGCTACGGCGATCACGAACGCTTCTTCTTGCTCGGGCCCTCGGTCGAGCACTGCGAAGCGTTCGTGACCGCGGTCTCGCGCTGGAGCCACGAGGTGCGCGGCGAGATCCTCGTGTTCACCGACGGCTGCTTTCGCAAGAGCAAGCGCCTCCACGACTCGATCGCCAAGGCGAGCTTCGATCAGCTCGTGCTCGACGGCGATCTGAAGCAGCAGATCCGCGACGACTTCGCGCACTTCCTCGGCGCGCGCCAGGCGTACGACGAGGCCGGCGTCCCGTGGAAGCGTGGCGCGTTGCTCGTCGGACCGCCGGGGAACGGCAAGACGCTGTGCGTGAAGGCGCTGATCAACGAGCTCGCGATCCCGTGCCTCTACGTTCAGAGCTTCGCGGTCCGCGAGTACTCGACCCCGCAGAGCTCGATCGAGAAGGTGTTCCAGCGCGCGCGCACCACGACGCCGTGCGTCCTCGTTCTCGAGGACATCGACGCGCTCCTGATCGACGGCACGCGCTCGTTCTTCCTCAACGAGCTCGACGGCTTCGCGGCGAACGCCGGCATCATCACGCTCGCGACGACGAACCATCCCGAGCGCCTCGATCCGTCGATCATCGATCGGCCGAGCCGGTTCGATCGCAAGTACCACTTCGCGCTGCCGAGCGCGGCGGCACGCACCGACTACATCACCGCGCGCAACAGCCGGCTTCGCGCGAACCTCCAGCTCACCGCGGCCGGCTGCGCCCAGCTCGCCGAGGTCACCGGCGAGTTCTCGTTCGCCTACCTCCAGGAGCTGTTCGTGTCCTCGATGATGCGCTTCATGAGCGCACGCGGGGCAACCGACATGCTGACGGTCGCGCTCGAGCAGGTCGAGTTACTCCGCGCGCAGCTCGCGTCTCCGCCCCCGCCGGAAGCTCCGATACCTCCTCGCTATCAGCGGCGGTGATCGCGCACGGTGCGCGTGGGTGCCGAGCGAGCGGGCGCGCTGCGCACGACGGGCGCGGGCGCACTGCGGTGATCGCGAACGACGGGGCCGCTGCCACCGCGGTTGTTGTTGTAGCGCGCGGCGTTGTTCGCGCTGCGGTAGTGCGAGTACTCGCCGGGCCGCTCGATGCCGCGGACACCGACCGGGACGCTGTACGAGCGACCCCAGCCACGATCGTGGTAGCGGGACGAGTACCAGATGCCGCCGTCCTGTCGCCAGTACAGGCTGTCGGAGTAGAACACCGGATAGTCGACGTCCTCGACGACCTGGACGCCGGGGCTGACGTAGACCAGGCTCGGCGACGAGTAGCCGGCGGAGTAGCCGACGCGTGCGTCGCTCACGAGGCAGCCGGTCGCGAGCGAGCCGGCGAGCAGGAGGGATGCCGAGAGGATGAATCCACGCATATGATCAGTATGAGGCATCCGCCGTGCCACCTGACAACCGACGTGGTTTCGGGGGGTTCCAGAACGCCCCGATCCGGCCGTTCGTTGGCAGTGTGGTAGGACGTTCACGCCTTGCGAATCCTGACCTGGAATGTCTGGTTCGGCGCGCACCAGTTCCGCGCGCGCACTGCGGGGCTCGTCCGCGAGATCATGCGGCGGCGACCCGACGTGGTCGCGCTCCAGGAGGTCACGCCGCCGCTGCGCGCGATCCTCGACTACGAGCTCGCCGGCTACTCGCTGCACGGCGGCGACGGCAGCTTTGGCTACGACGTGATGCTGCTCGTGCGCGGCGAGGTCCGCGGCAGCGACACGCTCGAGCTGCCGAGCGAGATGGGCCGACGGCTGCTCGTCGTCGAGCTCGCCGCGGGGCTCACGGTCGCGACCGTACACCTCGAGAGCACCGCGCCGTGCGTCAAGCAGCGCGCCGCGCAGCTCGCGGCGATCGGGCCGTGGCTCGCCGCGCGCGCCGAGGACGCGTGCCTGGTCGGCGACATGAACTTCGACGACTTCGCGGCGACCGAGTCCGACGTGCTCGACGACAGCTACGTCGACGTCTGGCAGACGACGCGCAAGGAGCCGGGCTACACGGTCGACAGCGTCGTCAACACGATGCGCGCCGACCTGCGCGGCAAGGTGCAGAAGCGGATCGATCGCGTGTTCCTGCGCGGCCCGCGCTGGCGCGCCGAATCGATCGCGCTGGTCGGCACCGATCCGATCGACGTCCACGACACGTTCGTGTCGGATCACTTCGGGCTCGCGGTCGAGCTCAGCGCAACATGACGCGGGCGAGCACGATGATCGCGACGGGCTTTATTCGCGGTGGTACGGCTCGCCGCGCAGGATGGTGAAGCCGCGGTAGAGCTGCTCGGCCGCGAGCACGCGCACGAGCCGATGCGCGATCGTCAGCTTGCCGAACGCGACGAGCCGGAGCGCGCGCTTGCGCAGCGCCTCGGAGTGGCCGTCGGCGCCGCCGATCGCGAACACGACGGGCGCGCCACCGCCGTGCTGCTGCTCGTGACCGAGGAGCTCGTTGGCGAACGCGATGCTCGACAGCGACTCGCCGCGCTCGTCGAACAGATACAGGTGCGCGCGCTCGGGGAGCTTCTTCACGAGCTCCGCCTCGTCGGCGTGCTCGGTGATCTCGAACGTGCAGTACCCGCGCAGCCGCTTGCGATACTCGTCCTCCGCCTCGACCAGGTACGACTCCTTGAGTCGCCCGACCACGGCGAGCCGCAGCTTCACGCCGTCTCGTAGCTATCGATCGTCTGGATCCGCGCGTCGGCCGGGATGTCGATCGGGATCCGCGGGGCGTCGTTCCACAGCCCCTCGAGATCGTAGTGCTCGCGCGCCGAGTGCAGGAACACGTGGATCACGAAGTCGCCGTAATCGAGCAGGGCCCACTGACCGGTCCGCGCGCCCTCCGACTGGATCACGCGGATGCCCTCCTGCTTGAGGCCCGCGGCGATCCCGTCGGCGATCGCGTCGACCTGGCGATCCGAGCGACCGGACAGCACGAGCTGGTAGTTGCAGAAGGAGCACAGCTCGCGGACGTCGAGCATCACGGGCTCGAGCGCCTTCTTGTCGAGAGCGAGCGCGAGCGCGCGCAAGGCGTCGTCGAGGCCGTCGGGCCCTTGCGGCGCCTGCGCGGCAGCGGGCTCGGCGGTCGCGATCGTCCGCGCCTTGCCGTGGGTCACCGGCGAGCCGGCGTGCTTCTTCTTGGCCTTCGTGTTGTCAGCCGTTCGAGTGCGTTGGGTCATGATCTCCTTACGTCCGTACCTGCCCGGTACCATGGACGACGAACTTGGTGGTAGTGAGACCTTCAGCGCCCATCGGGCCGTAGGCGTGAAGCCGCGTCGTCGAGATGCCGATCTCGGCCCCGAGGCCGAGCTCCCCACCGTCGGCGAACCGGGTCGAGGCGTTGACCATGACCGTCGAGGAATCGACCGTCCGGGTCCAGATCTCGGCGGTCACCGGGTCGGTCGTGACGATCGATTCGGTGTGCGACGAGCCGTATTTCTCGACATGGGCGACCGCGGCGTCGATCCCGTCGACGACCCGGATCGCGAGCACCAGATCGAGGTACTCGGCGTACCAGTCGTCCTCGGTGGCGGCCGTGGCGGTCGGGACCAGCGCGCGCACCAGGTCGTCGCCGCGGACCTCGACCCGGGCGGCGGCGAGCGCGCGGCAGACCTGTGGGACGAACCGCTCGGCGACCGCGCGGTCGACGAGCAGCGTCTCGAGCGCGTTGCACACGCCGGGGCGCGACGCCTTGGCGTTGACCACGATCGCCTCGGCGATCGCGAGGTCGGCCGCGGCGTGGACGTAGACGTGGCAGACGCCCTTGTAGTGCTTGATCACCGGGACGCGCGCGTGCTCGGCGACGTAGCGGATGAGGCCCTCGCCGCCGCGCGGGATACACAGGTCGATCAGGTCGTCGAGCACGACGAGCTCGGCGATCGCGACCCGATCGGTCGTCGGGACGAGCTGGACCGCGGCGGTCGGCAGCCCGGCGGACATCAGGCCGGCCTGGACCGCGGTGGCGAGCGCGCGGTTGCTCTCGGTCGCCTCGCGGCCGCCGCGCAGGATGCAGGCGTTGCCGGCCTTCAGGCACAGCGCCGCGGCGTCGATCGTGACGTTCGGGCGCGCCTCGTAGATCATGAGGATCACGCCGAGCGGGATGCGCACGCGCGACACCACGAGGCCGTTCGGGCGCGTCTCGGTGCGATCGACGCGCCCGAGCAGCTCGGGGGCCGCCGCGATCTCGCGGACCGCGTTGGCGAGGCTGGCGAGCCGCTTGGCGTCGAGCGCGAGCCGGTCGCGCATCGCGGGCGCGAGGTCGGCGGCCGCGGCGAGATCGAGCGCGTTGGCGGCCAGGATCGCGGGCGTGCGGGCGATGATCGCGTCGGCGATCGCGACGAGCGCGGCCGTCCGCTGGGAGGCTGGCGCCTTCGCGACGACTCGCGCCGCCGCGCGGGCGGCCTCGGCGAGGTGCCGGATCGGGGTCACAAGATCACGAGATCATCGCGGTGAATGGCTTCGTCGATACCCTTGTAACCGAGCGTGGCCTCGATGGCGGCCGATTGCAAGCCCGAGATCTTTCGGAGGTCCGACGCGCCGTATGCGACGAGCCCGCGGGCCAGCTCGGCGCCCGTCGTGGTCATCACGCTCACGGTGTCGCCGAGCTCGAACTCGCCCTCGACGCCACGCACGCCGGCGGGCAGGAGGCTCTTGCCGGCGTCGCGCAGCGCGCGGACCGCGCCGTCGTCGACGACGAGCTTGCCGACCGGCTTGGCGCCGTAGGCGATCCAGTGCTTCCGTGCCGACAGCTTGCCGGCGGGAGGTACGAACAGCGTGCCGACGTCCATGCCGGCGAGCACGCGCACGAGGACATCCGCCTCGCGACCGGGCGCGACCACCGCGGGCACGCCGGTCCGCGTGACGATCCGCGCCGAGGTGACCTTGCTCGCCATCCCGCCGGAGCCGATGCCGCTCGTCGAGCCACCTGCGACCGGGACCGCCTCGCGATCGATGTCGTGCACGATCGGCATCCGCACGCCGTTGGCGTCGCGCACGCCCTCGACGTCGGTCAGGATGATCAGCGCGTCGGCCGACACCAGGTTGCACACCAGCGCGGCGAGCTGGTCGTTGTCGCCGAACTTGATCTCCTCGGTCGCGACCGTGTCGTTCTCGTTGATGATCGGGACGACGTCGTGATCGAGCAGCGCGCGCAACGTGAGCCGCGCCGACAGGAACCGCCGGCGATCGCCGAGGTCGTCGTGGGTCAGGAGCACCTGGCCGATCGGCACGTCGTGCACCGCGAAGGCGTGCTCCCAGTGCTGCATCAGCCGGCTCTGACCGACCGCGGCGGCGGCCTGCAGGATCGGGAGCTCGTCGGGGCGCGTCGCGATCCCGAGCCGGCGCATGCCGAGCGCGATCGCTCCGGAGCTGACCACCACGACCTGGACCTCGCGGCGGCGCAGCTCGATCACCTGATCGGCGATCGCGGCGGGGCGTCCGGCCGGCGAATCCGCGAGCAAGCGACTGCCGATCTTCACGACGACGCGACGCGCGGCGAGAAGGGTTTGCCGTTCGGGAGCTTGCACGGTCGACGAAGCTAGCAGATCGCGTCAGAAACTGTCCTGGCACGGTGAATTCCCCGTGTTAGGTTCGTGTCCCAGGGGAACTGATGAACGCACTCTTGCATCTCACGCACGACTGCAACCTGCGCTGCCCCTACTGCTTCACGGGCAAGAAGTTCGACCGCGAGATGACGGCCGACACGGTCAAGAAGACCGTCGAGTTCGTGGTCGACTACGCCAAGCAGCACGAGCAGCGCGCGGTGTTCTCGTTCTTCGGCGGCGAGCCGATGATGGCGTGGGATCGGATGAAGGAGCTCGTGCTCTACGCCGAGGAGGTCGCGGCGCGCGAGAAGGTCACCGCGATCTTCCGCATGAACACGAACGGCATGCTGATCAAGGAAGAGCACCTCGAGTTCTTCGACGCGCACGACCTGATCTTCATCCTGTCGATCGACGGCAACGAGGCGATGCACGACACCGAGCGCCGCACCGAGGGCGACATCGGCTCGTTCGCGACGCTGGCCAAGCGCCTGCCGCGCTTCCTCGAGCACAACCCGGGCCTCATGGCCTCGGTCGTCATCACGCCGAAGAACCTCGACCACGCGGCCGACGGGCTCGCGTACCTGCTCGACACCGGGTTTCGCTACCTGATCATCAAGCCCGATGTCACCCAGGCGTGGTCGCGCGCCGATATCGACAAGCTCGAGCAGCAGTACTCGCGCGTCGCCGACGACTACCTCGCGCGCTGTCGCCGTGGCGACGAGGTCTACATCAACCTGTTCGACGACAAGTGGATCAACCACACGAAGGGCGCCGAGGCGATCTCGATCCGCTGTGACGTCGGCACGTCGCAGATCTCGATCTCGCCGTCGGGGAACATCTTCCCGTGCGTGCGCTGGGTGAAGGAAGACGAGGGCACGGTGCCGAACCTCGGCAACGTGTTCGCCGGGTTCAACGCCGAGGCGCTGTCGAAGATCCGCGCGGAGAGCCAGGCGCCCAAGCAGCCGTGCGGCGACTGCTCCTACAACGACGGCCGCTGCGCCAACGAGTGCGCCTGCGAGCACTACTCGGCGACCGGCCGCATCGACACGCCGGCGCCCGCGCTGTGCGAGCACGAGCAGGTGATGGTGCCGATCGCCGACCGCGTCGGAAACACGCTGTGGGCTGAACAAAATCCAGTGTTCCTACGTAAACTGTATCCGCGGCTCACCCAGATCCGGGTGGGACGCGAAGAGACCTCGGAGACCACGGAGAACGCATGACGAAGAAACTGCCAGTGCTCGGAAAGCCCGTCCCGGCCAACGCCCAGACCGAGCTCGCTGCGAAGCCGGTCTCCGGTGGCAGCCGCCCCGCGTTCCCGATGCGGAACGAGCTCTATCGCAAGGCCGGCATCCTCGGTGGCGCGGCCGCCGCGATCCTCGCCGGTGGCATCGCGTCAGCCGACGCGCCGGTGCCGAACAAGAAGCCGCCGCCGCAGCAGCAGACCGAGAAGGAGCCGGCGCCGCCGGCCGCCACGCCGGATCCGGCGCTCGCGAACGGCTCGGTCGACGGCAAGGCGATCGACCTCAAGAAGCAGCCCACGTTCAAGGTCTACCGCGAGGGCGGTGGCATCGGCCCGGCCGAGGACATGTGGGAGCCCAAGGAGGTCGAGGCCTTCATCAACTGGACGATGGCCAAGGAGGGCAAGCTCGCCATCCAGACCGGCTACAAGTTCGACCTCGACGGCGTGTCGCTCCAGCTCCAGGGCTTCGACCCGGCGAAGAACGTGGGCTACGCGTACGTCGACAAGACCGAGCCGAGCGACGCCTTTACCAAGGCCACCGTGGCGAAGATCGCCGCGTGGCAGAAGGCCAAGAAGGTCGCGATCCTCCTCATCGAGGTCAAGAAGACCCCGGACCAGGCCACGCTCAAGGGCAAGGTCGTCCGCTTCCTCGCCGACGTGAAGAAGGCGCCGATGACCCCCGGTGTTGCCACCGTGACCCCGGAGGCCCCGCCGCCGGTGCGGACGATGAACCCGCCCGCGCCGACGATGCAGACCGCGAATCCGCCAGCGCCCGTCAAGGCACCAACGAAGAAGTGAGGGCGCAGCCCGAACGACGCGAGTAGGCACCAACGACGCGACGCCACAGCCCCGCCAGCCAGCGGGGCTGTCCGCCTTTCGGCCTGTGAATTGGGGACGCTTTTACGAGTTGCTCGAGTTGGGGACCAACTCGAGCAACTCGTAAAAGCGTCCCCAATTCACAGCTGGGGGCCAGTGCGCCAGGTCTCGGCGATCATCGTGGCGAGCGAGCCGTGATCGAGCGCGAGGTACGCGACGCAGGCGGCGGCGACCAAGGCGACGCCAGCGATCCACAGGCGGCCGGGGCGGGCAGCGAGCAGCGCGCCGGACAGCCACGCGATCGCGACCCCGGCGATGGCGAGCGTCCAGACCGCGCGGGCGACCAGCGGATTGCCCGTGGTCGCGACGCCAGCAAGCACCAGCGCGATCGGCGCGACGAACAGCACCTCGCCGGGTGGGCGCGCGATCCGGCGCCAGCCGATCCGGCGGACGCCCGCAGCCGCGGCGACCGCGAGCGCGGCGAGCACGAGCCAGAGCGCGACGTGGAGGTGCGCGCGGCGGACGCGGGCGTCGAGCTCGTCGGCGAGCAGCGCGCGGGTGACCGGATCGTCGACCGCCGCGATCGTCGCTCGGGCTTCGCGATCGTGGCGAAGCAACACGTGGGCGAGCTCGACGCGTGCATGGCCACCGTCCTCGCGCCCGGTCGCGTCGACCAGCCACGCGATCGCGCGGTCGGCGTCACCGTTGGCCTCCCAGCCACGCGCGAGGGCGAGGCGCAGGGACGTGCCGCGGGGGTACGTCGGGTGCGCGCGCGCGAGCGCCTCGAGACTCGCGAGCGCCGGCCGCGGATCGCCGCGGTCGTCGAGGCTGCGCACCAGGCGATCGTGATCGGCGGCGACCGCGTCCCAGGCGCTCGCGCCGAGCCGCGCGAGGCCGGCGTGGGCGCGCGCGATCAGCCGCGCGTCGTCGGACGCCGCGATCGCGGCCTGCAGGTCGGTGCGAGCGCGCGCGAAGTCTCCGGCGCGCTCGGCGAGCCGCGCGGCCTCGCTCCAGGCGTCGTCGGTCCAGCGCGTCACCGGCGCATGGCCGAGCGCCTCGTACGCGTCGATCGCGGCCGGCGTGGTGAGCTCGCCGTGCGCGAGCCGCGCGCCGATCGCGGCGAACGCGTCGCCGTCATCGGCGTGCGCGACGCCGCACGCGAGCACGAGCGCAGCCGCCGCCGCTTTCACGGCTTGGTCTTGACGAACGGCGACGGGATCGCGCTGTCGTCGGGCCGGAACGCGTCGAGCGTCAGCTGGGTCTTGCGGACGTCGAGGATCGAGGCCGAGAACGTCTTCTCGGCGTAGCCGGTGAACGCCTGGGGGGCGCTGTCGTAGAGCTCGGCGCCGGCGCCACCCTGGACGAGGTACACCGTGCCCTGATCGACGCTGCCTTGCGGCGCCGGGCCGACCATCGGCTTGCTCATCTCGAAGTCGTGGTCGTGACCGTTCAACACGAGGTCGACCTTGTACTGATCGTAGAGCGGCTGCCAGACTTGCTGGAGCTGGAGGTTCGAGCCGTGCGCCGTCGCCGACGAGAACACCGGCTGGTGATGCATCGCGATCTTCCATCGCGCGGAGGCGTGCGCCGCGAGATCGGCGGCGAGGAAGTCGTGCGCCTTGCCCGGGATGTCGGCGATGTCGATCGGCGTGTCGTTGAGCACGCTGATGTGGGCGTAGCCGTAGTCGACGCTATAGTCCTCCTGATCGCCGGGCAGCACGACCTGCGAGTAGAAGTTCACCGCGTTCACCTCGTGGTTGCCGTGCGCGAAGATCATCGGGACCGTCGCCAGCAGCGGCTGGGCGCGCGAGAAGAACGCCTCCCACTCGTACTGCGTGATGCCGATCGTGACGGCGTCGCCGGTGAACAGCACGAGATCCGGATCGTGCGCCTTCGCGAGCGCGGTCAGCTGCGCCCAGGTGTCGTAGCCGTTGCGGCAGTCGCCGAGCGAGGCGATCACGACCTCGGCGTCGGGGTGCGCGACGATGTCGGGCGCGGTGCGAAACGTGAAGACCTCGGAGTAGTGATCGGCACCGGTCTGCGGATCGCGCGCGCCGACCTGATAGCTGTACGCCGTACCCGGCTGCAGATCGCACATGTGCGCCTGGTGGACGCGCGGCCGCTCGCCGCCGGTCGACTCGTACGCGAACTCGATCCCGGTCGCGGTCTCGACCAAGTCGCCGGGTGCGAGGTTCGCGCCGGCCGCGTAGCGCACGGTGCCCGCGAGTGTCGTGTCGTCCATCGTCCGCCACTCGGCGACCATCGTCGTCTTCGGTTCGCCGACGAAGCCGAGGTGGATGTTCTTCGGTGTCGGATCGTTGCCGAACGCACCGAGCGACAGGACCGGCACCTCGGCGCCGAGCTTCGACGTGATGCTGTACGGACATCCCGGCACCGCGAGCGTGCCGCCCTCGAGCGCGGTGTTCTCGTTGATCGGGTTGCCCTTGACGCAGCCCGCGACCGCGAGCGTGAGGAGGATCGTGCGCTTCATGATCATTCCATCCGGTAGGTGAACTGCAGCAGCAGCTGGTCGTTTGCGTAGGAGGCGTTCTCGCCGGTCGCGGTGCGATCCTCGAGCTCGACAAAGTGGCTGGCCGCGAGCTGCACCTTCAGCGAATGCTTGCGCAGGTAGTAGCTGATCACGGCCGTGTACTCGCGCACGCTCTGGTTCGGATCGCCCGGCACGGTGATCGGGAACGTGTCGTTGCGATCGATCTCCTCGACACGCGCGCCGATCTCGACCCGCGCGTGACCGTACGGAGGTAGCTCGATCGGCAGGAGGTACGCGAGCTGTGCGACCCAGCCGTCCTGGAGGAACGCCGGCGTGCGCGTCGCCGGGTCGCCGTCCTGGTGATGGTAGACGCGCAGCAGCTCGATCGATCCCGACAGGCCCATCCACGCGCCGGTGAGATCGACGCCGACGAACTTCTCGATCTCGTGGTGATCGCCCTTGGTCAGCTTGTCGTAGCCACCCGAGGCGGCGAGCGTCAGGTAGCTGCCCGCGAGGTTCGACTCCTGGATCGTCGTCGGCGCGGTGCCGAGAGGCGTGAGCTCCAGACGCGCCGCATGAAGGAATGACTCGTTGGTGTTCTGCACCTGGTTGCGGCCGTCGCCGTTGAACGAGCCGGCGACGAGCTTCACGCGGCCGTCGAGCATCGGCGGCAGGAACGTCACGCGCGCGCCGAGATCGCGATCCGGCGCGATCGACGCGAGCTGCGCCTTGTCGACGAACGACAGGTTCGCATCGGACAGGAGCTGCTGCCGCGAGATCGGCGTGCGCATCTGGCCGACGTCGACCGTGATGCGGCCGTCGTCGGGGAGCTTGCGCGACACGCCACCCCAGGCTTCGAACAGCGAGAACTGGGGCTGGACCTCCATCTCGAAGAACGCGTGGAGCTCGAGGTTGCCGGCCATCGAGTCGGCGGCGATCTGCGGGCGCACGCGAGCGAACCGGAAGCCGTCCTCGTCGTTCGGTGCCGCGGAGTTCTCGCGCAGGCGGAACTGTGGCTGGAAGTAGCCGCCGAGCTTCACGGTGCTCGCGGCGGTCTCTTCCTCTGCTGATGGCTCGGCGTGCGCGAATGTCGGCCACATCACGATCACCCACGGGATCCAGCGCTTCACGACGGCATGACACCACGACTCGGTGACAACCCGGTGATAGCGTCGACTTCCGATGCGCTCGAACATGTCACGTTGCTGGGTCGTGGTTGTCACCTTGATGGGTTGCGGCGACGACGGTGGGCTGCCGGCGCTGACCGACGCGGTCTCGCTCGCGTGTCCGATGCCGGGCGCACTGCCGTTCCGCACCGCGACCACGGGGTTCCAGAACGCCGACAACCCGACGTTCATCAACTCGGGGCACGCGCGCGACAAGGACGAGGCCTCCGACACGCTGGGCAATCCGTCCGGCATGTCGGCGAACATCTATCTCCCCGACGGTGCGACGGCGGTCGCGAGCCGGAGCTACCACGGCGACAAGGCGCGCACCGGCGATGGCAACGGCCTGTTCGGCCAGGCGCTCCCCGGCGAGAACGTCAGCCTGTGGTCGTACGACCCCGCCGCGATGGCATGGTCGCAGCTCGCGAGCGGGACGACCGG
This sequence comes from Haliangiales bacterium, assembly GCA_038321315.1. Classification (GTDB taxonomy): domain Bacteria; phylum Myxococcota_A; class Polyangia; order Haliangiales; family Haliangiaceae; genus JABFXX01. The sequence continues at coordinate 67,727 of JBBQEX010000031.1, read as the reverse complement.
CGACGACGGCTACTACGAGATCGCGGCCGGCGCGGTGGTCGCGCCGTACGGCCAGCCGATCTACGCGATGCTCGAGGCCGACGGCAGCTGCGCCGAGCACTACGACGCGCTGCTGCCGGCGGGGAGCAAGGTCGTCGTGACGGACATCGACGGCACGCTCACGACCGACGACAACGAGGAGTTCAAGCAGGTCGCCGACGCGACCTACACGCCGCTGATGAACACGGCCGCCAACACGATGGCGCAGGCGTGGGCCGCCAAGGGCTATCCGGTGATCTACCTGACCGCGCGACCGCACGTGCTGCGCGTCGAGAGCCGCGGCTGGCTCCGCGACAAGGCTTTCCCGAACGGCCCGCTGATCACGGCGAACGCGGTCGAGAACGCCAATCCATACAAGACGATGTGGCTCGAGCGCATGATCGTCCAGTTCGGCTGGATCCCGGTCGCCGCCTACGGCAACGCCGACACCGACATCGCGGCGTACGCGAACGCCGGGATCGCGAAGGACATCACCTTCATCATCGGTCCGCTCGCCGGACAGAGCGGCACGGTCGCGATTCCGAACAACGACTTCACCGCGCACATCGCCGGCTTCATCGCGAGCCAGCCCGCAAATCACTGACGACTCGTCGCCGGTCCCTGCGTGATACCCTGAGCGCATGTGGCTCGCTCGCACCTCCGTCGTCGTCTGCGCGCTCGCCGCCTGCGGGTTTCCGACCCCGCCGAAACTCGGCGGCCCGAGCGACGCGGCGCGCGACGGTGCGGGCGACGCGTCACACGATGCGTTCGTGGACCCGGATGCCGACATCGACGCCACGGGCTCGATCGACGCCAGCCCCGACGCGGCGTTCATCGCGGATGCACCGGGTCCGTCGCTCACGCTGAAGAACTACCTGTCCTGGTGCAGCGTGAGTGTCGATGGCGGCGCGGCCTCGACGACAGGGGTCCAGACCGTGCCCGTCACGGTCGGTAACACGGTCGCGCTCGTCGCCGAGCCCGCGAGCACGAGCTTCACGCTCGGCGCGAACACGTGGCACCACACCGACGGTGACACCGGCGGCGGCGAGCCTGGGACGGTCATCGAATCGCCCCTCAGCAGCACGGCGCACCTCACGATCACCGGCTCGCAGTGCGTGGCGGTCTGCTGCCCGTTCACGAACGGCACTGGATGCCCGACCACGGACCAGTGTCCCTGACGAAGTCGACTCATGCCGAGCGTGCGTCGCGCACCCACTCGGACCGCGATGAAGGTTGAATCGTCGTCGGAGAAACGCTTCGCGAATGTTCATGCCGTTGTCACTGCAATTCTCTATCGTGAGTGAGTGCCGACGATCGCAGGACGCTACGTTCTCGAAGATCGACTGGGCGAAGGCACGATGGGCCAGGTCTATCGCGTGCGTCACGCGGAGCTCGGCAAGCTCTTCGCCCTCAAGGTGATCGCGCCCTGGCTCGCGAGCGAGCACGACGCCCGCGCACGCTTCGATCTCGAGGCGCGCCTCGCGAGCGAGATCACGCACCCGAACATCGTCTCGGTGATCGACTTCGGCCACGATCCCGAGCTCGGTGCGTTCATGGTGATGGAGCTGGTCGACGGCGATCCGCTGCTCGAGCTCGCGCCGATCTCGAACCGCCAGGCGCTCGACGTGCTCGGGCAGATCGCCGATGCGCTCGAGCACGTCCACCGCCGCGGGATCGTCCACGGCGACGTCAAGGCCGACAACATCATGCTCGCCCACGAGGTCGCCGTGTCCGGCACCCGGCGCCGTCGCGTCGTGCGCCTGCTCGACTTCGGACTCGCGCGGCGGCTCGGCTACGACGAGCGCGATGTCTCGGGCAGCCCGCACTACCTCGCGCCCGAGCGCGCCGGTGGTGGCGTTGCGACCGTCGCGACCGACATCTACGCGCTCGGCGTGCTCGGCTTCCTGCTGTTCACCGGCACGCTGCCGTTCGACGGCGAGCTCGTCGAGATCCTGACCGCGCAGGTCGCGACCGCACCGCCGACGCTGTCGGCGCGCGCCGGCCAGCCGATCGATCCGGCGATCGAGAAGCTGGTCGCGACGGCGATGGCCAAGGATCCGGCGGAGCGCCACGCGAGCGCCGCGGCGTTTCGCTACGAGCTCAACACCGTGATGGACATGCTGTTCGGCAGTCGCCGGCGCGTGCGCGGCACCGGCTCGCCGCGCCGCGACACGCCCGAAGACGCGAACGCCGCGCTGTTCGAGATGTCGCTCGTGCCGCAGGCGCTGGTCGAGTCCGACGGCACGATCGCGCGCGCGAATTCGGCGTTCGCCGCGCTCGTCGGCTGGGCGCCCGCCGCGATGATCGGCACGCCGCTCGGCGACACCGCGCTCGCGCGCTGGATCCCGGGTTGCGTCGGCACGGTCCGCCGCGCATTCGTCGGCGGCCGCTCGATCGAGCGCCGCGCGGTGCTGTCGTCGAGTCGGTCGCTCGTGATGTGGAGCGCGCCGACGACGCTCGGCGACCAGGTCCACGTGCTGATCCACGTCGGCGAGCCCGACGCCGTGCAGAGCTAACGCATCTTGTCGGCTGCGAGCCGCGCTCGCCACTTGCGATCGAACGACTCGAGCACGGTGTCGAGGTACGGGTTCACCTCGGACGTCAGCTGGACCTCGACCGCGGTCACCGCGCGCGACAGGAACGACGACTTGCTCGCCAGCGCGGTCTCGATCGCCTGATCGACATCGTCGACCGCTTCGGCGTCGGTCACCGACGATTTCTTGGCGAGTAGCCGGCGCAGGCCGCCGTTGCTCGCGAGGTCGGCGAGCTCGAGTGGCGCGCGCATCGTCGCGCGGGCGGCCGACATCGCGGCGCGCCGGAACGGATGCAGCGCGAGCGCGCCCGGCGTGTTGTCGAGCGTGCGCTGGATCTCCTCGCGCAGGGCGAGCGCGGTCTTGCCGTCGAGCGCGAGCCCGGTGTGGAGCTTCGCGCAGTAGTGATCGAACAGAGTCATCGCGACGAACGTGCGCGACGCGGCGCGCGCGCGGTTGACGGTCGCGAGCGCGAGCAACATGCGCTTCGCGGCCCGACCCGCGATCCGGTAGATGATGCTACCGAGCGCGACGTCGGTGATCTCGGCCGGGCCCGTGCTGCCGTGGACCAGGTTCTTCACCGCGTCGGGATCGAGGTCGATGTGGCGCGCGTTCGCGATCGTGCGATAGCCGTTCCCGAGGACCTTCTCGACCGCCCAGTTGTCGACGAACGGCACCGGGATCGCGCCGACCAGGCTGCCGAGGAACGCGCGCGCGATGATCCCGCGACGGGCGTCGTCGAGGTAGACGCGGCGGGCGACCAGCGACAGCGTCACGGTGGATCCTTTGGCTTGGCGATCGCGGCGGCCGGGGCGATGCCCTCGAGCAGGACGTCGCGATCGTCGACCTCCTTGGCGCGCTCGGGCGTCGCGACGACCTCGGCGGTCGCGGGGCGCGCGATCGTCGCGGGCTGACCGAGCTTGTCGATCGCGGACTTGACCGACAGCTTCATCGTCATCGGGTGGCCGTCGCGGGAAAACCCGATCGAGCCGGTCAGGTCGATCGCGAGCGGCACGCCCTTCTCGGCGTCGAGCACGATCTGGCCAGCGACCGCGACGACGGTGCGGTTGACGCGCCACTTCTTCTGCGCGAGCGACTCGCCGGGCATCGCGGCCGGGTGCGACGACAGGTGGATCTCGATCAGCCGGCCGGCGCGACCGCCGACCGTGATCGCGCCCTTGTCGGACAGCTCGGCGCCGGGCGCGAGCAGCTCCCAGGTCGCGGTGATCGCGTCGGTGAAGCCGTCGCGCAAGGTGGCCGGCTCGTCGGCGCCCTCGGGTGCGCGCTCGTGCCAGCGCTGATAGCGCGGCCGCAGGAACAGCGTCTTGTCGACGAAGATCGTCTCGCGGCCGTAGTCGCCGGAGTTCTCGTAGGTGCCGTGGAACACCGGGCCGACGCCGAGCTCGAGCGTCGCCTTGTCGGATCGATCGTCCACCACGGTGTCGCCCGACGACGTCGTGGTCGTGGTCGCGACCGTGACGGTGTGCGGGCCGAGCGCGGCGATCGTGTCGCGGTAGGGGCGGGCGAGGGCGCGGGACAGCTCCGCCGGGTCCGTCGCCGCCCGGGCGACGTCGATCGCGGCCTCGACCGGCTTCGGCGCGATCACCAGGGATCCGAGGTCCTGATCCGGCGTCCCCTGGGCACGGCCACAGGCGGCGAGTGCCAGAACGGCGAGGGCAACGCGGGTCACCGGAACTTCTTAGCTTTGTCGACGAGCCGGGTCAACCAGGCTAACTTCAGACCGCGGTCCGCGTGCTCGAACAGCTCCAGATCCTGTCGCCCTCGATCGGCGCCTACATCTTCGTGGTCGTGATGGGCCTCCTGTGGGGCAGCTTCGCGAACGTCTGCATCTATCGCTGGCCACCGTCGGACGAGTTCCCCAACGGCCGCTCGGTGGTCGCGCCGGGCTCGCACTGCTTCGTCTGCAAGACGCCGATCCGCTGGTACGACAACGTGCCGCTGCTCGCCTACCTGTGGCTGCGCGGCAAGTGCCGGACGTGCAAGACCGCGTTCTCGCCGCGCTACCTGATCGTCGAGGCGTCGCTCGGCGTGCTGTTCGCGGTCGCCTGGTGGTCGTGCCTCGCGCTCGGCCCGATGCGCGAGTCGTTCGGCGTGACGCTCGCGCGGTTCGTCATCGAGGCCGCGTTCCTGTTCGTGATGGTCGTCGTCACGTTCATCGACATCGATCACAAGCTGATCCTCAACAAGGTCACGTTCCCGAGCATCGCGATCTTCTATGCCGCGACCTGGCTCCTCCCCGAGCGCACGTGGTGGGACGGCCTCGTCGGTGCGGCGATCGGTTACGGCCTGCCGTGGTTGATCGGCGAGATCTACTATCGCGTCACCAAGCGCGAGGGGCTCGGGCTCGGCGACTCGACGCTGCTCGCCGTGATCGGCGCGCTGCTCGGCTGGCGCGGCGTGATCGTGTCGCTGTTCGGTGGTTCGGTGATCGGGTCCGTGATCGGGATCGCGGTCCTCGTGGCCACCAAGAAGCCCGCGGCCGAAACTATCGTCGAGGACGGTTCGGAGGACGACGAGGGCCCGGGCCTGATGCGCAGCGAGCTCCCGTTCGGGCCGTTCCTCGCCGCCGGCGCGGTTTTCTATCTGTTCGCGGAGCCCTGGATCCAGCTTCGCTTCGGCGTTTCGGGGTAACCTAGCCGGGTCAAGGTGGGGACTTCGGCCGAGCAGATCATCGCCGGCGTCGTACTCGGTGAACGGCTTGCCGTCACGATGTACGGCGGTATTCACCGCGCCCAGCACGCCGGGCAGCGGAACCTGCGCGGTCTGATCGTCGACAGCAAGATGCTGGCCGAGGACGGCTTTCGCCGGGCGCTGACCGACGACAAGGGCATCCAGGCCGCGATCGGCCTCGACCACAAGACGATCGTGCCGGCCGTGACGGTCGAGTCGGAGGGCTCCGACGTCGTCGTCGTGACCCGGGGCACCGGCCGCTACGTCACCGCGCAGGATCTGATCGCCGCGGCGCGCACCACCAAGGCCAAGAAGCTGTCGCCCGAGGTCACCGCGTTGATCGGGCGCAGCGTGGTCGAGGCGCTCGCGATCGCGCACGGCGCGGGCGTGGTTCACGGTGCGGTGCACCCGCGCAGCGTGCTGATCGACGAGGTCGGCGACGTCCGGCTCGGTGACTTCGTGGTCGGCCGCGCGCTGACCACGGCGGTCGCGCAGGGCGCCGACAGCTCGCTGTGGCGCGGGCTCGCCGGCTACATCGCGCCCGAGCTCGTCGTCGGCGAGGATCCGACGCCCGCGGTCGACGTGTTCGCGGTCGGCGCGCTCCTATTCACGCTGCTGACCGGCGATGTCCAGCCCGGCAACCTGCACGTCACGCCGGCGGTCGAGCGCCTGGTCACCCGCGCGCTCGATACCGATCTCGGGCGCCGCTACAAGAACGCCAAGGATCTGCTCGAGAACCTGCTCGAGGCGTTCGAGGACGATCACTGGGAGATCGCGAGCAAGGCCGACCTGATCAAGGCAGCGGGCCTCGCGGCGACCGACACCAACATCGACGACGCGACCGAGGATCTGCTCGCGTCGCTCGGCAGCTCGGCCGTCCAGGTCACGCCGATGCGCCCGTCGATGGACATCCGCGCCGAGTCGATCGCGGCGCGCCAGCAGAAGACACCGTCGCAGTCGACCGGCGGCCGGCTCGACGCGCTGCTCGCCGATCTCGACGAGAACACCGGGATGACGATGGTCGACGCCGAGCCCGGGCGCGGCCTCGATCCGGTGTCCGAGCTGATCAAGCTCGACCCGCGCCAGAAGGAAGCGATCGTGCAGACCGGGCGGCGCGTGCCGTCGCTCGACGATCCCGACGACGACGAGCCGAGCGTCACGCCGCTGCCGGCGCCGGTCCCGCTGGGCGTGCGGATCCCGCGCTCGCGCAGCATGGACGAGGAGGCCGCGCTCGATGCGCTCGACGAGCTCGACGAGCCGGTCCGCCGGATGTCGACCGCGGCCGAGCAGGCGACGGTCGCCGCCGATCGGCTCGAGGCCGCCGCGAAACGCGCCGAGGCCGCCGCGGTCTCGATCGACAGCGGCCCCAAGCCGGCGCAGAAGCGCGCGACCCCGATCGTCGATCCGATCATGCCGGAGGCGCCGCCGGTCAGGCTGAAGAGCCCGGTCGGCCGGATCGTCGGCGGCCTGCTCGTGCTCGCGATCGTCGGCGGTGGCGGCTACCTGGTGATCACGAACTTCACGCAGCAGGACGAGCGCGCCGCGGCCGACAAGGACCGCCAGGACAAGCTGATCGCCGAGCAGCAGAAGCGCGACGCCGACAAGACGCACACGCTGACCGAGGCGCTCGCCGACGCCGGCTCGCTCGTGATCACGACGACGCCGAGCCCGGCGGGCATCTGGTTGCGCCTCGGTCACACGCCGGTCGACTCGATGCGGCTGTCGCCGGCGTCGACCCACGAGATCGCGCTCGTCGCCGACGGCTTTGGCATCACGCAGGTCCAGGTCGTCGCGAAGGACTGGACCAAGGCCGACAAGCCCGACCAGCGGCGCGCGTCGGTCATGGTCACGCTCGATCCGCCGCCGAAGCCCGAGAAGCCGGATCCCAAGAAGCAGCCGGCGAACGAGCTGCCGATCCAGCCGACCGCGATCCACGCGGCGCAGACCGAGCCGGGCTCGGGGACGATCCACGTCGAGGCCAAGCCGACCGACGCCGAGGCGTGGCTCTACATCGGCAACACCGCGAGCGACGTGCGGTTCGATTCGCTGACCGCCGGTCGCGCGTACGAGCTGATGGTGGTGAAGCCGGGCTACAAGCCCAAGCACGTCACGATCTCGGCGGACGAGTGGCGCGACAACGATCCGACCACCCCGATCGACAGCGCGAAGAAGAAGGCCGTGCTCGAGCGCGCCGTGGAGCTCGAACCCGTCAAGGGGAAGTAGACGTGGCGGGTCGTACCCTTCACGTCAAGTGCGCGACCTGGGATCAGGTCGAGGTGTTCTACACGCGCAAGCTGCGCAAGGGCCGCATCCTCTCGATGAAGGTGCCGTACCAGACCGAGCCGGGCGCGAGCATCACGCTCGGGCTCGAGCTGCCGAACGGCCTCGTGATCGCGATCGACGGCAGCGTGATGAAGGCGTCGGTGATGGAGGGCGAGGGCGGCAAGACCTGGATCGAGGTCGAGCTGATCGGCTGGACCGACGAGGTCGTCGGGCGTTTGAAGGCGATGGCGAAGGAGGCCGCGGCGTCGACACCAGCGGAGCCTGCGCCGGGGCCGACGGTGCGCGAGTCGATGCCGGTGATCCCGGCGGTCGAGGAGCTGCCGGTCGACGAGCGCATGCTGTTCCAGCACCTGTCGGGCGAGCTGCGCCGGTTGCGTCAGCTCGCGGTGCACGACGTGCTCGGCGTGACGCGCGACGCCGGTCCCGACGAGATCCGCCGCGGCTGGATGCGCTGCGTACGCCGCCATCACCCCGATCTCGTCGCGCGACGTGCCGCGCCGGCGATCACGCACCTCGCCGAGGAGCTCACGATCCTCGCGAACCGCGCCTACGATCGGCTGCGCGCCGCGCTGGTCAGCGAAGGCCGCGGGCTCGCGTTCGGTCCGGCGATCTCCGCGGGCCCCGGCTGGTTGATCGGCTTCGACGACCTGGTCAGCGAGGGCTTCGCGCCCTCGACCCCGGACGTTCGATTCAGCGCGACGGCGCCGAGCGGTGACCACGAGCCGGTGTCGAGCGGTGACACCGCGTCGACGCTGCAGGGCGGCGAGGCATTCGAGATGCGCGCGCGCGCGATGCTCGGCGACGGCGACGCCAACGCCGCGCAGGAGGTGCTGGCGGCCGCGCTCTGCGTCTACCCGCGCAGCCGGCCGCTGCGCTCGCTGTACTACGTCAGCGCCGCGCTCGCCGCGCTCGAGAAGGGTGAGGTCATGCACGCGACCTCGCAGCTCGAGACCGCGCTCGCGCACCACGAGGAGTGCATCGAGGCTGCGCAGATCCTCGAGCACGTCCGCAAGCACGGCGCGTCCGACACCGAGCCGGTGTGGCGCCTGTTCCAGGAGGCCCGGTGACTCGCGCGGTCGGGATCGATCTCGGCACGTCGAACTCGGTGATCGCGGTGATCGACGCCGACGGCGCGCCGCGCATCCTGACGACGCCCGAGGGCTCGACGATGATGCCGTCGCTGGTGTGGTTCACGCCCGACGGCCCGGTCGTCGGCGAGGCGGCGCGCGCCGGCCTCGATCACAGCCCCGACCTCACGATCTTCGGCGCCAAGCGGTTGCTCGGCCGCCGGTTCGATCATCCCGAGATCAGGAAGCTCGCGCGCATCTTGCCATACGAGGTCGTGGCGGCGCCGAACGGCGATGCCTGGATCGCGCTATCGGCCGGTCGCCTGGTGTCGCCCGAGGAGGTCTGCGCGCTCGTGTTGAAGGAGCTGCGCAAGACCGGCGAGGCGCACTTCGGTGCGCCGGTCACGCGCGCGGTGATCACGATCCCGGCCTGGTACGACGCCGCGCAGCGCCAGGCGACCAAGGACGCCGCGGCGATCGCCGGGCTCACCGTGTTGCGCCTGCTCAGCGAGCCCGCCGCCGCGGCGCTCGGCCACGGCGCGCACGCCGGCGCCGACAAGAAGTTCCTGGTGTGCGACCTCGGCGGCGGGACGTTCGACGTCGCCGCGGTCGACGTCGAGCAGGGCGTGTTCGAGGTGCTGGCCACGACCGGCGACGCGTTCCTCGGCGGCGACGACGTCGATCGCGCGATCGTCGAGAACCTCGTGCGCGATGTGCGGACCACGCGCGGCGTCGATATCTCGACCGACGCGATCGCGATCGAGCGCCTGCGGCTCGCCGCGCAGCGCGCCAAGCACGAGCTCTCGCAGGTCGCGAACGCGACCGTGCTGGTTCCCGAGTTGATGCAGCTGCCGAGCGGCAAGGGCGTCGAGTACGCGCGCCCGTTGCGCCGCGACGAGATCGAGCTGTGGAGCTCGCCGCTCGTCCGCCGACTCGAGCCGCCGATCAAGGACGCGCTCAAGCGCTGCGGGCGCAGCAAGCAGGACATCGAGGAGGTCCTCCTGGTCGGTGGGATGACTCGCATGCCGGTCGTGCGCCGCGAGCTCGCGCGCATCACCGGGCGCGAGCCGACCGTGATCGCGAACCCCGAGGAGGTCGTCGCGGTCGGGGCCGCGCTCGAGGTCGCCCGGCTCGAGGGCACGATCGAGGGCGTCCTCCTCGTCGACGTCGCCGCGCGTGGCCTCTCGCTGTCGATCGGCGCGCCCTCGGGTGAGGTGCCGGGACGCTGCGATCTCGTGATCGCGCAGAACTCGGTCGTCCCGACGCGCGAGCACCGCGTGCTCGCGACCCGCAACGACGACCAGGATCGTCTCGAGTTCGACGTCTGGGAAGGCGAGTCGAGCGAGCCCATCCGCAACCGGCACCTCGGGCGCTACGCGATCGTCGATCTGCCGAGAGCGCCGGCCGGCGACGTCCTCGTGCTCGTCGAGATGACGATCGACACCGATGGCACGGTCCGGCTCGGCGCGATGGAGCTGGTCTCGGGTGACCGCCTGCAGCTCGAGCAGCTGGTTCACGCCGGTCTCGGGCGCGCCGACGTGGTACGCCTCACCAAACTGCTTGCCGAGTCCTGAATGAGAGCCGCTGCGATCATGTGCCTCCTGGGTGCGTGCTGGGGAACCGAGGGTGTGACCACGCCTTCGGGACCACCGCCCGCGAAGTCGCTCCAGGTCAACGTCGCCGGCAAGCTCGTCGATCTCGACGCCGTGCAGCCGGTCGGCTACGTCACCGTGGTCGACTTCTGGGCCGACTCGTGCGGCGCGTGCATCGTGGTCGGCGGCATGCTCGCGGTCCAGGTCGCGCTCGACGATCGCGTCGTGATCCGCAAGGTCGACGTCGGCGACGGCTTCACGCCGGTCGCCGAGGCCAACCAGATCAGCGCGCTGCCGCACTACAAGGTCTACGACAAGCACAAGCGCATGCGCGCCGACCTGGTCGGAAACGACTGCCTGCTCGCGCCCTCGATCGCGCTCGCGCTCGCCAAGGAGGACTGATGCGCCACGCGGTCATCCTCGCCGGTGGTTGTGGCACGCGGCTGTGGCCGGCGAGTCGCCGCGCGCGCCCAAAGCAACTCCTGCCGCTCGGCCACGACGGGCTCTCGCTGCTCGCGGCGGCGGTCGAGCGCGGGCGTGCGGTCGCCGGCGATCGCGTCGTCATCGTGACGGCGGCCAACCAGGTCGCGGCGACCAAGGCGGCGGTGCCGGGCGTCCGCGTGCTCGCCGAGCCGATCGGGCGCAACACGGCCGCGGCGATCGGGCTCGCGGCGGCGGTGCTCGTCGGCGAAGATCCCGACGCGGCGCTCGCGATCCTGCCGGCGGATCAGCATGTCCTCGACGAGGCGGGCCTCGCGCACGCGCTCGACCTCGGCCTCGGCGCCGCCGAGCGCGACGACGTGATCGGCACGGTCGGCATCAAGCCGACGCGCGCCGAGACCGGCTTTGGCTATCTCGAGGTCGCGAGCCTCGAGTTCGGCATCGTGCCGGTGCTGTGCTTCGTCGAGAAGCCCGATCTCGACAAGGCGAAGCGCTACCTCGCGAGCGGTCGCTACCTGTGGAACGCCGGCATCTTCTTCGTGACCGCGAGGCGCGTGCTCGCCGAGCTCGCGCAGCACGCGCCCGAGACCGCGGCCGCGGCGCGCGCGATCGCGGCCGGAGGCGATGCGCTCGCGCTGTACACGCCGCTGGCGTCGATCTCGATCGATCACGCGGTGATGGAGAAGGCATCCGGCGTCGTCACGATCCCGGTCTCGGTCGGCTGGGACGACGTCGGCTCGTGGGCCGCGCTCCCGGCGCTGCGCGGCGAGGACGGCTCCGGCAACACGATCGTCGGCGAGGCCGTGGTGATCGACGGTCGCGACAACATCATCACGAGCGACGACGACACGCTGATCGCGACCGTCGGGCTGTCCGACGTCATCGTCGTGAAGAGCGGCGACGCGATCCTCGTCATCAAGAAGGACCAGGCCCAGGACGTCCGCAAGGTCGTCGAGGCGTTGTATGCGCGAGGACTCGCGCGGTACCTATAGGCATGAATCCGCGCAGCTTTCGCGAGTACGACATCCGCGGCGTGGCCGACGTCGATCTCGACGACCAGACGGTGCGGGCGATCGGCCTGGCGTTCGGCAAGCAGGTCGCGGGGAAGCCCGGCGGGGCGCCGAAGGGCGCGAGGATCGTCGTCGGGCGCGACCCGCGGATGCACTCGCCGCGCCTGTTCGCCGCGCTGACCGATGGGCTCCGCGCGCACGTCGACGTGATCGACATCGGCGTCGTGCCGACACCGGTCCTGTACTTCGCGGCGCACGAGCTGCAGACCGATGCCGCGGTGATGATCACCGGCAGCCACAACCCGGCCGAGGACAACGGCTTCAAGCTGATGCTCGGCACCGAGACGCTACATGGCGCCGCGATCGTCGCGCTGCGCGATCAGGTCGCCGCGATCCACGCCGAGGAGGCGCCGCATCCGACGCGCTCGATGCAGTCGCGCGACGTGATCGGCACGTACCACACGTACGCCGACTCGCGGTTGAAGCTCGGACCGCGCCGCATGAAGGTCGTCGTCGATGCCGGCAACGGCGCCGGCGGTCCGACGGCGGTCGGGCTGTATCGCCGCCTCGGGTTCGACGTCGTCCCGCTGTACTGCGAGCTCGACGGCACGTTCCCGAACCACCACCCCGATCCGACGCAGCCCGAAAACGTCGCCGACCTGATCGCGACGGTCGCACGCGAGGATGCCGAGCTCGGCATCGCGCTCGACGGCGACGCCGATCGCATCGGCGTCGTCGATCGCACCGGCCGCATCCTGTGGGGCGACCAGCTGATGATCCTGCTCGGCAAGGCCGTGCTCGACGAGGTCAAGGGCGCGAAGTTCGTCGGCGAGGTCAAGTGCAGCCAGGCGATGTACGACGAGCTCGCCAAGGCCGGCGGCGAGGTCGAGATGTGGAAGGTCGGCCACTCGCTGATCAAGGCGCGCATGAAGGAGACCAACGCGATGCTCGCGGGCGAGATGTCGGGGCACATCTTCTTCGCGCACCGCTGGCTCGGCTTCGACGACGGCATCTACGCCGGTGCGCGGATCCTCGAGATCCTGTCGCGCACCAAGCGCACGCTCGCCGAGCTCGCCGCCGAGTTGCCGGTCATGATCAACACACCGGAGATCCGGATCGACTGTCCGGACGACGTGAAGTTCGCGGTGGTCGCCAAGGTCACCGCGCGGCTGCGCGAAGACAAGAACGTCACCCGCGTGGTCGACGTCGATGGCGTGCGCGCCATGTTCGCCGACGGCTGGGGCCTCGTGCGCGCGTCGAACACGCAGGCCGCGCTCGTCATGCGCTGCGAGGCCGCGACCGTGGAGCGCCTCGCCGAGATCCGCTCGACGATCGAGGCGCACGTCGCCGCGGCGCGCGCCTGAGAATTACTCGCCGGCGACGGTGTAGTCGGCCGAGACCGCCGTGACCTTGATGCCGATCGACAGCGCCATCTGGCCGTTGATGGTCACGTCGGGCTGCAGGAGGCTCATGATCAGGCCGTTGTTCTGGATCTCCGCCGTCGTGACCATGCAGTCCTTCGGCGTGGTGTCGAACAGCGAGATGACCGTCTTGCCCGTCGAACCGTCGGCGCAACCGCACGCCGGGTTGCCGGCAGGCATGTCGAGCTTGGTGCAGTCCTTCGTGATGAGCGGACCAAGCGAGCTCTGGATCGCCGGGAGGATCTTCGTGTTGAGATCGTCCTGGGTGACCGCGCCGGCGATGATCGCGCTCTCGACCTTGCCGTCGGTCATGCCGGTGATCTGCGCGCGCGCGCCGATCAGCGACAGGTCGACGTTGGCGCCCGCGAGAGAGAGCTTCAGGTTGAGATCGCCGGGGCCACCGTTGAAGGTGCCGTTCACGATCTTGCCGGTGACCTCGGCGTCCGTCGCCATCGCGTCGAACTTGCCGGTGCCCGTGAGGTGCTTGCCGCAGGTCGTCGGATCGGCCATGTCGGTGCACGCTGGCGGCATCGGGTTCGAGCCGATCAGGATCTTCATGCCGGCGCCGCTCGACGTCGCGTAGTCGGCGGTCTGGATGTCGGCGAGCAGGATGATCGAGCCACCGTTGACGGCGGTATCGATCGAGCCCTGGATGTCGAAGCCCTGGCTACCGAGGGTGCCGAGCACCATGCCGAGCTGGTTGTCGACGGCCTTGTCCTTGTTGAGATCGAGGCCGTACATGTGCGCCTCGGTGCTGTTCTTGGGAATGAAGGCCTTGTTCACCACGAAGTGGTGATGTGGGCCCGTGGCAGTGACAGTACCGCCGTCGTCACCACCGCAAGCGGCGAGGATCGACATCGGCAGGATGGCAGCGGCAAGCAAGATAGAGCGCATGGAAATTCCCCTCGGCTAGGTTCGAACGCGGTTCTAACGCAGAACTGCGACTCGGCACAATAAGCCTGACTCACCGTCGATGCCGTAACCTCGGTCACTTCGCGTACGCTTCGACCGCATCAAATCGCACCTTGGCCCCGGCGACGACGCCCTTCTGGGCCGTCCAGCCACCGTTGACCTCGAGGACGTAGACCGAGGGTGCGCCAACACTGCGCAGCGTGTCGGTCTGCGGTACCGCGTTCTGAACCACCCCCGCGACGGTCAGATCCTTCGTGATGAAGATCATGTCGAGCGGGATCAGCGTGTTGTGCATCCAGAACGTCCAGTCGCGCTCGTTGCCCATCAGGAACAGCATCCCGTCGTCCGGGGGCAGGTGCTTGCGCCACATCAGGCCGCGCTCGAGGGCGCCATCCGACTTGACGACCTCGACGGCGACCGCGAGCTCGCCCTGCGGCGTCGCCAGGAACACGCGCGCGCCCGCCGGGGCGCTCGGCGCGACCGCCGGCTTCGCCGCGTCCTCGCGCTTGGTCGGCGCCTTGGAACAGGCCGCGATCACACACAACAGCACCGCGATGCGCACGTGCGGACGCTAGCGTACGATCGGGCATGGCGTCTCGCGGCATCGCGGTCCTCACGCGCGACGACGCACGGGCCGCGCCGTACGCGGCCGCGCTGGCACCGCTCGGCTACGTCAGCGTCGCGCTCCCGGTCACGCGCACCGAGGCGCTCGACCCCGCGCCGCTCGCCCGCGCGGTCGCCGGCGATCACGACCTCGTGCTCGTCGCGTCGGCGCGTGCGGCCACCGCCCTGGTCGCCGCCGGTCGGCCGCGTGGCCGGGTGTGGGCCGTCGGTCCCGCGACCGCCGCGATCCTCACCGCCGCCGGGATCGCCGCCGAGCTGCCGGCGGTCGCGACCGCCGAGGGCCTCGCGCGCGCCGCGATCGACGCGTGCTCGCCGGGCCGCGTGCTCGTCCCGCGCGCGGAGGCCGGCCGCGACGACGGCCTCGCGCTGCTCCGCGCCGCGGGCTGGCAAGTCGATGACGTCGTGGCCTACCGGACGATCGCGACGCCCGCCGGCGATCCGGCGCTCGCCGATGGCCTCGCCGCGCTCGCCTCGGCTGCGCTCTGCGTCGTGTTCGCGCCGTCGCAGGTCGCCGCCCTCGCGGCGCTGGTGCCGCTCGCGTCGATCCGTGCGTTCGCCGCGATCGGCGGCACGACCGCGGAGGCCCTCGCGGCTGGTGGGGTCGAGGGGATCGTTGTCGCGCGCGAGCCGACCCCCGACGGCCTGGTCGCATCCCTGGGGCCGATCCTTCGGTCGTGAATCGGCAACGATCCGTTCCCGATCCAGCCTGACAGTCCGTCGATCACTGTACGGCGGGCCGACACCTGGACGCGCGGAAAATCACGGAGTTCGGCCGGCCGGTGCGTGGCTCGATCTATGCGATGGGCCTGGGCATGCGTGCTTTCTTCGGTGCAACCCTGGTCGCGGCCCTCGTGATGGCAACCCCGGCGATCGCCGACTCCGGCCCGCGGGTCTACGAGAGCGCCCACGATGACGAGATCACCGAGGGCGAGATCACGATCGACCTGGCCCCCGACCAGGCCTACGCGATCGCGTCGGACTACCAGAAGTGGACGGCGATCTTTCCCGAGATCGTCCGCGTGACCGTGACCCAGCAGGTCGGCGTCGATGCGCGCGTGTCGCTCGACTACAAGGACCACCGCAACAACCTGCACTTTCACAACGACCCCAAGGCGCACCGCGTGTGGTTCGAGAACACGCATAGCCGCGCCGATATGTGGGCGGAGCTCGTGTTCTATCCGGGCGCGACGCCGAACAGCTCGCGCGTCCACGCGCGGATCTACGCCGACGTGCCCGGCGCGGCGGGCGTGTTCGTCAGCGAGCGGACCCTGCGCCACGCGCGCACCGATCGGCTGCGCAGCGACCTCGGCAACGTATCGCGCTACTTCGCGCGTTAGGGAAGCGCGGGATCGGCCATCGTCGGCGACAGGACGACCAGGTCGAGCCGCACGCCGGCCTCGCGCTGCCACACGCTGATCACGTGCGGGCCCGCCGCGAGCTGCACCGCGACCGGGGCGCTCCAGTGCCACGCACCATCGGAGGCGACCGCGATCTGGGTCGACGAGACCACGCCGTCGAACCCGGAGAAGACCGAGTCGTTGGCGTTGCTGGTCGCGTCGAGCCGCAGGTGGAGGTAGTAGGTCGCGGGGACGGTGATCGTCACGCTGTAGTTGATGATCCCGCAGGTCGCGGCGGCCGTCTGGTCGCACGTGAAGCCGTCGCCGGGCAGGAGGTGCATGAAGCCGGTGCCCGAGTACCCGGTGATGGTCGACTCGGTGGCGGTGTTCGCGAACGTCCACAGGAACGTGTGGGTGCCGTCGAACCCGGCGGTCGAGCTCGTCGGAGCCTCGGCCTCGAGCACGAACGTCTGGGGCACGACCGCGGGCACGTCGATCGGGAGCTGGATCGCATCGATCGGCCTGCCGGTGTCGTCCACTGCGACGGCGCCATCGACGGCGCTCGCGCCGCCATGGAACCCGCACCCGATCGACAGGCTGATGGAGCTGATGAGCCACGCGCGCATCCACCACAGTGTAGACGATTCCCCGCCGGTGGCGCGTCCGACGTTCGGGGTGTATCTCAGTAGACGATGAACTACCCCGACTACCGACCGCGCCGGATGCGTCGCACCGAGGGGCTCCGCCGGATGGTTCGAGAGACCCGGCTGACCGTCGATGACTTCGTCTATCCGCTGTTCGTCGTGCCCGGCACCGGCGTCGAGAAGCCGATCACGTCGATGCCCGGGCAGTTCAACTTCTCGGTCGACAAGGCGGTCGAGTGCGCGAGCAAGGCGGCCGACCTCGGGATCCCGTCGGTGATCCTGTTCGGCATCCCCGAGCAGAAGGACAGCGTCGGGTCGGAGGCCTGGAAGGACCAGGGCGTCGTCCAGAAGGCGATCCGCGCGATCAAGAAGGCGCGGCCGAACCTCGTCGTCATGGCCGACGCGTGCTTCTGCGAGTACACCGACCACGGCCACTGCGGCGTGCTCGCGCACGGCGAGCTCGACAACGACGCGACGCTCGAGAACCTCGCGCGCGCGGTCGTGTCGTACGCCAAGGCCGGCGTCGATGTCGTCGCGCCGTCCGGCATGCTCGACGGGTTCGTCGGCGCGTGCCGCGAGTCGCTCGACGAGCAAGGCTTCGAGCAGCTCGCGATCATGGCGTACTCGGCGAAGTACGCGTCGGCGTACTACGGCCCGTTCCGTGAGGCGGTCGACTCGGCGCCGGGCGAGGGCGATCGCCGCGGCCACCAGATGGACTACTGCAACGTCGCCGAGGCCGTGCGCGAGGCGAGCATGGACGCCGCCGAGGGCGCCGACATGGTGATGGTCAAGCCGGCGCTCGCGTACCTCGACGTGATCCGCGCGGTGTCCGACGAGATCAACCTGCCGATCGCGGCATACAACGTGTCGGGCGAGTACGCGATGATCGAGGCGGCGGCCGAGCGCGGCTGGATCGACAAGCCGCGGGTCGTGCTCGAGACGCTGACCGGCATCCGCCGCGCCGGGGCCGACATCATCATCACGTATCACGCGATGTACGCCGCCGAGCTGCTCGCGAAGCGATGACCGCGCGCTCGAACCAGGTTCGAGCGGAGAGCGCCGAGCGGAGCGAGGGCCCCACAATGACCGCGCACCCGACCTACAAGTTCATCGAGCTGTCGATCGTGACCGACGAGTCGCTCGAGGCGACCGTGAACGAGTGGGTCGGGCAGGGCTGGACGCTCGACGCGATCCGCTTCGTGACGCACGAAGCGTCGCGCCGTCCGGTGATGGCGTTCGTGTCGTTCATCCGCACGACCGCGTAGCTACTCGTGCAGCACGGCGAGCATGCCCTCGGCATGCGCCGCGACGCGCGCGCGAACCTCGAGCCAGCGCAGGTCGCCGCGGAACCGATCGAACAGCGGGCAGCGATCGAACCACACGATGTCGATCAGGCCGACGCGGCACGCGTGATCGATCGCGGAGAACACGAGCTCGTCGGCGCGGCCCGACGCCGCCGACTCGGCGAGCAGCTGGAGCGCGAGCACGACCAGGCGCTTGGGCCGGTTCTCGGCGAGGTAGGTCGCCATGCCGGCGTCCCAGATCGCGCGATCGACCGGCCTGCCGTCATAGGCCTCGTGGACGACGGTGGCGAGCCGGATCGCGTTCGGCCCGAACCGCGACGCGAGCCGCGCGGCCGCGTTGCGCATCGGATCGCGCTGACCGTGCCAGCCGGCGAGCCGGGCGCGAAACACCTCGGCGAGTAGCTTGAGCGACTCGTCCGGGCTCGCCTCGATCTGCGCGACGCCGGCGTACGCCTTGTCGAGGTCGCCCATCAGCGCGTGGACGCGCGACATGTCGGACGTGATGAGGAGCGCGCGCGCCGGATCGAGCCCCATGGCCGTCGTGAAGTGATGCAGGCCCTCGTCGACCGCGCCGATCTCGACGAGCAGCTTGCCGAGGTACTCGTGACTCGGGCCCGACATCGGCGCGCGGGCGAGCGCGAGCCGCAGGTCGGCGGCAGCGCCGAGCGTGTCCCCGGTGTTGATCCGCAGGATCGCCGATGCGAGGAAGGCCTCGCCGTGGCCGTAGCCGAGCGCGTGTTCGACCGCGGCGACCGCGGGCTCGTAGAGGTCCTCCTCGGCGACCATCACCCAGGCCTGCACCGACGCGTAGGCGAGCGCGCCGAGGATCGGCGGCGAGTCGGGCGCGAGCCGCGCGGCATCGCGCAGGAGATCGGCGCCGAGCCGCGCGTGCTTGCCCCAGAACTGGCGCAGCTCGGCGCGCGCGCGCAGGTAGAGGTCGACGGCGCGCGGATCGGTCGGCTTGGTCGCCGAGGTCGCGCGCGACGACAGCGCGCCCGCGATGCCGCGCGCGAGCAGCTCGCTCTGCTCGAAGATCTCGGCCTCGGTGCAGTCCGCGCGGTGCGCCCAGATCTGGAAGCCGTCGGCGACCGAGGTCAGCCGCGCGGAGACCTTCAGACCCGACGGCGTGCGGCGCAGCGAGGCCGACGCGATCTGCTCGACGCCGAGCCGGCGCCCGAGCGCGCGCACGTCGGGCTCGACGACCCCGCGCACGAGCCCGGCCGGCCGCACCTTGACGAGCGGCATCGTCGACAGCGCGTCGATCAGATCCTCGAGCATGCCATCGGCGAGGTACTCGTCGCCGGGCGCGCACGCGAACGGCATCACCGCGAGCGAGGTCTCGACGCCGTGCCGGAACTGGCCCGACGGCACCGGGGTCGGCCGCGTCGGCGTGCCGGTCGTCGGGGTCAGCGCCCGCGAGCCGCGCGCCGGGGCGCCGTCGGTCGCCTCGGTCGCGATCAGCCGGGTGACCAGCTCGGCCGCGGTCGCCGGCCGGTCGCCGGGCTCGATCGCGAGCAGCTGCATGACGAGCGCGATGAACTCGGCGGGCACGCCGGCAGCGACGAGCGGCTGTACCGGCTGGGTCGCCTGCGCGACCGCGATCGCGATCGGGTTGTCGCCGGGCCACGGCCGCGCGCCCGACGCCATCTCGTAGAGCATGACGCCGAGCGAGAACAGGTCGGCGCGCGCGTCGGTGTCGCGACCGGCGAGCTGCTCGGGCGCCATGTAGCGCGGCGTGCCGACGACGGCACCGACCATGGTCACGTTCGGATCGTCGCCGCCGCGCGCGATCCCGAAGTCGGTGATCACGTAGCGACCGGTCGCGAGCTCGACGATCACGTTGTCCGGCTTGAGATCGCGGTGGACGACGCCACACGCGTGCGCGGCCGCGAGCCCGGCGCAGATCTGGATCGCGGCCTCGCGCAGCTTGCTCCACGGGATGGGCTGGCCGTTGACGGCGCGCGCGAGCGCCTCGCCGTCGATCAGCTCCATCGTCAGGAACTTCTCGCCGGCGTGATCGCCGATGTCGAACATCCGCGCGACGTTCCGGTGCTGGATCTTGCGGGTCAGCCGGACCTCGCGGCGGAACCGCTCGAGCGCCTCGTCGGTCAGCCCGCCATGCAGCACCTTCAGCGCGATCCGTTCGCCGAGCTCGCCATCGAGTGCCTCGTAGACGCGGCCCATGCCGCCCCCGCCGAGCAAGCGCACGATCGCGTAGCGCCCGGCGACCTTGTCGGAGTCGAGCAGTCCACCCTTCGGTGCGACCACGCCCACCAGCGTCGCCGCGACCGTGTCGTCGTGTCCCGACATCCTCTGTGAGGGTAGCAGTTACAACGGCAGGCGGTGCGGCGGCCGCGGGCGCGCACGGAACTTACTCGGCACGACCGGGGTCACGCCGGTCCACGCCTCGAGCTTGGCGAGCGCGGCTGCCTGATCGGCGGGTGCGAGGTGGCGCAGATCCGCGCCGTGCGTCCCACCCGCGACGACGGCCTCGAGCGCGTCGGTCGCCTGGCCGAGCCGGAACATGCCGCCCGACCACGGATCGAACTCGCCGTACACGAAGATCAGGTGGGCACCCGCGGTCTGGACCCACTGATCGATGTCCTGCATCGGCGCCGGGTCGTACGCCGGGATCGGCGTGCCGGGCGGCAGCGTGCCGGCATAGTCGGCCTCGCCGTACATCACGTCGGCCGCGAGGTAGCTCGGCGGCGTGTCGCCGCGCATCGACGCGAGCCCGGGCGAGCCGAGCTGCACGTACGCCTGATAGAAGTACGCCTCGAAGGTCTCGGTGCTCGCGTCGTCGGAGAAGCTGATCTGCGAGTAGGTGTCGAGGAACGTGAACAGCTCGTCGTCGGTCGCGGTGATCGCCGGCAGCGACGCGCAATCGGCGAGCCCGTGGTACTGCCAGTAGGTCCACTCGAGATCGCGGATCGCGGACTCGACGCCGGGGCCGATCGCGATCCGGGTGTACGAAAAGCCCATCGCGTCGGCCTGGGTCTGCGCGCGCGCGACAATCGCGGCGCGGCGGTTGTGGAGCAGCTCGGTCGCGAGCGCCTTCACCTGATCGCGGCAGGCCGGCGTGCCGATCGTGGCGAACTGCGGCGCGTAGCGCGGGTCGGGGATCGCGAACGACAGCGGCGCGACGTACGACAGCGAGCCGGCGAGATCCTCGGGGTGGAAGCGATGGAAGAAGGCGGCGGTCATCCCGCCCTTGCTCGCGCCGGTCGCGATCCACGCCGCGCCGTAGATCGGCTTCAACAACGTCACGATCGCGTGCTCGTCCTCGGCCATCTGCGCGATCGTCAGCTTCGTCCAGTCGGGCGAAGCCGGGATCGACGTGCCGAAGTAGCGGTGCTCGATCGAGATCTGGTTCGCCGCGAGCAACTGGGTCGGCTCGTCGGCGTAGTCGCGGTAGTAGTCGTCGTAGCCGGTGGTCTCGAGCACCATCGGCGCGGTCGGGTCGCGATGGATGAGCGAGACCTCCTGCTGGAACGTCGCGCCCGACGGGTTCGCGTGATCGACCGGCTGGGTGACCTGGAGGACGAAGTAGCGATAGCCGAACGGCGCGTGCACCGAGGGCTGCTCGGTCGCGGTCACGCCGGGCAGGGCCTGGAGCTGCGCGAGGATGTCGGCTCCAGCGGGAGCCGCGTCGTCGCTGCAGGCCGCGATCGATACGAGCAGGGCGAGGGCTCTCACGCCCCGAGTCTACGCCTCGGACGCGTAGAATTTCGGGTGCGATCGATTCGCGAGCCAGCGCGAATCGCGGTCGTCGATCGCGCCGGACATCACGTCGGCACGCAGGGCGCGCTCGCGGGCGCCGAGCTCCTTGATCGCCGCCATGAAGCGATCCGCGCACTTCTTGTAGAGCGTCGGGCGCGGCTTCTCGGCACACAGGTCGCGGAAGTCGACCGGCTCGCCGAACACCATGATGACCGCGTGCTCGCGCCGCTTCTCGCGACCGAAGTTCCACGCGATGTCCTTGGCGATGTTGTTGCCGAGGCCGAGCTGGAAGCACGGGACCACCATCGGCTGGGCGACCAGCGCGAGCTTGCCGACGCCGGGCTGGCCGGGCAACAGCGTGTACGGATCGTCGCCCTTGCCGCGCGTGCCCTCGGGGTGCATGCCGAGCACGTTGCCGGGCTGCTTGACGATCTCGACCATCTTGTCGAGCGCCTCGTCGTTGAGCACCCGGCGCTCCGACTGGCGGTAGATCGGTGGGTACATCGCCCCGCCGGCGATCGCCGCGTTGACCACGACCCCGCCGGGCGAGTCGTAGAAGAAGTTCGCCCGGACCGGGAAGTACAGCCGGCGCGCCCACGGGACCGGCCCCATGAAGCAGGCCAGCATCTGGATGTACTGGTCGAAGAAGCTGCGGTGGTTGGACACCAGCATGACGCCGGTCGACGGCGTCTGCGCGATCAGCCCCTCGAGTCCTTCGACGAGGATCCGGTTCGCGATCGCCGGTCGCACCCAGGCGTACGACACGCCGCGCAGGAAGTGGTTCTGCAACCACTTGCCACGGCGGTCCTGGTTCGCGAGCTCGCCGAACTTGAGGGCGAGCTTCTCCATGCGGGTCAGTGGGGTGTCGGCGGCCATCGTCGCGCGACGATTTACCACGGTCTTGGACCGGGATCAGCGGCACCCAACCAGCGCTGTTAAGCCGCTCGCGTCATTGACCTGTGCCGAGGGGCCTCGTAACTTCGCGGCCGATCGCGGACCCCCGCGGCGCTAGGCAACATCCCGATGTCACTCGAATTCTCCGCGGATGCAACGAAGAAGATCGCGGCGCTGTGCGAGCGCTATCCGACGAAGCAGCCGGTCGTCATGGCCGCCCTGCATCTCGGGCAGAAGGAGTTCGGACAGCTGTCCGACGACGTTCTGCGGCTCGTCGCCAGGACCCTCGATCTCCCCTACGCGCACGTCTACGGCGTCGCGACCTTCTACACGATGTATCGGCGCGAGCCGAGCGGGGTCCAGACCATCCGCATGTGCACGAACATCTCGTGCATGCTGCGCGGCGGTTACGACGTCCTCGCCGCGTTCGAGCAGAAGCTCGGCGTCAGCGTGAAGACCGGTGGGACGACCACCAACAAGCAGTTCACGCTGATCGAGGAAGAGTGCATCGCGGCGTGCGCCAACGCGCCGTGCGCCGTCGTCGGCACGAAGTACTACCTCGACATCACGCCGGATCAGGTCGGCCGGATCATCGCCGAGCTCGAAGCGCAGCCGCACCCCGAATCGGAGGTCGTGTAAATGCCCGCGGATCTCGGCACCAAGCTCGTCTCGATGCGGTTCGGCAACGAGGACGCCAAGACGCTCGCCGGCTACGAGAAGGCCGGCGGCTACGCGACCCTGCGCAAGGGGCTCGCGATGCGCCCCGAGGACATCACCGCCGAGGTCAAGACGTCGAACCTCCGCGGCCGCGGCGGCGCCGGCTTCGCGACCGGCGTGAAGTGGGGCTTTGTCCCCAAGGACGCCAAGACCGTCCACCTCGTCGTCAACGCCGACGAGTCCGAGCCCGGTACCTGCAAGGACCGCGAGCTCATGTACTGGGATCCGCACCTCCTGATCGAGGGCATGATCCTGTCGGCGCACGCGCTCAAGGCCGTGCACAACTACATCTACATCCGCGGCGAGATGATGCGCGAGTACCTGGTGCTCCAGCACGCGGTCGAAGAAGCCTACGCGCGCGGCTACCTCGGCAAGAACGTCGTCGGCACCGGCATCGAGTGCCACATCACGGTGCACCGCGGCGCCGGGGCGTACATCTGCGGCGAGGAGACCGCGCTCCTCAACTCGCTCGAGGGCCTGCGCGGCCAGCCGCGGTTGAAGCCGCCGTTCCCGGCGGTCAAGGGCCTGTTCGGCGACCCCACGATCGTCAACAACGTCGAGACGATCATGAACGTGCCGTTCATCATCGACAAGGGCGGCGCCTGGTACGCCGGCCTCGGCACCGGCCGCTCGGGCGGCACGCACCTGCTCTGTGTCTCGGGCCACGTCGAGAAGCCCGGCGTGTTCGAGGTGCCGATGACGATGACGTTCCGCCAGCTGATCGACGAGGTCTGCGGCGGCGTCTGGAAGGGCCGGAAGGTCAAGGCCGTCATCCCGGGTGGCGTCTCGATGCCGCCGCTGGACGACAGCGAGCTCGACGTCCCGATCGAGTTCGACGCGCTCCAGAACGACGAGCGGATCAAGCCCGTCATGGTGCGGCCCGGTCAGCAGTTCGACCTCGGCGGCGGCCGTCCGCTGCGCACGATGGCCGGCTCCGGTGGCGTCGTCGTGCTCGACGACCAGTGCGACATCCCCAAGGCGGTATGGCGCATCATGAAGTTCTTCGCGCACGAGTCGTGCGGTCAGTGCACGCCGTGCCGCGAGGGCACCGGCTGGCTCGAGAAGGTCAGCCGCCGCGTCGCCGATGGCAACGGCAAGCCCGACGACATCGAGCTCTTGTCGAGCATCGCGCACGGCATCGCCGGCAACACGATCTGCGCGCTCGGCGACGCCGCGGCGTGGCCGATGCTCGGGTTCATCACGAAGTTCCGCGGCGACTTCGAGGCCAAGCTCAAGAAGGCGAGGGCGGCGTGAAGCAGCTCGCGATCGCTATCGCGATCATCCTGTCGTGCGCGGCGCCGCGGCTGGCGTCGGCCCAGGTCGCTCCCCCGGAGGAGCCAACGGCTCCGACCGCCCACGTGCCGTGCGACGTCGAGGCCAAGATCGCCGGGCTGTTCGCCGGCTACACGATCGACTCGTGCGAGCAGACCCTGCGCACCAACGAGGTGCTGACGGATCCGGCGACCCACGAGCCCGTGCTCAACGTGACGACGCACAAGCCCGAGCACGATCCGACGCACGACCAGTACAACGTGCGCACGCACTCGGCGGCCGGCACGAGGCTCGAGATCCAGATCGAGTACACCGGCAAGGTCTTCCACACCACCAAGCTGCTCGTGCACTCCGACCGCATCGAGTCGCAGGGCCCGGGCATGGCGATCCTGTTCTGGGTGTTCGCGATGGCCGCGATCGGCGGCGCGCTGTTCGTCGTGACCCGCAAGAACCTGATCGCCGCGGTCATGGGTATGGTCGGCAGCTTCCTCGGCATCGCCGCGATCTACATGATGCTGTACGCGCACTTCCTCGCGGTCGTGCAGATGCTGGTCTACGCCGGCGCCATCATGGTGCTGTTCGTGTTCGTCATCATGATCCTCAACCGACCCGAGGACGAGCCGGTCGCGCCGAGCGGACGCGCCGGTCAGGTGCTCGGTGGCCTCTCGATCCTCTATCTCGTCGGTCGGCTCGCGTTCATCCTCATCCACGTGAAGGCCCCCGCGGCCGCGATGCTCGCGCCCGCGGCGACCGCGGACGGCCACGACTGGGGCACCGTGAAGGCGGTCGGCACCGACCTGTTCACCGGCGGTCTGTTCCCGTTCGAGGCGATCTCGATCCTGCTCCTCGTCGCGGTCGTCGGCGCCATCGCCGTCGCCCGCCCGCTCGTCGAGAAGGCCGAGAAGGACAACAAGGACGCCCACACCGATCTCGGAGGTCACGCGTGAGTGCGATCGTCATGGATATCGGGTACGGGCACTTCCTCGTGCTCGCCGCCGTGCTGTTCCTGATCGGGGTGTTCGGCTGCATCGTGCGGCGCAACGCCCTCATCATCCTCATGAGCGTCGAGCTCATGCTCAACGCCGCCAACATGACGCTGCTCACCTTCGCGCGCATGTGGAGCGACCTGTCGGCCCACACGTTCTCGTTGATCGTCATCGCGGTCGCCGCGGCCGAGGCCGCGGTCGGCCTCGCGATCGTGGTCGCCGTCTTCCGCGGTCGACGCAATGTCGATGTCGACCGCCTCACGGCGCTGAGGCACTAAGCGATGGACCCCACACCGCTCACCACTCCGCTCGCCGACGCCGCGTCGTCGTCGGTCGCCGGCATCCCGCTCCTCGCGTGGATCCCGCTCCTGCCGCTGCTCGGCGCGCTCATCAACCTGACGCTCGGGCGCCGGTTCTCGAAGACCACCGTGCACACGATCGCGATCGCCGCGATCGCCGGCTCGTGCGGCCTCGCGTTCTACCTCGTGTTCGGCCCACTCTGGCACCAGTTCCAGGAGGGCAAGGGCGGCATCGGGCTCGAGACCCCGCCGGACTGGTGGACCTGGTTCCAGGTCGGCTCGTTCAAGGTCGCGCTCGCGTTCCACCTCGACACGCTGTCGGCCGTGATGGTCCTCATCATCACGTTCGTCGGCACGCTGATCCACATCTACTCGACGGGCTACATGGCCCACGACCCGCGGTACTCGGCGTACTTCGGCTACCTCAACCTGTTCACCGGCGCGATGCTGATCCTCGTCCTTGGCTCGAACATGCCCGTCATGTTCATCGGCTGGGAGGGCGTCGGCCTGTGCTCGTTCCTGTTGATCGGGTTCTGGTTCGAGAACGACGCGTACGCCTACGCCGGTCGCAAGGCGTTCGTCGTCAACCGCATCGGTGACTTCGCGTTCCTGCTCGGCATGTTCCTCCTGTTCTGGGCGACGCGCGACGCGCACCTCGGTGACGCGGTCCGCGGCAGCCTCGACTTCCAGAGCCTCAAGGATCCCGCCGCGGGCGCGATCTATACCAAGGGCTACTGGCTCGACGGTCGACTGGCGGCCGCGGCCGGCATCCTCCTGTTCATCGGCGCGTGCGGCAAGTCGGCCCAGATCCCGCTCTATGTGTGGCTGCCCGACGCGATGGCCGGCCCGACGCCGGTCTCCGCCCTGATCCACGCCGCGACGATGGTGACCGCCGGCGTCTACATGGTGTGCCGGATGTCGTTCCTCTACGCGTCGTCGACGACGGCGCTCGCCGTGGTCGCCAGCGTCGGCCTCCTGACCGCGCTGGTCGCCGCGTTCATCGCGTTCGCGCAGACCGATCTCAAGAAGGTGCTGGCCTACTCGACGGTCAGCCAGCTTGGCTTCATGTTCGTCGCCGCCGGGACCGGCAACTGGACCGCGGCGATCTTCCACCTCGGCACCCACGCGTTCTTCAAGGCCTGCTTGTTCCTCGGCGCCGGCTCGGTCATGCACGGCATGGAGCACGGTGGCAGCAAGACGCCCGGCGACATCATGACGATGGGCGGGTTGCGCAAGCACATGCCGATCACGCGGATCACGTTCCTCATCTCGTGCCTCGCGATCTCCGGCATCTTCCCGTTCGCCGGATTCTTCTCGAAGGACGAGATCCTTGCGGGCGCGTGGGGCTCGCATGCCCCGGCGTGGCCGCCGTTCTTCGGCAAGCTGCTGTGGGCCGGCCTCCTCGTCGCCGCGCTCGGCACCGCGTTCTACATGTGGCGGCTCTACTTCCTGGTGTTCTCGGGAGACGAGCGGTCGCCCGAGGCCGAGAAGGCGCACGAGTCTCCGGGCTCGATGACAGGTCCGCTCGTGGTCCTCGCGTTGCTCGCGTCGGTCGCTGGCCTGATCGGCGTCCCGCACCTCGACATCCTCCCCGACTGGAGCTTCATGCACTCGCTCCACCACTGGCTGGCGCCGAGCGTCACCCAGCTGTGGCACGAGGGCACCGAGATCACGACCGAGGCGGGCGACGGCACGACGATCGTGTTGATGGCCGTCGCGCTCGCGGTCGGTGCGGTCGGCATCCTCGGCGCGTGGTCGCTCTACGGTCGCGGGCCGTCGCCGACGATCCAGCGCTGGGCCGCGGGTCCGCTCGCCGGGCTCCGCGACGCGTCGAAGAACAAGCTGTGGGTCGACGAGATCTACGACTCGACGATCGTGCGCGGCTTCAAGCTGCTCGCGCGCGGCCTGTTCGAGATCGTCGACCGCTTCATCATCGACACCATCGCGGTCAACGGTGCCGCGTTCGTCGTCGGCGTGTTCGGCCGCATCTCGCGGTGGATCCAGAACGGTCAGGTCCAGCGCTACCTCACCGGCGTCATCGTCGGCGGTGCGCTGGTGTTCTTCGTGACCAACTGGCATCGCTCGGCAACGTTCGACTACAAGATCGTCGGCGACCAGATCGAGCTCCACGCGCTGCCGGGCGCCGGCATCATCGAGAAGACGGCGACCTACGAGTGGGACCTCGATGGCGATGGCCGCGGTGACAACGATCCGATCACCGGCGAGAAGCTCACCAAGCAGATCGTGACGCTGCGCTACGGGAACATCCCGTCCGCCAACGTCACGCTCATCATCACCGACCCGGTCTCGAACGAGGTCTCGACGGTGACGCGGACGATCGCCGTGCCGGTCGTCGCTCCGACGGAGGTCAAGCCATGATGCCCGGTGGATTCCTGCTCCCGCTGATCATCGGCTTGCCGATCCTCGGCGCGATCTTCGTGATGTGCACGCCCAAGGGCGAGGCCGCGCTCCACCGCGGGATCGGCCTCGCGGTCGCGACCATCACGTTCCTGGTCTCGCTCGCGATCATCAGCTTCTACGACCGGCACCAGGGCGGCTATCAGCTCGTGTTCGATGCCGAGTGGATCCCGGGGATCAACGCGCACTTCAAGACCGGCGTCGATGGCATCTCGGTGTTCCTCGTCCTCCTGACCACGCTGCTCATGCCGATCACGCTGCTCGGCACCAGCAAGTCGATCGAGAAGAGCCCGCGCGAGTTCATCGCCGCGATGCTCGTGCTCGAGGCCGGCATGCTCGGCGCGTTCTGCGCGCTCGACGTGTTCCTGTTCTACGTCGCCTGGGAGGTGATGCTGATCCCGATGTACCTCCTCATCGGGATCTGGGGCGGTCAGCGCCGGCTCTACGCCTCGATCAAGTTCGTCATCTACACGATGACGGGCTCGCTGCTCATGCTCGTCGCGATCTTCTACGTCTACGTGACGTACGCCTCGGTCACGCACGAGTACACGACCGACCTCGAGAAGCTGACGACGGTCGCGCTGCCGTATCACGCGCAGGTCTGGTGCTTCGCGGCGTTCGCCATCGCGTTCGCGATCAAGGTCCCGCTGTTCCCGCTGCATACCTGGTTGCCCGACGCGCACGTCGAGGCGCCGACCGCGGGCTCGGTGATCCTCGCCGGCGTGCTGCTCAAGTTCGGGGTCTACGGGTTCCTGCGCTACGCGATGCCGCTGTTCCCGCACGGCGCGGTGGTCTGGGGGCCCGCGATCGCGGTGCTCGCGGTCGTCGGCATCATCTACGGCGCGCTCGTCGCGTTCGCCCAGGATGACGTCAAGAAGATCGTCGCGTACTCGTCGGTCTCGCACCTTGGCTTCTGCGCGCTCGGCATCTTCGCGCTGACCACGTACGGCATCAGCGGCTCGATCTTCGCGATGCTATCGCACGGCCTCACGACGGGCGGGCTGTTCCTCGGCATCGGCGTGCTCTACGAGCGTCGCCACACCCGCCGGCTCGCCGAGTACGGCGGCATCTGGAAGCAGATGCCGGTGTTCGCGGGCCTCTACCTCATCATCGTGATGGGCTCGGCGGGGCTCCCAGCGCTGTCGGGCTTCGTCGGCGAGTTCCTGACGATCATGGGCACGTTCAACGCGGGCTGCGTCGCGGCGGGGCCCGATCCGATGATGGCGTGCAAGATCGGCGAGACCTTCCCGGCGAGCCACGCGAACTTCCTGCCGCACCCGCACCTGCTCGGCGCGCTCGCCGCGACCGGCGTGATCCTCGGCGCGATCTACCTCCTGTTCATGTTCCACAAGGTGTTCTTCGGCAAGCTCGACAAGGCCCGCAACGGGTCGCTGAAGGACCTCTCGGGACGCGAGCTCGCCGTGTTCATCCCGCTCGTGATCGGCATCTTCTTGCTCGGGCTGTTCCCGCGCGCGCTGCTCGCCGTGATGGAACCGTCGGTCAACAAGTTCACGTCGAGCTTCGCGCTGCGGATCGACGAGCCCGATGGTCCGGCCCACATCTACCTCAACGGCCAGACCGCGAAGCCCGATGCCATCGTCGCGCCGGTCGCGCCGACGGCCCCGACGCCCAAGTTGGTGCCGGTGGCGCCGCCGGCGACACCGCCACCGACGGCGGCCATCCCGACCCCGACTCCGGACCTCCAACAGGCGCCGGCGCAGCGGCCGACGCCGGGTCCGCTCGTGGTCCGCCCCGGAGGCAATCCGGGCGCCCGACCGGTTCCTGCTGCTGGAGGTACGCCGTGAGCTTAAACCCCGCCGACCTCGGTTGGCTCGTTCCCTATCTGATCCTCATCGTCACGGGCATGCTGCTCGTGCTCGCCGAGGCGTTCTTCAAGGGCAAGGATCGCACCGCGCTCGTCAGCCTCACCGTCGCCGGCGCGGTCGCCGCCGCGGTCGCCTCGATGGTGCTCTACCGCCAGCTCGACGGTAACCAGACCGTGCAGCTGATGGGCGACATGCTGGTCGCCGACCGCACGAGCTACGTCCTGTCGGCGCTGTTCTGCCTGACCACCGCGGTCGCCGCGCTGACCAGCCCGGCGCATCAGCGCGAGTACGACTGGGAGATCGGCGAGTACTACGGCGTCATGCTGCTCGCCGCGTCGGGCATGGTGATGCTCGCGCACGCCGCCAACCTCGTGACGATCTTCCTCGGGATCGAGACGATGTCGATCGGCGTCTACGTGATGACCGCGATGCGCCGCAAGTCGCGCCGCGGCAACGAAGCGGCGATGAAGTACTTCCTGATCGGCGCGTTCGCGACCGGCTTCTTGGTCTACGGCATGGCGCTGATCTACGGCGCGGCCGGCACGTCGAGCCTCTACAAGCTGCAGGCGCAGCTGGTCAACACCAAGAACCCGGGCCTCGTGATCGCGGGTGGCTTCATGCTCGTCGTCGCGTTCGGCTTCAAGGTCGCGGCGGTGCCATTCCACATGTGGGCGCCCGATGCGTACGAGGGCGCGCCGACGCCGGTCACCGGCTTCATGGCCGCCGCGGTCAAGTCGGCCGCGATCGCCGCGATGATCCGGATCTTCGGCATCGCGCTCGGCGGCGACACGCTGCCGTTCGGCACGGTCGGCTGGGCGAGCCCGCTCGTCATCATCGCCGCGTTGACGATCACGATCGGCAATATCAGCGCGGTCCGCCAGGACAACATCAAGCGCATGCTCGCGTACTCGTCGATCTCGCACGCGGGCATCTTGCTCGTCGGCGTCTCGGCGATGGGCCTCGGCTCGGCGACCGCGAAGTCGTCGCTGGTCTACTACCTGATCGCGTACTCGGTCGCGACGATGGGCGCATTCGCCGTCGTCACGTACGTCGGCAACAAGCAGAAGGAGCGCCTCCTCGTCGACGACTGGGCCGGCCTCGCGCAGTCGCATCCAGGCGCCGCGCTCGCGATGACCGTGTGCCTCCTGTCGTTCGGTGGCATTCCGCCGACCGGCGGGTTCTTCGCGAAGTTCTATCTGTTCCAGTCGGCGATGGACGTCTCGAATGGCCAGCTGATGTGGATCGTTCTGATCGGCGTCATCAACTCCGCGATCAGCATCTACTACTACCTGCGGATCGTGACCCAGATGTACTTCCGCGACCCGACGTCGCCGTTCGCGCCGACGCGATCGGCCGGACTCGTGTTCGTGATCGCGATGTGCCCGATCCTGGTCCTCGAGCTCGGCATGATGCCGGGCTGGTGGCTGAAGCTCGTCGGCTAACGGGTGTCTGCGCTGCACGACCTCGCGGTCGCCGCCGGGATCGATCCGGCGTACAAGAGCTGGCGAAACCTCCCGGTCGCATCGAGCGATGCCGCGCTGCTCGCGGCGCTCCAGGCGATCGCGCCCAGCCTCGGCTTCGAGCTCCCCGATGCCGCCGCGGCGCCGGGCGCGCTCGCGACGCTCGAGCGCGCGCGCTGGGCCGAGCGCTGTCCGCCGGTCGTCGTCGGCTGGGACGGGCGCCTCGTCGTGCCGTTCCGCGTCCCGGCCGAGATCGACGCCGACTGGGAGGTCGTCGTCACGCTCGAGTCGGGCGAGACGCTCGCGCGCCACGGCCGGCTGTTCGACCTGCCCGCCGACGGTCACGCGTGGCCCGAGAGCCTCGGGCGCGCCGTGCACTGCCTCCGCCACGCGCCGATCAGCGGCGCCTGCGAGGTCGGCTATCACACGCTCGCGTGGCGCTGCGGTGACGTGCACGGCACGAGCTTCGCGATCGTCGCGCCGCAGAAAGCGTACGGCGGGCCCGGCACCGGCGAGCGTCGCTGGGGCGTGTTCGCGCCGGTCTACGGGCTCGCGAACGCGACGTCGGGCGAGACCGGCGATCTCGCGACGCTCGGCGCGCTGTTCGCGGCGGTCGCTCGGCGCGGCGGCAGCTACGTCGCGACGTTGCCGATCCTCGCCGCCGATCTCGATCCGCGCGATGGCGCCGCGCCGGCCTTCTCGCCGTACTCGCCGGTCAGCCGGCTATTCTGGAACGAGCTCTACCTCGACCTCGGTGCGCTCGCGCGCGACTCGGGCCTGTCCGCGCCGGTCGCACCGCCGGTCACCGGCACGCTGATCGACTACGCCGCGCAGGCGACCTGGCGGCGCGAGGCGTTCGCGCCGATGGCGGCCCGGCTCGCCGGCGATCCCGGGGCGGCGGCGGTCCTCGACGCGTGGGCGATGGCACACGACGTCTACGACTACGCCGCGTTCCGCGCGCTCACCGAGCAGCGCCGCGAGACCTGGCTGGGGTGGCCCGAGGAGCTCCGCGATCGCGCGCCGCGCGTGACGACGCGTGCCGAGGCGATCGCGCTCGGCGCCGAGCCCGCGCGGATCGACGCCCACGTCGTCGCGCAGTGCACGATGCAGCGCCAGCTCGAGGAGCTCGGCGATGCCCCGGCGCTCTACCTCGATCTGCCGGTCGGCGTGTCGTGCGACGCCTACGAGGTCTGGCGCTGGCGCGATCAGTTCATCACGACGCTCGCGGCCGGCGCGCCGCCCGACGGGCTGTTCCTCGGCGGCCAGAACTGGGGCCTCCCGCCGTTGTCGCCGAGCGCGCAGCGTCGCGATCGCTACCGCTACTTCATCCGCTGCGTGCGCCACCACATGAAGGTCGCCGGCATGCTGCGCGTCGATCACGTGATGGGCCTGTTCCGGCTGTACTGCGTGCCCGAGGGCTTCCCGGCGACCGACGGCGTCTACCTGCGCTACCACCACGACGAGCTGCTCGCGATCCTCACGCTCGAGTCGCAGCGCAACCACTGCGCGCTGGTCGGCGAGGACCTCGGCACCGTGCCGGATCACGTGCGGCCCGCGATGGCGCGGCACGCGATGTTCCGGCTCCACGTCGGCCAGTGGTACCTGCCGGCCAAGGTCGGCGAGGGGTCGACGCCGTCGCCCGCCGAGTCCGTCGCGTCGCTCAACACGCACGACACCGCGACGTTTGCCGGCTGGTGGGCCGGCGCCGACATCGACGATCGCCGCGGGCTCGGGCTCATCACCGAGGCCCAGGATGCCGCCGAGCGCGTCGAGCGCGAGCGATCGCGGGCCGCGGTGCGCGCGATGGTCGGCGGCGAGGATCTCGCGGCCGCGATGGTCGGCGCGACCGCGGATCTCGCGGCCGGCCCCGCCGAGGTCGTGCTCGTCGCGCTCGACGATCTCGCGCTCGATCCGGTACCGCACAACGTGCCCGGCACGACCACCGAGCGGACCAACTGGCAGCGCCGCGTCACCGGCTGGGAGACCGCGCTCGACCCCGAGCGCGCGACCCCGGTCGCGGCCGCCGCGATCGCGGCCGTCGTCGCCGCTCGCAAGCCGTAGTTACTGCTGGACCAGCTGGAGGATCGCGTTCTCGTCGTGGGCGACGAGCTCGAACGCCCCCGACGGCATCAGCGCGATGCCGGTCGGCGATCCGAGCTGCGCGCGGGTGACCGAGTCCATGCGGACGCCGCCGTGGAACGGCAGCCCGGCGAACGTGCCGACCGCCAGCGTCGGCAGGTAGATCCGGCGCACCACCTGCGATCGGTTGTCGACCGCGTAGAGCGTGTCGTGGCCGTCCCATGCGAGCGCGGCGATCGACGAGAAGTGCGCGGCGGTCCCGATGCCGTCGGCATGTTCGGAGCCACCGTCGGAGCCCGCGATCGTGGTGACCATCGCGGTCGCGAGGTCGATCTGGCGCAACAGGCGACCGTCGTCGTCGCCGACGAACAGGTGGACGCCGTCGGTCGCGAGCGCGCCGGGGCCGTTGAACTTCGCGGCCGCCCCGATGCCGTCGACGATCCCGGCCGTGCTGCCGGCGAACGTCGTCGTCGTGCCACTCGCGAGCTCGATCGCGCGGATCACGTTGTTGGCCGAGTCGGCGACGTAGAGCGTGCCACCGACCAGCGCGAGCCCGGTCGGGGAGGCGAACCGCGACTTGGTCCCGATGTCGTCGATGTGGGAGGGGGTCGCGCTCGCGATGTCGTTGAACGGCGTGTCGACCACGCCACCCGGTAGGGTGATCCGCCGGATCGCGTTGTTGCTGGTATCGGCGACGTAGAGGAGGTGGGCGACCGGATCGAGCGCGATTCCGGACGGCAGGTGGAGCTTCGCGGCGGCACCGGTGCCATCGGCGCGGCCGAGCCCCGGTCCGCCGGCCAGCGCGGCGGTCTGCTGCGACGCGAGCGCGAGCGTGCGGACCTCGGAGGCCTCGGTGGCGTACAGCGTCGCCGTGCCGTCGACCGCGAGCGCGACCGGTCCCGCGAGCGTCGACGCGGTGAAGTCGCCTGCCGTCGCGCCGCGATGCTGGGGCTTGCCGGCGATCGTGGTGACCTGCTTCGTCGCGTCGATCGAGCGGATCGTGGCGTTCCCGGTGTCGGCGACCCACAGCGCGCCACCGTCGAACGTGATGCCGCTCGGGAACAGGAACGCCGCGGCGAGACCCTTGCCGTCGTCTGAGGCACCGGTGCCGCTCCCCGCGTAGGTCCCGACCGCGTGCGGCGCCGCGATGTCGACCGTGCGGATCACGCAGTTCGAGGTGTCGGTGAGGTACAGCGTCCCGGCGCCGTTCGTCGTGATGCCGCTCGGCGAGTGGAACTGCGCGGCCGAGCCGGGCGCGTCGACGTAGCCGGCGGTCGTCGATCCGGCGATCGTCGTCACCGTTCCTGCGGCGATCATCCGCACCGTGCTGCCATCGACGACGAAGATCCGATCGAAGCCGCCGATCGTGCTCGGGACGTAGAGCAGGCGCTGCGGATTCGTGAACGTGGCCGTCGTGGTGCCGTCGACCCCGGTACACGTGCCCGCGGTGCCATACGGCGTCGAGACCGTCTTGCTGGTGAGCGCGAGCCGGCGGACCACGCAGTTGCCGGCGTCGGTGAGATAGACGTTGTCGACGCCGTCGAACGCGATGCCGGTCAGGCCCGCGAACTTCACCGCGATGCCGATGCCGTCCTGGTAGCCGGAGCTCGCATTGCCGGCGAGCGTGGTGACCTCGCGGGTCGCGATCACGACCTTGCGAACCAGGTAGGGTCCGTTCTCGGTGAAGTACAGGATGCCGTTCGCGCGGTCGATCGTCAGCGCGCTCGGGTAGTACATCCGAGCCACGTCGCCGATCCCGTCGACGACCGTGCCGGTCGAATTCGGCCCGCCGACCAGGGTGGTGACCGCGTGCGTCGCAGCATCGAGCTTCCGGATCGCGTGGTTGCGCTGATCGACGAAGTAGAACGCACCGGCGCCATCGCCGACCAGATCGACCGGCTGGTACATCCGGGCGAGGTCGCCGACGTCGTCGATATACCCCGGACCGCCGAGCGTGCCGGCGACCAGGCCGAGCCGGAAGTCGGCGACCGTGACGGTCGCGACCCCGTGGAGCGTGCCATCGTCGGCCCGCACGTGATAGGTGCCGGGCACGAGCGGCGCGGTGTACGTGCCGTCGGCCGCGACCGTGCCACCAACATCGCCCTCGACGACGGTCCAGCTCGTCGCGCCGGCGGCCACGAAGATCTGCGACCGCCCGATCGGCACGGTGTACGCCGGCGGCAGGATCGCGAGTGCGGGACCCGCATCGGCATCGGCAGAGGGCGACGTGTCCAAGAGTGGTGCATCCACGCTGGCGCCCGGCGACGAACCACACGCGGCGAGCACGACGAGGGAGACAAAGCGCATCCCTCGATCTAGGCATCGCCGCCGCCGCCCCGACACTCACCGATTCGGGGGAGTGTAGTGGGTGATCCTGGTCACCAGGCGCGGGTGCATCGCGAGCGCGCGTGCCATGCGCCGCCGGTGGACCTGGGTCCACGCCTCCTTCGGCGTCGCGAGCTCGAGCTCGGTCAGCTCCCCGGGCGGCACGACCTCGATCGCGGCGCAGATCGTCTCGAGCTCGGCGGGAAATCGATCGCGCCGGAACCCACCCTTGAGCGCGAGCTTGCCGAGCACACCGTTGCGATCGCGCACCAGGTTGATGCGCCACGCGGCGGAGTCGCCGAACAGCTCGAGCTCGTCGAGCGTGCTGCCGGCGGCGGCGGCGAGCCACGGCCCGAGCATCGCGACGGTCGCCGTGATCCGCAGCGTCCGGATCGACGTGCCGCGCCACGGCCACACGAGCTGCGCCGGCGTCATCGCCTCCCAGCCGAGGCCCTCGAGCGTGAGGTAGCGCAGCGCCGGGAGGCGCGGCAGCACGCGCGCGAACGCCTCGATCGCGACCCGCGTCTTCTGGGCATAGCCGTTGACCGGATTCCAGTCGGGGCTCGGGCTACGCCAGCCAAGGCTCGCGAGCGGCGGTGGGCTCGCCAGCTTCGCGAGCGAGATCAGCGCCGCGGCGTCGAGCTGCTGCGCGCTCGCCAGCACGGGCATCGGATCGCGGTCGGTTGCCGGGATGCCGCCGGCGATCGCGGTGACCGTCGTCCACATCGGATCGGAGGGTGGGGCGGGCGCCTGGTAGCCCTTCTGGAGCGCGCCGCCGTCGAGGAAGCCGCGCGCGAACTTGCTCGCCGCGAGGCACGACGCGAGCGGTCCGAGCCAGCGCGCGCGATGCTGCGCGAGCAGGTGCGCGATGCGCTGCGCGGCGGGGCCGTCGCGCCACGCGGGCGACTGCCAGTCGGCGCGCAGCTGGAGCGCGATGAATTCGCCGCGCGGATCGCCGCGCTCCTGCAGGAAGTCGGCGTAGATCGCGCGCGGCCCGTCCTCGGCCGGCGCGGCGTAGACCGCCGCGAGCAACGCGCGCTCGGTCGCGGTGTGGCCGGCGGTACCCGCGATCGGCAAGGCGGCGCGCGCGGCGATCGCGGCGACGATCGCGAGCTCGGCGGGCGGCAGGGTCGGCGTCCCATCGGGATACGCGGTCTCGAGCCGCGCCTGCACCTTGGCGATCCGCGCGCCGAACGTGGCCTGCAGGCGATTCGAGACGCGCCCGAGCCGGGGATACCAGTTGATCTGGCCGAAGCCCGCGCGCACGCGCGGATCGCCGCAGTCGACCAGCAGCGTGTACATCGGCAGCCAGAACGTCGCGACCCGGAGGTTCGGCCAGCGCTGCTCGGCGAGCATCGCGAGCAGCTTCTTGCCGACGCGCGGGTCGCGGAAGCCGACGAGCGCCCGGCAGCGCTCGACGTGGGTCTCGATCGCGGGGGTGTCTGAGATCGCCGCGATCAGCGCGTGCCGCACGACCGGATCGCCATCGCGGGCAGCTGCCAGCCACGCCGCGTCGCGATCCTCGACGGACACACCCTGCGGCAGGTGGATGTCGTGCGCGGCGCGTGCGCCGACCACCTCGATCGCATCGCCGAGCGCGAGATCGGGCACGGCGCGCCACGCACCGAGCAGGAGCCCGAGCGCGCCGGCCGCGTCGTCGTCGTCGGCGAGCGCGGCCTGCGCGGCGCGGA
Organism: Haliangiales bacterium; assembly: GCA_038321315.1. Taxonomy (GTDB): domain Bacteria; phylum Myxococcota_A; class Polyangia; order Haliangiales; family Haliangiaceae; genus JABFXX01. Next base: position 30,165 of record JBBQEX010000031.1, on the reverse strand, counting down.
GATCGCCGGCGACGTCCTTCGATCGCGCCCCCATCGCGCGAGCATAGCGCCTAGCGCTTGGGGCGCGTGAAGCCGTAGATCTCGGGAGCGCGCAGGCCGGGATGATGATCGAGGGCGGCGGCCATGCGCCGGCGGTTCGGCAGTGTCCAGAGGTCCTTGGCGGGCACCTTCATCTCGAGCTCGGCGAGCCAGTCGCGCGGCAGGCGCTCGATGGCGGTGGCGATCGCGGCGAGCTCGGCGTCGAACGCGTAGCCGTCGAGCCCGAGGTCGATGACGACGCTGCCGTGGTGGCGGGCGGCATCGCGGTCGAGCTCGACGCTCGGCCCGTGCGGGTAGGTCGGCGCGACGAGCTCGAAGACATCGAGCTCGGAGTGAAGGACGATCGCGAACCACGCGGCGAGCTGGTCGAGGTTCGCGCTGACCCGCAGCTGCCGGATCGACGTGTCGCGCCAGCGCCAGCCGAGCTGATCGGGACGCATGCGGCCGGATGCCCAGCCCGGCGCGCCGATGAGGTCGAGCCGGCGCAGCGTCGGGATGCGCTCGACGGTGTCGGCGAATGCCTCGATCGCGCGCGCGGTGTCGGCGCGGTAGCCGCTGGTGGGCGACCAGTCGTCGATCGTGCTGCGAAAGCCGAGCGCGACGAGCGGCGGCGGCGTCGCGAGCGTGCCGAGCGCGACGATCGCGCGCGCATCGAGATCGAGCGCCTCGGTGAGGATCGGCATCGGGTACGCGTCGGTGGCCGGGATGCCGCCGCGGATCGCGCGCACCGTCGCCCACGCCGGATCCGGCGGCGTGTCGTGGTGGCGCGTGCGACGCTCGTCGGCCCAGCCGATCGCGCACGTCGCGAGGAACCCGCGCTCGAACGTCACGCTGCGCGCGAGCCCGGAACCCAGCGATCCGAGCCACGCGACCCGGTGCTGCTCGAGCAGCTCGGCGATCCGCTCCGAGGCCGGCGTGCGATCGTAGCGATGCGCGCGCGGATCGCGGGCGAGCTGCAGCGCGATCAGCTCGCCGCGCGGATCGCCGCGCTCCTGGAGCCAGTCGGCGTAGATCGCGCGCGGGCCATCCTCGTCGGGCGTCGCGTAGATCGCGGCGAGCAGCCCGGCCTCGATCTCGGCGTCGCGGGCGGCGGTCGGCGCCGGGGCCGCGGCGAGCGTGACGATCGCGTCGACCAGCGCGGCCTCCGACGGCGCGAGCCGCGGCGGATCGTCGGGATACGCGGCTGCGAGCTGCGCGCGCAGCTTGGCGATCCGGATCTCGGCGGCGCTCCGCGCGCGGATCGCGAGCCGGCGGGTCCGCGGCGTCCAGTCGATCGCCTCGACCGCGGCGCGCACGCGCGGATCGCCGCACGCGACGAGCAGCTTGCACAGCGGTCGCCAGATCGTCGGGATGTCGTGGCGAACCGAGACGTGGGGCCCATCGAGCATCGCGACGATCGCGCGCGCGAGCCGCGGATCGCGCGTGCGCACGAGCGCCTCGAGTCGCGCGATCTTCGCGGTGTCTTCGTGCACGTCGGTCACCGTGGCGATCAGGCGGTGGCGCATCACCGGATCGCCGAGCGCGGCCGCGGCGTGCCAGGCGTCGTCGCGATCCGCCGCGGTCACGCCGGCCGGTGGATGCAGCCCGCGCGCCGCGCGTTCGCCGACGAGCTCGATCGCGTCGGCGAGCGCCGGAGCCGGCACGGCCAGCCAGGCCGCGAGCATCATCGCGAGCGCGGCCGGCGCGTCGTCCGCGACCAGCGCGTCGCGGGCCTGGCCGAGGCGGCCGGACTTGCTCTTCGCTGGCATCCGGTCGGCAATATGTCGTCGGCCGATTCGTGACACAACGGGCGGATGCAGGAAGCGTGGATCCGCGAGCTGACCGATCGCGTGCGGGCGCTGGGCCCGGTCGCCGCGACGACGATGCCGGCGCCGGTGCCCGACCTCGCGGGGCTCGGGCGCGAGCTCGACGCGCTCGAGGTGCGCTACGCCGAGCACGCGGCCGAGCTCGTCGTCGAGACCCGGCGGCGGGTCGCCGATCTCGAGGAGATCCACGCCGCGAACCGGCTCGTCACCGTCGCCACGCTGACCGCCGGGATGGCGCACGAGCTCGGCACCCCGCTCGGCGTCGTGCTCGCGCGCGCGCAGATGATCATCGCCGACGATCGCGACATCGTCGAGGCCCGCGAGGATGCGGTCGAGATCGTCGCGCAGGTCAAGCGGATGACCCAGATGTGCCGCGAGGTCCTCGACTACGCGCGCCCGCACGAGCCGATCAAGATCGCGGTCGACGTCGTCGCGCTCGCGCGGCAGGCGGTCGCGCTGCTCGTGGCCGATGCGCGCAAGCGCAACGTGCGGCTCGCGTTCGTCAACGGGCCGCCGAGCGAGGTCCACGGTGACGCCTCGAAGCTGCTGCAGATCCTGACCAACCTGATCATCAACGCGGCGCAGGCGATTCCGCACGGCGGGGTCGTCACCGTCGGCGTGACCCGCGGGCCGATCGAGCCCCCGTCGGTCGCCGGGCTACCCGCCGGGGACTACGTCGCGATCGCGGTGACCGACACCGGCACCGGCATCCGCAGCGCCGACCTCGCGCACGTGTTCGACACGTTCTTCACGACGAAGAAGCCCGGCGAGGGCACCGGCCTCGGCCTCGCGGTGTCCTACCGGATCGCGCGCGAGCACGGTGGCTGGATCGCGGTCGCGACCGAGGAGGGCGCTGGCAGCACGTTCACGGTGTACCTTCCCCCGGACTCCACGTCTCGAGCCGGCGGTACAGCGACCGCCGATTGACGCCGAGCAGCTTGGCGGCGAGCGTCTTGTTGCCGTTGAGCTGGGCGAGCACGCGCTGCACGTAGCGCCGCTCGACCTCGTCGAGCGTGAGCACCTCGTCGGTCGCGACGCCCGGCACCGGCGCGTCGGCAGCGACGAAGGCTCGCACCTTGTCGGGCAGATCGTCGACGGTGAGCTCGTCGAATCGCGCGAGCGCGACCGCGCGCTCGATGCAGTTCTGCAGCTCGCGAACGTTGCCGGGCCACGCGTAGTGCGCGAGCTTCTCGGCGACCGGCGCCGAGATCCCGGTGACGTGCTTGCCGGCCTGCTTGGCGTGGTGTGCGAGGAAGTGCTGCGCGAGCAGCAAGATGTCGCCGCCGCGCACGCGCAGCGGTGGGACGTCGATGCGCACGACGTTGATCCGGTAGAACAGATCCTCGCGGAACCGGTGCGACTCGACCTCGGATTCGAGATCGCGATTGCTCGCGGTGATGATCCGCGCGCTGTACGGGATCTCCTGATCGCCGCCGACCGGGCGCACGGTCTTCTCCTGGAGGACGCGGAGGAGCTTGCTCTGCATGCCGAGCGGCATCTCGCCGATCTCGTCGAGGAACAGCGTGCCCCCGTTGGCCTTCAAGAACAGACCCTGACGCGGGCTGTGGGCGTCGGTGAATGCGCCCTTCACGTGACCGAACATCTCGCTCTCGAGCAGCTGCTCGGGGATGGCGGCGCAGTTGATCGCGACGAACGGGCCGTCGGCGTTTCGGCTCCGGCGGTGGACGTCGTGCGCGACCAGCTCCTTGCCGGTCCCGCTCTCGCCGATCACGAGGATCGTGACGTCGGAGTCGGCGACGCGATCGACCAGCTCCTTCATCTTCGCGATCGGCGGGCTCGAGCCGACCATCTGATCGAACCCGCGCACCGCGTTCTCGACGCGGCGCAGCCGCTTGACCTCGACGCGCAGCGCGCGGTGCTCGCACGCACGGACCAGCGTCAGGTTGAGGATCTCGACATCGAACGGCTTGGTGATGAAGTCGTATGCGCCGACGCGGATCGCGGCGACCGCGGACTCCATGCTGCCGAACGCGGTGATCATCACGACCGGGACGTCGGGTCGGTTCTCGCCGACTCGCGTGCAGAACGCGAAGCCGTCCATGCCTTCCATGTGGAGGTCGGTGACGACCACATCGAAGTCTTGCTCGTCGAGCAAGTTCAACCCCTCGAGCGCCGAGGTGCGCCAGCTGACCGCGAACCCGCGGCGCGTCATCGCGCGGGTGAGCGTCTCGGCGAGCGCCTGGTCGTCGTCGATGATGAGGATATTGCCGCCCATACACGTCCTTCCGAAAGCCGACCAGCTTACCGCGTGCGCGACGGCCTCACTGTGCGATCGGAGCCGTCGGGGTCACTTCGCCGAGATGCTTCGTGTTTTCGAGCCAGCGATTGATCCCGGCCGCGGTCGACTCCGCGAGATGGGCGTTATCGCCCGTCAGCAGCTCGTCGGCCACGCTGATCGCGACCTCGACGTCGTTGCGCTCGCGGAGCGCGTCTTCGGGCAGCGCTGCGAGGAGGTCGCGCAGCTCGCTCTGACGCTTCTGGGCACGGATCGCGAGGGGCTCGCCGCGGGTGTCGTCGGTGCTGTTGGACATGGTCGACCAACGAGCACGATGCGTGCCGGGCAGATCAGTCGACGACTTCGGCCGGCTTCTTCTCGAACCGCTTGCGCACGTTGTGGTCGAGGACCGACTTGCGGAGCCGGATCGACTGCGGCGTCACCTCGACGAGCTCGTCGTCGTTGATGAACTCGAGCGCGTATTCGAGCGACAGCGGCCGGGGCGGCGCGAGGACGAGCTTCTCGTCGGCGGCCGTGGTCCGGATGTTCGTGAGCTTCTTCGACTTGCTCGGGTTGATCACGAGGTCGTTGTCGCGCGCGTGGATGCCGACGATCATGCCGCCGTAGACGTGCACGCTCGGCCCGATGAACATCTGGCCGCGCTCCTGGAGGTAGAACAGGCCGTACGCGTTGCTCATGCCCTCTTCGGTCGCGACCAGCACGCCGTTCTGGCGCGTGCGGATGTCGGGACCCTGCGGGCCGTACTCGGCGAACTGCGTGTACAAGACGCCGGTGCCGCGCGTGTCGGTCATGAACTGGCTGCGGTAGCCGATCAGGCCGCGCGCCGGGATCCGGTACTCGAGGCGCGTGCGGCCGGTCGCCGACGGTCGCATGTCGCGCATGATGCCGAGGCGGCGGTTGAGCTCGGCGACGACCGCGCCGCTGTACGCCTCGTCGAGGTCGATCACGGCGTCCTCGTAGGGCTCCATGGTCTTGCCGTCCTCGCCGCGCTGCAGGATGACCTGCGGCTGCGACACGCAGAGCTCGTAGCCCTCGCGGCGCATCGTCTCGATCAGCACCGAGAGGTGGAGCTCGCCGCGGCCGGACACCTTGAAGATGCCGGCCGTGGACGTCTCCTCGACCCGCAGGGCGACGTTGCTCTTGATCTCGCGCTCGAGGCGCTCGCGCAGGTTGCGCGACGTGACCCACTTGCCCTCGCGGCCCGCGAACGGACCGTCGTTGACCTGGAAGTTCATCGTGATCGTCGGCGCGTCGACCGTGAGCAGCGGCAGCACGCGCGGGTCGGCGATCGAGGTGATCGTCTCGCCGACGTTGAGCTCCTGCATGCCGGTGAACGCGACGATGTCGCCGGCGGTCGCCTCGGCGAGCTCGAACCGCTTCAGGCCCTGGAAGCCGAGGACCTTCTGGACGCGGAACTCCTCCTTCTTGCCGTCGCGGTGCACGAGCAACACGCGATCGCCGACCTTGCTCTTGCCCGAGCGCATGCGGCCGATCGCCATGTAGCCGAGGTAGTCGTCGTAATCGAGGGTGGCGACCTGCATCTGCAGCGGCGCGTCGGTGTCGCCCTCGGCGGGCGGGACCTTCTCGACGATGAGGTCGAGCATCGGGCCGAGATCGACCGGCGTCTGGCCGAGCTCGCGGATCGCGTAGCCCTGGCGACCCGAGGCGTAGATCACCGGGAAGTCGAGCTGCTTGTCGGTCGCGCCGAGCGACATGAACAGCTCGAACACCTGGTCCATGACCTGGTGCGGATCGACGCCGGGGCGATCGATCTTGTTGACGACGACGATCGGCGACAGGCCGAGGTCGAACGCCTTCTGCGTGACGAACCGGGTCTGCGGCATCGCGCCTTCGTAGGCGTCGACCAGCAGGAGCACCGAGTCGACCATGCCGAGCACGCGCTCGACCTCGCCGCCGAAGTCGGCGTGGCCCGGCGTGTCGACGATGTTGATGCGCGTGCCCTTCCACGTCACCGCGGTGCACTTGCTGAGGATCGTGATGCCTCGCTCGCGCTCGATGTCGTTCGAGTCCATCGCGCGCTCGGCGACGACTTCACCCTGGCGGAACGATCCGGCCTGCTTGAGAAGACCATCGACGAGGGTGGTCTTGCCGTGGTCGACGTGCGCGATGATCGCGACGTTACGAATGTTGGTCGGCGGCATCTAGAACGCTTTCGTGGACGGAAACAGGCGATTGCACGCGGCGAGTCCGCGTACTTCGGGGATCGCCTCGGGCGCGGTGAGGATCGCAGCGAGGAGCACGTCGTCGGTTCCGGTCACGACGAGCTTCGGGTCTTTGCCCGTGATCTCGATCGCATCCGGAGTCTTCTTGGCCTGACGCACGACCGTGCTCTGGCGGTCGGCGATCGACACGACGCCGTCGGCACCGCGGGTGGCGCGTACGATCGCGACGCCGTCGGGGTCGAGCAGCGCGAGCTCGGCATCGGACGCGGCGTAGAGCCGCGCGATCGCCGTGTCGCCCTTCTTGAACGTGGTGCCGTTGGTCGCGGAGTCGCCCGACCAGCGCGTCGTCCCGATCTGCGAGACCAGCGGCACGGTGCCGACGATCTGATCGACGCCGTCGACCGTCGCGCGACACGGGATGCTGGGCTTGACGCGCGCGACGACCGCGCCGCTCGGATCCTTGGCGAGGATCTCGGTGGCCGCCGCCGGTTTCACCGGCGTGCCCGCGGAGCTGCCCTGACAGGCGGCGAGCGCGAGGAGCGGGATACAACGGAGCAGCACGGCGGCGGTTTGTAACAGGTGAACTCCCGGGCGTCTATGTCCCATTCGTGGTACCTGGCTGGCATGCGGGGCGTGGTGATCCTCGTCGTGGCGGTCGCGTGTGGCGGTAAGCCCGCGCCGAGCCACGACGACGCGTCCTCACGGCCGATCGATGCCCCTGTGCGGGTCGATCTCGCGCCCCGACCGCTCGGCGTGGCTGATCTGGCCGAGTTCGCGTGGCGCAAGCGCCCGGGCCAAGCCGCGTTCCGGGCGGCGCGGGTCGCCGAGCACGCCGAGGACTGGGGCAAGGCGGTCGCGAAGTGCCGGGAGGCGCTCGCCGCGGATCCGAAGCACCTCGAGGCCGCCTGGCTCCTCGCCGCCGGGCTCGCCAAGCTCGGGAAATCCCCGAGCGAGATCCTGCCGCCGCTCCAGCTCGCCGCCGCGGGCGACTTCGGCAAGTGGGGGCCGGCGTCGCTCGAGCTCCCGGCGCTCGAGCCGTTCCTCGCCACGCCCCTCGGCGCGGCGTGGAAGGCGCGCGTCGAAGCCGATCGGGCGACCTACGCGACCGCGCTCGGCCGCGCGGTGATCGTGGTCGCTGGCGGCGATCTCTACGCGTTCGACGTCGAGGGCCCGCGCTGGTACCGGGTCACCCGCACCGGCGGCGTGGTGATCGGCGCGCTCGCGCTCCGCGATCAGCGCCTGGTCGCGTACGTCACGCGGGGCAAGGGTGGCGCGCTGTCGATCGGCGTTGTCGATCTCGCCCGCGGCCACACCACGAAGCCGGTCGCGCTCGGCGGCAGCGGGCCGTTCGAGATCGCGTACGGCACGAAGCCCGCGGGGATCTGGATCGGCGCGCCGAGATCGCCCGCGTGGCGGATCTACGCCGACGGCAAGCTGGTCGCGGCGCCGGCCCGGTCGACGCGACCGCCGGGCGCGTGGCTCGAGGTGTCGGCCAAGGCGGTCGTCGCGCTCCACCGCGGCAAGCCACGCGACGTCAGCGCCGACTGGGACGACCAGTCGCTCGCGAGCGCGATCAAGCTCGGCACCAGCAACCGCGTCGTGTCGGTGCCGAGCCCCGGTCTGATCGACGGCAGCACGCTCGTGTGGTCGCCGGATCGCGCGCACCTCGCGTTCGTCGCGCAGCTCGACGATCCGTGCGCGCAGCCCAGGCCGACAATGACCGCGGCGGTGTTCGTCGCCGAGACCGCGACTGCCACCATCGAGGAGGTCGAGCGCGCCACCGGCGGGCTCGCGGTCGAGTGGGTGTCCGATCGCAAGCTCGCCGTGGTCGGTGACAAGGGCGTCGCGCTGGTCGATCTCGATCACACGCGCACGCCGCTCGGCGGCGCCAGCGGGCTCGTGACCCCGCGCCGGTTGCCACGCTGTGCCATCCCGGTGCCCGGTGATGTCACACCGGAGCCGATCGAGCCAGACGACGATCCGGATGTGGGTGATGAAGCGGCAGATGCCAACCCGCGCTAACTCCGCGATTACCGCAACTACCTGACGAACGTCTGACGCTCGCGGCACGAGATTTCGGGAGCTTGCCGCACCGCGCCGGCTGGCACATCGGGTGCTCATTACCCGAGTCATGAAGAAGCAGATGGTCTCCGCCGGGCTCGGCGGAGCGGTCGGCACGGCGGCCGACGTCACCACGCTGGTGGTGCTGGTGCAGCACGTCGGCATGGCCATCCCGGTCGCGACGTTCATCGCCGCCACGGTCGGCGCGGTCGTCTGCTTCGCGATGAACAAGTACGTCGCGTTCCGCGATCACACGCCGATCACGATCGCGCAGCTCGCGCGGTTCGCCGGCGTCGCGATCACCACGGCGCTGTTCATGGCGCTCGCGATGAAGCTCGTCGCGGTCACGCTCGGAGTTCCCCTCGTCCTCGCCAAGCTGGTGTGCGCCGCCGCGATCTTCGTCGCGTGGACCTACCCGGCGCAGCGTCGCCTCGTGTTTCGCAGCAACCCGGTCGCGGCTTAAGGAGCATGGTCATGTCCGAACTCACCACGCGTTTCGTCGACCTCTCGATCGTCATCCCGGCTTACAACGAGGAGCACCGCATCACGCCGACGCTCGAGCGCATCTCGCGCTTTCTCGAGAGCCAGCCGCTGCGCTACGAGATCCTCGTCGTCGACGACGGCTCGATCGACAACACGTGTCAGGTCGTGTCGCTGAAGATGGCGACCATCCCGCACCTGCAGCTCGTGCGGCAGATGCCGAACCGCGGCAAGGGCGCCGCCGTGCGCCTCGGCATGCTGACGGCGCGCGGTCAGATCCGCGTGATGTGCGACGCCGACGGCTCGATGCCACCGGAGCAGCTGCCGAACCTGCTCGCGCCGATCATCAGCTGCAAGGCCGAGATCTCGATCGGCTCGCGCTACGTCGAGGGGGCCAAGACCGATGTCTATCAGCCGTTCTATCGCCGCTGGTGGAGCCGGATCGCGAACAAGGTGATCCAGCGCTCGCTGGTCCCGGGCGTGCGTGACACCCAGTGCGGGTTCAAGGCGTTCACCGCCGAGGCGGCGCGCGACCTGTTCAAGCGCGCGACGATCGACGGCTGGGCCTTCGACCTCGAGATCCTCGCGGTGGCGCGCCGCGAGGGCTACGCCATCAGCGAGGTCGGCGTCGAGTGGAGCGACGACGGTCGCTCGCGCGTCAACCCGATCAAGGACATGATCAAGGTCGTCCGCGAGGCGATGACGATCCGGAGGAACCTCCGCAACGGAGTCTATAATCAGCTCCCTGCTGGCGTCTGATGGTCGGCGGACGACGGAGGCTGACGCTTCGGTGGGCTTCAGGAACGCACGTGGGCAAGAGGCAGCAGGAGATCGAGGAGGATCGAGTACGAGTACGAGTACGAGGGTAAGGCGACGACGCGGGTAAGGCGACGCCACCGGTAAGGCGACGCCACTGGCCGACACGAGCCCAAACCTCGATTCGTCGCCCGACCCGAACCCGAGGTCGTGGGCTTGGATCGTTCGTGGGAGTGCCAGGTCGTGGGGCGTGTCGAAGGCGAAGGTGTAGGCGTGGTCGTGCTCGTGGTCGTGGATCGTGGGCGTGGGGCGTGGGCGTGGGGGTGGATCGTGGGCGTGGGCGTGGATCGTGGGCGTGCTCGGATCGTCGGCTCGGATCGTCGGCTCGGATCGTGGGCTTGCGAGGTCGCGGGCGCGAGATCGTACTCGTACTCGTACTCGTACTCGAAACCCTTCTGCCCTTCTGCTCCCCGAAGGAATCTGGTATCAGTGAACCGCCCACTCGTCGGAGAGATCGAGGTGACCGCCGGTGCGTAGCGAAAGCGAAACACGGGAGGAAAGTCCGGGCTTCAAAGGGCAAGGTGCTGGCTAACGGCCAGTCGAGGCAACTCGCAGGACAGTGCAACAGAAAGCAAACCGCCGAGGCTCGTACAGCTCGGTAAGGGTGAAAGGGTGCGGTAAGAGCGCACCGCCTCCTCGGTGACGGGGAGGGCACGGTAAACCCCACCTGAAGCAAGACCAGACAGGGGCCGCGTTGCCCGCGCGATGGCTCCGGGTTGGTCGCTCGAGCCCACTGGTAACGGTGGGCCTAGATGAATGGTCGCCAACCGGCAACGGTGACAGAACTCGGCTTAACGATCTCTCCGGCGGGTGGGCACTTCTGTTAGCGTCGGTCACGTGGAGCTTCAGCCGTCGCCCGTACACGAGATCGTGAACGCGCTGTGGCGCGCCCTCCACGACCTCGGATCGGCGGCGACGACGCGCGAGATCGAGCAGTGGGGCTTCTCGATCCACGGCGCGCTGTCGGCCGATGGTCGCGAGTTCCACAACCACGACCACGTCATCGAGCTCGCGCGTGAGGGCGACCCGATCGAGGTGATCGCGGCGCTCTATCACGACGCGATCTACTACCAGGTCGATCAGGGCCCGCCGCGCTCGTTGAAGCCGTTCCTCGACAGCTTGCTCGTGCATGAAAAGGACGGCTGGCGGATCCAGCCCGGCGCGATGCGCGAGGTCACCGGCGACGTCCTCGTCGTGTTCGACCGCAAGGTCGGCGATCTGGTCACGCCGACGACCGCGCTCAACGAGCTGGCGTCGGCGCTGGTTGCCGTCGTGCAGCTCGAGCACGCGCTCGATCGCGACCAGCGCATCGCGCTCGCCGCGTGCATCGAGCAGACGATCCCGTTTCGCGTCGATCCGGTGCCCGGGTTGCGCGCGCGCGTCGCCGCGCTTCACCACCCCGACATCGACGGCGCGATCGAGCGCGCCGTTCGTTTCGGCAACCGCGACGTCCAGAACTTCGCCGAGAACGACGCCGCGCGCTTCCTCGACAACACGTGGAAGCTCCTGCCCGAGAGCAACCCCGAGCTTCACTCGCCGCTGGTCTACACCGTGCGCGACTATCGCCGCGCGCTGCAGAAGATGGAGGCGTTCCTCGCGTGGCTGCCGGCCGAGCGCGTGTTCCACACCTACGGCGACGAGCCCAAGCCGGAGATCCACGCGAGGCGTGTCGCGCGCGCGTCGGGCAACCTCGAGCTCGCGGTGCGCTACCTGCGCGCGAAGCTGTACTCGATCTCGCTGGTCGAGGCGCTCTCGGAGATCACCGGTGGTGACGTGCCGATCGATTACTTCATGGGCGGCCTGAAGCAGACCGTGCGTCAGGCGACCGAGATCAAGCGCATCGAAGATTTCCTGCCGCGGCTCGCGGACGCCAAGGATCTCGATCCGCCGCTGCATCGCCTGCTCAAGGACGGTCGCGCGTCGGAGTCGAGCTTCGACACCGGGCCGTCACCGCTCGGCGCGTTCCTTCATCAGGTGATCGGCGAGGAGCGCATGATGGTCGGCGTCGAGAGCGCGCGCCGGTGGTGGGGCGGGGCGCTCACGGCACACGAGTTCCTCGCCGAGCAGCCGCCCGAGCCGGTGGCCGGTATCGCGCGTGCCGCGGGCAATATCATCACGACCCGGCGCGACGCGCTGTTCACGATCGCCGAGCGACTCGCGCCGCGTCAGTAGTAGCCGCGCGTCGGAGGCTGCTGCGGTTGCGGTTGCTGTGGACCGTAGGGATTGGGTCCCTGCGGCTGGGGCTGCGGCTGCGGACCGTACGGGTTCTGCGCCGGCGGCTGCGGCGGATACGGCTGCGGCCCCTGCTGCGGATACGGTTGCGGCTGCTGGGGATACGTCGGCTGCTGCGGCTGCTGCGGGTATGGCTGATACGGCTGCGGCTGCTGATACGGCTGCGGTTGCGGCTGCGGACGATAGCCGCCGTAGCCCTGACCTCCGTACCCCGGGTTCGGACGCGCGTACGGATTCGGCGCGCCGCCGCCGTAGGTCTGGCCGCCGTACGTGTTGCCGGCCTCCTGCGGCGCGTTGCGCCAGCCGTTCCAGTCGCCGACGCGATCGCGACGATCGCTCCACCACCGACCCGCGTACTGGCGACCGCTCGCCTCGAACACGACGTAGCCCGCGCCGGTCAGCGGCGGGTTGTTCGGCTCCTGCCAGGTGAACTGGAGGACGTTGCCGCGCAGCGTGCCGTTGAAGTAACCGACGACCTCCTCGCCGTGACGCTGATAGACCCAGATGCCCTGGACCGCGCCGGCGCTGATGCCGCCCTTGCTGTTGTCGGCCTCGATCTTCACCGCGCCGAACGTCGACTTCCACAACCCGAGCGAGCGCGATGGATCCATCGGCTGACTCGGCGGGGCCGTGTTCATCGCGGTGTTGCTCTGTTGCGGTGGGGGGTTGTTCGACGTCGAGCTCGCCGAGCCAACCGCCGCGAGACACGCGGCCGAGAGCGCGATCACCCGCGCAACATTTGCAAATCGCATCGACGGAAGTATAGCGCCAGCACGCGTGGTGCGCGCGAGGCATCTGACCCCGCAACTATTGTCCATTCCTGGCAACCTGATAGTGTGCCCCACGATACGGACGGGCCCATAGCTCAGTTGGTTAGAGCGGCCGGCTCATAACCGGTGGGTCCCTGGTTCGAGCCCAGGTGGGCCCACGTGACAGTCGAAAGGTAAGCAGTGCGCGAACAGCTCGTTCATCTTCTGGAACTACAGACGTCGGACAACAAGGTGCGCGAGCTCGAGGCTTCCGTCACCCAGATCCCCGCGAAGCTCGAGCCCCTCCGGCGGGACCTCGCGAAGCTCGAGGGCATGCTCGCGGTCGAGCGCGGCAAGCTGTCCGAGACCGAAACGTGGCAAAAGTCGCAGCGCGACTACATCGACAAGGAGCGCGAGGCGTTGCGCTCCGCGCAGGCGAAGTTCCAGGCGAGCAAGAACAGCAAGGAGTTCAACGCCTCGAGCCGCGAGGTCGAGAACAAGCGCAAGGCGATCTCGGATCGCGAGACCGAGCTGAAGAAGATCAACGAGACGACCGCGACGTCGGTGGGTCAGCTCGAGACCCGCGACAAGGACGTCGAGGGGCTCCGCGGCGAGCTCGCCAAGGGCGAGGCCGCGATCGCCGATCAGCTCGACGCCGCCAAGCAGGCGCTCGCCGAGGCCAAGGTCGCCCGCGACGTCGCCCGCGGCCTGGTCGAGAAGCAGTGGCTGAAGATCTACGACTCGCTGGTCGCCAAGCGCGGCAACGGCGTGTCGGCGGTGGTGAAGGGCGTCTGCCAGGGCTGCCACATGGCGCTGCCCCCGCAGCTCAACAACATCCTCGCGCAGATGAAGTCGATCGAGACCTGCCCGCGCTGCGGCCGCCTGGTCTATCGCAAGGAGCTGCTCGATCCGACGCCCGAGACCGCGACGCCGCCCGACGCGACGACGCCGGCGTAGCCGCTACAGGACGCCGTCGAACACGCGCGTCGCCGGGCCGGTCATGAGCACGTTCGACAGGTCGCGCAGCACCTCGATCGCGAGCGTGCCGCCCGGCAGGTTCACGCGCACCACGTGATCGGTGCGGTTGGTGAGCACCGCGGCGACCGCGGTGGCGCACGCGCCGGTGCCGCACGCCATCGTGATGCCGCAGCCGCGCTCCCACACGACGAGATCGATCTCGCCGCGCGACTTCACGAACGCGAACTCCGCGTTGGTGCGCTGCGGGAACCACGCGTGGTGCTCGACCGACGGACCGACCGACTCGGCCAGCGCGCGCGCCTCGTCGCGCGAGCCGACGAACGTGATCGCGTGCGGGTTGCCCATCGACACCGCGGTGATCGCACGGGTCGCGCCGGCGAGCTCGAGCGGCTGCTCCATGCAGCGCTCGGCACCGGGGCCGGTCATCGGGATCTCGGCGCGCGACAGCCGCGGCGCGCCCATCTTCACGGTCACGCTGGTCGCGACGCCGTCGACCGCGGTGATCGCGCACGCGAGGCGGCCGGCGCCGGTGTCGATCTGGAGTTCGGGCTTCGCAACGCCGCCTCGATCGAACAGCTCCTTGGCGACGCACCGGATGCCGTTGCCGCACATCTCGGCCTCGCTGCCGTCGCTGTTGAGCACGCGCATCCGGGCATCCGCGCCGGGGTCGCCGGGGAGGATCGCGAGCACGCCGTCACCGCCGACTCCGAACCGCCGGTCGCACAGCGCGACGACGCGCGTGGGATCCTGCCAGCTCGCCGCGTCGGCCGCGCTCGCGGTGCGCAGATCGACGACGAGAAAGTCATTGCCGATGCCGTGATACTTCGCGAAGCGCAGCGCCATGGTCGTGATTTACCACGACTCCGACGACGACGTCGCGACTACGGGTTCGTCGGCGGCGAGACCGGCGCGGGTGCCGGCGTCGTCGGCGCGGGCGTCGTCGGCGCGGGCGTTGGCATCACCGGCGCGGGTGCCGGCGTCGGCGTGGGTGCCTTCGGCGCGACAACGGCGGGCGTCGGGATCGCCTTCGGCGCGGCGGGCGGCGTGACCGGCGGCGTCGCCTTGGGCGCGGCCGAACCCGAGCCGGTCGCCGGAGTCGTCGGAGCCGGAGTCGTCGCCGAACCCGAGCCGACCGTGATCGTGGGCATCTCCGGGAGCCCTTCGAGCGGGACGTTCGAGCCGTTCGGGAGCTGGATCTGCGTCGACGAAGCCGAGCCCGAGCCGCTGCCGGCCTTCTTGGCGTCCTCGACGGCCTTCTCCTTCGCCTTGTCCTTCTGCTCCGCCAGCGTCGCCTGCTGCTCGCCGAACTTCTCGAGCGAGTCGGCCGAGTTGTGGCTCGAGATGAACGCGAGGACCATCGACGTCAGCATGAAGATCGTGCCGGCACCGGCGGTCAGGTTGCGCAGGAACGACCCCGCGCCCGAGCCGCCGAACACCGTGGCCGCGTTGCCGCCGCCGAAGGCAGCGCCCATGCCGCCACCCTTGCCGGACTGGAGCAGCACCGTCAGCATCAGGAACAGACAGACGATGATGTGGAGAACGGTGATCAGGGTCGACATGAACGGACCTGACTTCTAGCCCATGCTCCTCGGCGTTGCAAGGCTCAGCCGCCGCGGGCGGCCTTCACGATCGCAATAAAATCAGCCGCTTCGAGCGAGGCCCCGCCGACCAGCGCGCCGTCGATGTCCTTCTCGGCGATCAGCGCCTCGGCATTGCTCGCCTTGACCGACCCGCCGTACTGGATCCGGATCGTCTCGGCGTTGTCCTGGCCGTAGCGAACGGCCAGCTGCTTCCGGATGTGCGCGTGGACCTCCTGCGCCTGCGCCGGGGTCGCCGTGCGGCCGGTGCCGATCGCCCACACCGGCTCGTACGCGATCACGAGCTGCGCGAGCACGCCCTTCGTGATGCTGGCGAGCGCACCCGCGAGCTGAGCGTCGACCACGTCGAGCGTGCGGCCGCCGTCGCGCTCGGCGAGCGACTCGCCGACGCACACGATCGCGCCGAGCCCGGCATCGATCGCCGCCTTCGCCTTCTTGCCGACGCTCTCGACCGTGTCGCCGAAGAACTGGCGGCGCTCGCTGTGGCCGACGATCGCCCAGGTCGCGCCGGCATCCGCGATCATCGGGCCCGACACCTCGCCGGTGTGTGCGCCGCTGATCTCCCAGAACACATCCTGCGCGCAGGTCGCGATGCCGGTGCCCTCGAGCCGCTTGGCCACCGCCGGGATCGCGACGAAGCTCGGCGCGACGCCGACCTGCACGCCCTTGACCGGCCCGAGGTGATTCTTCAGCTCGGTGACGAGCGCGAGCGCCTCGTTGATCGTCTTGTGCAGCTTCCAGTTACCGACCACGAACGGCGTGCGCATGTCGGATCAGTATCACGGGTGCGGCGTGGTCCAGCTGAGCCGGTAGTCGCAGCGCTCGCCGCCGGTGCACATGCAGGCGGTGTGGGTCGCGCCGACGGCCTCGGCGCCGGTGAGCTCGACGATGCGCTCGAGCTCGGCGCCGACCATGGCGCAGATGTCCGTCGAGCCCGGGTGGCCGAGCAGGCTGACGTCGGCGGCGCCGCCACCGGGGTGGACGTCGACGACGACGTCGCCCCAGTCGTGGTAGCGCGCCCAGAACGTCGGCATGGCCGCCAGCACGGTCTCGACCGGCAGGGAGGTCGGCTCGGCGCCGAACAGACGCGGGAACGTCGCGCTCATCGTGCCGCGGCCGACCTTGCGCGGCACGAGCGGGTTGGTGACGATCAGCTTCACGCGCGCGAAGATCGCGACGAGATCGGCGAGGTCGATCCAGCCGAGCGGCGCGAGCGTCGGCGCGAGGGCGCGCGCCATCAGCGGAAAGTCCGACGCGATCTTCGCCATGCCGGACTCGCCGAGGTTGTGGCGAAGGATGCGAGACAGCACGCGGAGGTGCGCGGCGCGGACGCGCTTGCCAGCCCGCGCGCCGGGGAACGCGTTGCCGCTGTTCGGGGTCGCGAGATCGTCGTGCGTGATGCCGGTCGTCGGCACGAGCAGCGACTGGACCTCGGCGACGATCGGATCGGTCACGGCGCGCGCCTTGGCCGCGGACGGCGGCGGCGTGGTGTCGGAGCCGGTGCGCTCGAGGGCGCGCTTCAACGCGATCGCGAACGTCGACGCCGAGGCCCAGCGCTTGCGCGGCGCGGGCGACAGCGCCTTGGCGACGACCGCGTCGACCGCCTCCGACAGCGCCGGTCGCGCGCGCGACGGCGGGGTGAGCGCGTCGTGGAGCTGGCGCTGGACGACCTGCGGCGCCGGGCCCGAGCCGAATGG
Source organism: Haliangiales bacterium (assembly GCA_038321315.1). GTDB lineage: Bacteria > Myxococcota_A > Polyangia > Haliangiales > Haliangiaceae > JABFXX01. The sequence goes on along the minus strand of JBBQEX010000031.1, from coordinate 13,270 downwards.
CGGCCGGCCGGCGAGCATCGAGTACACCGTCGCGGCGAGGCCGTAGACGTCGGTCTGCGGCGTGCCCTCTTGCTCGAGGAACGACTCGGGTGCGGCGAAGCCCGGCGTGCCGGCGGCGTCGCGCTGATCGCCGGCCTTGACCGCGACGCCGACATCGACGAGCACCGCGCGATCCTTCTCGCGATCGAGCAGGATGTTCGCTGGCTTGACGTCGCGATGGATGAGGCCGGCCGCGTGCATCGCGTCGAGCGCGTCGCCGATCTCCGTCGTGATCTGGCTGATCGCCTCGGTCGGGAACCACTCCTGGCGCTCGATCGTCTGGCGCAGCACCTCGGAGAGCGGCTGCCCCTCGACGAGCTCCATCACGAAGTAGACGTCGCCCTGGTGCTCGCCGAGCGCGTAGACCTGGACGAGGTTCGGGTGATGGAGCGACGCCAGGATGCCGGCTTCGGCGCGGAACCGCGCGACGAGATCGCGGTCCGACGCGAGGTCGGAGCGCAGCACCTTGATCGCGACCTGGCGACCGAGGCCGAGATCCTCGCCGCGATACACGACGCCCATCGCGCCGCGCGACAGCTCGTGCACGACGCGGTACGAGCCGCCGAGGATCGTGCCCGCCGACAGCGAGCCGCCGTCGGTCTGCGTCGTCGAGTCGACGCGCTCTGCGGGATCGACGACGCAGACGTCGCCGACCGGCGCGGTGCGCAGCGCGCTGTAGCAGCGGGCGACCGCGGCCTCGCCGCTGCGCTCGCCGGTCGCGATCTCGGTGACCACCATGCGGACCTGGACGTCGAGGTTCTTGACGACCGGCTCGCCGGAGGTCGACAGCTCCTCGACGCGGATCGGCTCGCTCTGGATCTTGTGGATCAGCTTGCGCGCGACGAGCACCGCCTGGTCGTCGTTCGCCGCGATCAGGACGATCGCGAGCTCGTCGCCGCCGAGCCGACCGATCGGATCGTTGCCACGCACGGTCGCGCGCACGCGCGCCGAGACCTGGGCGAGCACCTCGTCGCCGGCCCGGTGGCCGTTCTGCAGGTTGATCTTGCGCATGCCGACGACGTCGAGCACGGCGAGCGTGATGCGCTCGTTGCGGCGGGCCGCGGCCGCGACCTCGTGCGCGATCGTCTGCTCGAACGCGCCGCGCGTCATCGTGCCGGTCAACGGATCGTGGAGGCTCGACGCCAGCAGGCGCTCGCCCTCGGCGACCAGCCGGCGATGGCCGGTGAGCCACGACAGCTCGCGCGTGAGCCGCGCCGCGATCGCCTTGAGATCGGTGCGCTCGGCGGCCGAGAACCGGCGGCCCGAGTCGCTGATGATCGCGACGAGGCCGGCAACCTCGGTCGGGCTCGAGCGCAGCGGCTCGGCGATCACCGACGGCGGGCGAGGCCCCGAGCCGATCACGGTGCCGGCCGCGGCCGCCGCGATCCGCGACGCCGCGGCGATCTGGGCACGGTAGGTGTCGGTCGGGCTCGGCCGCGCGGCGGTCGGCGTCATCTGGTTGCCGTCGCGCCACCACACGATGCAGTCGTGCGCGGTGAAGCCTTCGGCGACCGCCTTCAACGTCTCGACCGCGTCACCCGCGAGGTTGATCAGCGAGGTCGCGATCAGGCCGCGCGCGCGGGCGAGGTCGATGTCGGGCGACGTCGAATCCATGTGTGCGACCGCGTCGATCGCCTCGACCGAGAGCGGCGTGAGCAGGACGCCGCTCGCGCCGGCGCTCGCTGCCGCGCCCGCGATCCGTCCCGGGTTGTCGGCGGCGCCGATCACCCAGCGCGGCGCGCTGCCGTCGGGGACCGGGCCGAGCTCCGTCGCGACGCCCGGCGCGACCAGGATCGCGGCGACGCCGGTGATCGTCATCGCCTCGGCCGCGTTCACCGTGACGATGCGAACACCGACCTCGGCGGCCAGGGGCTCGACCTCCTGGGCCAGCCGGCCCGAAGGGTCGAAGATCGCCAACCGCTTCACGGCCATCGACCGCTCGCTTCGCGAGCAATCGCGGTCATTGACCCCACGCTTCGCTCGGGCTGCTCGCTTCGCGAGCAATCGCGGTCATTGACTGAAATATACCGCGAACCGTCGGGCAGACTCAGTTCTCGGCCGACGACTTCGGATCGGAAGAAGTCTCACCGGCGAACGCGGCGAGCGCGATCAGCGCGAATGCCAGGGCGTTGGGCGCCCCGTGGGCGATCACCATCGAGGCCAGCGGGTCGAGGCCGCCGAGGACGAATGGCTGCGCCTGGTCGCGCAAGGCATAGGCGCCCGCGAGCGGCATGGATCCGAGGAGGACCGCCCCGGCGATGCGCTTGGCGATCCCGCGCGTCGTCACCAGGAGCCCACCGACGCCGAACGCCGACACCGCCATCACGAGCGCGGCGCCGAGCTCGAGCCAGCGCGGCCCGTAGATGCCGGCCGCGGTGAGTGGGACCGCCGCCATGCATCCGATCGCGATCGCCGGCGCGAGCCGGCCGCCGCGCGCGGCCGCGACGCGTCCCGCGATCGCGATCAGGCACGCCCCCGCGACGTGAAAGTGCGCCGCCGTCAGGATCACCCAGAACGGCGGATAGCCGAGCAGCGCGTAGCCGGCGCGCGCGGCGACCAGCCACATCGCCGCCGCCGGCAGGAACATCAGGGCGACGGCGAGCGCGATCTGGCTCGTCGGCCCGCGGCGCAGGCGCGAGATCCCGACGAGGCCGGCGATCGCGCACACCGCGGCGTATGGCGCGATCGTGACGACCGCGATCGTGCCGGCGTCGACCGCGCAGAGGCCGATCGCGGCGATCGCGCCGGCGATCCACGCCGCGAGCCGCAGCCGCGCCGGCACGCCGGTGACCGCGAGCACGAGCGGCACCACGACCGCGACCACGATCGCGACGACGAGCGCGGGCAAGGTGGCGAGCACCCAGACGTTCGCCGCGACGACGTCGTGGCTCCGCATGATCGTGCTGCCAGCGTAGATGGACACGCGTTCGCGGGCGCGGTTGCGGCGAGAAAAAACCTGCAGATTCGACGGTGTGGCCCCCAAGCTCGGGCGCGAGCCGCCGGTCAGATGCGCGTGCGAAACCTCGGCCTCCTGATCACCCTCGCGGCGTGTGGCTCGACCACGGCGCGCCCGACACCACCTGCTGCCCCGGTCGTCGCTGCGACCCCGGCGCCCCCGATCGTCGCGCCGGTCGTCGTCGCGCCGGTCGTTGTCGAGGAGGATCCGATCCCCGAGTGGAAGCCGCACCGCTGCAAGAAGTCGGTGTGGCCGGAGTACGAGTCGTACCGCGACGACGATCCGAGCGAGGAGGTCAGCACCTACGAGCCGGAGCTCGAGCCGGGCGGCGGCGGCGATAGCGGGCGCACGCTCGATGAGAAGACGCGCGAGCGCGACAAGACGCGGCCGCGCGAGGGCGTCTGCGATGTCCGGATCCGCGAGGATCTCGAGGCCGGGATCCTGCGCGCGCCGACCCCGCGACCGGCGACGTCGCGCCGGGCGGGCTGGGATCACCGGAGCCCGCCCGGGTTTCGCGATCTCGTCCGCGGCGGGCTCGCGCTCGACGCGGCCGAGGAGCAGCAGCTGGCGCAGAACGGGTTCGTCGTCCCCGCGCGGCTCGCGTACGACAACTACACGAGCGCGTACTCCGACATCCACCGCGGCGAGCTGCCGGTCTACGTCAGCGCCGACTCCATCCTCCACGCGGTGTATGCGTCCCACGACCAGCTCGTCGCCTCGCTCGAGCGGCAGAAGCTCCTCAAGCACCTCGACGCGGCGCTCGGCGCGATGCACTGCGGGCTCGCGGCCGAGGCGAAGGTGCTCCCCGACGACGTCGCCAGCGATCTCGATCTCTACCTCACCGTCGCGCGCACGCTGCTCGCGACCAGTCGCAACGACTCGTGCTGCGACGAGGTCCCGAGCGAGCTCGGCAAGGTCGACGTCGCCGCGCAGCGCCTCGTTCGCAAGATCCTCGCGGCGGGGCCCAAGACCGAGGTCGAGCTGTTCGGCCGCGTCCGATCGTTCGACGCCAGCATGTACACCCCGCGCGGTCACTACGCGAACGATGCGGACCTCGAGCGCTACTTTCGCGCCGCGATGTGGCTGTCGCGCACCGAGTTCAACCTGGTGTCGCGCGACTCGCGCAGCTCGCAACCCGGGAACATTCCGGATCCCCGCGAGACGCCGCGCGAGGCGCTCGACGCGCTCGCGCTCGCCGAGCTCGCGGATCGCAGCCACGCGAGCGCCGACCTCGCGGCGATCGATCGCGCGTGGACCGCGTTCGCCGGCAAGCGCGAGGACGTCCCGTTCGCCGAGCTCGCCAGGCTGCGCGCGAAGGCGAAGATCACGAACCTCGCGGATCCGGACGCCGCGGCGCGCCTCCGCGCGGCGATCGGTGACACCTACCAGCGCACGGTCAACGTGCACCCGATGCCAAACGTCGCCCAGCTGCCGGCGATCGCGACGATGATCGGCCCGCGGATCACGCCGGACACCGTCGCGCTCGGCACCGTGATCCACGACCGCGGTCCCGATCTCCAGGCGGCCGAGGTCGGCTACATGCTCGGCCAGGATCGCGCGCTCGCGTACGTCGCGACGACACCCGAGGTGATGGCCCGGCTGCACGACGCGCGCGATCAGCTGACGCACGCGCCGGTCGGCGCCGATCTGTACGGTGCGTGGCTCGCCGCGATCCGCGGCCTCGCGATCACGCCGGCCGGGGCGCGGCCGACGTTCATGGCGACCGAGCCGTTCCAGGATCTGCGGCTCGACAGCGCGCTCGCGGCGTACGGCCAGCTCCGGCACAACCACGTCCTCATCGCCGCGCAGGTCTACGACCAGAGCGGCTGCGACATCCCCGACGGCTACGTCGAGCCGGCGCTCGACACCTACGTCGCGCTGGCGGACTACGCGGCGCGCGGCAAGGCCGTGTTCGCGGCGCTCGACCCGGCCGACAAGACCCACGGCAAGACGTACTTCACGCGCCTCGAGCGCCTCCTGCGCGTGCTCGTCGCGCTCGCGCGCGAGGAGCTCGCCGATCGGCCGCTGTCCGGCGAGGCGAAGCGGTTCCTCGGCGACATCGTCGAGATGCGCGAGTCGTCCGCGTGGGACTACAACGGGTCGTTTCCGATCGCGACCTACGACGGCTGGTACCTCGATCTGTTCCCGTTCCAGGACGTCGCGTTCAAGGAGGCCGCGTTCATCGCCGACTACGCGACGTTCGATACCAACGGGCACCAGGGGATCCACTACGTCGGCGCCAAGGGGCCGCGGCTCGGCGTGTTCGTCGTCGACACCGGCGGCCCGCCGCGCCTCATGGTGGGGCCGGTCGCGCGGGCCTATCAGCACACCGGCGCGCTCGATCACCGGCTCGACGACGCGGGCGCGGCGAGCGTCGCGGGGGCGTCGCCGTGGGCGGCGAGCTACACCGCGACGGCACCCGCCGAGCCGACGATCGCCGTCGAGCTCTCGATCCCGCGACCGACGCGCCCGGGCGACGAGACCGGGCTCGGTCGCCACCGCCCGAAGACCACGATCGCCGCGAACGTGCTCCACATCGAGAGCGCGAACGAGCTCGGCGACGTCGCGATCGAGCTGCTCGACCACCACTTCGTGGCGCTGCGCACGATCACCGTGCACCTCGCCAAGGGTGCGACGGACACGACGCTGCCGACGCTTGGCCGGGCGATCGAATCGATCCAGCTCCACGTCGGCGCGTTCGTCGGCCGGATGGATCTCGGGCTCGACGGCCACGGACGCAAGGCGTGGGGCGCGCCGTAGCTTACGGGCGCAGGGCGGCGATGCCGGGCAGGTCGAGGCCCTGGACGAACTCGAGCGACGCGCCACCGCCGGTCGACACGTGCGAGACCTTGTCGGCGAGCCCGGCCTGCGCGATCGCGGCCGCGGAGTCGCCGCCGCCGACCACGGTCAGGGCGAGCTTGTTGTCGGCGAGCGCGCGCGCGACCGCGATCGTGCCGGCCGCGAACCGCGGCTTCTCGAACACGCCCATCGGGCCGTTCCAGAACACCGTGCGGGCCGCGCCGAGCACCTTCTTGTAGGCCTCGATCGTCACCGGGCCGATGTCGAGCGCCATCTGGTACTCGCTGATCGCGTCGACCGACAGCGTGCGCGCCGAGTCGGGCTCGTCGATCGAGGTCGCGACCACGACGTCGGTCGGCAGGTGGATCGCGACCTTGGCCTCGACGGCCTTGCGAAGGAAGTTGCGGGCGATCGGCAGCTTGTCGCGCTCGACCTTGCTCTTGCCGAGCTGCTTGCCCTGCGCCTCGAGGAACGTGTTCGCCATCGCGCCGCCGATCACGATCGCGCTGACCCGGTCGAGCAGCGCGTCGAGGACCTCGATCTTGTCGGACACCTTGGCTCCGCCGATCACCGCGATGTACGGCTTGTCGACGTCGCCGAGCAGCCGCGTGAGGAACTCGATCTCCTTGGCCATCACGAAGCCCGCGCCCTTCTCGGCGACGAACTTGGCCATCCCCGCGGTCGACGCGTGCGCCCGGTGCGCGGTGCCGAACGCGTCGTTGACGTAGACATCGGCGTACGACGCGAGCGCGCGGGCGAACTGCTCCTCGTTGGCTTCCTCGGCCGCGGCGAACCGCAGGTTCTCGAGCATCGCGATCTGACCATCGCGCAGGTCGCTGACGACCTTGCGCGCGCCATCGCCGACCGGCTCGTCGGCCAGCGTGACATCGAGGTCGAGCAGCTCGGCGAGCCGCATCGCGACCGGCTCGAGCGACAGCTCGGGCTTGACCTGACCGTCGGGGCGCCCGAGGTGCGAGCCGAGCACGATGCGCGCACCGCGCTCGATCAGGTGCTTGATCGTCGGCAGCGTCGACGTGATCCGCGCGTCGTCGCTGATCTTCTTGGTGCCCTTGTCGAACGGCACGTTGAAGTCGACGCGCACGAACACCCGGCGACCCTCGACGGCCAGCTCGGAGACCGACTTGATGCCGCCGGGGAGCGGCACGACTACAGCTTCCCTGCGACGAACGTGGCGAGGTCGAACAGGCGCTGCGAGTAGCCCATCTCGTTGTCGTACCAGGCCATCACCTTGACGAGGTCGCCGATCGACGAGGTCAGCGCGGCGTCGACCGTCGAGCTGTGCAGGTCGCCGTTGTAGTCGCACGACACGAGCGGCTCGTCGGACACCGCGAGGATGCCCTTCAGCGGGCCGGCCGCGGCGGCGCGCAGCGCGTCGTTGACCTCCTTGACCGTCGCCGGCTTCGCGAGCTTCACGACGAGATCGACGAGCGAGACGTTCGGCGTCGGCACGCGGATCGACAGGCCGTCGAGCTTGTTCGCCATCGACGGCAGCACCTCGCGCAGCGCCTTGGCGGCGCCGGTCGTCGTCGGGATCATCGACAGGGCCGCGGCGCGCGCGCGGCGCAGGTCCTTGTGCGGCAGGTCGAGGACCTGCTGATCGTTGGTGTACGAGTGGATCGTCGTCATCAGGCCCGACACGATGCCGAACGTCTCCTCGAGCACCTTGGCGACCGGCGCGAGGCAGTTCGTCGTGCACGACGCGTTCGAGATGATGTGGTGCTCGGCCGGCTTGTACATCTCGAGGTTGATGCCGCAGGCCAGCGTGATGTCGGGGTTCTTGGCCGGCGCCGAGATCAGGACCTTCTTGGCGCCGCCGTGGAGGTGCTTGCTCGCGCCCTCCTTGTCGACGAACCGGCCGGTGCACTCGATCACGATGTCGACCCCGAGCTCCTTCCACTTGATCGAGGCCGGATCCTTCTCGGCGCTGATCTTGACGTGGTGCCCGTCGATCGCGAGGCCGGCATCCCTGACCTCCACGCTCCCGGGATACTTGCCGTGCACCGAGTCGTGCTTGAGGAGGTGGCCGAGCGTCGCGACGTCGGTGAGGTCGTTGATGAGGACGAGCTCGAGCGCGTCCTGGTGCGCCGCCATGCAGCGCACGAAACCGCGACCGATGCGACCGAAGCCATTGATGCCGATGCGGGTCTTCGCCATATGTGCCGCGGACCCTAGCCCGGTCGCCGAAAATGGAAAAGGGCGCAACGCGTGCGCCCTTCGTCGAACTCCTCGAACAGTTCGAGATCAGATCAGGCGAGCTGCTGCGCCTTCTGGCCGGACATCTTGCTCGTGACCTCCGAGATCAGCTCGGTGGCCAGCGCGACGATCTGCTTCTCGTCGAAGCCCTGCGCCTCGAGGTCACGGTAGATCGACTTCGCGAGGATCTTCACGGCACGGGCTTTGGCTTCGCGGTCGGTCATCTCCGGTGAGCTTCAGCACTTCGTATGCCACCTCATACAATTTGCATCTCGTTGAAACTACACGCGGGATCGGCTTCAACTTCGATCTCCGAAGGCCTCGCAGGCGCGTAATCGCGCAGCCACCGCGTAATCGTGTTCGCACTCGGTCGGACCAATGATCACGAGCCGGCCACCGCGGACATCCGTCCAGGGTCCATGCGATCATGGCGACGATGCCGCCGCGGGACCTCGGGACGCTCGAATTCAAGCTCGGCAAGCGCGGCTTCAAGCGCGAGGACGTCTACCTCCACGAGTGTACGGCGTGTCACGAGCAGGCCGTCATTCGCTACGCGATCCTCGGTCGCAGCGGGGGGCGGGACATCTCGTACTGCCAGGCGTGCGGCGCGGCGCGATCGTGGCGCAGCGTCGCCGGCATGACCGCGCGCGAAGAGGACCTCGCGTTCGATCTCGACACATTTCTGCCCTGATGCGATGGGCGTGACGTGGCCGGTCTCGCGAGCCTGAGAGTCGACGCCTTCGAGGCGTGGCTGCGCGCGAACGGCGCGCCCGAGGACATCGCCGTGTTCAGTCGCTCGATCGTCTCGGGCTTCGTGTCGGTCGCCGGCGCCGCGAAGGTCGCACCCGCGCACATCGCGACCGCGGTGCAGCTCGCCGGGGATGTCGGCATCGACGTTCGCGCGATGGAGCGTCTCGGCGCACTGCTCGTCGAGTTCGAGGCGACCGCCCCGGAACCGATCGCGGCACCGCAGCCGTCGATGGTCTCGGTCGCGTTCGCCAAGCGCGCGTCGACCGCACCGGTCGTCGTCGAGCCCGAGCCCGAGCCCGAGCCCGAGCCCGAGCCCGAGCCGGTGCCCGAGCCGCCGCCCGAGCCGCCGGTCGTCCGGATCGGTCCACGCCCGAAGCCCGCTGCGGCGACCAGCGTGGCGAAGCCGCGCTCGCGCCGCGCGATCGCGATCGCCGTCACCGTCGTCTCGGTCATCGCGATCGGCTGGCTCGCGCGGCCGCGCTCGGCCGCCGACGTCGAGATCGAGCGGATCGCCGCGCTCGAGCTGGCGATCCACTTCCCGCCGGACTGGCGCCTCGCGGCCCGCGCGCCCGCACCGACGCCGCACAGCAAGGCGGTGCTCGTCGAGAGCGGCGCGCGGCAGGCGTTCGTCGCCGTGTTGCCGCTCGCGACCTCGGATCCGCTGCTCGCGATCCGCGAGGCCGAGGCCGGCGCGAGCGCGCAGCTCGGCGCCGGTCACGCGGTGTACTTCAGCGAGGGCTGCAAGGCGCTCGGCCCACGCGCCGCGAAGTGCCGCGGCACCGCGACCGACGGCGGCGAGAGCCGGCACGTCGTGGTCCACCTGCGGATCGGCGCGCACCGGGTCGTCGTCGCGCTGTTCGTGGTGCCGGCGAACCAGACCTCGGACACCGAGCTCGACGCGATCGCGGCGAGCATCGAGCCCTGATCACTCGAGCGCGCGCTGGGCGATCTTGGCCGGGTCGCTGTTCGGGAACAGCTCGATCACCTTGTGATAGGCGGCGCGCGATTCGGCCGCTCGACCGAGCTCGCCGAACAGCTGGCCCTGCGCGATCAACAGCTGGGCGACACCGCGGCCCTCCCTGGAGATGCCCTCGGCGTACAGGGCGAGCGCGAGCTCGGGCTTCTTGCTGCGCGCGGCCGCCTTGCCGAGCGCGAGCAGCTGGCGATCGTCGAACGTCGCCGGGTTCCAGGTCGGGCGGGCCTCGTAGAGTCGCAGCGCGCGCGGCAGGTTCTCGCCCTTGATCAGCTCGGCGATCCGGCGCGCGTCGTTGCGCTCCTCGATCGGCACGCTGGTCGACGCGGAGCTCCCGCCGCCGGAGCCCTGCGTGAGCTTCTCGGTCGTGAGCACCTCGGACAGCTTGCGCTGGCCGGTCGCCTGGGCGCGCGGCAGCAGCGGATCGCTGAACGTCTCGGCCGCGCCCCAGTGGAGTCGCTCGCCGTGGATGTGCGGGTAGAGGCCGATCGCGTGCGCGAGGATCGTGAACACGATCAGCGCCGGCAGCACGGCGACGAGATCGCCGACGAGCGGCGTCGCGATCTGGACGTGTCCGCCGGTCGCCTTGGCGATCTGGATCGTCGCCGCGCCGAGCACCGCGACGGTCGCGACCAGCCGCACGCCGCGCACGCCGAGCGGGCCGAGCATCGCGAACACCTTCCACGGGCTGGTGACGTCGCCGAGCGTGACGTCGTTGACCGACGCGACCAGCGCGATCGGCAGGTAGATCGTCGCGAGCGCGAGGAACAGCCAGAGGATGCCGTCGCCGCCGAGCCGCGGCACGCCGACGAAGTAGACGTACGCGAGCCCCGGAAGCCACACGACCGCGGTCGCCGCGAGGCCACGCAACAGGCGCATGCCGGCCCCGGACTCGCGCTGGCCGCCGCGCGCGGTCGAATCGACCACGAGCAACGTGTAGATCACCATCGCGAGCACGCGGACGACGAGCACCGGCGTGTCGAGGTCGTGCGAGTCCGGCGCGATCAGCTTGGCACCGAAGCCGACGATCGCGAGGAACAGGCCCATCAGCGCGACGAACGGCAGGCCCTGCTTGAACGGGTACGCGAGCGTCTCGACGATCCAGAACGACCGCGGCCGTGCGGTGCGCGCGATCATCAGGCGCTTCGCGAGACTCCCGCACACGCCACAGTAGAACTGATTGCTGACGCCGGCCGCGGTACACGCGCCGCACAAAAGCTTCTGACAGCCGTCGCAGCGCCACCCGGCGGGCACGTCGGCGTGTTGCGCGCACGGCGCGAGGTCGCTCACGACTTGCCTCCGATCAGCGCGATCGACACGTGGTCCCTGGTCGGCGCGACGCCGATCGAGATCCGCGTGACTTGCACGCCGGCGACCGCGAGCGCGGCGGCGAGCGCCATCGTCGCGTCGGGATCGTCGGTCGCGATCAGGAACTCCTGGTCGGGCAGGGCGCCGAGCGCGCGGGCCAGCGCGCGGCCGCGCTCGGTCGGCGCGCCGTCGGCGTACAACACCGCGAGCGGCACGTCGACGATCAGCCGCCCCTTGGTCACGCCGACCGCGACCTCGGGCGTCGCGGCCGCGAGCTGCGTCCGCAGCACCTCGGCGTCGACCGCGTTCGGCGCGCCGCGGTGCGGCCGCGCCACCGGATCGAGCGCGCTGATCGCGGCGACCCCGATCGCGTAGGCATCGAACCGCTCCGCCGGATCGACGACCACCACCACCGCAGGCTCGGCGACCGCGACATCTTCGACCGTCGTCAGCTTCGGCTTCGCGATCGGCGCCGGCGGCACCACCGGCATCTCGCTCGAGCCCGAGCCCGAGCCCGACGAGCCCCCCGAGCCCGACGACCCCGAGCCAGCATCCGATCCCGCCGCGAGCGCCGTTGCCGCTTCCGGAGCCAGCGCCGACTTCTTCTTCTGCCCGCGCTCGAGCCAGCCCGCGATGCTGTTGCCTTTGCCATCGTCCGCCCACTCGGCGTACGCCTTGATGCCGTCCTTCTTCTCCTCGCCGCGCAGCCACGCGAGCGTCTCGGGATCCGCCTTCTTGTCCTTGTTGCGCGCGATCCAGCCCTCGATCCCGCCCTTGGTCATGACGACGACATCGCCGTCGCCGAACACCTTCTCGCCCTCGGCGGCGACGGTCTTCATCCGCGCCTCGCGGGCCTTCTTCACCGTGGCCGCGTCGGGCGCCTTGTCCTCGCCCTCGCCGGGCAGCCCGAGCTCGTGGAGCCGATCGTTGCGGATCTGGTTGAGCTCGTCGACGTCGAGCATCTGCACGACCTCGGGTGGCGGCTTGGGCTTGCCGGCCAGCTTCGGCGCCTCGGCCGCGACCTCGGCGAGGTGCTTGCGGTACGCGCGGCGATAGCCGACCCACACGAACCAGCACATGCCGGCGACCCAGACGGTCGCCATCACGCGTGCGGGGTTCGCGCGAACCCACGCGATCCATTCTCGGGGCGCGCGGATCGCCGCTTGCCAGGCGGCCTTCAGGCTATCGAGAACGCGGCGCAGTCTCGATCAGGGTATCAGTTCTCGACGAACGCCTTCAACCGCTTGCTGCGCGACGGGTGCCGCAGCTTGCGCAGCGCCTTGGCCTCGATCTGCCGGATGCGCTCGCGCGTCACCTCGAAGTCCTGGCCGACCTCCTCGAGGGTGTGGTCGGACTTCTCGCCGATGCCAAAGCGCATGCGGAGGACCTTCTCCTCGCGCGGGGTGAGCGTCGCGAGGACCTTCCGGGTCTGGTCTGCGAGGTTCACCGAGATCACGCTCTCGCTCGGCGAGATGATCGACTTGTCCTCGATAAAGTCACCGAGGTGCGAGTCCTCCTCCTCGCCGATCGGGGTCTCGAGCGAGATGGGCTCCTTCGCTATCTTGAGGACCTTGCGGACCTTGTCGAGCGGAAGCTCCATCTTCTCGGCGATCTCTTCCGGCGTGGGCTCGCGCCCCAGTTCCTGCACCAGGTAGCGGCTGGTCCGGATGAGCTTGTTGATCGTCTCGATCATGTGCACCGGGATGCGGATGGTGCGGGCCTGATCGGCGATGGCGCGGGTGATGGCCTGCCGGATCCACCACGTCGCGTAGGTCGAGAACTTGTAGCCGCGCTTGTACTCGAACTTGTCGACGGCCTTCATCAAACCGATGTTGCCTTCCTGGATCAGATCCAGGAATTGCAAGCCGCGGTTGGTGTACTTCTTGGCGATCGACACCACCAGGCGCAGGTTGGCCTCGACCAATTCGGCCTTGGCCTTCTCGGCCTTGCGCTCGCCGGCGGTGATGGCGCCGTAGCTGGTGCGCAGCTCGTCCATCGGCAGCATCGCCTCTTCCTCGACCCGCTTGATCTTGCGCGGGGCGGCGGCGATGGTGCGCGCCTGGTCGGCGATGGCGCGGGTGATCGCCTGCCGGATCCACCACGTCGCGTAGGTCGAGAACTTGTAGCCGCGGCGGTACTCGAACTTGTCGACCGCCTTCATCAGGCCGATGTTGCCTTCCTGAATCAGGTCGAGGAACTGCAGGCCGCGGTTGGTGTACTTCTTGGCGATC
>JBBQEX010000030.1:0-94367 GCA_038321315.1 Haliangiales bacterium | reverse complement strand
TCTGTTCAGTGGTCACGGATTTCGTGCGACGGATCGAGTGGAGGCAGCTCCAGGTGTCATGACCTCCGCGCAGATGATCCGCGAGCTCGCGACGTACGACACGATCGATCCGTATGAAGCAGCGGTCTTGCTCGGCGTACCGATCCTGTCGGTCGAGCAGGTGTCCGACGTCCGCTGCGAGTACCAGCTCGGCGCGAACGAGCAGTTCGCCGACATCACCGCGATCGTCGGCGGCTACGACAACACGTGGCGCGTCCTCGATCTCGTGCCACGCGAGCTGATGTTCGATCCGCTCTACATGCTGCTACCACCCGACGCGCCGTACGAGCAGCGCCAGCTCGTGAAGCACACCGACAATGGGCCGATCCTCGTCGGGATCGAGCATCGGTTCGTCGTCGAAGTGGGCGAGCTCGTGATCGCGACACGTAACGCGCGCGTCGAACGCGTGACGTTGATGGCGAGATGAACCGTCGGAGGCGCGTGCTACGGTGGATCGTGGCCGAGCCGAAGCCGCGCCGCGCGACATACCAGGACATCGTCGATGCTCCCGAGCACAAGGTCGCGGAGATCCTCGATGGCGAGCTCGTGCTGTCTCCGCGACCCGCGAAGCCGCACAGCTCCGTGTACACCACACTCATCGGTGACATCGAGCCGGCGTTCGCGCGCTGACGAGGCGGGCCCGGTGGGTGGATCATCCTGGCGGAGCCCGAGCTGCACCTCGGTGAGGATGTCTGCGTTCCGGACATCGCCGGCTGGCGACGCGACCAGAAGCCGGGGATCGACGAAGGCGCGTTCCACACCGTCGCGCCGAGCTGGGTCTGCGAGATCCTGTCAAAGTCGACCGAGCGCTACGATCGCTTGAAGAAGCTGCGCATCTACGCGCGCTCGTGCATCGAGTATGTGTGGCTCGTCAGCCCGCGCATGCGATCGCTCGAGGTGCTTCAGCTGCGCGACGGCGCCTACTCGTTCATCGCGACCCACGCAGACGACGAACGGGTTCGCGCTGCCCCGTTCGACGCCATCGAGATCGAGCTCGCGGCGCTGTGGCGAGACTTTCTGCCGCCGAGCCACGCCGCCGAACAATGCTACGATTCCTGGTGAGTCACAGACCGAACGTGCCGCGACGCAGGAACTGGCCGCGACCCTGCTTCTGCTTCCCGACCCACTTGTCGTCCTCGACGATGAGCTCGCCGCGCGAGAGGACATGGGACGGCGTGCCGATCACGGTCTTGCCTTCGAACGGCGAGTAGTCGACGCGCATGTGCAGCGTGTCCTTCGACAGCAGCTTCTCGCGATTCGGATCCCAGACGACGACATCGGCATCGGCGCCGACGGCGAGCGTGCCCTTCTTGCCGTACATGCCGAAGATCTTCGCCGGCGCGGTGGACGTGATCTCGACGAAGCGGTTCATCGAGATCTTGCCCTCGCGCACGCCCTCCCAGAGCAGGTGGAGGCGGGTCTCGACGCCAGGCATGCCGTTCGGGATCTTCGAGAAGTCGCCGCGGCCGAGCTCCTTCTGATCCTTCATGCAGAACGGGCAGTGATCGGTCGCGACGACCTGGAGGTCGTAGTTCGCGAGGCCGCGCCACAGGTGATCGTGGTGGTGCTTGGGGCGCAGCGGCGGCGTGCAGACGTAGCCGGCACCTTTCCACTCACCGTCCGGATTCCCGGTATCGCCGCGGAGGTCGTCCTCGGAACAAAACAGGTACTGCGGGCAGGTCTCGGCGTAGGTCGGCAGCCCGCGGTCGCGCGCCTCGACGACGCGGCGGAGCGCGCGCTCGGCCGACAGGTGCACCAGGTACACCGGGACCTTCGCCATCTCGGCCAGCGCGATCGCGCGCTCGGTGCCGGTCGCCTCGGCGACCTCGGGGCGCGTGAGCGCGTGATAGACCGGCGCGGTGTGGCCCTCGGCGAGCGCGCGCTGCACGAGGACGTCGATCGGCAGCCCGATCTCGGCGTGCATCGTGATCAGCGCGCCGAGCTCGCCGGCACGCAGCATCGCGCGAAAGATCTGCTGGTCGTCGACCAGGAACACGCCCGGGTACGCCATGAACATCTTGAACGACGTGATGCCCTCGCGGATCATGTCCGCCATCTCGGCGAGCGTCTGCGGGTTGGCCTCTGTCATGATCATGTGGAAGCCGTAGTCGATCGCGGCCTTGCCCTCGGCCTTGGCACGCCACGCGTCGAGCCCGGCGCGCATCGAGCCGCCCTTGCCCTGGATCGCGAAGTCCACGATCGTCGTCGTGCCGCCGTGCGCGGCCGCGATCGTGCCGGTCTCGAAGTCGTCCGACGCCGTCGTGCCGCCGAACGGCAGCGACATGTGCGTGTGACAATCGATGCCGCCGGGGATCACGTACTGGCCGGTCGCGTCGATCGTCTGCTCGGCGGCCCCGCCGATCGCGATCCCGCCGCGCGCGACCGCGGCGACCTTGCCATCCTCGAGCCAGACGTCGGCGGCGAACGTGTCCGACGCGGTGACCACGGTGCCGTTCTTGATCAACGTGCGCATGCCGCTACGCTACCAAACCCGGAACCGGCATAGGTTGCGTGGGACCATGCAGCGCGCGATCGACGGGTTTCACCAGGACGACCTCGGCGACTGGGTCGCCGAGCTGCGCTGCGGCCATCGCCAGCACGTGCGCCACCGCCCGCCGTTCACGCTGCACCCGTGGGTCGCGACCGCCGAGGGACGCGCGGCGCAGCTCGGCGCCGAGCTGCCGTGCGTCCTGTGCGATCGGTTCGAGCTACCCGCGGGTTTCGCGCCCTACAAGCGCACGCCCGACTTCGATCAGACCTCGATCCCGCAGGCGCTACGCAAGGATCACTCGACGAAGCGCGGCGTCTGGGGCGTGATCCACGTGCTCGCTGGCCGCCTGCACTACGTCGTCGAGCCGCCGCTCGCGAGCGCGCAGATCCTCGAGCCCGGCGCGCCGGGTGTCGTCGTGGCGGAGGTCCTGCATCGCGTCGAGCCCGACGGCGACGTCCGGTTCTACGTCGAGTTCCACCGCGCCTAGCAGCCGGCCGGATGCCAGGTCGGGTCGAAGTCGCCGTAGGTCTCGACGTAGATCGCGGTGCCAGCCTCGGTCGGCTTCGGCGCGCACAGCGCCCCGTACAGCGTGTAGTCGCAGCTCGGGTTCGAGTTGTGCGTGCAGTCGAAGTCCTCGTCCATCTCGAGCGCGTAGGGCTGGACGAGCGTCGTCAGATCGGTGCGGCCGAGCGCGCTGGTCGCCGCGGTGCTCGTCGGGTCCCGGAAGAACTGGGTCTGGCCGCGCGGCGCGCCGTCGTTGGTCTCGTCGCTGAGATCGAACGGCGCGTGCGGGCCGCCGGCGTCGTGCGAGTCGCGCCAGTAGCCACCGCTCGGGATGTCGGTGACGATCCGCGCGGTCGACGTGCCACCGGCCATCGTGTTCGTCGTGACGAGCGCCGCGTGGAGCGTGGGATCCATCGCCATCATCAGGCGGTTGGCCTCGCCGCCGCCGCAGCTGCCGGGCGCGGTGGCGGTCGCGCCGTCGCCGCCGACCGCGCGGTACAGGGTCGTGATGTGATCGAGCATGGTGCTGCCATCGGCGAGCTTGCCGCCGGCGAGCCGCGCGGTGATCGTGAGGAACGTCGCGCGCGGCGACGGCGCGAGCGCGGCCCACAGCTCGCACCTCGAGTGCAGCGCGGCGCCGGACAGGCCGTTGGTCTGCGTCGTCGGCGAGCCCTGGAGATATGCGAGGTAGGTCTGCAGCAGGCGGTCGCGGTTGCCGAGCGGCGCGGCGTCGATCGCGAGCGGCGTGTCGATCTCCGCGGCGGCATCGATCGGAGGCAGACCGCCGTGCGTCGGCGAGCTGCACGCGACGAGCACGACGAGGGCGATCCGCATCGCCGGAAGCGTACTACGGCCGCTTGTAGACCACGGCGAGAACCGCCCCGTCGGACGTGACCGAGAACACGGCGCGCGCGTCCTTGGGGACCGGGCACGCCCCGGTCGAGTACTTGATGATCCAGGTCGCCTTGTTCGGGTCGCGCATCATGCGGGTCCACAGGTCGTCGCGGAACCACGCGAGGTGCACCGGGAGGATGCAGTCGCGGAACACGGTGTCCTTGGGATCGGCGTGCGCGTTGACGTAGTCGACCGCGCGGTCGACGCCCTCGCCCCACCACGCGGTCTCGAACAGCCCGAGCTCCTCGACGTTGCCCGCGCCGCCGACCTGCTCGCCGAAGTAGTCGAGGTAGTACGGGTGCGTCTGCACGAGCACGACGACGAGGTACGCGACGATCGCGGTCGCGAGCGCGGCGAACGCGTGCTGCGTGACCCGCTCGAGCTTCTGCGCGAGGTAGTCGAGGCCGGCGGCCGCGATCATCGCGAGCGCCGTCAGGCACGGCATCACGTAGCGCACGCCGTCCTGCTTGACCGGCGAGAGCGCCGCGATCAGCGGCACGACGAACCACAGCGCGACGACGATCGTCGCGAAGCCCTTGCGATCGGCGATCGCGCGCGCGAGGTACGCCGGCACCATCGCGAGGATCGCGACCGGCGCCGTCGCGATCAGGTAGACGATGAAGTAATGGATCCCCGGGGTGTTCGTGATCGCGCCGAGGAACGGCTCGGGCGCGTGCACGTTGTCGAGCTTCGCGAGCGATTCGGACAGCGACAACAACGGGTGGAACCACATCCGCGGCCACAGGCCGTCGAACACGATGATCGCGGCGAGCGGCGCCAGCGTGAGGCCGGCGAGGATCGTCTGCAGCCGGTAGCGCGCGGGCGCCTGGATGATCGCGATCGCGACGACGAGCGGCCCGAGCAGGCCATTGATGAAGCGTGACGCGATCGCGACACCGACGACCGCGCCGACCCAGAACAGCCGCGTGCGGATCGTGCGGACCGCGCGCTCCTCGTCGGGATGCAGGTCGTCGTGGACGCCGAGCGCGAGCAGGATCCCGAGCGACCACCACAAGACGGTCGGCGACTCGTGTCCGACGATCTGGCCGTGCGCGACGAGCGGAGGCAGGAGCGCGGCGATCAGCGCGGCGAGGATCCCGACGCGCGGCCGGAACAGGCGCGTCCCGATCGGCACGAGCAGCATGCAGCCGAGCGACACCCACAGCGCCGACAGCGCGCGCGCCGGGCCAAAGCCGTCGGAGAACTGGGCGCCGATGCCGTCGAGCAGCTTCATCACCGGCGGGTGCTCGTAGTTCCAGATCCACGACCTCGGTGAGAAATCGAGCGCGACCACGTTCGTGATGTAGTTGCGCCCGGCCGACCAGTTGACGTCCTCGTCCCAGGTCTGCCCGAAGCCGCCGAGATCGATCAGCCGTGCCGCGAGCGCGACGGCGAGCACCGCGGCCATCGCGAGCCACGTCGTGCGCGACACCGCGGCGAGCCGCTTGCGAGCGAAGCCGAGGATCGTCGCGACGAGCGTCGCGAGGATCCCGAGCGCGACGAGGCCGTCGAGCGGCTCGGTCCCGGGGTGGTCGAACGTCGCGCGGTCCGGTGCGGCCGGCGACAGCGAGCTCGCCGACATGTACTCGGGCTCGCCGCGGCGGCCGACCGGGCTCCACACCAGACGCAGCCCGCTATCAGCCGGCGCCGCGATCCGCAGGTCGGTCGGGCCGGCGGGCAGGATGATGCGCTCCTTGACCAGCCCGGCGCCGTGCAGGTGCCGGCCGGCGATCGTGATGTGCGCGGCTTTCTCGGTCTGGTAGCCAAAGATGACGGGGCCGCCACGCGCGATCATCACGGAGCCGGCGTGCACGACGCTGTTCGGCGGATCGAGCACCCGCGGATCGCCCGTGACGATCTTCAGCTGATCGATCGGATCGACGTGCAGCATCGCGCGCAGTCCGAACAGGCCGACGACGACGAGGATCGGCGCGATCCACCAGACGCGCACGACCCACTTCATTGAACCCTCGCTTCGCTCGCGCTGCTCGTCGCGGTCATTCGACCCGCCCGGGGCACTGGAAGTGCCGGCTCTGCTTCGCGAGGAACGTGTAGTACTCGCCCTGCTCGCGCATGCCGGGCACGTGGAGCGTGACCTCCTCGTAGCCGCGCGAGCGCCAGAACCCGCCGCACGGCAGCGGCGAGGTCTTCGGCTTGCCGTGGATCGCGTAGCAGCTGAACACGAAGGTCGGATCGTACGCCGCGAGCAGCACGTCCGATCCGAACTTCGTGTGCCCGGCGCGCGCGCGGATGCGGGGCTCCTCGTGCGCGATGCGCTCCGAGACCAGGCCGAACACGTCGATCGCGCGCATCTCGCCGTAGTACGGCTGCGCACCGGCGCCGCCGACGATCGAGAAGTCGTCGGGCGTGAAGCAGCCCGCCATCGCGCGACCGATCGCCGCGCGGTCCTCGGTGTAGGCGATCAGGAAGGCCGGCGTGTCGATCCCGCGATCGTTCGTGAAGTTGCCCCAGGTCAGCGAACGCCTGGTGAGCTCGCGCTGCGTCCACGCGAACGCGACGACGAGCGCGCCGGCGACGACGCCGGCGACGATCCGCGCGGCGAGCTCGGGCATCGCGCGCGCGAGCAGCTCGTGCAGCGTCGCGAACCCGAGCGCGACGAGGATCGCGACCAGCACGAACACCGGCATGATGAAGCGGTGGAGGCCCATGAAGTCGCCGCCGACGGTGACCGCGTACGCCAGGTAGACGACCGCGGTGAGCGCGCAGATCGCGACGAGCAGGAACCGCGGCGAGCGCGGTGGCCACGCGACGCAGCCGAGCGCGACGATCGGCAGGATGTAGAGCAGCTTGACCTGCTGGACCCAGACCCAGACGTAGTACAGCCCGTTCGCGAACATCTCGTGCGCGAGCTCCGGACTGGCCCACGGGCCCGACGCCTTCACGTAGTACGTGTTGGGGAACGGATAGCCGTAGTACCACCAGCGCCACGCGAACCACGGCAGCCAGAGCAGCACGAACCACCCCGCGGCGCGGAGCTCGTGCGCGAGCGACGGCAACCACGGCGGCTTGTCGAGAGCGCGCCGATCGATCCGCCACAGCAGCGCGCGGCGCGCGAGGTAGATCGCGCCGAACAGCGCGACCAGCATCGGCCCCTCGGGGCGCGTCATCGACGCGAGCGCGAGGCAGATCGCCGCGCGGCGCAGCGGGCGCCCGTTGCCCGGATCGGCGGCCGCCGCGACCACGCCGTCGATCGCAGCGGTCACCAGCAGGGTGAACAGCTGGGTCTCGAGTCCGCCCGACGTCCAGCACGCGAACCCCGAGGACGCCGCCAGGAGGATCGCCGGCACGATCGACCACCACGACACGCGGCCGAGCGCGCGATCGACCACGCGCATCGTGACGTACAGCGTCCCGATCGCGCAGGCCGCGCCGAGCACGAGCGACGTGATCTCGGGCCGCAGCCCGAGGATCATCAGCACCCCGAGGATCGCGGTCCACAGGAAGTTCGTGTAGCCCTCGACCGGCTGGCCGACGTTGAACGCCAGCTGGCCGTGCTCCGCCAGGTTGCGCGAGAATACGAAGGAGATGTAGGCGTCGTCGGTGACGAAGTTGTAGGTCCACGCGTGGGCCACCAGCAGCGCCGCGGCGGCGCCGAGCGCGAGCCAGCGAGCGCGGCCGAGCCACATCCGCGGCGACCATACCGCGGCGTGTGCGCTGCTGTGGATTGGGGACGCGTTTCGTTTCCGCCCGCCCGCCGGACAAGAAGGGGGACGCTTTTCCGAGTTGCTCGACTTAGTCGAGCAACTCGGAAATGCGTCCCCAATTCACAGGGCGCCGGGCGGACAAGCCGGGTTACGTTCTGGCCGACGATGGCCGCCCCGGTTGCCGACCGCCCCCGCCCGGTGGGCGAGGTGCTCGCCACCGGGGTGCTGGCAGGGGCGTTCGCGGCGGCGGCGGTCGGCGCGCTCGATGCCTGCTTCGCGTGGCGCGCGGCGACCCAGTTCACGCCGGGCGTCCTGACCCACCTGCGGTTCGTGCTGTTCGTCGCGCTGACGCACGCGCTGGCCGGCATGGTCGTCGGGTTGATCGTGACGCCCGGGCTGCTCGTGCTGTCGCGCGAGACCCGGCTCGGCGACATGCTGCGGTTCGGGCACGGCGTCCACCTCGAGCGCCGCGCGCGCGATCCGCTGACCGCGATGTCCGGGCTGGCGCTCGTGCTCGCCGGCCTGCCGATCGTGGTCGGCTGCGTGCTCGCCGCCTACAAGATCGCGCTGCCGCAGCTCGCGAGCCGCCACGCCATGGACCTCGTGGTCGCGGTCGCGATCGGCGCCGGGGTCGTCGCGCTCGGCGTCGCCGTGCCGCTCGCGTTCGTCGTCGCGCGTCAACTCGAGCGCTTGCTCGCGCTCGCGCTGCGGCCCGCCCCGCGGATCGCGCGCGCGGCGAGCTGGCCGTACGCGCCGATCGTCGCGCTGATCGCCATGGTCGCCGTCGGGCTCGCGTGGCTCGTGGCGCGCGAGTGGGAGACCGCGCAGCAGCTGCCGCTGCGCGCGCCGCTCGTCGTCCTGCTCGGCGCGCTGCTCGCGGTGCCAGCGTGGCGACCGGCGCGCGCGGTCACCGTGCTGCTGTCGGTGATGCTGCCGTGGCTGCGGCGCGCGACCTGGGTCATCGGATCGCTCGCGCTCGTCGGGCTGATCCTGCTCGGCGGCTCGGAGCCGGTGACCAAGGCGACGGCGTCGTTCACCGGCATCGGCGGCCCGATCGTGCGCGGCCTACGCACCGCCTTTGACTGGGACCGCGACGGCTACGCGCGCTTCCTTGGCGGCGGCGACTGCGACGACGGCGACGCGAGCGTGCATCCCGGCGCGGCCGAGATCCCCGACGACGGCATCGATCAGAACTGTGTCGGCGGCGACTCGTCGGTCAAGCCGACCCGCGAGCCGATCGCGTTCGCGCCGGTGCCCGCGAGCGTCCCGAAGGACTTCGACGTCCTCGTCATCACGATCGACACGACGCGCGCCGATCACCTCGGCGCCTACGGCTACGCGCGACCGACCAGCCCGAACCTCGACCGCCTCGCCGCCGAGGGCACGCTGTTCGAGCACGCCTGGGCGCACGCGCCGTCGACGCGCTACTCGATGCCCGCGATCCTCACCGGCCGCCTGCCGCTCGACGTGTTCTACGACTACACGGTCGATCGCTGGCCCGGCCTCCTGCCGCGCGCGACGACGTTCGGCGAGCTGATGAAGCCACTCGGGTTCCACACCGGGGCGATCACGAACTTCTGGTACTTCGAGCAGAAGCGCCACATGGACCAGGGCTTCGACGAGTACGACAACGAGAACTCGCGACTCCACAGCGATCAGGGCGGCCCCGAGGAGAGTCGCGGCACGTCGTCGCGCCAGCAGAGCGACAAGGCGATCGCGTTCGTCGACAACCACGCCGCCGAGCGCTTCTTCCTGTGGGTCCACTACTACGACCCGCACTACGGCTACGAGCTCCACCCCGAGGTGACGTCGTTCGGCACCGACAACATGGCGCGCTACGACAACGAGATCGAGTTCACCGATCAGCAGATCGGTCGCGTGTTCGACGAGCTCCGCGCGAAGGGGCTCTACGACAAGACCGTCGTCGTCGTGACCGGCGATCACGGCGAGGGCTTCGGCGAGCACAAGGTGTTCTTCCACGGCTATCACCTGTACGCCGCGCAGACCAAGGTGCCGCTGATCATCAAGGTGCCCGGCCTTCCGCCCCGCCGCGCGCAGACGCCGGCCGGCCACGACGACCTCATGGCGACGCTCGCGAACCTCGCCGGCGCGCCGCCGAGCGATGACATGGAGGGCCGCTCGCTGGTCGACGTGATCGCCGGCCACGACGTCCCGCGCGTCGTGCTGCAGCAGCTGTCGTACGAGAACAACCACGAGATGCGGGGTGCCGCGACCGCCGATTGCCACGTGATCTACAACGTCAGCCCCGACACCAGCTGGGAGGTCTATCGCGTCGATCGCGATCCGATGGAGACCGAGGATCTCGCGGCGACCGATGAATGCGCCGACACGCGCACCGCCCTCGCCCGCCGCTACGACCAGGAGCAGATCCCACCCGGCGCGGTCGAGGCGCTGCTCGCCGCGCGCCCCGCGATCGCGAGGCCGCTCGGCGTGAAGCTCGGCACGTCGGTCGAGCTGCTCGCGGTCGACGCGCCCACCACCGCGAAGGCCGGCGACACGATCGTGTTGACCTGGACGTTCGCCGCCACCGGCCGCGTCGCGACCGGCTGGAAGATGTTCGTCCACGGCGAGCTCGGCAAGACGTTCGCGTCCGGCGATCACCGGCCGACGCGCCCGTTCGAGTGGTGGAAGCCCGGCCAGTTCATTCGCTACACGTCGCAGCTCGCGATCCCGAAGACGGCACGCGGCACGATGCCGGTCCTCACCGGCATGTTCGAGGGCCCGCATCGCGCGACCGTCGTCGCACCCGGGCGGCGCGTCGTCGACAACGCCGTCGAGGTCGCGCGGATCGAGGTCCTGCCGTGAAGATCACGCGCGCCCAGGTCATCCACGGCGCGCTGTTCCTGCTCGTCGCCCTGCCCGCGTTCTATCAGATCTACCTGCTCGCCGCCGCGATCGGCCATCGCCTCGCCTATCCGTACGACCTCGAGTGGATGGAGGGCGGGCTGCTCGTCCACGCGCAGCGGATCCGCGACGGGCTCGGCATCTACGGGCCGCCGTCGGTCGACTTCATCCCGTACCTCTACACGCCGCTCTACCCGACGCTGCTCGCGCTGTTCGGGCCGAGCTACACCGTCGGGCGCGTGCTCGGCGTGCTCGCGCTCCTCGGGATCGCGAGCGTCACCGCGGCGTCGATCGTCAGCCGCCGGCATCGCCACCCGAGCCGACTCCCCGCGTGGGCCGGCGTCGTGCTCGCGCTCGGCCTGTTCGCCGCCGCGTATCCGGTGACCAAGGCCTGGTACGACCTCGTGCGCGCCGACACCTGCTTCCTCTACATGGTCACCGCCGGGATCGCCGGGCTGTCGCGCTGGGCGCGAAGCTCGCGCGGCCTGCGCGGTCACGGCAAGGTCGCCGCCGGCGCGGTGCTACTCGCGCTCGCGTTCTTCACGAAGCAGACCGGCATCATCTACGTCGCGTTCGGCGGCGCGATCGTCCTCGTGCTCGCGTGGCGGCGCGCGTTCACTTATGCCGCGGTCGCCGGCGCGATCGGCCTCGGCTTCGTCGCGGTGTTCGGCACCGCGACCAACGACTGGTTCTGGATCTACGTCTCGAAGATCCACCGCGCCCACGACTTCAACATGGATCGGTTCTGGGGCGGCTTCGCGCGCATCACGTGGCAGTTCCCGATCGCGTCGATCGCGATCGCGGTCGGCCTCGCCATCACGCTCGCGACGTGGATCGTGCGGCGGCGGTTTCCGTCACCCGCGTTCCCGCTCGTCCTGTGGTCCGCGACGTACGCGGTGTCCATCGTCGTCGGCATGCTCGGCATCGGCACCGAGTGGTCGGTCGAGAACGCGTTCATGCCCGCGTTCCTGCACGGCGCGATCGCCGCCGGTGCCGCGGTCCCCGCCGTCGCCGGTTGCGTGCGCTTGCTCGGCGTCAGCTACCAGGAGCGCCACGGCGCTCGCGCGTGGCTGCCACACGTCCACACGGTCGCCGCCCTCGCCGTCGGCGTCGCGCTCGCCGTGTCGTGCTGGCGGTCGCGCTGGAACTGGCGCGCGTTCGTGCCGACCGCGGCCGATGTCACCGCGGGTGACAAGCTCGTCGCGCGCATCCGCGCGATCGACGGCCGCGTCTGGGTCCCATCGCACCCGTGGTACGCCCACCTCGCCGGCAAGACGCCGTTCGTCCATCGCATGGGCGTCAAGGACGTCACCGATCGCAAGCCGCGCCCGATTCTCGGCATCGAAGAGGCGATCGACTCGCACGCGTTCGCCGCGATCGTGCTCGACAACATCGATCTCCACGACGACCTCCAGCCCGAGCTCGCCACGATCCGCATGAAGCTGCGCCGCGCCTATCACGCCGCCGTGCTGCTCCCCGGCGACGAGCGCCCGCGCGGCTTCTCCGGCGCGTCGGTCGTGCCCGAGTCGATCTGGGTGCCGTCCCAGCCGCCCAAGCTCGCGGCCGATCAGACGCTGGTGTTCGACTTCGAGGATCCGGCGTGGACCGGCTGGCAGAAGTCCGGCGGCGCGTGGGGCTACGGCCCGGTCGCCGATCTGCTCGACGAGCACCACGTGATCGTCGCGGGCGCCACCGGCCACCGGTTCGCCGCCAGCATGACCGGCGGCCACAAGGCGACGGGCCGCGTGACCTCCCCACCGTTCACGATCGCCGGCACCAGGCTGACCATGCTGCTCGGCGGCGGCCTCGACGCCACCAAGCTGCGCGTCGAGCTCGTCGTCGCGGACGCGATCGCCGGCGTCGCCGCGGTGCCGACGCCGGGCGGCGACCAGCTTCGCCCGGTCACGATCGACACCACCGCCGTGCTCGGCAGAAAGGGCGTGCTCCGCCTGATCGACGACAGCGAGACCCAGCACCTCCTCGTCGACGACGTCATCCTCGTGCGCTAACGCCGGCGATAGACCGAGACGATGGGGACGCCGTTGGCGCGCAGCACGTAGACCGGCTGGAGCGTCCTGTAGGTCACCCAGATCATGTAGTCGTGCCGGTTGAAGTGGCGCTCGTGGATCACGATGGCGAACTGGCTGTTGTCGATGCCGCCCTGCTCGCTGCCGGAGTCGGGCATCGTCTTCGGCAGCATGCCGAGCCGCTGGTACATCCCCCAGGCGGGCGACGCGTCGTGCGAGTACACGGGCGCAGGCTTGCCAGCGGCCAGCTTGGCGAGCTCGGGCAACACGCCGCGCGCGGCGACGCCCCAGAACTGCCGGTTCATCCCGAGGTCGGCGGCGCCGGCATCGCCGCCGGCGAGCGTCGAGTACCAGGTCAGCGCGTACGGCTCGGCCGCGATCGTCTCGCTGACCGCGGCGGCGACGACGGCGGTCGCGACGACGCCGAGCGCGATCCGCGGTGCGTGCTTGACTCGATCGCCGATCGCGGTGGCCAGGCCGCGCGCGACCCACACGCAGCCGACACCCGCCGCGATGCAGATCGACGGGATCGCCGGCGCCCAGTGCTTCTCGGCGCCGAAGATCGGCGTCGAGCCGAGCAGGAACGGCCCGATCGACACGCCGGCCGACAGGAACACCAGCAGCGCCGGGGCGCGCGCGCGATCCGGGTTGGTCGCGCGCTCCTTGATCCACGCGACGACGCCGAACCCGGCGGCGCCGAGCGTGGCGGCCGGCACGGTGAACAGCGTGGTGACCAGCGCGACGTGCCACGGGAACCGCGGCGCGTTCCAGTTCTGCCCGAGGTACTCGTAGTTGTAGTGCACGTGCGTCAGGTGGAACCCGATCCACTGCGTGACGTGCGTGACGGTGTCGAACCACAGCCACGGCCACAGCGCGACGAGGACGAGCGGCCCGATCAGCGCGATCGACGCGAGCGCGAGCAGCCGGCGCCACCCGCCGCGATCGCGCCAGATCAGGAACGCGAGGTGCGGCACGAGCGCGAACGGCAACAGGATCGCGTTGTGCTTGGTCGCCAGCGCGAGGCCGAACACGACGCCGACCTGCCACGGCAGCTTCTTTGGCAGGCCGCGCCAGTAGGCGTAGATCACCGCGAACCACAGGGTCGTCATCGGGGCGTCGAAGCAGGCGAGCCCAGCGTGGAACAGCGCCCGCGGCATGAAGATCGCGAGCAGCGCCGCGATCACGCCGGCGGCGAGCCCCCAGACCTCGACGGTGAACGTGAACACGAGCAAGACGAGCAGCCCGGCCATCACCGCGCTCGGGAAGCGCGCGGCGCCGAGCTCGTCGGAGAACAGCTTCACCTTGTCGTGGAACAGCCGCTGCGAGATGCCGAACAGCGTCTTCATCAGCGGCGGATGCTCGCGGTTGTTGTCGGTCAGCTGAGGGCCACCCCACGCGTGCGTGATGTCCGCGCGCGACGTCGAGAACCCCGAGGTGATCAGGTGGCCCCACCAGTCGGCGTAGTGCGCGCCCGAGCTGACGTAGATCATCTCGTCGCGCGCGATGCCGAGCTCGCCGGACTCCGCGGTCACGAGCACGATCGTGGCGAGCGCCAGCGCGAAGCCGATCAGCCGGTTCCTCACCTGCGCGCCTCGATCGCGAAGCAGATCTGGCGGCCCGGCGCGTCGCTCGACAAGGTCACGGTGACCTCGTCGGGCAGCGCCGCGGTCGTCGCCGCGAACCGCACCCAGCCGTCGTCGACGCCGAGCGCGCGATCGGCGACGAGGACGTCGTGCACCGCGACCTGGATCCGCCCCGGCAGCCGGTTGTCGCGCCGGGTGAACACGTCGGCGATGCCGGCGTAGCCGACCAGCTCGCTGCCGAGCGGCACGAGCGGGAACGTCAGCTTGACCGGCCCAGCGCCGGTCGCGACGAGGATGCACTCGTGCGGCGCGAAGCCGACCTCCTGCAGCTCGACGACCGGCCCCCTCGCGCGGGTGCCCTCGACCTTCGCCGTCGCCAGCCGCTCGCGCAGGTCCGCCGTCACGATCGCCGGCGCGCGCTCGTAGCGCCGCACCGCGATGCCGTCGATCTCCTCGGCGAACACCGGCTCGCCGGTCACGTCGGGCGCATGCGCGCCGCGGATCGCGAGCTCCCAGATCCGGCCGTAGCGTGCCGCGTCCATGCGGGCGGCGTCGTGGATCGCGATCAGGTCGCCGAGGTGCATCCGGCCGACCGGGTCGTTCCACGCCGGCGCGAACACGATCAGGTCACCCGGGCGATAGCCGGTGTGGACGACCTTGGCCGCCGCCTCCCACGCCTCGTCGCCCGGCACGCTGGTCGCGTCGTGGTGGGCCGCGAACACCTCCCAGACCGAGAGGACGAGGAGGACGATCGCGGGAATCGCGAGCATCAGAGGGCGACGAGCCGACAACGGCGTGACGCTACCACGCTATATTCGCCCGCTCTTGCGCTGGCTGTATCCCACGCTGTTCGTCGTCGGACTCGTCGTGTACGGCTTCGTCGCCGGGACCGATCGGCTCGCGCATCCGTCGGGCGCGCCGCACTTCATGTTCCAGGCCGACGCCTGGCTCCACGGCCAGGCCCACATCGATCCGCCGTGGCCGAACGACGACTGGGCGATGATCGAGACCGTCGCGCTGCGCGATGGCCGCGAGGTCCGCGGTCGCCGCATGGTGACCTCGCCGGTGTTCCGCACGCTCGCCGGCGACCGGATCCCGATCGCGCAGGTCGCCCGCTCGATCGGTCGCACCGTCGAGGTCTCGTTCCCCGCGGTGCCGACCGCGATCATGTTGCCGAGCGCGCTGATCGGCGGCCGCGACGCGAACGACGTCATCCCGACACTCGTGATCGCCGCGCTGATCCTGCCACTCGCGCTGCTCGTGTTTCGCCGGCTCGTCGCCGCGAAGCTGTCGACGCGCAGCCTCGGTGACGACCTCTGGCTGGTCGCCGCGCTCGCGTTCGGCAGCGTCATGCTGTTCTCGTCGGTGCAGGGCAAGGTCTGGTTCACCGCGCACGTCGTCGGGGTCGCGCTCGCGCTGGTCTACGCGTGGGGCTCGATCGAGGCGAGGCACCCGATCGTCGCCGGGCTCGCGCTCGGGGCCGCGGCGCTCACCCGCACGCCGATGGCGTTCATGTTCCCGCTGTTCGTCCTCGAGGCATGGCGGATGGCGCCCGGCGTCTGGGCGTGCGCGCGCCGACTGCTGCCGTTCGCGATCCCGGTGGTCGCGTTCGCGATCGCCGGCATGATCTACAACCAGCTCCGCTTCGAGTCGCCGACCGAGTTCGGCCACGGCTACCTCGCGCTCGGAACCGGGCAGCCGGTGCGCCAGCAGGTCCCGATGGAGACCTTCGGGCTGTTCTCGCTGCACTACCTCGCGCGCAACCTGGTCGTCGCGCTCGGCCTCACGCCGGGCGTCGCGCTCCACAAGCCGTGGATCCAGATCAGCGGTCACGGCCTCGCGATCTGGGTCACGACCCCGCTCCTGCTCTGGTTGCTCGTGTGGCCGCGCGTCGCCAACCCGATCCGGCGGGCGCTGTGGATCACGGTCGGGCTCGTCGCGATCCCGTCGCTGCTCTACATGAACTCGGGCTGGATCCAGTTCGGCTATCGCTTCAGCCTCGACTACCTGGTGTTCCTGTTCATGCTGCTCGCGATCGCGTCGCCGCGGCTCTCGCTCGCCGCCAAGCTCGCGATCGGCGCCGGCATCGTGATCAACCTGTTCGGCGCGGTCACGTTCGATCGCATGTGGCAGTTCTACCGCTACGGCGGCGACGCCTTCGACGTCGTCGCCCACGACGCGACGCTGCGGCTGGTCGCGATGGCGGTCGTGCTCGCGGCCGCCGCGGGCTACGCGATCTGGCAGCGCCGGAGACCGGTCGCTACGGCCTGAACGGCTGTTCGTCTTTGCCGCGCACCGGGTTGGCGAGCCGGCGCGCGACCGCGTCCTGCTCGTCCTTGGTGAGGCGGCGGACGTACACGCCCGCGGCGTCGATGCTGCGCGCGCCAAAGAAGCCCTCGGACACCGCGTACTCGACCTCGATGATCATGTAGGGGTCATCGCCGATCCACATGAGCTCGTGCTTGCGCGGGATGCCGACCCACGATGACAGCGTGAACTTGTCTCGCGAGCCGTCCTCGTTGAGGACGACCATCGTGATGCGTTCGGTTGCGGTCACGCGGCCACTGTAACCTGCTATCGCAGGCCAAGCACGTCGAGCATGTCGTACCGACCGGGTGGCTTGCCGACCACCCAGGCCGCCGCGCGCAGCGCGCCCGCCGCGAAGATGGTGCGCGAGGTCGCCCGGTGGCCGATCTCGATGCGCTCGCCCATGCCGAAGAACGTCGCGACGTGCTCGCCGACGACGTCCCCACCGCGCACCGCGACGACCCCGATCTCGCCCCGCGGGCGCGGCCCGACGTCGCCGTCGCGGGTGTGGCGCTTGACCTCGTCGTAGTCGACGTCGTGACCCGCCGCGATCGCGCGCGCGATCATGAGGGCGGTTCCCGACGGCGCGTCGCGCTTGTGGCGATGGTGGGTCTCGACGATCTCGGCATCCCACTCGGTGCCGAGCGCGCGGGCCGCCTTCTCGACGAGCCCGAGCAGCAGGTTGACGCCGAGCGAGAAGTTCGCGGCGACCACGATCGGCGCGACCGCGGCGAGCGCGGTCATCGCGGCCTCGGCCTCGGCGGTCAACCCGGTCGTGCCGATCACCGCGGCGCGGCGCTTGGCGAGCGCGACCTTCGCCGCGGCCTGGGTCGAGGCCGGCGTCGTGAAGTCGATGTAGACGTCGGCCTCGGCGAGCGCGCCGAGCTCCGAGGTCGCGGTCACGCCGCCGACGACCGCGCCGAGCCCCGGCGCATCGGGCCGATCGATCGCCGCCGCGATCGTGACATCGGTCCGCCCGACCGCCGCGTCGATCAGGGCGCGCCCCATCCGGCCCGACGGGCCCAGGACGGCGACGCGCGCGCTCACGATGCGGCCTGGATGCCGATGGACGTCAGCTCGCGCTTGAGCTCGCCCGCGAGCTTCTCGCTGCACGCGACGAGCGGGAGTCGAACCTCCATGCCGCAGCGACCGATCGCCGACAGCGCCGCCTTGCACGGCGCCGGGCTCGGCTCGACGAACAGCATCTGCATCAGCGCGCGCAGCTTGTAGTGGAGCTTCTTCGCGGTCGCCCAGTCGTTGGCGCGGACCGCGTCCCACATGTCGGCCATCTCCTTGGGCGCGACGTTCGACACCACCGAGATCACGCCGCGCGCGCCGAGCGCGTAGAGCGGGAACGAGGTGCCGTCGTCGCCCGACAGGATCGCCATGCGATCGCCGATCGCCGCGATCAGCTCGGCGCCGCGGACGAGGTTGCCGGTCGCGTCCTTGACGCCGACGATGTTGTCGTACACCGCGAGGCGAACGACGGTCTCGGTCGCGAGGTCGCACGCGGTGCGCGACGGCACGTTGTAGAGGATGACCGGCAGCTTCGTGGCCTTCGCGATCGCCACGAAGTGGCGGAACAGGCCCTCCTGGTTGGGCCGGTTGTAGTACGGCGTGACGTGGAGCAGGCCGTCGGCCCCGGCGTCCTCGGACGCCTTGGTCAGCGCGAGCGCCTCGGCGGTCGCGTTGCCACCGGCGCCGGCGACGACCGGCACGCGGCCGCGCGCGGCCTTGACGGTCGACGCGATCACCGCGACGTGTTCCTCGACATCGAGCGTCGCCGACTCGCCGGTGGTGCCGACCGACACGATGCCGTCGACGCCATTCTCGATCTGCCAGTCGACGAGCTTGGCGAGCGCGTCGAAGTCGACGCGGCCGGCCTTCATCGGGGTGACGATCGCGGTGAGACAGCCTTCGAACACGGTGTGCTTCGGCATGACGTCTCTAGGTACAACGTCCCGAGGACAAATACCATTCGATCTCAGATGCGAGACGCTAACAGCGCCGCACCATTCCGCAGCGGGAGCTCGATCGCGAACCGGGCTCCACCGCCGGCCGGCTCGGTGATCGCGATGCGGCCGCCGTGGTCCGAGATGATCCGGTGGACGATCGCGAGGCCGAGGCCGGTGCCACCCTTCGCGTGCTTCGTCGTGAAGTACGGCGCGAACACCTTGTCCTTGAGCTCGGACGGCACGCCCGGGCCGTTGTCCTCGACGACGAGCATCACGCGATCGGCGTTGTCTCCGGCGCGCGTCGACACCGAGATCTTGCCGCCCTCGCCGCGCTGGGCCAGCGCGTCGCGCGAGTTCTCGACGAGGTTGAGGATGACCTGGCTCAGCTGATTCTTGTCGGCGTCGATCTCGGGGATCGTGCCGAGTCGGACGTCGAACGCGATCGGCCCGTCGTGACCGGTGTACGCCGCGAGGTTCGCCTTGACGACCGCGTTGAGGTCGATCCGCGCGAACTCGGGCTTGGGCATCCGCGCGAAGTCCGAGAACTCGGTGACGATGTGCTTGAGCCGGTCGGCCTCCTGGAGCACGGTCGTCGTCGATTCCTCGAGGATCTCGTCGAACGACGGGTGCTGCTTCTTCCAGGTCTTGCGCAGCGTATCCATCGCCATCTGGATCGGCGTCAGCGGGTTCTTGATCTCGTGCGCGAGCCGCCGGGCGATCTCCTGCCACGCCGCGATCCGCTCGCTGATCGCGAGCTTCTCCTTCGCGCTCTGGAGATCCTCCATCATCAGGTTGAACGCGGTCGCCACCGCCGCGACCTCGTCGGTCCCGCGGACCGGGACGCGGTACTCGAGATCGCCGCGCGCCGCGGCGTGCGAGCCCTCGACGAGCCGATCGAGGCTGCGCGCGGTCCGCGCCGCGACGAACAGCCCGATCATCACGACGACGACCAGCGAGCCGAGCGCGATCGCGATCGAGATCAGCGTGGTGTTCCACAGCGTCGCGTCGAGCCCGCCGTCCGACACGACGACCTCGATCTGCGCGATCAGCTCGCGCGGCTTGCCGTCGAGCTCGGGGCCGAGCAGCGGCACGACGATCGGCGGGTCCTTGGCGAGCGCGCGCCAGTCCTTCTCGGCGCCCGGCACGAGCACCGTGCCGTCGGGCGCGACGATCCGGGCATCGATCCGCGACGGCCGCCGCACGGTCTGCAGCAACTCGGGCCCGACCCGGCGACCGGCGAGCAGCGGGATCGAGAACCCCATGTCGGTCGCGACCCGGGCCGCCTCGGCGACCAGGATCGTGATCTTGCTCGTCGAGGTCGTGCCGCCCTGGATCAGCTCCCGGGTGACCTTCTCGCGCACGAAGAACGGCTGACCGCGCGTGCCGGTCGCGCGCTCCCTCACCTCCGGCCCGGGCTCGGCGAGGTCCCCGCGAAAGTGCGGCGTGACGATCACGACATCGTCGGGGCCGGTGATCTTCAAGACGTCGAGCGACAGGCCGTCCATGACCGGCTTGGCCTGCTCGTTGAGCTTGCGGCGATCGTCCTTGGTGCGGTCGTCGGAGCCCTTCAGGTAGTCCGTGTTCTTCACGTAATCGAGCAGCAGCTTGCCGACGAACGGATGGTCGCGCCGCGCGAGCGAGGCGACCGCGTCGTTGACCTGGGCCGCGAACCGCGCGACCTCGGACTCGATGATGTTGCGCACGTTGGTGCGCTCGGCCTCGTAGTCGGCGCGATAGCTCGCCGCGAGCCGATAGCGCGTCAGCGTCAACGCGATCGCGATCGGCACCAGGGCGGTGACCGCGAGCGCGAACGTGAATCGGCCCCGGAGCTTCACGGCTTCCTCGACTTCACCGGGTCGCCGAACAGGAACGCATCGGCGAACCCGACGCGACCGGCGGCGTCGAACCCGAGGCCGTGGACGTCGCTGCGATACCAGATCCGCACCGAGCGGAACGCGAGCGGCACGATCGGCAGGCGCTCGGCGAACGCCTTGGCGGTCGCCGACACATCGAGCGGCGCGCCCGCGAGCTTGCGCTCGAGCCAGTCGTCGCCGGCCGCGGCGAACGCGGCGCCCCACCACGCGGTCGGAGACGCGACCGGCTCGGCGAGCTGGCCGATCCACAGGTCGGTCTGGCCGCGCGCGATCCGCTCGCGCATCGCCGGCGCCCCGAGCGCGGTGATCGTGACGGCGATGCCGAGCTTGTCGAGCGCGCGGAGCACGCGCTCGGCGATCTCGCGGTCGTCGGGCCGGGTGTCCTCGACAAGGATCTCGAGCTTCATCGCCGCGAGCTTGCCGGGCGCGAACGCCGGGACCGCGGCGAGCGTCGCGCGCGCGGCGTCGAGGTTGCCGGCGCGCGCCCCCGCCGAGATCGGCGAGCCGCCCGCCTCGACCGGCACCGGCACCTGCGCCGGGATCACGTGCTCGCCGGAGCCGATCGTCGCGATCGCGCCGCGGCCGAGCGCGAGATCGAGCGCGCGACGGAACGCGAGGTTGCCGGTGATCTCGCCGTGCGCGTGGCCGAACCCGACGAACACGAGCAGCGCGGCGGGACCCTCGAGGTCGCCGGCGCGATACATCGGCGAGCCGCCGGCGAACGCGGTCACCCCGCGCGCCGAGACCTGCGCGCCGTTGGTCTCGTAGCGGCGCGCCTCGCCGTCGGGCGTGTCGAACCAGCGCAGCACGAGCGTGTCGAGATACGGCCGGCCCGCGAAGTGATCGTCGAACGCGCGCAGCGCGAGCCGATGCTTGCTGCGGTCGATCGCCTCGAACGCGAACGGCCCGGTGCCGACCGGCTGCGCCGCAGGTGGCCGGCCACCCTTGGTGATCGCGAGCTGCGGCAGCGCGAGCAGCGCGGCGACGTCGGCGCCCGGCACGCGCAGCCCGACCTCGAACGCGTCGCCGTCGGCACGCAGCGTCGCGATCGGCGCCAGCGCGAACCGCGCCGGGGACTTGCGGGCGCGCTCGAGCGACGCCACGACATCGAGCGCCGTCAGTTCGCTGCCGTCGTGGAACTTCACGCCCTTCCGCAGCGCGATCCGCACCGTGGTCTTCGCCGAGTCGGTGATCGGCGGGCCGGCCGCGAGCTGCGGACGCGCCGCGCCGTCGGGGCCGATCGCGTACACCGTGTCGTAGACCAGGCCGACGACCTCGAGCTCGGCGTGGCTCTGCGCGAGCGTCGGATCGAACGACACGGGCGCGCCGAGCAGCGAGGCCTCGATCGTGCCGCCGTAGCGCGGCCGGGTCTCGGCGTGCACCAGCGCGGTCAGCGCGACGACGATCGCGAGCGACCGCTTCAATTGTCCGGAGCTCGCGAAAGCTCGCGACACCTCGAACCTGGTTCGAGGCGTCAATCGAGCCTCCACAGATCGACGCGCGTCGCGCCGACCAGCCGCACCGCCGCGACCACGCCGACCGCGCCGGTCCCGTCGTCGAGCGTCGCGATCCCGACGACGCCGCCGGTGAACGCCTTGCGGAACACCGGCTTGTCGTCGGGGAACGTCATCACCTTCACGGCATCGACGTCGCCCGGCGCGCCCGCCCCGGCGACGATCACCTCGGGCCGCCCGTCGCGATCGACGTCCGCGAGCTCGAACGCCACGCCGATCGCTGGATACTCGTGACTCGCCAGGTTCGCCGTCACGGTCAGCCTGCTCGTGGTCGCCAGCATCGCGCGCACCGCGAGCGGCGCGCCCGTCGGATCGACGAGGTCCCGGCAGCGCGCGCCGTAGCTGGCGCCATCGAGGTAGTTGCGACCCGGCACGAGCGGCACGAGCTCCTTGCCGCAGGTCGGGAACCCGGGCGCGCCGAGCTCGGCGACCAGCTGCTTGCCTTTCCAGTGCACGCGCAGCGAGCGCGCGTAGGCCGACACGCTCGCGACCACGGTGTCGCCGTCGACCACCGCGGCCCCGACGACCTCGCGCGGCGCCGGTACCGCGAGCTCGCCCGAGAACGCCACGCGGCCGAGCTCGGTCGCCTTGCCGTTCGCGACGCCGAGCGCGACGACCTCCTTCGCGGTGACCGCGTACAGCATCGCCTTGTCGCCGACCAACGCGACCAGCGGGGCACCGAGATCGAGCGACGCGATCCGCACCGGCTTCCACGTCACGCCGACCGGCACCGGCGGCACCCGCACCGGCGCGACCGGTGGATGCACGCGCGCGCGGACCGCCCTGCCGATGAAGCCGCCCGCCTGCGCGGTGCCGGCAGCGACCGCGAGCGCCATCACGAGCGCCATCGCTCGGCGCAGAGCTCGAAGCTGCTTCGAGCTCATCACTCAGTCGTTATACTCGCTCGTGACGGCGGTTTCCTCGGTGACTTCACCGGGCATCGGCGCGGTCTCGGTCGGCGCGGTGCCCTCGACGAACACCTCGGAGAGCGTCGTGCCCTTGGGTGCGCCCTCGGGCGCGAGCAGCCCGGTCTCCTTGTCGATCAGCACCTCGACGACCTTGGCCGGGCGAGGGAACGCCTTCTTCTGCAGCTTCATCGGTCGCACGGTGTCGACGAACACCGGCGCCGCGGTCGTGCCGCCTGCCTCGTGGCCCATCGGTCGGTTGTCGTCGAAGCCGATCCACACGCCGATCGCGTAGTCCGGCGTGATGCCGACGAACCAGGTGTCGCGCGCGTCGTTCGACGTGCCGGTCTTGCCGGCGACCGGGATGTCGAGCTTGCTGACCAGGTGGCCGGTGCCCTCGGTGACCACCGACTGCATCATGTTGGTCACGACGTACGCGACCTCGGGGCGGATCACCTGCTCGCCCTTGGCGACCGGCATCGGCTTGCCGTCGATCGCGTCGACGAACCGCGGCGGCGCCGCGAACCCGCCGGCGGCGTAGGTCGCGATCGCGTTGGTCATCTCGAGCGGCGTGACCTCGCCGGCACCGAGGGCGAGCGCCATCTCGGTCGGCAGCTCGCTCTTGATGCCCATCTTGTGCGCGAAGTCGGCGACCACCGCCGGCGTCATGTCGTAGGCGACGCGGATCGCGACCGTGTTGATCGAGTTCGCGAGCGCGTGGCGCAACAGCACCGGGCCCTCGAACTTGCCGGTCTCGTAGTTCTTCGGCCGCCACAGATCGAACACCTCGGGCGCGTCGTTGACGCGCGACGCGTTGGTGTACTTGCCGCTGTCGATCGCCGCGCCGTAGACGAACGGCTTGAACGAGCTGCCGGCCTGGCGATGCGCCTGGATCGCGCGGTCGAACCCGCCGGCCTTCGACGTGTAGCCACCGACCAGCGCGCGCACCTTGCGCGTCTTGACCTCGATGATCACGACCGCGCCCTCGGGGCCCGGCGCGAACTGCACGTGGTGGGTCGCGTGCTTGACGTTGCCTTCGGGCTTGTCGACCACCGCGGAGTCCGCGACGATCTCGACCTCGTCCTCGGGCTTGACCACCGGCTTGGTCACGCTCGCGAGCGTGACCTGGAGGACGTCGCCGACGTGGAACCGCTCGCTCGGCTTCTTCGTGGCGCCCTTGTCGTCGGGGGCGTTGAAGCGCGCGTCTTCGGGTCCGCCGAGCGCGATCGCGGCCGGGTAGTCGCCGAGGTCGACCGCGACCTCGTTGTCGTCGTCGAACACGTCGGTCACGACCGCCTCGAGGATCTCGCGCGCGACCTTCTTCTGCGACTTGGCGAGCCTGGCGATCTCGGCCGCGACCTTCTCGGGCTTCACCTTCCGGACCGCGGTGCCGATGCCCTTGCGCTTGTCGACCGCGCGCAGGCCGGCCTGCAGCGCCTTGACCGCGTTCGCCTGCATCGCCGGATCGAGCGTCGTCCGGACCTTGGCACCGAGCGTGCCGAGGTTGTCCTTGCCGACGGTCTCCTCGAGCACCTGGATGACGGGCTCCTTCCACTCGGGCGCGACGTTGAGCTCGGGGAACGGATTGCGGATCATCTGGATCGGCGGCGCGCGCCACTTCGCGGCCTCCTCCTCGGTGATCTTCTTCATCGCGACCAGCTGGTTGAGCACGTAGATCTGGCGATCCTTGAGCTTCACCTGGTTCTTCTCGTTCTTGGTCGACAGGCCCTCCGGCGACTTCGGCAGCGACGCGAGTGTGGCCGCCTCGCCGATGTTGACGTCGGCGATGCCCTTGCCGAAGTAGTAGCGAGCCGCCTCCTCGACGCCGTAGTTGCGGTGCCCGAAGTAGATCTGGTTGAGGTAGAGGTTGAGGATCTGCTGCTTGGTGAGCTCGTGCTCGACCCGGCGCGCGAGGATGATCTCCTGCACCTTGCGCTTGAACGTGCGCTCGGGCGACAGGAAGAACGTCTTCACGACCTGCTGGGTGATCGTCGACGCGCCTTCCTTGGTGTGACCGGCGCGGACGTTCGCGACGCCGGCGCGCACCATGCCGATGTAGTCGACGCCGCCGTGCTCCCAGAACTTGTTGTCCTCGGCGGCGACGAACGCGTCGACCACGCGCGGCGGGATCTTCTCGATCGGAACGTAGGTCCGGCGCTCCTCGTAGATCTCGCCGATCCGCTGGTCGTTGGTGTCGAGGATCGTCGTGACCTGCTTGGGGTGATAGGCCGACAGCTGCTTGAGGATCTGGTCGCCGTCGGGCAGCTTCGGATCGCGCCCGTACATCCAGAACACGATCGCGATGGTCGCGATGCCGATCGCGAGGCCGAGCACGCCGAGCAGCGCGCCCCACTTGACGATCCGGACCCACAGCTTGCGCCTGGGCTTGGCCGGCTTGGCGTCCGACGCCTTGCCCTTGCCGATCGCCTTGGCCAGCTTGGGTGGCTTGGACTTGTCGGCTGGCATCATGTCTCGTCGATTTTGCAACTCGGGTACCTGGCCCTACAGGCTCAATATCCCCTGATCGCGTCCGCATTGCCACATCGTGGCGTGTCCCGCCTGACACGGATTCAGCCTAGTGCGCGCTCCAGGATCTTCGTCGCGGCGCGGATCCGCAGGGCGACCCAGCGCGCGCGCAGGTGGCGATGGCGCTCGGCCTCGAGATCCCCGGGCGCGCCGAGGTGCGCGCGCCGGCGGCCCGCGATCCGGCTCATCGCCAGCCCGACCGTGACCGACAGGTTGAAGCTCTCGGTGAACCCGAACATCGGCACGCTGACCGCGCCGGTGCATGCAGCCACCGCCTCGGGCGTGAGCCCGTCGTGCTCGTTGCCAAACGCGATCGCGATCGGCCCGTCGACCGGGACGTCGTCGATCGAGGCCGGCGCGTCGGGGAGCGTCGCGTAGACCTTGAACCCGCGGCTGGCGAGCCCGGCGATCGTCGCGGTCGCGCTCGTCGAGCGCTTGATCTCGAGCCAGCGATGCGCGCCGCGCGTCACGCCGGTCGCGGTCGAGAACCGCCGGTTGGGCTCGATGACATGGAGCTCCATCAGGCCGAGCGCCTCGGTGGTCCGGATCGCCGCCGCCGCGTTGTGCGGATCGTAGGTGTCCTCGACGACGGTCACCACCGACGTCAGCCGGTTCGCGAGCACGGCATCGATCCGCGCGATCCGCTCGGGCGTCAGCATCGGCTCGAGCGTGCGGACGACCGCCTCGGTGCCGTAGCGCGCGATCGCTTGATCGATCAGATCCACGACGCCCTAGCGAAACTTGGCGGCGCGATCGCGGTTCACGCGCTTCACCATGCGCCACGTCAGGATCCCCGTGAGCAGCGACGCGCCGAGCCCGATCAGCAGCATACGGTAGCGATACGCGCCGCCGACCGCCGGACGATTCGACGTCCAGAAGCCCGACGGGCGCGCGTAGATCACCTCGTGCGTGGTCGGTGGCTCGGCCGACGCGACGGCCGATAACCCGAGGATCAGTGCGAAGGCGAGGCGCCGCATCCCGCCTGATTACCACATCAGAACGCGGTCGGCGTCTGACACATGCCGCTGACGTTCTGCGCCGGCACACTGGCGAACTGGGTCAGCACGCCACTCGTCGTGTTCACCGTATAGATGATCGTCGGGCTCGCGGTGGTCGCCAGGTAGAGCACGCCACCCACCGTGACGAGGGCGCGCACCCCGACTATTCCACCCCCCGACAGCGTCGGACCCGTGGTGATCGCGCCGGTCGCGACATTGATCGAGTTGAGCGTGCCGTTGGTCTGCGTCACGTACCAGAGGCTGCTGCCGTCGCGCGCGGTGATCCCACCACGGGTCAACCCGGGCGTCGGCGCCGGCCCGATCCCGGTCAGCGCGCCGCTCGTCGTGTTCACCGAGTACATCCGCTGGGCCTGACGAGAGACCACGTAGAGCGTGTTCCCGATGTACGCCATCATCGGGATATCGTGGGTGACCGCGCCTTCGATCAACGTTGGCGCGAGCACGGTCGAGCCGTGGCCGATCGGGTCGTACTCGATGAGATCGTGGTTGATGTTGTCGCGCGTCTTCATCGCGTCGAGCTTGCCGTTGGGCGCGAGCGCGCAGGTCGGGACCTTGGCGCCGCCGGACAGCGGCGATGAGGCCTTCGTGGTGGGATCGAAGTAGAACGTCTTCTGGGTCTGCGACGAGACCAGGATGATCCCCTGCTTGGTCAGCGAGAACGTCTTGGGAAGCGCGTTCATCCCGTTCGCATTCGAGACCTCGATGTCGGTCGGCACGAAGGCGAGCGCCTGCGGATCCGCCGGCGCCGTCGTCGCCGTGATCGTCTTGTCGTCGATGATCTGCACCGCGGTCGCGACCGCGCCGCCGATCGTCACGGTGGGGACGTTCGCCTGGTCGACCTGAAAGCCGCGACCACTGATCGTGACGGACGTCCCGCCCGAGAAGCGCCCGAACCGCGGCTGGATGTCGAGGATCACCGGTCGCAGGTTGTAACGGAACGCCGCGGGCGCGATCGCGAACCCGTGATCGGTCGAGACCTCGACGTCGACCGTGTTCCCCTCGATGCCCGGCGGCAGCTTGAACGTGATGGTGCTGTCGCTCGACGCCGTCACCTCGGTCGCCGACACCCCATCGACGACGACGATCGGGTTGGTTCCGGACATGCCACTGCCGGTCACCGTCACCATGACGCCACCGATGGCCGGTCCGTGATCGGGATCGAGCATCGTGATCTTCGGGTCGTCGCCGGAGGCGGCGTCGGACTTGACCTCGCCGCACGCCGACACGACGAGCAGCCAACCGAACGCGACCGCCGTAGTCGTGCGAATCACTGGAACACCTCCATCGCGCAAGCCTGATCATCGAGCGTCTTCAACACCGTCGTCGCGCCGGTCGTCGGATCGAGCGTGACCAGCGAGTTCGTGTTGTTGCCGTTGTTGTGCGACAGCCCGTACAGCACGCCATCGAGATAACGGAGGTCGCAGAAGTGCACGTTGTTCGCGACCACGATGGCGGTGCCCGGCACGCCGGTGACCTTGTCGATCGTCGACACCCGTGCGGTGTTGGTGTTGGGATCGCGGAACGTCATGAACAACGCGCCGGTCGAATCCGCGACGATCTCCGCGCCGCGCGGCACGTCACTGATGCGGGTGAAGGCCCCGGTCGAGAGCTCGAGCGTGCCGAACACGGTGCGCTGCATCGCGTAGACCATGTCGCCGACGCCGACCAGGCTAATGATCGTGGTCGACATCTGGACCGGGTCTTCGTTGAACGTCTGCGTCCGGAAGTTCAGCTTGCCGAGGTGGTTGTTGCGATCGACCGTGAACAGATCGTTGCCGCTGCGAACGACGCCGGTGGTCTGGAGCACGGCCGCGGTGTTGAGCCGTTCGACGCCGACGATCGACTGGTCGGTCGGATCGAAGAACTGCAAGAAGCTCGAGCCGAAGCGCGGGAAGATGATGAGGCCGTGGTGCGTGCTCGGGACATAGCGAAATGCACGCTCGATCGTGCCAGTCCCACGCGTGTCGATCACCTTGATGTTCGGCTGCGTGAGCAGCGCCCCGGCGAGGGCCGTGAACTTCACCTGGGTGTCGCTGAGGACCTGGACGTCGACGGCATCCATGCCGTCGATCTGGACCTTCAGGAAGCCGGCGTTCTCGTCCTTGAATCCCGAGCCGGTGAGCGTCATCACCGTGTTCGGGGTCGTGTAGAGAATGTCCGACGGATTCACGTTCGTGATCGTCGGTGCGGTCGAGTAGTGAAAGATCCCCATCGCGCTGCCCTGACCGAGGTGGTTGAACACCACGATCTCGGCGTCGCCTGCGGTCTGGCCCGGGGGCACCTCGACCTCGAGGTGGTTGTCATCGATCGCCGCGGCGAGCGCGGCTTGATGCCCTCCGATCAACACGCGGTTCGGGGCAGCGCCACCGGCGGAGAACCCACTACCGGTCAGCACGATGTGCGTGCCGCCGACGAGGGATCCGAAATCGGGCTCGGAGGCCGTGACCGTCACGCCCCCGACGGAATCCGAGCTACAGGCCGATGTCGCAAGTGTTACAGCGACGAGGCAGAACGATAGACTTCTCACGATAGGAGCTCCTTGAGGAGGTCGCCCCACGCGACTTCCAAGGCCCCTAGCTTACCACCGTGTTACCTCGTTCCGGGGGCTTGTGATCCCCAACACGCCGTTCAGTGACGGAGTGGATTGGTCGACCGCGCGTTCTTGATCGCCTTCTTGACCCGATCCATGCACTCGGTCTCGGTCTCGGAGCCGTCC
Source organism: Haliangiales bacterium (assembly GCA_038321315.1). Taxonomy (GTDB): domain Bacteria; phylum Myxococcota_A; class Polyangia; order Haliangiales; family Haliangiaceae; genus JABFXX01. The sequence goes on along the minus strand of JBBQEX010000030.1, from coordinate 65,483 downwards.
TTGGCGAACAGGAGTGGGGTGACCAGCGCGGTGTCGTACTCGGCCTGGGTCAGCCGTTCGCGCTTCACCATGATCCCGAGGATCCGCTCGATCTTGCCGCTCGTCCACTTGGTCAGCGTGCCCTGGCAGTACTGCTTGTAGCGCTCCTTGGGCGCCGGCAAGATCGACGAGAAGAACGCCGCCTCGACCGGGTTGAGGTCTTTTGCGGGCTTCCCGAAGTAGTGCAAAGCCGCCGGCCCGATGCCGTAGATGTTGGGGCCGTACTCGATCACGTTGAGATAGATCTCCATGATCCGATCTTTCGTCAGCGTGTTCTCGACGTGCCAGGTGAGGAACAGCTCCTGGAGCTTCCGCGCGAGCGTCTTCTCGCGATAGAGCAGCACGTTCTTCACCATCTGCATCGTGATCGACGACGCGCCGTAGCGGAACCCGTTCGCCTTCAGGTCCTGGATCAGCGCGGTCCGGAACTCGGTCGTGATGAACCCGCGGTGTTGGTAGAACGCGCTGTCCTCGGTCGACATGATCGACTTGACGACGAACGGCGAGATGTCCTCGAACGGCACGAAGTCCGGGTTGGTCGGGCCGACGACGAACGAGCTCCACTGCCCCTTGTCGACCTCGACGTAGTGCTCGAACTCCTCCTTCAGCCGCTTCGGCGAGTCCGACGGCTCGCTGATCACCTTGCAGTGCTTGATCCCGACGTGACCGTCGAGCTGCGTCGTGTCGAGGTCGGCCCAGTCGATGTCGAGGTGGACGTCGGTGTCGAACACGCCCCGCAGCCGGTAGCCGGCGAGGTACGGCGCCATGTCGGTCGGGAACGCGACCAGCACGCGCTGGCAATCGATCGGCGGGATCACGAGGCGCAGGTGCACCTCCTTGAGGCCGTGCGGCCCGCTGGTCGGCGGCAGGTTGGCGTCGACCGGCTCGACCGGCGCGCCGCGCGGAGGCGCGACGATCGTGCCGGTGATCGAGAACGGCACGTCGCGGGTGACGAAGTCGCCACGCGTGAGCTCGAGCTTGTGGGTCGCGCGATCGAACGTGCCGGCGATGTTCGCCGCGAGGTCGAGATCGTGGACCTCGCGGTCGGCGATCATCGGGTGGCCGACGTTGAGCCCGCGCAGGTGGAGGTCGCCGGCGAACTTGGCGCCCGCGCGGTCGAGCTCGACGTGGATCGCGGTGTCGATCGAGGTCGTCTGGTAGTCGACGACGGCCGAGCGCTCGAGGATCGGCGCGAGCCGCTCGAGCTGGAACTTGGCGGCCTCGAGATCGATCGACGCGGTGAGCGCGATGACATCGAGCCCGCCCTTGGCGGTCCACAGCGTGCCGGGCACGCCACCGTAGCCACCGGCGAGATCGATGATGTAGCGGTTCGGGTTGTCGGCGCTCGCCGCGACCGTGCCGGCGATGCCCGACAGTGCGAGCTTGGGCCACACCGCGACCTCGCCGCCGGCGAGCGCGACCTCCGGCGGCTTGCCGGGCTGCTTCTTGATCCGCAGCGACGCCGCCGACGCCTTGGGTGCGTTCAACGTCGTCGCGGTCAGCGTGCGGAGCTCGGCGACCAGCTCGCCCGGCGTCCAGTGCAGGTCGCCGTCGCCGACCTGGGCGGTCGCGCCGGTCTGGGCGTCGGTCGCGAGCAGGTGGACGTGCGTCACGGTCAGCTTCGTCGGCAGCGTGGCCGGCGCGTTGCCCCGCTCGGCCTTGTCGGCATCGGCATCGCGATCGGCACGATAACGATCGAACGCGTCGCGCACGTTGTCGATGCCGTCGGCGCCACGGCGGACGTTCACGATCACCCCGTCGACCGTGGTCTCGCCGAGCGCGATCGAGCCGACCAGCGACTTGCCGCCGTCGAACTCGACGTCGACGCGGTCGATGTGGACCAGCGGCATGTCGCCGTCGCGCGGACCGCGGACGTCGAGGTTGCGGATCTCGGCGTGCCCGATCGAGACCTCGACCGACCCGAACGTCACGGTCCGACCGAGCTTGCCGGCCTTCGCGGTGATCTTGTCGCGGATCTTGGACGCCGCGATCCGTGGATACAGCACCACCAGGCCCACGAAGATGCCGATGCCGAGCAGGGCACACGCCCCTGCCACGACGAACGGCCAGCGCCGTCTGCGCCGCTGGATGGAGGTACCGCCAGACGCCATTGAACGACCGTTCATAACACCGGTCGCGACCGATCTAATCTCCCGAACATTGCCAGGTGATTTCCCGTGACGTTCCGGCCACTCTGGCCGTGTGGGATACAGGATGGGTCCACCGGTGGAAGACGATGTCCTGGAGATGCTGGTCGCGGCGGCTGCCGGAGGCGACGAGATCGCCTGGCAGGGTCTGTGGTCGGCGATCGAGCCGCCGCTGACCCGGATCGTGGCGCAGCCGCGGTTCCTCGGACGGCTCGGACGCCACGAGGACGAGCGCCGCAACATCATCGTGGCGGTGATCGCGCGGCTGCGCGGTGACAGCTTCGCGCGGCTCCGGCTCTACCTCGACGCGCGCGCCAAGAACCCGCAGCTGCGGTTCCTCAGCTGGCTGCGGGTGGTCGCCAAGCGCGTCGGCATCGACTACCTGCGGGCGCACCAGGACTACCTGCGGCGCTACGAGGCCGACCGCAGCACGCCCGGCGTGTGGGTCACGGCGCAGACGCTACCGCCGCCGAGCCAGATCGGCGGGGAGCGCCCGCCGGTCACCGCGCGCGGCACGGCCCTCGAGCTGCTCCGGTTCGCGGCCGGCAACGTGCCCGCCGATCAGCGACGCGCGCTCGAGCTGTGGGCGCAGAGCGAGTCGTTCGACGACATCGCGCGGATCGTCGGGTTCGCGTCGGCGAGCGAGGCCGAGCGTGCGGTGCGCGCCGCGATCGAGCGGCTGCGGCGAAAGTTTCGCGACGTCGCGGACAAGCGCGCCACGCCATGACCGACGCCATCGCCGAGGTCGCGTGCGAGGAGCTCGACGCGCTGCTCGCCGCGCACGGCGATGGCACGCTCGCGGCCGGCGAGCTCGCACAGCTCCAGCACCACCTCGCGAGCTGCGCGAGCTGCCGCGCGGTCGCCGACACGCTGTCACCGCGCGCCGACCGCGTCGACGATCAGCACACGCTGCCGCGCGTCGATCCGGCCGGCTACGCGCTCGGCCTCGAGGTCGCACGCGGCGGCATGGGGCGCATCCTCGCGGCACGCGACCTGCGGATCGGGAGGCCGATCGCGGTCAAGCAGCTGCTCGGCGGCTCGCCGCAGCTCGCGACCCGGTTCGAGCGCGAGGCGCGGGTGACCGCGCGGCTGCAGCATCCCGGCATCGTTCCGATCTACGAGATCGGCGTGTGGCCCGACGGCACGCCGTTCTACACGATGCGCATGGTCGACGGCCGCACGCTGCACGAGGCGATCGACGCCGCGAGCTCGCTCGCCGCGCGGCTCGCGCTCCTGCCCGCGCTGATCGCGGCGTGCGAGGCCGTCGCGTTCGCGCACAACGAGCGCGTGATCCATCGCGACCTGACGCCGTCGAACGTGCTGGTCGGCGCATACGGCGAGACCGTCGTGATCGACTGGGGTCTCGCCAAGGATCTCGCCGACCCGACCGGCGAACCCGCGCCCGCCGCGGGGCCGTATCGCGACGACGCGGCGAGCGGCCTGACCGGTGCCGGCGCGGTGATCGGCACCGCGGCCTACATGCCACCCGAGCAGGCGAACGCCGAGGAGGTCGACGAGCGCGCCGATGTCTACGCGCTCGGTGCGATCCTCTACCACCTGCTCGCTGGCGCGTCGCCGTACCGCGGCGTCGCGACCGCCGAGGTGCTCGCTGCGGTCAAGGCCGGCCCGCCGCGGGCGATCGAGGCGGTCGCGCCGCGCGCGCCGCGCGATCTCCAGAGCATCGCCGGCAAGGCGATGGCGCGCGTGCCCGACCAGCGCTACCGCTCGGCGCGCGAGCTCGCCGACGAGCTGATCCGGTTCCAGGCCGGCCGGATGGTCGAGGCGCACAGCTACTCGCGGCGCGAGCTCGTGCGCCGGTTCGTGCGCCGGCATCGCGCGGCGGTCGCGGTCACGACGGCCGCGCTGTCGATCCTCGCGATCGTCGGCGCGATCAGCATCAGCCGCATCGTGCGCTCGCGCGCCGCGACCCGCGAGACGCTCGCGTTCGTCCTCGAGGAGCAGGGCCGCACCGCGCTGCTCGCCGGCGACACCCAGCGCGCGGTCGCCTACCTCGATGCCGCTCGCCAGCGCGGCGCCGACTCGCCCGCCCTGCACTTCCTGCTCGGGACCGCGTTCGGCGAGCTCGCCACCGAGGAGCGCACGCTCGACTGCGGCTCCAACGTGCGGTTCCTCGAGTTCTCGCCCGACGGCACCATCGTCGCGGCCGGCTGTCGCGACGCCGCGAAGCTGTGGCGGCTCGCGGACGGCAAGCTCGTCGCGACGTTGCTCGCGACCGGCGACGCGACGACCCGCGACGGGTTCGACGGCATCCGGTTCTCGCACGACGGCACGACGCTCGCGACCTGGGGCAAGGAGGGCGTCGTGCGGCTGTGGGACGCACGGACCGGCGCGCTCCGCCACGCGATGCCTCACGGCGCCGAGATCACGTTCGTCACGTTCACGCCCGACGACGCGCGCGTCGCGAGCTCGGGCTTCGACGGCACCGCGAAGCTGTGGCGGGTCGCGACCGGCGCGCTCGACCGGACGATCGTGGTCAGCGACTCGACGCTGTTCGGCCACGTCTACGGCCTGCTGTCGCCGAACGGCACGGACCTCCTGACCGTCACGATCGCGGGCGACGGCGATGGCTGGAACATCGACACCGGCGCGCACCTCGGCGGCTTCCATCACCACGCGCTCGTGCTCGGTGGCGACGTGTCGCGCGACGGCCGCTACGCATCGAGCTGCGGCATGGACCGGCTCGCGAACGTGTGGAACGCGACGACCGGCGAGCACGTCGCGACGTTCGCCGGCCATACCGACGTCGTGTGGAAGTGCGTGTTCTCGGTCGACGGACGCCTCCTCTTGACGACCAGCCACGACGGCACCGCGCGGGTCTGGGACATCGCGCGCGGCCAGCTCCTGACCAGCGTGACTCACGGCGACATCGTGTGGACCGGGCACTTCTCGCCCGACGGTCGCCGGTTCCTCACGGTCGGCGTCGACGAGTTCATGCGCGTGTGGGACACGCGGACCGGCAACCTCCTGTCGACCCACGCGACGCTCGGCGGCAAGGACGCGCAGTGGTCGCCCGACGGCAGCCGGCTCGTCGTCGAGGGCGGCGACGGCCGGATCCGGATCTGGCGCGAGACCTCGGGTGCGCTGGTCGACACGTTCACGCCGGTCGCGGGGTCGATCGCCGGCGTCACCCGCGACGGCCGACACGCGATCGTCGCCGACGGCGGCGCGCTGACGATCTGGGACATCGCGACCGATCGCCCGCGGCCCCACGCGGCCATCGTCGAGCCGTTCGCGCTCGGGGACACCGACATCGCGGGCACCACCGCGACCGGCGTCGACGTGCTCGCGCTCGCGACCGGCGAGACCCGGGCGACGATCGCCGCACCCTCGCCGCGGTACGTCGCGCTGTCGCGCGCCGGCGATCGCGTGCTGATCGCGACCGCGACCGGCGCGCCGCGCGTGTGGGACGTCGCGACCGGCGCGCCGCGCGTCACGTTCGCGGGCGCGACCGACGCCGCGCTCGATCCGGGCGGCACGCGCGCGCTCGCGTGGACACCGGGCCAGCGCCCCGTCGTGTGGGACCTCGACACCCGGCAGCCGATCGCGACGCTCGCGATCACGGTGCCGATGCGCGTCGTCGGGTTCGCCGCCGATCGCGTCGTGCTCGCCGACGATCCCGATGGCGCGAGCCACGCGATCTCCTTGTGGTCGACGGTCGACGGAGCCCCGCTCCACACCGAGCCCGACGCGCTGCGCGCGACGCTCGATCCGAGTGGCACCTACGTCACGACGGTCGGCAACGACCGCGTGATCCGCGCGTGGCGCACGCGCGACGGCGGCGCCCACGCGTCGTTCGTCAGCGATCGGCTGTCGCGCGCGCAGATCGATCCGAGCGGCGAGCTGGTCGCGGCGATCGGCGAGTACGGCACCGCGGCCCTCGTGTTGAACGCGCGCGACGGCCGGGTCCTCGCGCACTGGACGATCGCGCACGCGGCGCCGACCGTGACCCAGCTCGACTTCATCCCGCCGGTCGCGAACGCGTGGTGGTCGCCCGACGCCAGCTCGGTGGTCGCCGAGAGCGCGAGTGTCGCGGTGTGGAGCGCGCGCGATCGCTCGACGCCCGACGAGCTCGCCCGCAAGAAGCGCAAGGTGCCCTGGCAGATCGTCGATGGTCGCGTCGAGCCGATCCGTGGGCGGCTCCACGGGCGCGTCGTGCGCGGCGAGGTCGCGGTCGCCGGCCTCGCGATCCACGCCGAGATCCGGAAGCCGCCCTACCTCGCCGGCGGCGAGTACAACTGGCAGCTCGCGAAGAGCCAGGTGCGCGTCCACGCGGTGACGACCGGCGCCGACGGCCGGTTCGAGCTCGGCGACCTGCCGGCCGGCGAGTACGCGCTCGCGGTGCCGGGGCTCGCGCCGATCGATGTCGACGTCAGCGTCGAGGACGAGGAGCTCGCGATCGCCGTGCCGTGACCTGCCACCCGACGCGCGTGACGATCCGCGCGCGATCGCCGTGTGCAGTGATCATGAGAAACCCGGTCGAGCGGTTCGTGACGTCGATGTCCCTCCAGGCCCTCGGCGCGGCGTGCGTCGCGGTCGCCAACTGGCCGCGCGGCCACCGCCGGGCGTGGGCGCGCTACCGACCGTGGGACCTCCTGAAGTCGCGCGCGATCGCGGCGCGGCTCGCCGACGGCGACGCGCTGCTCGACGTCGGCTGTGGCACCGGCCACATGCTCGCGCAGATCTCGCTGTTCAAGGAGATCGCGCCGCACGGCGTCGATCTCGACGACCAGTCGCGCACGTTCCCCGAGATCCCGCGCTCGACCTACGACGGCAAGACGCTGCCGTTCGCCGCCGGCAGGTTCGACGCGTCGATGGTCTGCTACGTGCTCCACCACCTCGCCCCCGACACCGCGGCCGCGCTGTTCGCCGAGCTCGTGCGGGTATCGCGCGATCGGATCTTCCTCGTCGAGGACAGCCTCGTCGAGTTCGGCGCGCTCTACCGCCTGCGCAACCGACTGCACCGGATCGAGGCCGGGCTGCGCTATCGCGACGGCTCGCCCGCCTACGTGCTGCCACCCGACGAGACGATGTTCAAGACCCACGCCGGCTGGCGCACCTGGCTGCTGGCGCAACCCGGCGTCGCCGCGGTCGAGGTCGAGTCATTCGCCGACGTGTCGCAGCACGATCACCACACGCTGTTCGCGGTGACCTTGAGCGATCGAGCTATTTGCAGGTGAGCGCGAGCATGTGAGCCTCGTTGTTCGGCGCCTCGTCGACCAGCATCACGTAGTCGGCGGCCGAGACCAGCACCTTGGTGTTGGTCGTGCGCTTGCCCGCAGCGTTGTCGATCTGGACGTCGAGCTGGACCTGCTGCTTGTTGACGATGCTGAGCAGCGTGATCGTCGCCTTGCCCGACTTGATCGGGAACGCGCCCGGCTTCAACTTCTCGAGGTTCTCGCTGCCGTGCGACAGGACCTTCCAGGTGTTCCACGGCAGCTTGCCGAGCTTCTTCTCGATCGGCTTCAACGCCGGATCGATGTTCGCGGTCGCGGCCTTGCTGCCCCAGCCTTCGAAGAAGTCGCAGTCGACCTTGGTCGGCGCCGGCTTGGGCTGCGCCATCGCGGATCCGGCCCCGAGGGCCAGCGCGAGCGTCGCGACGATCGAGGCCTTCATATGCCGTCCACACTATCTTCTGGGGAAACCCAGATCACCGTGGTGTGCCCATCTTCATCTTCCAGATTCAACACAGTTCCCTGACCGTTCGGCGTGTCGAGCGACTCGACCTCGACGGGTGACCGTAGCGATACTGGACGGACGTCGATCGGTCCCGAGCCATTCATCGTGGCGGGATCGGTCCCACCTTGCCGCACGACCAGCGCGATGGTCGCGACCACGCCGGCACTGACGGCGCCGGTGATGATGTAGCCACGGTAGCGGTCGAACCAGCGCGACAGCCAGCCGCGCTTCTCGGTCGCGGTCGGCGCGCGCTCGGGCTCGGGCAGCGCGAGCTCTTTGGACCTGGCGGCCGACACGGCCTCGTTGTCGAGCAGCTTGTCGATCTCGCGCCACATCCCGGTGAACTTGGCTTCGGGGACCGCGTCGGCCGCGAGCTCGCTCGTGCCGCGGACCAGCTCGCCGATGTGGTGGATCGCCTCGATCTTGGCCTGGGTCTCCGGATCCGTGGCGTCGAGCACGAGCTCGCCGTCGGCGTGTTGCATGAGATCGATATCGTGGGTCATGACCGCTCCGAGGAACTGCTGGTCCCGGCGGCCAGCTCGGCGACGAGCTCGGGCGACGGGTTGTCGATCAGGTCGATCAGGCGCTTCTGCATGTTCCGGCGGGCGTGGAACAACCGCGACATGATCGTGCCCTTCGAGCACCCCATCGCCTTGGCCATCTCCTCGTAGGACAGGCCCTCGAGCTCGCGCATGATGAGGACGGCGCGGTGGTTCTCGGACAGCTCGTCGAGCGCCCGGTCGATCCGGGACCGGATCTCCTTGTCGACCAGGGCCCGACCGGGGTTCCCGCCCAGGATCCGCGGCATGAACGCGTCACCCTCACCACCCTCTTCGAGCTTGGTCTCGTCGAGCTCGACGGGCTTGACCCGGCGGTTCTTGCGGAGGTGATCGATGGCGAGGTTCATGACAATCCGGTAGAGCCACGTGTAGAAGCTCGAATTTCCTTCGAATTTGTCCAGGTACTTGTGCGCCTTGATGAAGGCATCCTGGACTACGTCGAGCGCGTCGTCCTGGTGGCGCAGGACGCCGAACGCGAGCGCATAGGCCCGGCGGTGGTAGCGCTCGAACAGGATACGGAAGGCATCCCGATCGCCCTTCCGCGCCTTGTCGACCAGCTCACGATCGTCGACCGGCTCATGCGTCTCCGACGCGCGGTTGCCGGCCTTATTCATGCGCCCCGTGTCGTCATACCACGTCTCGGCGCGTGTCCGATCGACGCTGGAACGCTATGCTCGGGTGGCGCGTTTCGTCGCTACGTTTCCGTGGGCTCCCCTACCACCACCATCTCGGGCTTCGTCGGCCACGTGCGCCGTCTCCTGTACGGCCACGAGGCCCGCCGCGCGATCGCGTGGCTCGTCGTCACCACGCTCGTGCTCGCGCTCGTGTTGCCCGCGGCCGGGCTCACGTTCGGCAACAGCCGCGCGATCTCGCTCGCGATCCTCAGCATCGGCGGGCTCGCGTTCGTGCTCGCCATCGTCGGTGCGATCGTGTTCGGCCGCGTCGTGCCGCGCAAGAACTACCGCCGCGATCGCGACCTCGCGCGCTGGATCGGCGATCGCGCCGCGCCGGTGGCATCCGATCTGCTGTCGGCGGTCGAGCTCGCCGACGCCCCTGCACGACCGGGTGCACCGTCGAACGAGCTGGTCGAGGCACTGGTCGCGTCGACCGAGCACCGGCTCGCGGGGATCGACCCCGAGGCGCTGATCCCGCGCAAGGAGCTGCGGCCACCGGTCCGGCTCGCGGTCGGCCTCGCGCTGATCCACATCGTCGCGCTCGCCGCGATCCCGCATCTCGTCGGGCTCGGCTGGCGCTCGCTCGTCATCGCACCCCCGACCCCGTTCGACGGCGCGCAGCTCTCCGCGGTCCCGCTGGTCGGCGACCTCGAGGCCACGCTCGTGTTCCCGAGCTACGCCCGCCGCCCCGTGTTGCGGATGCCATCGTCGTCGGGCGACGTCCGCGGCCTGCCCGGCACGGCGGTCACGCTGCGCGCGCACGTGCTGGTCCCCGCCCAGGCGGTCGAGCTCGTGATCGAGTCGACGACCGCGGCGACCGAGAAGACGATCCCGGCCAAGCTCGACGGCAGCGAGCTGCACGCCGAGTTCACGATCGAGCACTCCGCGCGCTACCGCTTCGCGATCACCACGCCGACCGGCAGCCGCGCGATCGAGTCGACGCCGCGCGCGATCGAGGCCGAGCCGGATCAGGCGCCGACCGTCGAGCTCGTCGTGCCGAGCGAGCCGCTCGATGTCAGCAACCTGCGCCGCGTCGAGCTGGCCTACGTGATCGAGGACGATTTCAGCGTCGTGTCGGCCGAGCTCGTGTGGGAGGCCGGCAAGGATCACGGCAAGAAGCCACTCGCGGTCACGCCCGGCAGCGGGCGCGTCCAGGGCAAGTTCCTGTGGGACATCGCCGAGGTCCAGGTCCCGAGCGGCGGTGACGTGCGCTACTGGATCGAGGCCAAGGACAACCACGTCGGCCTCGCGACGACGATCGAGCCGACGACGCTCGGCCCCAACATCGGCCGCTCGCGCGAGTACCACCTGCGCGTGATCAGCCCGCGCGAGCGCCACGAGGAGACGCTCGGCAAGCAGCAGGAGGTCGCCGAGAAGCTCGTCAAGAACCTCGGCGGTCGACTCGTGCTCGCCCAGGCCGACGACCAGGCGCCGCGCGACGATCTCGCGAAGGCGCTGCGCGAGGCGATCACGATGCTCGGCACGATCGGCGCCGCGTACGAAAAGGATCCGCACGCGTCGGACGCGCTGCGCAAGGCGCTCGCGACGATGCGCGACCGGCTCGACAAGCTCGCGGTGATCGAGCAGAAGCTCGCGCCCAAGAAGGTCGCGGCGACGCGCTCGACCTACGCCGGCATCGATCCGCGCACGATCGCCGAGCTCGAGGACGACACGATCATCCTCGCCGACTGGCTCGATCGCGAGCGGCTCGAGGGCCTGCTCGACGTGTCCGACGAGATCGCGGCGCACCAGAAGCGGCTGCACGATCTGCTCGCCGAGTACGCGCGCACGAAGGATCCCCGCGTGCTCGACGAGATCGAGCGCGAGATGCGCGCGCTCGACCGCGAGTACGCCGAGCTCGACAAGCATCGCCAGGGCATGGCCGAGGACGTGCTCGACCAGTACGTCCACAAGGACGCGCTGACCGCGCAGGCCGGCGGCTCGTGCATCGACGAGGTCCGTCGCCTGGTGCGCGCCGGCAAGCCGACCGAGGCGCAGCAGAAGCTCGAGAGCTGCCAGCAGCAGCACGATCGGTCGGCCGCCTCGCTCGACGGCTCGCTCGCGCAGCTTCGCGGCGACAAGTTCTCGGACGAGCAGAAGAAGCTCGACGAGGTCATGAACGAGCTCGCCGACGTCGCCAAGGATCAGGACGACATCGCCGCCGAGTCGAACCGGATCTTCGAGGCCTACGCCGAGAAGGCCGACGAGGTCGCCAAGGAGCACCGGCGCGAGGCGAGCAAGAAGGTCACCGCGCTGATCGACAAGCTGCGCAAGCGGCTCGCCGGGATCAACGAGAGCGGCCTCACGCCGTTCGCCAAGGAGGAGCTCGATATCGTCGAGCGCCGCCTCGCCGACGTCGAGCACATGGTGGCGGACGGCGATCTCGCCGAGGGCCTCGGCATGGCCCACCAGGCCAAGCAGAGCCTCGACACGATCGCCGGCGAGCTCGAGGCCGCGCTCAACGACGACCCGAAGTCCAAGTTCGCCGACGCCACGCAGGACGCGCTCGACGGCATCGAGAAGTCGCGCCCGGTCGCCAAGGAGCTGATCGACCTCCTGCAGTCGCTGTCGCCGCGGCCAGATCAGATCATGTCGGCCGACGACCAGCGCGCGCTCGAGCGGCTGCGTCGGCGCGAGGCGATGAACAAGGACCGCGCGAAGAAGCTCGCCGATCGCACGAAGCAACTCGGCGGCGAGCTGCCCGGCGACGCCGGCGCCGAGCTCGGCAAGCGGCTCGGCAGCGCGATCGATCAGATGGGCCAGGCCGACGATCGCATGAAGGGCAAGGATCCCTCGGGCGCGCGCGAGTCGACCCGCGCCGCGGCCGACGCGCTCGCCAAGGCCCGCGATCGCGCGCGCAGTGCCGCCCGCCAGGCGCAGGAAGGCGCGGTCGGCGACGAGCCGATCAAGATCCCCGGCGCCGACGAGTACCGCGCGCCCGAGCGGTTCCGCGAGGACGTGCTCGAGGCGATGAAGAAGAAGGGTGGCGTCGGCCCCGATGGCTACGACGAGATGATCAAGCGCTACTACGAGGAGCTCGTGAAATGAGCACGATGAGAGCGGTGCTCGCGGTGCTCGTGCTGCTGGTCGCGACCCAGGTCGCCGACGCGCGCCGCGATCGCACGGTCGCCGGCGACGTGATCAAGGCCGCGCGGTTCTTGAACGCGGCGCAGCTCGATGGCGCGCGCGAGGTGCTCGCCGATCTCGAGAAGCGCGCGCCCGACACCGCGGAGGTCAAGTGGCTGCGCGCCGAGCTCGCGTTCCAGACCGGCGACTACGCCGGCGCGATCAAGCTGCTCGACAAGCTTCCCGACGACGCGGTCGACGGCATGGTCGGCAGCACGCGCCACCTCGCGGCGAGCTCGCTCGGCGTCACCGAGACGTTCGTCGAGCAGAAGTCGCCCAAGGGCCACTTCACGATCCGCTACGCGCCCGGACCCGACGCGACGATCGCCGAGCTCGCCGGCGAGGTGCTCGACGCCGCGTGGGAGCAGATCGGCGAGGACCTCGGCCAGAAGCCGGTCGATCCGATCCGCGTCGAGCTGCTCGGTGCGCCCGCCGATCTCGCGAAGCTGTCGCCGCTGACCGAGACCGAGATCGAGACGACCGGGACGATCGCGCTGTCGAAGTACAACAAGCTGATGGTGGTCTCGCCGCGCGCGACGATCTTTGGCTACCCGTGGATGGACACGCTCGCGCACGAGTACACGCACCTCGTGGTGTCGCGGGTCTCGCACGACACCGTGCCCGTCTGGCTCCAGGAGGGTCTCGCGCGGTTCGAGCAGACCCGGTGGCGCCGGCCACCCGAGGTCGTGCTGTCGGCATCGGAGCAGGCGCTGCTCGCGGCCGGGCTCAAGAAGGGTCGGCTGATCACGTTCGACGAGATGCACCCATCGATGGCCAAGCTGCCGAGCCAGGAGGCCGCGGCGCTCGCGTACGCCGAGGTCTACACGCTGGTCGGCTGGATGCAGCAGAAGGTCGGCTACAAGGGCCTGCGCGAGACGCTGATCGCGCAGCGCGATGGCAAGAGCGCGCGCCGCGCGGTCGCCGAGGCGATGAACCTGGCGTGGCCGGCGGTCGAGAAGGAGTGGCGGACGCACCTGAAGGCCGGTGACGTCAAGCGCGCCGTGCGGACCAGCCCGATCAAGTTCGGCAAGGGTGGCCAGGACTCCGAGAACGTCGGGCTCGAGGCGGTCAACGCCAAGGCCAAGAAGCACGCCCGGCTCGGCGGCATGCTGCGCGCGCGGGGCATGCTCGAGGCCTCCGCGATCGAGTACGACAAGGCGCTCGCGGCCGCCGGAGGTGTCGAGCCGTTCGTCGCCGGCAAGCTGGCGCGCACGCTCGTCGAGCTCGGCAAGTTCGACCGCGCGATCGAGCTGGCGACCCCGCTCGCAGCGAGCGACGACCACGACGCGGTCGCGGCGGTCACGCTCGGCATGGCCCGGACGGCGCGGCACGAGTGGCCCGAGGCGATCGCCGCCTACGAGCAGGCGCTGCGCGTGAGTCCGTTCGATCCCACCACTCGGTGCGGGCTTGCCGAGGCATATCGTGAGACCAAGGACCCACGGGCTACGCGCGAGCGCAGCGCGTGTGACGAGCTGAAGCACTGACATGACTAGTTCGCCTCGCACTGGATTCGCTCCAGCCCACCTCTCAACCCCTCCCCGCGAATCCGCTCGGCTCACATGAACCCTTCGCGAACCACGACGCCCACCCACGGCCAGCCCAAGCTGGCGCCGGTCGGCGATGACGTCACCGAGACCGACCCCGGCGATCCGCCGGCCGAGCCCACGCCGCGCTCCGATCTGGACGCGGTCGCCGAGCTCGCCGAGGCGCACAAGCAGATCGTCACCGAGATCGAGAAGCGCATCATCGGCCAGCGCCGGGTCGTCGATCAGCTGCTCGTCGCGCTGTTCGCGCGCGGGCACACGCTGTTCGTCGGCGTGCCCGGCCTCGCCAAGACGCTGTTGATCTCGACGCTCGCGGAGACGCTGAACCTGTCGTTCCAGCGCATCCAGTTCACGCCGGACCTCATGCCGTCGGACATCACCGGCACCGAGGTCCTCGAGGAGGACCACACGACCGGCCGGCGCGTGTTCCGGTTCATCAAGGGTCCGGTGTTCGCGAACCTCGTGCTCGCCGACGAGATCAACCGCACGCCGCCCAAGACCCAGGCCGCGCTGCTCCAGTCGATGCAGGAGTACAAGGTCACCGCCGGCGGCCACACGCACGACCTGCCGCTCCCGTTCCTCGTGTTCGCGACCCAGAACCCGATCGAGCAGGAGGGCACCTATCCCCTGCCCGAGGCGCAGCTCGATCGCTTCATGTTCCAGGTCGACGTCGACTATCCGAGCGAGGCCGAGGAAGAAGAGATCGTCCGCCAGCAGACCAGCGACCACCGGCCCGAGCTGGTGCGCGTGCTGTCGCCGCAGCGGATCCTCCAGCTCCAGGATCTCGTGCGGCGCGTGCCGGCCGCCGATCACGTTGTCAAGTACGCGGTCGCGCTCGCCCGCGCGACGCGGCCGACGACGCCGAACGCGCCGCAGTTCGTCAAGGACTCGGTGTCGTGGGGCGCCGGCCCGCGCGCCTCGCAGTTCCTCATCCTCGCCGCCAAGGCGCGCGCGATCCTCGACGGTCGCTTCGCGGTGTCGCGCGACGACGTCGCCGCGCTCGCCCGCCCGACGCTGCAGCACCGGCTGATCCTCAACTACCGCGCCGAGGCCGAGGGCCTGCGCGCCGGCGACCTCGTCGATCGGCTGCTGTCGGCCGTCAATCCGTGACGTGATGCTGCGCACCCGGATGGATCCCGCGCAGATCGCCAGGCTCGCGAGCCTGCCGATCAAGGCGCGCGTGATCGTCGAGGGCGCGCTGTCCGGCATGCACCGGGCGAACATCCACGGCGCGTCGGTCGAGTTCGCCGAGCACAAGGAGTACTCGCCGGGCGACGAGCTGCGCCACGTCGACTGGAAGGTCTACGCGAAGCAGGACCGCTACTACGTGAAGCAGTTCGAGCACGAGTCGCAGCTGACGATCTTCCTCGTGCTCGACGCGTCGGCGTCGATGGCGTTCGCCGGTGGCGGGATCGCGAAGCTCGACTACGCCGGCATGGCGCTCGCGGCGATCGCGTACCTCGCGATCCAGCAGCAGGACAAGGTCGGGCTCTACGCCGCCGGCGATCCGACCAAGGAGATCGTCGTGCCGGCGCGCGCGCGCACCACGCACCTCCACGATCTGCTCGGCGTGATCGAGCAGGTCGTCACCCGCGGCGGCACCGGCGACGAGTCGATCGCCGGCGCGCTCGGCCGGATCGCCGAGCTGTCGCGTCGCCGCCGCTCGCTCGTGTTCGTCGCGACCGACCTGTTCGATGCCGACGATCGCGCGCTCGCCGCCCTCACCCGCCTGCGCGCCCAGCGCCACGACGTCTCGGTCCTCCACATCCTCGATCCGCACGAGCGCGAGTTCCCGTACGACGGATTGACCCAGTTCGAGGCGCTCGAGTCCGAGCGCAAGATGCTGGTCAACCCGGCGGCGATCAAGAAGGAGTATCTCGCGCAGATGGCCGCGTTCCTCGAGCGCGCGAAGACCACGCTCGCGACCGCCGGCGTCGACTACCACCTGATCTCGACGGCGCGGCCGCTCGAGGACACCTTGCTCGACGTGCTCGTCGCGCGCACGCGGCTCGGGCCGGCCCGGCGGGCGATGTAATGGGGTTCCTCGCGCCGCTCATGCTGGTCGGTTGCCTCGCGCTCGCGGTGCCGATCGCGATCCACCTGATCGGCCGCAGCCGCGCGAAGATCGTGAAGTTCGCGGCGCTCGACTTTTTGCTGGCGACCAAGCGGCGCACCGCGCGCAAGCTGCGCCTGCGCGAGCGCGCGCTGCTGTTGATCCGCGTGCTCGCCTGCCTGTTCGTCGCGCTCGTGCTCGCCAAGCCATACACGTCGTGCGAGCGCAAGGGCCCCGAGATCGCGCGCGGTCCGCAGGCCGCCGCGATCGTGATCGACGACTCGTTCGCGTCGGCCTACCAGCTCGAGGGTCGCCCGTGGATCAAGAAGGCCGGCGAGGAGGCCCGAAAGCTCCTCGCGCAGCTCGGGCCCGAAGCCGAGGTCGCGATCGTCCGCGCGTCCGAGGGCGCCGATCACCCGACCGAGCTCACGCGCGATCACCTGCGCCTCCGCGATCAGCTGCTCGCCCTCGAGCCGAGCGCGCGACCACCCGACACGACGCGCGCGCTCGCCCGCGCCGCGCAGCTGCTCGCGGCCTCGAGCCACCAGAGGACGACCGTGTTCCTGCTCTCGCTGCAGCAGAAGACCGGCATCCGCCCCGACGATCCACCGTGGGGCAAGGACGGCCCCGAGCTCGTCACGCTCGACCTGCGCCCGGCGAAGCTGCCGAACCTCGCGGTCACCGCGCTGCGCGCCGACCCGCAACCCGGCGGCACCGGCACCCGCGGCGTCGCGTTCGATGCCGAGGTCGCGAACTTCAGCGACACCAAGGCGACGACCGAGGTCGCGCTGACGATCGACGATCGCGTGGTCGCGCGCGGCTCGCTCGAGCTCGGGCCCAACGAGAGAAAGACCAAGCGCTTCCTCGCGACCCTGCCACCCGGCACGCGCGCGACCGACGCGTCGGTCTCGCTGACCGGCGATGCCCTGCCGATCGACGACCTGCGCTGGGTCCGCGCGATCCTGCGCGACGAGGTCCGCGTGCTCCTCGTCGACGGCGACCCGCGCAGCCTGCGCCACGACGACGAGCTGTTCTACGTCGAGGCCGCGCTGCGCCCCGGCGATCGCGCCGACAGCGGCACCCAGGTCCGCTCGATCACCACCGAGGAGTTGAAGGGCATCACGTCGCTCGAGGAGTTCGACGTCGTCGTGCTCGCGAACGTGCCCGCCCTACCGGCCTCGCAGGTCGCGCTGCTCGCCCAGTGGGTCGCCGCCGGCGGCGGCATCCTCGTCGCGCCCGGCGATCACGTCGATGCCGCAGCCTACGATCGCACGATGCTGCCGCTCCTGCCGCAGAGCCTGCTCGATCCGATCGACACGACGTGGGGCGCCACGCCCGACGAGCGCGACAGTCGCGCGTTGCACCTCGTCAAGTGGGAGGCCGACCACCCGATCTTCACGCCGTTCTCGAAGGACGCCCCCGAGCTCGCCGACGCCAAGTTCTACAAGATCGCCCTGCTCGGCCCGACGACCTCGACCGCGGATCGCAAGGTGCTCGCGCGCTTCACCAACGGCGCCGCCGCGATCGTCGAGGCCTCGATCGGTGCCGGGCGCACGTTGCTGTTCACCTCGACGCTCGATCGCGACTGGAACGACCTGCCGATCCACCCGGGCTTCTTGCCGCTGCTCCAGCAGACCGTGCGCCACCTCGCGCGCAAGCACGCGGCCGGCACCGACACCGAGCACCTGGTCGGCAGCTCCGTGGTGTTGCCGTCCGGCGATCTCAAGAAGCTCGAGGTCCGCGGGCCGGAGAACATGAACGCCGTGTTCGAGGGCGATCGCCTCGTCGGCCGCTCGAACGTCCGCTTCGGCAAGACGGATCGCGCGGGCGAGTACCGCGTGCTCGGCACCGATCCGACCGGCGGCACGCGCGATCGCGACGAGCTCGGCTTCGTCGTCAACGTCGATCCGCATGGCTCGGATCTGACGCCCGCGCCGGCGGCCTCGCTGCCGACGTCGGGCACGGGATCGACGAGCGCACCGGTGGATCACTCGCGACGCGTCGAGCTCTGGCATGCGCTCGCGGCGGCGGTGCTGCTGCTGCTGCTGGCCGAGGGCATCCTCGTCCAGCGCTGATGCTGCCTACGTCAGCGGATGCCCGTGATACACGCGGCGCTCGCACGTCCCGCACGTGCGACTCAGGTCATCCTCGACGATCGGCTCGAACGTCACGCTCACCGTGATCATCGGCTGGCAGTGTAGACTCGAACCGACCCGGAGCGTGACGAGCTAGCTTTCTGTCCACGGCGCTACGTCGTGGCTGACTCTCACCGTCCATCAAGAACTGACAGCGCGTGTCGACGAGAGACTGACGGCCCCTTCACCACTGCGTGGTGCGCCGACACTCGCTGTCCGTGCCGAGCATGTAGCCAGCATGCTCCGGGTCGCTTATGCTCGCGGTCGACCTGGAGCGTGACGAGCTAGCTTTCTGTCCACGGCGCTACGTCGTGGCTGACTCTCACCGTCCATCGAGAATCGACAACCGGGAGAGAGTAGGGCCAACGGCCACTACAGCACTGCGTGCCGCTCTCCCCCGGCTGTCTCTGCCGAGCATGTAGCCAGCGCGCTCCAGGTCACGTATGCTCGGCCTCGACCTGGAGCGTACGAGCTAGCTTTCTGTCCGTGGCGTTACGTCACGGCTGATCCTCACCGACCATCGAGAAGTGATACGGACGCGGTGTAGCGCTGACGGCGACTCCACCACTACGTGGTGCACCGTGTCCGTATCTGCAGCCGAGCAAGTAGTGAGCACGCTCCAGGTCACGTCGTCGTTGCTTCGATGAGTCAGCGGCCGGCGAGTCGGTCGGCGAGCTGGCGATGCACGAACGCTCCGACGATGTCGCGCCCCGCCGCCGGCCGGCGCGCCTGATTCGCCACGTGCGCTTGCTTCATCGCGCGCACGCGGGCCGCCGCGGTGCCGACCAGACGCGCGAACTCGGTGTCGCGCTCGGCTTCCTTGATCAGCGCCTCGCTCGCGAGCGCCTGGTGCGCCTCGTCGCGGCACAGCAGGAGGACGTCGCAACCCGCGCGGATCGCGCCGATCGCCGCGGCGTCGACGCCCATCGTGTCGGCGATCGCACGCATGTCGAGATCGTCGCTCACGATCACGCCGCGGTAGCCGAGCTTGCCGCGGAGCAAGTCCGTGATCACCGCGGGTGACAGCGTGGCCGGGCGCGTCGCGTCGAGCGCGGCGAACACGACGTGCGCCGTCATCAGCATCGGCAGGTTCGCGGCCGCCGCGGCGCGGAACGGCGCGAGCTCGACGGCCAGGAGGCGATCCCATCCGTGATCGATGCGCGGCAGCTCGAGGTGGCTGTCGGTCGTGGTGTCGCCGTGTCCCGGGAAGTGCTTGCCGCACGCGAGGATCCCGGCGGCGTCGAGCCCCCGCGCGAACGCCAGCGCCCGGCGCGCCGCGCTCGCCGCGTCGGTGCCGAACGCGCGGTCGCCGATGATCGGGTTCGCCGGATTGGTGTGGATGTCGAGCACCGGCGCGAAGTCGATGTCGACGCCGAGCGCGCGCAGCTCGTCGCCGACCGCGCGGCCGACCCGCTCGGCGATCGCGGCGTCCTCGGGCTCCGCGATCCCCGCGTGCTGGAGCATCGGCGGCCACTGGGTCGCCGGCGCGCGCACGCGCTGGACGACGCCACCCTCCTGGTCGATCGCGACGAGGGCCGGCGTCCCGTCGGGCGCCGCGCGATGCAGCGTGCGGTCGAGCGCCTCGAGCGCGTCGAGGTCGCACAGCTCGGGCCCGCCGGGCTCGGCGGTGAACGTCAGGTTGCGCTTGAACAGGATCGTCGCGCCGACGTCGCCGGCGTCGAGCTGCGCGCGCAGCGCCGCCGGCAGCGTGGTCCCCGTGAAGCCGAACCAGAGAACTTGCCCGACGTCTTGTCGCACGCCGGCAGGGTAGCTCAGATGTCGCAGCTCATCGTGTCGACCATCGCGGTAGTTCCGCCCGGTCCCTTGATCGTCGCCGCGCCGCACTCGTTGTGCGGGTTGGGATCGAGCGTGAGCGTCACGAAGTAGCGCATCGGCGTGCCCGCGGTGGTGCGGACCTCGAGGACGACCGTGCCGATCGGGCCGGTCGGGACCGACGTCGCGTTCGTGCTCGCGCGCAGGTACATCTGGTCGCTGTCGGCCGTCATGATCGCGGTCGGCCCGAACGTCGGCGAGCTGCTCGAGTCGATGTGCGCGACCTCGACGGTCCAGTTCGCCGGCAGCGGATCGCGCACGGTGACCATGCAGCCGCTCGAGTTCCCGTTGCGGCAGATGTCGCTGACGATCGCGTACGCCGGCGCGCAGACGCCGTTCGATGTCTTCGTCAGCACGCACTGCGTGTTCGTCGAGCACTGGTTCGCCGGGCAGAAGCACGCATCGGAGTCGGCGACCGCCGGATCGGGGATGCAGACGTCGAGGCCCGGCCCGGTTCCGTTCGCGCAGCCGGTGTGGCCCGGGCAACCCTGGAACGCGGTGCATGCGGTCGTACCCGCGTAGCTGCCATCGCAGTTGTAGTCGGGCTGGCCGCAGACCTCGGCCTGTCCGGGGTGAAAGCCGATCTCGAGATCGTCGCAGTCCTTCTGCGACTCGACGTCGTGATCGTCGCAGTCGAGGTCGGCCGGGTTGTCGAGCCCGCTGACCTCGCCGGGCCTCGCGAACACGATGCGGAGCTGGATGCCCTTCGCGAACTTCCAGGCCGCGCCGCGCTTCACGCTGTCGCGCGAGCACGTCACCGTGGTGCCCGTGTTGCGCGCGATGCCGACCATCGGATCGGGGACCACCATCGGCTCGAGCACGACATCGAAGCGGTCGAGCTCGCCGGTCGGGATCGTGATCGGCACCGGCGTCTGCTCGTCGTCGCCCTGCTGGACGCGCCCGATCGCGACCAGCGAGTCGTCGGCGGCGTAGCCGAACACGAACGGGATGTACTTCGCCTTGTCGGGGTTCGGCGCCACGAGGATCGCGAAGCCATCGGCCGACTTGCCGCCGAGCATCACGGCGCGCGTGGTCGACGCTTGCTTGTAGTAGCGGACGTCCTCGTCGAGCGTCGACTGCGTCGAGATCCGTTGCTTGACCGGCACGACGTCGTCGGTGCTCGCGAGCACGACCTCGACGCGCGTCACCGATGCGTTCGACGGATTTGCCAGCACGAGGAGGGCACCCTCCTCGCTGCTACACGCACAGAACCCGATCGCGAGACCCAACCAACCGATAAGCGAACGCATAGGTACTCCAGTCTTAGAACCCCAGTCTAACGACAACGGGGTCGCCGCGGTGCCACCGACGACGATCGGGGTGACCGCCGTCGCTGCCACATGTAGGCGGCTCGGACTCAGTGGGGGAACGCCGGGCCTTCGCCGACGAGCTCGAGGCGTTGCGCGGCGTCGATCGGGCTGTACACGACGATGCTGCGCACGGTGGCGAACTGGAGCGCGAGCACGATCTCCTTGCGGCCGTCGCCGTCGAGATCGACGACGCCGAGCACGTCCATCGTCACGGTCGACTTCGGATCCGGCTTGCCGAGCTTGGGATCGACCTTGGGCTCGAGCGCGATCCCGTAGAGCTGGAAGTGACCTTCGCACGGTGCGGCGGCGGTCGGTGACGCGCTCCACTCGGCGGCTGGTGCGCGGATGCCGTCGAGCACCTGGTCGATCGGGAACGCCTCGAGCACGTGGTCGCCATCGATGTCGACCGCGAGCGTGTCGCCGGCGAGGCAGACCGTCCCGGTCTCGAACTTCGGCGTCTCGGGCAGATCGTCGGGACGCCCGAGCTGGGCGACCGCGAGCCCGCAGCCGTCGAAGGCCGCCATGCATTTCGGATCGTCGACCTTGCCGCCCTTGGGTGTGTCGACGCTGCATGGCCCACCGCCGGTGTATGCGCCCGAAGCGATCGGCTGTGCGAGCCCGAGATCGGCGAGCCCGACGGTGTCGAACACCCCGGCGGGCTTGCCGGTGAGGTTGAACACCGCGTAGCGCGGGGTCGCGCCGCGCTCGACCGTGTTGCTGATCTCGTCGGCCTTGTCGCTCCACTGCACGGTGCGCAACGCGATCGGCGCGATCGCCGGACGCCCCGCGGCACCGGTCGGACACATCTCGCCGACCATGACGTGACGACCGTTCGCGGCCGCGGGGTGCGGGCGCTCGTTGCGGATCACCGGGGTCGGCTCGCTCTCGGGCCCCTCCGGTCGAAAGCGCGGGCCGCACGCAGCAATCCACATCAGGCAGGCAACGCGAGGCAGCTTGCCGCGGTCTAGAGGCATCGACAGGACCATACGCTTGGGATCTGAGACGGGCGAGATCCAGGCTTCGTTGCCCGGACGCGTTGAATCGACTCGGATTTCCTGCCTATATTCCGCTCCGCTTCGCGATGCCTAAATCCCCAGTGCTTTCTATGTCTTATTCAACTCGGATTCTCGGCATCGTAGCCATCGTTGTCATCGCCAGCACCGAGCTCGCCTACGCCCAGCTGCAGCCCGGAGGCATGGGCCCGATGGGTGGCCCGCAGACCCCGAGCGGTGACGAAAAGAAGGAGGGCGTCGCCGAAGCCGCCCCCAAGGCACCCGGCCTCCTGCCGACCACCCCTGCCCTGCCGGCGCCCAAGGGTCGCCGGAAGCGCTGGAAGCTGTTCGAGATCGAGGGCTACTTCCGGCTGCGCACCGACTGGTTCAAGAACTTCAACCAGGGCTTCAACGACGATCCCGCGCTCGGCGGCGCCCCGTTCCCGCGCTCGCTCGGCTGCACCTCGACCGTCGCGATCAACCATCCGTGCGAGAGCGCGATCGGTGGCTCGAACATGCGGCTCCGGCTCGAGCCGACGCTCAACATCGACGAGGGCACCGCGGTCCACGTCCAGACCGACATCTTCGACAACCTCGTGCTCGGCTCGACGCCGACCTCGCGCGCGCTCAACGGTGTCTACAACGCGACGAACCGCCCGCCGGTCGGCGCGTTCGGCAACACGCAGGATCCACCGACGCAGGGCGTGAACAGCGATCGCACGTCGATCGTCGTCAAGCGCGCGTGGGCCGAGGTCGCCGTGCCGCTCGGCGTGTTCATGTTCGGCCGCATGCCCAACCAGTGGGGCATGGGCATGCTCTACAACGCCGGCGGCAAGGATCCGATCAACGGGACCTACGACTACGACGGCGACTACGGTGACACCGTCGATCGCGCCGCGTTCTCCGCGCCGATCCCGGGGACCAACCTGCGCGCGATGATCGCCGCCGACTGGTCGCTGACCGGCCTGGCGTCGAACCAGACGTCGGCGAACAAGGGTCATGAGGGTCATCCGTTCGATCTCGACGACAGCGACGACAGCCGCGGCTGGGTCGCGGTGCTCTCGCGCATGGACACCCCGCAGGAGTTCCACGACACGACCGAGCGCGGCGACCTCGCGCTCAACTACGGCGTGTACTTCGAGTACAAGACGCAGAGCTGGGACACCAACCTCACCGACTTTACTCTCGGTGGCGTGTTCGATTCGTCGACGCACTACGTGCCGCGCGACCTCAAGACGTACAGCCCCGATGTGTGGGGCAAGCTCGGCTACGGCAAGTTCGTCGTCGAGGCCGAGCTCGCCGCGATCCTCGGTCGCGTCGGTCGGCTCGACGATCTCGGCGTCGTGAACGGCGCGGACATCCGCAAGTACGCCGGCACCGGACGCGTCACCTGGAAGGGTCTCGAGAACAAGCTGCAGCTCGGGCTCGAGACCGGCTTCGCGAGCGGCGATCAGTGGGACAACACCCCGCAGGGCTCGACCAACATCGCGTACGCCAATCAGCTCGGCGGCCCCGGCGACAACAAGCTCACCGCGTTCTTCATGAACCGCGAGTATCACGTCGACATGATCCTCTGGCGCCAGCTCTACGGCGCGGTCACCAACGCGGCGTACGCCAAGCCGTTCCTCAAGTACGAGCTGACCAAGAATGTCGGGTTCAAGGTCTCGAACATCTCGTCGTTCGCGTTGAAGGGCGTCTCGACGCCGGGCAACGGTACGATGTACGGCACCGAGTTCGACGGCGAGGTCGGCTATCAGTCACCTGGCTTCTCGGCCGCCATCGCATACGGCGTGCTGTTCCCGTTCGGTGCGATGGCCCACCCGGCCGACGACCTCGCCGCGGGCGGCACGTTCGGCTACGGCAACTCGACGACCGCGAACACCGGCGACGCGACGACTTCGCACTGCATCCAGATGCGCTTCGTACTCTCGTTCTGATCGGTCGACGGCTCGCGCACTGAACGGATTGTCAGAGGCGAGTGGTACGCACGGTCATGGCGAAGGTGAAGCTCGTCAAGACGCGATCGGTCTACCGCTGCTCGGGCTGCGGCCATTCGGAGCTCAAGTGGCTCGGGCGCTGCCCGACGTGCCAGGAGTGGAGCACGATGATCGAGGAGCTCGACGCGCCGGCCTCGACGCCCCCGCGCCCGAGCTCGACCGGCGTATCCGATGGCGCGTCGCCGCAGCCGATCACCGAGGTCTCCGAGATCACGCTGGCCGATCGCTACGCGACCTCGATCGGCGAGCTCGATCGCGTGCTCGGCGGTGGCCTGGTCGCCGGCAGCCTCGTGTTGCTCGGCGGCGATCCCGGCATCGGCAAGTCGACGCTCCTCATCCAGGCGCTCGCCGGCCTCGCGCGGCGGACGTCGAACGCGACCGTCTTGTACGCGACCGGCGAGGAGTCGGTCGCGCAGACCGCGATGCGTGCCCGCCGCGTCAACGCCGCCGATGCGCGACTCTCGATCGTGGCGGAGACCGACGTCGAACGCATCCTCGCGCACGCCACGGCGGCGCGACCCTCGATCCTCGCGGTCGACTCGATCCAGACGGTGTACACGCCGATGCTCGACTCGATCCCGGGCTCGCTCGCGCAGGTCCGCGAGTGCGCGAGCCGCCTCATGCAGTTCGCCAAGACCACCGGCACGCCGACGATCCTGGTCGGCCACGTCACCAAGGACGGCGGCCTCGCCGGCCCCAAGACCCTCGAGCACCTCGTCGATGTCGTGCTCCAGCTCGAGGGCGACGGCGGGCCCTACCGCATCCTGCGCGCGCACAAGAACCGGTTTGGATCGACGCAGGAGATCGGCGTGTTCGAGATGCGCGGCGGCGGCATGGCCGAGGTCGCCAACCCATCCGCGCACCTGCTCGCCGAGCGCCCGATCGGCGCGCCGGGCTCGATCGTCGTCGCGTCCGCCGACGGCACGCGCCCGCTGCTCGTCGAGATCCAGGCGCTCGTCGCCCCGGCGACCGCCGGGATGGGTCGCCGCACCGCGGTCGGCGTCGACAGCAATCGCGTCGCGATGCTGCTCGCCGTGCTCGCCCAGCGCGCCAACTGCGACGTGCTCGATCGCGACGTGTTCGTCAACGTCGCCGGCGGCGTGCGCGTCGAGGAGCCCGCGATGGATCTCGGTGTCGCCTGCGCGATCGCGTCGAGCGCACGCGGCCGCGCCGTCGATCCGCTGACCGTCATGTTCGGCGAGGTCGGCCTCGCGGGCGAGATTCGCGCCGTGCCGCTGTGCGAGCAGCGCCTCGCCGAGGCCGCACGCCTCGGGTTCACCCGCGCCCTGATCCCGACGCAGAATCGCGCACGCCTGTCCGGCTCGGCCGCCAAGGGTCTCGAGCTCGTCGCGGTCGATCGCCTCGTCGTCGCCATCGGCACCCTCTGATTCGCGGCCGCCCGGCGCCTGTGAATTGGGGACGGTGTCAATACTTGCTCGGTTTCGGATTCGGCCGTCCGATCCTCGGCCGACAAGCATCCAACCAACATGACCACCACGCGCTGGAAGGTGATCCGGCAGGACGACAACGGCCAGGTCTACCTGGTCGCCAACGATCTCACGGAGGCCGACGCGACACGCCTCGTCGCGGAGTTCGAGGCCCGCGCGCACAAACAGACCTACTACGCGATCGTCGATCAGCCTGACTGAACCACGAGCCGCGCCAACTCGAGCAACTCGGAAAAGCGTCCACAGGGTCAGCTGAGGCGGCGGCGGACGGTGTCCTGCTTGGCGCGCAGCTTGGTCGCGAGGTCGTCGCGGCCGAGGGCCGCGGCTCGCGCGGCGCCGACGCCGAGCCAACGCACGGCGTGGCTGATCGAGCCGGCGGACAGAAAGGCGCGGCTGGCGGACAGCGCGACGGCGACGTCGTTCTGGTCCTCCTCGTGCCGGCGCTCGAACAGCGCTTCGGCGTCGTCGAATCGACCGACCGAGGCGTAGACGTCGGCGAGGCCGTCGCGGACGGCGCCGATCCGCACGACGCCATGGTGCTCGTCGGCCAGCGCGACCGCGTAGGCTGCGACGAACGCCTCGTAGACGCGCATCGAGCGATCGAGGTGTTCCTTGCCGAGTGACAGCAGGAGCTCGAGGAACGGCGCATAGAACACGTAGAAGTCGATCGGTTGCTCGAGCACGCCGATGACCTCGTCGAGCCCGAGCCGGTCATCCTCGAACGCCGCGGCGGCGAGCGTGGCGGCCTCGATCGCGTGGTGCTCGTCGGCGAACCGGACGCGCGCGGCATCGAGGCCGACCTCGCGGATGACCTCGGAGACGCGCTCGGCACGCGCGACGTGCTCGGTGACGCGATCCCAGTCGAGCAACCCGATCCCGCTCGGGATCGGTGGGGGGATGAAGCTCGGCGTGAAGTGATCGGACCAGCCCTTGCCCGCCTCGGTCAGCGCGTTGCGAGCGGCCGCGATCTCCGGCGCGGCGAGCCAACTGATCCGCATGCGCCGAGAATACTACGTCATGCCGCGAGCTGCTCGCGGCGCTCGGGCTTCGCCCTTACTTCTTCTTCGGAGGCGACTTCGGATCGGGCTTGGCGCCCTTGTCACCGGCGACGCTGCCGCCCATCGCGCTGATCTCGTCCTTCGCCATCTTCTCGGCCTTGGGATCCTTGCCCTTGGAGATCGCGAGGTACTTGTTGAAGGCTTCGGCCGCCTTGTCGTTCTGGTGATCGGCCTTGTACATGTAGCCGAGGTCGTACCAGGCGTCGCCGTTACCGGGCTCGAGCGCGACGGCCTTCTCGTACTCCCCGATCGCCTTGGGGATGAAGTCCGGCTCCTTCTCGGTCTTGCGGCGATAGGCGATCGCGAGGTTCTGGTGATAGCTCGCGTTGTTCGGCGCGAGCGCGACGGCCTTCTCGTGCGCCTTGATCGCGTCGTCGATGCGCTGATCGGCGCGATACGCGATGCCGAGGTTCGTCCACCACGTCGGCTCGTCGGCCTTCGCCTTGACGGCAAACTCGAGGTCGACGATCGCGCCCTTGTTGTCACCCTTCTGGCGCTTCACGGTGCCGAGGTTGGCGCGAATGTCGGCGCTCTTGGCGTCGAGGCCCGCGGCGGTCTGCAGCGCGGTCAGCGCCTTGTCGAGCTGCTTGTTGCGGTAGTACGCCATCCCGAGGTTCGACCACACGACCGAGTCCTTCTTGAGGAACTGGACCGCGTGCTCGTAGGCGTCGACCGCCTTGGGGATGTCGTTCTTGGTCTTGTACAGGTTGCCGAGCGACGCCCACGCCATGCCGTGCTTGGGGTTCTTGTCGACCGCCTGCTGGAGCGCCTTGATCGCCTCGTCGGTCTTGCCCTCGTTCTTGTAGGCGAGCCCCTGCTTGTAGTAGGCGTCTGCGTCCTCGGCCCGCGCGGGCGCGGCGACTGCGAGGACGGCACCGAAGGCGAACAGGGTCCGAGTGAGGAACGCGCGCATGGGTGTGAGGGTACGACGACCCCACGCTCAAATCTATTCAGTTGCTGGCAGCCGCGACGGTCGCCGCCGGCAGTTCGACCTCGGCGAGGGCTTCGCTGGACGCCGCGACGTCCTTCGACAGCTCCTCGAGCTGCTTCATCGCCGGCGCGCCCTCCACCCGCGACGCCTCGAGTCCGGTCGCCGCGAGCTGGTACTTCTCGAGCGCGGCGACGTGGTTGTGCATCCGCGCGACCAGGCGCTCGCGGCCCTGGCGGATCCGGTCGCGATACTTCTGCTGATCGTCGAGGGCCGCACGTGCCGACTGGTACTGCGTCTTGACCTCGTCGTCGGTCGCCGCCGCGATCCGCTTGTCGAGCTCGGCCATGCGCGCGACCAGCTCGCTGTCACCGCTGCCGCTCAGCTTGACCGCGTTGCTCTTGCTCGCGACCTCGAAGGCCTTCAGCACGCCTTCGCGAACGAGCGCCTGATCTTGGGCGTCGAGCCGCTCCTTCGCGGTCGTCCAGATCGCCGACGCGCGATTGCACAGGTCGCGCACCTCGGCGTCGAGCACCGACGGCAGCGCGCGCTTCGCCGCGCTGACCGGGTCGACCGCCATCGAGAAGTGGCGCGGCAGCGTCGCGAGCACGCCGACGATCCCCATCGCCGCCGCGGCGACCGCGTCGGTGATCCAGGTCGGCCACGCCATCGTGCGCTGCGCGTGTCCGATGCGAACCGCGACCCACATCGCGACCACGGTCGTCGCGATCCCGAGCGCCATGCCGGCGAGACCCCTCATCCCGCGCGGTCCGCCGAGCGCGATCCCGAGCGACGCGATCGACGCCGACGCGACCAGCGAGGCCCAGGTCGGTGACATCAGGAACAGCGGCAAGGTCGCGAGTACCGCGAAGATCATCCGCCACGACTTGCCGTACGCGAACGCGGCACCGAGCCCGATGCCGAGGACACCCCCAACGAGTGGCGCCAGCGGCGTGATCGGGTGGAGCGCGAGGGAGAAGCCGATCGCGCTGCCGACCATCCCGGCGGCCGCGCGATGAAACTGTGAATGGTCGGTGAAACGGAGGTCCATGGAGCTGATCCAACGCGCCGGCGTCGGTGAATGGTCTAACTTACTAAGTTCGTTCAAGTCCTTACAAAAATAGGACCCAAGGAAGCCCGAAACGCAAAACGGCCCGTCGGGGTGACCGACGAGCCGTCCTGGATCCGGAGGCGTTCTGGTTAGAACGTCAGGCGGAAGCCGAGCTGGACGTTACGGGGCGCCTGCAGCGACGCGCCGCCGTTGCTCGAGCCGGTGTTCCCGAAGTTCTTGTTCTTCAAGACCGTGGTGTTCGTGTTGCCACCCGCGTCATCGAAGTGCTTGACGTGCTTGAGGTCGTTCATGTCGCCACCGACGATCGGGTTGGCGAAATCGTTCGTGTAGTCCTCGTCCTGGTTCAGCTCATCCTGCTTGTTGAACAGGTTGAAGATGTTCACGAACGCCTCGAGCTTCGTGGTCTTCGACAGCGGGTAGCCGTACGCGAGGTGGACGTCGAGCTGCGTCGTCACCGGCGAGCGCGGCGCGGCGCCACGCGGCAGGAGGTACGACTCGCCCACGCCATAGCCCGGGTGGGGCGAGGCGCCGAGCACGTTGTGCGCGATGCCGGACAGCGCGCGGAAGCTACCACCAGCAGTCAGGAGACCCGCCTTCTTGAGGTCGAACACGTAGAACGCATCGACCTTGAGGTTGTGCGGGCGGTCGAGGCCGAGGTTGCCGTAGCGGTTCGCCATCAGGTCGGGGAGATCGTAGAGCGACGTGATGTTCGGATCGTTCTGGCCGGTCTCGGTCGAGAACAGACCCGGGTAGTTACCCTTCGACACCGAGTAGGTGTACGAGGCCAGGATCAGCGACTGCTTGGTCGCGCGCAGCGTCGAGGTGAGCTGCACCGCGTCGTAGTTGCGGACCGGCTTGTCGAACTTCTTCACCGCGCGCAGCTGGTTCGCGCGGCTCTCGGTGAGCGCCGACAGGCCGAGCTTGTCGAGATTGCACGACGCGGTCGTGTCATCGAGGCTCTTGCAGCCGCTGTCCCTGAACAGCTGAGCCGACTGCTGGTCGAGCTTGGTTGCCTCGCCATCGAAGTTGTTGCCCGGGTTCGTGATCAGGTAGTTCGTGCCGCCATCGGTCGAGATGTCCTCGATGACGTTCGGCAGCGAGCGGTGGATGTAGTTGAGACCGAGCTTCATGTCCGCCATGATCTCGTACTCGGTGCCGAAGATGAGCTCGTCGGTGTACTGGCCGCGGAAGCCGGGCGAGATGTACTCGATGCCACCACCTGCCGTGCCCTGGCTCGCGCGATCGTTGCACTGGCCGAGCGCGGAGACGAGATCCGGGTTGCCGTGGTCGACGTGGCAGTTCGGATCGTACATCGCGTCCGTCGTCGGGCGGCGCTTGGCGTTGAGCACGTTGAAGTTGATGATCTCGCCGCCGAACGCGCGGACGTTGAGATCCATCGGGACGTTCTCGTAGAACCGGCCCCAGTGGCCAAAGATCTTCGCCTTGCCTTCCGAGGTCGGGTCGTAGACGAAGCCGAGGCGCGGCGACCACAGGTTGTTGAGCGTGAACGCGCGATCGGGGACGGTCTCACCGTCGCCGGTCACGGTGCCCTGGAGCGCGGTGGCCGCGTAGCCGACCTGCTGCTCGTAGCGAACGCCGAGGTCGAGCGTGAAGTTCGGCAGCACCTGCCAGCTGTCCTGGAGGAACGAGCCGATGCTGCGGTTCTTGGTGTCGGCCTGGATGGACGCGGCGCGCTTGCAGATCGCGCGGCCGGCCGAGCAGAGGTTCTGGTCGTTCGTGAGCCCGAGCGGGTTCGGGTCGGTCGAGTTCGCGAGCGTCATGCGCTGCTCGGCGGTCAGCGTGCTCTGATAGGCGACGAACGTGCGCTCCTGCCAGCGGCCCTGGGTCGTCATCGTGTCGGCCGCGTTGCGACGCAGGATCTCGCCGCCGGTGTAGTAGTGCTTGGCGTTGTAGGTCGACGACTCGAGCTCGAGGCCACCCTTGAACGTGTGGTAGCCAGCGGCGCCGGTCGAGATGCGCTGCGTGAGCGTGATGATTCCCGACGCGCGATCGTTGACCCGCTCCTCGAGGAAGCCGAGACCCTGCTCGCGGTACGCCGTCACCGGGCAGTTGCGGATCTTCGCGTACTTGTCGGTCGGGCCATCAGCGCATGACTGACCCGTCGTCGCGTTGGTCAGGTTGTTCTCGAGGTCCGCAAAGTCGTTCAGCGACCGCTCGTAGTTGTAGAAGATCTCGGGGACGTTCTGGGACGAGCTGTACGGCTTCTCGGTCGTGAAGCCGCGATGGTAGCCGGCGACCGCGTCGACCTCGGTCTTGCCCTCGTTGAACTTCGACGTCCACTTGAGCGAGACATCGTACGCGCCGTCGTCGTACGCCCACCGGGTGTCCGCCGGGTTGCGCGTGATGCCGTTGAGATCCTTGGCGGTGCGCGGGTTACCGAACGCCGACAGCTGGACCTGGTTGTTCGCGTTGATCGCGCCGTTGATCTTCCCGGTGAAGTAGTAGGTCTTGAAGTTCTCGGGGATCTCGGAGCGCGAGACGAACTCGTGCTTGGTGAAGCCCTTCGAGTCCTTGTCCGGCACGCCATCGCCGTTCTCGTCGATCTGCGACTGGACGATACGGGTCGTGTGGGCCTGGGTGACGTTCGGGTTCACGCCGACGTGGAACCAGAGCTTGTCCTTGATGATCGGACCACCGAGCTCGGCACCGAGATCGTAGTTGTAGTTGAGGTTGTTGGCCGAGTCGATCGACCCACCCTCGCGCTGGACCGTCTTGGCACCGGACACGAACGCGCCCGGCTTGTAGTAGCCAAACACCGAGCCCTTGAACTCGTTCGAGCCCGACTTGGTGACGACGTTGATGATGCCGCCGGTCGCGCGGCCGTACTCGGCGTTGTAACCGCCGGTGATGACCTCGGTCTCCTGGATGAACTCGTTGGGCAGGTTCGACGACAGGCCACCGAAGCCGGTGTCCGACGTGTTGATGCCTTCGACGATGTACGTGTTCTCGCCGGAGGTCGCGCCCGCGATCGACGTGCCGTAGATGTCACCCTGCGAGCCGGCCGCCTGGCCGATCACGCCGCCGAACGTACGCGCGGTCGGGATGTTGCGGGTGTAGTCATCGGTCAGCGTGACGCCGATCTTGGTCGAGCCCTGATCGATGATCGGGGCCGAGCCCTGGATCTCGATGATCTCGCCCTTGCCCTCTTTGCCGCCGCCGCCGGACTGCTTGGCCGCGCTGTCGACGGTGACGTTGACGACGACTTCCTTGCCGATCTGGATCTGGACGTTGCCACGGCTGAACGTGCGGTCCGAGTAGTAGATCGTCAGCGTGTAGATGCCCGGCGGGAGGGCGTTGATGAAGTACAACCCCTTCTCGTCGGTGAGGACGACCTGCTCGCCCTGGAGCGACGCGGAGGTCGCGACGACGGTGGCACCCGCGGCGCCCTCGTTGTTCGCGGCCTTGTCCTTGATCTCGCCACGGAGCGCGCCGGCGGTGACCGTCTGCGCGGAGGCATCGGTTGAGTGGAGGAGCGACGACGGTCCCGCGAGGAGACCGACCGCCATGAATGCCTTGAAGAGCTTGGTGTTCATGACTGGGTTCCTTACGGGGTCGCGGTGAAGCAGATGGTGAGATCCGCAGCGGTCGGGATCGTGCCGGTGCCACCGGCGATGTCGGAGACGGAGTTTCCGTCCACGAACGTAAGCCGATAGGTCTTGCCGGCGACGAACGCCTTCATGGCGGGCGCGGCGGCATCGGCGATGTCGAGCGAAAGCGGGTCGCCGTCGGCGTTGGCCGCGATGACCGGGGTGACGGCGGTGCCGGCGCCCGCCTGGTCGCAGGTCGCGACGGTCTCGAGCTTGACCTCGTTGGCCGAGAGCGACGTCGGGTCGATCGCGCCGTTGAACGAGATCACGACCGGCGCGGCCGGGTCGGTCACATCGGGCATCGTCAGGTCGGCACTCGCGCCCGGCGACGAGCCGGTGAACTGCAGGCCGGCGAGCGAGAACGTGTACGTGCCGCCGGTGCCGAGCTCATCGGTCGGGACCGGGTTGTTGTCCTTGTCGACGATCACGTCGGGCTTGATCTCGACCGTGCACGACGCGCTGGTCGCGACGGACGTCGGGTCGATCGGCGCGATGTACAGCGACGGGCCAACGGGCCACGTCACCGCGTTGCCCGACGGCGAGTAGTAGCCGTCGTACGGGACATCGACGCCACCGCACTTGAGCACCACCGGCTTGGTGTTGTTGATGTGGCCGGTGAACGTGTCGGTCGGGACGCCCTTGTCATCGATGACCTCGACGAGCTCCTCGACATCGGGGTTGATCAACTCGTCGAACATGACCCGCACGTACCAGCCTGTCGGGATGGCGTCGCTGACCCCACCCGCGGTGAACTTGGTCGAGTGGAGACCGGTCATCGCGTCGAACACGTCCGAGTCGACGCCCGCGGGGCGAGACAGGTCGTCGTCGCAGATCTGGTGGGCCAAGCCGTCGGGGGTACCGACGACTGCCGGCCGCTTGGGGTCGCCCGTCTTGCAGAACGTGGCCTGCTCGAGGGTGAGACCCGGATCATTCATGACCAGGACAGACAACACCTCAGGGGGTCCTTCGGGTCGAAGTTCCGTACTAAGGGTTGGATCGGAGCAGGCGCCAAAAAGGGCGCAAGCACCGACCAAAACAGCGCTCTGCACGCGCGAGCGTTCGACGAACATGGATGAGCCTCCCTAGGGTTAGTTGCGGGGTAGGGGTCGCACGCCCTACCTCGCGCGGGAGTCATCGCTCATCCCTGTGACAAAGGCAAGAGAGGGAAGATCCGTAGCGTCGCACCGCGGCTGACAACGACGCTTCTGCGACACGTCAGCGAGACGTCAATTCGGCAGTGCGACAGCCCGCGACACGCGAGGCGACTTCAACGTGTGGTCCAAACTACGAGCTCTTCATGTCCGGGCGCCGACCGTTCTGCGTGGTGGGCGCTGGCGTCGCAGAAGCCGGCCGGGCCGAGATCGGCTTGCTCTTGTCGTCGCTCGGCGTCGCAACCTTCACGTGCTTGTCAGATTTGTCGTCGGCCGTCCCGATCGGGGCGATCGGCACGATCGGCTCGACCACGTCGATCCCGATGCGGCGCACGTTGTTGTGCGTCAGCACCTTGGCCTCGATCGAGTTGTAGACGTCCGGGTGGTCGATGAGGAACTGCTTGGCGTTCTCGCGACCCTGGCCGATGCGCTCTCCATTATAGGAGAACCACGCGCCGCTCTTGTCGACGATGTTGGCGTCCGCCGCGAGATCGACGAGGTCGCCTTCGCGCGAGATGCCGTGGCCGTAGAGGATGTCGAACTCGACCTCCTTGAACGGCGGCGCCATCTTGTTCTTCACGACCTTCACGCGCGTGCGGTTGCCGATCACGTCCTCCTCCTTCTTGATCGCGCCGATGCGGCGGATATCGAGGCGGACCGACGAGTAGAACTTGAGCGCGTTGCCGCCGGTCGTGGTCTCCGGCGAGCCGAACATGACGCCGATCTTCATGCGGATCTGGTTGATGAAGATGACCATCGTGCGCGACTTCGAGATCACCGCGGTGAGCTTGCGGAGCGCCTTGCTCATCAGCCGGGCCTGGAGGCCGACCTGCATGTCACCCATCTCGCCCTCGAGCTCGTCCTTGGGGGTCAGCGCGGCGACCGAGTCGATGACGATCACGTCGATCGCGTTGGACCGCACGAGCATGTCGGCGATCTCGAGCGCCTGCTCGCCGTAGTCCGGCTGGCTGACGAGCAGCTCGTCGGTCTTGACGCCGAGCTTCTTGGCGTAGCCGACGTCGAGCGCGTGCTCGGCATCGATAAACGCGCACACCCCGCCGCGCTTCTGCGCCTCGGCGACGATGTGGAGCGTCAGCGTGGTCTTGCCGCTCGACTCCGGGCCGTAGATCTCGATCACGCGACCGCGCGGCAGGCCACCGATCCCGAGCGCGATATCGAGCCCGAGCGAGCCGGTCGGCACGACGTGGATCTCGCGATCGGTCGGATCCTTGCCGAGGCGCATGATCGCGCCCTTGCCGAACTGCTTGTCGATCGCGGCGAGCGCGACATCGATCGCCTTGGTGCGCTCCACGTTCTGTGCCGGCGTGTTGTCCTTGCTGCTCGTGCTCATCTCGATAGCTCCTTAAAATCGATCATTCAGGCCCCTGACCGCGCGGCCAACCGTCATCGGTTTCTGCGTGGGGTGCGTCCATATCTAGCGGCGACCTCTGACGTTCGCCGGCCGAAATTGGCCCGGTTTCGGCCGATTTGAAGGCAATTTTACGGACGTCTGAGTACACGGAACCCTGTGATCTTGTTTCTGTTTCAATGAGGGTGATCCCGTCCACCTTGGTCTCACTGAACATTTGTTCTGACACTGGTAACACGAGGTCCCGGAGCACGCGAGTTTCGGTGCGTGCGATCGTGATGTGCGGGACGAATGGCCGGGCCTCGGCCGGGAACCCGAGCCCGACCATCGCGCGGTCGACCTTGCCGGCGAGCTCGGTCAGGGCCGCGCTGATCTCGACGCCCGCCCACAGCACGGTCGCCGCGTCGAGCGTCGGAAAGCCGCCGAGCTTGCCGGCGCGGATCACGAACCGCGGCGTGCCGGCGATCGCGGCCTCGAGGGTGTCGATCAGCGCCGGGACGATCTCGGGCTGCGCCCAGCCGAGGTACTTGAGGGTCACGTGATAGGTGGTCGGCGCGACCCAGCGGAGCTCGGCGCGGGCGTCCCGGGCGCGGCGCGCGAGGGTCTCGACCGCGACCGACAGCGCGTTGGTCGTCGCGACCGACGTGCGGATGCCGACGAACAGGTGGCGCGGCCGGGGCAGCTGCGCTGCGGGGACCACGATCTCGGACAGCGGATCGCGGGGGGTTCTGGGATCGGTCATGGGGCTCCTTGGGCGCCGCCGAGGCGCCACGCGGCGTGATCGTCGAGCTCGTCGGGCACCGCGAGCGCCCCGTCGACGGCGAGCGCGGCATCGATCATCGCGAGCGCCCACCACGCCGCCAGCAGGCGCACCTGATCGCGGGTGCTCGGGAAGTTGAGCTTGCGAGTGATGATCTCGTGGGTCGGCGCGCCACGGGCGAGCGCGATCCACACCGTGCCGACCGGCTTGTCCGGTGTGCCACCGTCGGGGCCGGCGATCCCGGACACCGCGACGGCGTAGTCGGTCCCGAACCGCGCGAGCGCCCCGGAGGCCATCTCGCGCACGGTCTCCTCGCTGACCGCGCCGTGCGTGGCCAGCGTCGCCTCGGTGACGCCGAGCTGGCGCTGCTTCTCGGCGTTCGAGTACGTGATCGCGCCACCGGCGTAGCCGCGCGAGCTGCCGGATACCCGGGTCAACAGCTCGCCGATCATCCCGCCGGTGCACGACTCGGCGGTCGCGACCGTCCGGTTGGCGGCGACCAGCCGGCGGACGACGCGCTCGACCATCGCCTCGTCGCCGGTCGCGTACAGCGGTCCGGCGAGCCGCGTCCGCAGCGCGGCGTCGATCGTCGCGAGCCGGGCCGCGGCGACCTCGGCGTCCGGATCCCGGACGACGACCTTCACGAGCGTCTCGGGGAACTTCACCTGATAGTGGATCGTCGCGCCGGGGACGTCGTCGACGACGCCGCGGCAGGCCTTCGAGATCTGCGACTCGCCGCGGCCGAACACGCGATAGATCCGCCGCGCGATCCGCTCGACCTGCCCGTGCGCGCCGCGCAGCTCGGCGATCCGCGCGCGCATCCCCGCCCCGAGGATCCCCGCGACCTCGCGTGGGAACCCCGGCAGGCAGAGCACCGGAATCCCACCCAGGGCGACCTCGAACCCGGGGGCCAGGCCGACCGGATTCGGATGCACCCGCGCGCCGGCCGGGACGCGGACCTGGCGCAGCTGAATCGTCGCGAGGTCCGACGCGCCGGGTGCCGGGATCGTGGCATCCTTGGGTTGGATGCTTCCACGACTGGCGATCGCGGCGAACCACGCCTCGAGCCGCGCACGCGACGTCGGATCGACCACCGGGTCGACCTCGGCGAGACCTGAAACCACGTCGACCGTCAGATCGTCCTCGGTCGGCCCGAGGCCACCCGAGCAGATCACGAGCTCGGCGCGACCGATCGCCGCACCCAGCGCCGCCGCGATATCGCCGGCGTCGTCGTTGCAGCTCGTCAGCCAGCGCGGCGTGATGTCGAGGTCCCACAGCATCGCCGCGAGGGTCGCCGAGTTGGTATCCACGATCTCGCCGCGGCACAGCTCATCCCCGATCGTCAAGATCTCTGCTCGCATCGAGGCGACTGTACGACCCAGTCGGTTGACGCGTCACGGTAGCGTTGCCTATCATCGCAACGAGCTCGCGAAAGCTCGCGAAACCTCGAACCTGGTTCGAGATTTCCATTCCGAAACTTCCCGGGGACCATGAAGATCCGCTACGCCGCAAAGACTGACGTGGGCATGAAGCGGACCCACAACGAGGACTATTTCTCGTTGATCGAGGACGAGCAGCTCTTCCTCGTCGCTGATGGAATGGGTGGTCACGCCTCGGGCGAGGTCGCCTCGAAGATGGCCGCCGAGACGATCGGCGAGTTCTATCAGCGCACCCGCGAGGACGAGGACGCGACCTGGCCCTACAAGATGGACCGCTCGCTGTCCTATATCGAGAACCGGCTGGTCTGCAGCGTGAAGCTCGCGAACCTCCGGATCTTCGAGACCTCGAACCGCGACCTTCGCTACAAGGGCATGGGCACGACCCTCGTCTCGACGCTGGTCTCGGGCGACAAGATCTATGTCGGCCACGTCGGCGACTCGCGGGTCTACCGCGTGCGCGAGGGCGGCATCGCCCAGCTGACGCGCGACCACTCGCTCCTCGAGGACTACAAGGAAGCGAAGCCGGACATGACCGAAGAGGAAGAGCGAAACTTCCCGCACAAGAACGTCATCACGCGTGCCCTCGGCATGCGCGAGACCGTGCAGGTCGACATCCGCAGCCACCAGATCAAGAGCGGCGACGTCTACATCCTGTGCTCGGACGGTCTGTCCGGCATGGTGGTCGACGATCAGATCAACCAGATCGCCGGCAACGCGAAGAGCCTCGAGCGCGCCGTGGCCGAGCTGGTCGACGCCGCGAACCGCAACGGTGGCACCGACAACGTGACGACGCTGCTCCTGCAGTGTCTCGCGGCCTAGGAGCGGCGTGAAGTACCGGGTCTCGACCGGGACGCTCACGGTGAAGGCGCGCTCGCGCGTCCACGACACGACGACGGTGTGGAGCGCGGTGGCCGGCACGGTCGACGCCGATCCCGACGAGATCACCGCGGCGACCGCAAGCTTCACGGTCGACATGACGAAGTTCGACGCCGGCGACTGGCTGAAGAACCGCAAGCTGAAGAGCGACTTCCAGCTCGACGCACACCCCGAGGCGAAGTTCACGCTCCGCGCGGTCCGCGACGTCGTCCGCGATGGCGCGAAGTTCACCGCGACCGCCGAGGGCGTGCTCGGGTGGCGCGGTCGAGAGGTCGTGCTCGTGCTGGCCGGACATGGCACGCTGGACGCGACGATGCTGGACGCGACCGCCACCTTCGAGCTCGACATCAAGCAGCTCGGGATGACCGCGCCGCGGTTCCTGATGTTCAAGGTCGAGGACGAGGTCGCCATCGAGGTGAAGCTCCGTGGGGTCGTGCTTGCGTAGCGCGCTCCTGATCGCGATCGCGCTCGCCGCCTGCAGCGGTCGCGAGCCCGAGCCCGCCGGCATCGGCAAGTGGCGGTTCAACCAGCTGACGCTCAAGGATGTCCACGACGGCAAGTGCCAGCCGACCGACGGGCGCGACGGGCGCCAGCTCACGTGGTGCTTCGCGCAGCCGCCGTACAAGCTCGCCAAGCGCACCGCCGAGGTCGACGCGTATTTCCTCGGCACCACGCCGGACGCCAGGTTGATCGAGGTCCAGCTCAGCATCCGCGGCTGCGTCGAGGACGAGCTCGATCAGTGGCTGCACTCGGCGTTCGGGCCCTCGATCGACGTCAAGAAGACCCGGACGTTCTGGAAGAACTCGTTCATGTGGATCGACGCGATCATGCCGAGCGCTCCCGGCCGGTGCCTGATCCACCTGCTGCCGCTCAGCGAGACCGCCGAGATCGCGCGGCTCAAGGCCGAAGCCGATTCTCCGGGATCCGGATCGTGAGTTGCACCTGCGGTCGCCATGACCGCAACGCACGGAGTTCGCGAACAGATCGGTGAGGCGATCGGCGGCTGGTGGGCGCCCATGATCGCCACAGTCGCGCGCCTGCGCCACGCCCGGATGTTCCATCCCGATGGCATCGTCTGTCGCGGGCGGCTCGAGGTCGTGGTCGGAACCCGGTACGAGGCCCTCGCCCGCCGGCTCGGCCCACAGGTGCTCGCGCGGCTCTCGGGTGCCCTGTTTCGCGGCGAGCGCCGGTTGCCCGACGTGCTCGGCATCGCGCTGCGGTTCTCCGCCGGGAACGAGCCCACCGCGATCGCGACCACAGGCGATCAGGATCTGCTGTTCGCGACGATCCGCAGCCCGCTCGCGATGCTGACCGCGCCGTTCACCACGCGCACCCACGACTTCCTCGCGAACCCGTACTACGCGGTGTCCCCGTTCGCGATCGCCGGCGACGAGCGTGTCGAGCTCCGGCTGACTCCGATCGATCCGCCGGTGTTCGATGGGGCGCGTGCGGATCGGCTCCGCGCGGCGGTCGAGATCGGCCACGCCAAGCTCGCGCTCGAGCTGCGTCCGGTCCACGGCGCGGACTGGTTCCACGTGGCGACCGTCGCGCTCGAGCGAGACGTCACCGCGGAGATCGATCAGGACGCGCTCGAGTTCGATCCGTTCCAGACCGGCGCCGGCATCGTCCCGGTCGGCGTGATCCACGCGATCCGGCGCGCCGCGTATCGCGCGAGTCAGCTCGGGCGCGGCGGCGATCGCGCTCAGTGGTCGGTGAGGACGAGCGCGACCAGCGCGTCCCTCGCGTCGAACACGAAGTGAACGTACGGTCCGAGGCAGGTATCGTCGTCGCACGTCGCCTTCGGCGTGAGGTCGACGATCACGTCGCGCAGCTTGGCGCCGCCGAGCGCGGCGACGACCGCGTGCTCGGGGTCGTGATAGGCCATCCAGGTGTCCTTCTCGAGGCGCAGCGCCAGCGTCCCGAGCGTGTGGCCGAGCTCCTTGGGCTCGACGCGATCCTCGCCGGATAGCGTCAC
This sequence comes from Haliangiales bacterium, assembly GCA_038321315.1. Classification (GTDB taxonomy): domain Bacteria; phylum Myxococcota_A; class Polyangia; order Haliangiales; family Haliangiaceae; genus JABFXX01. The sequence goes on along the minus strand of JBBQEX010000030.1, from coordinate 25,692 downwards.
CGTCGGCAGCGCCGGCAGTCCCTTTCCGTAGCCGACGAACCAGCCCTGGATCCGCGCGTAGTCTGCGGTCGACACGTGGACGTCGTTGGCGCGGCAGGTGTGCGCGCGCAGCCGGAGCTCGTGCACGTTGTCGCGCTCGAGCTGCGAGAGCTCCTTGTTCCGGAACTCGGGGCGCAGGTGGTACCAGGGCCGCGTCGCATACGCCGCCCACTTCGCCTTGCGGAACCGCATGCCGTGCGCGGCGTAGATGCAGTTGCGCTCGTAGTCGAGCAGGCTGCAGTCCTTGTTGTTCGGCACGAGCGGCTTGCCGCAGCGCTGGGCGAACGTCTCGGCGAGGTGATCGAGCGGCGTGTCGCGCAGGAACAGGCACGGCTCGTCGCAGCCCTCGCCGCCGACCGCAGCCATCGTATCGACGCCGGCGTCGCGGGGCACGACGACCGGTGGTGGGGTGATCGGTGGATCGCCGTGACCGCAGGCCACCAGCACGATCAGCGCGAGCCCCCTCACGCCCGCATCATGCCACTACGGCGCGTCGACTTCCTTGATCCAGTCGGCCTCGAACTGGGCGTGGATCTTCGCGAACTGGGTCGGCTCGAAGATGATCCCGCCGACCTCGCGATTCTTCTGCAGCGAGGTCTGCGACATGTTCTGCGAGCCGACCAGCGCGGCGCCGTCCGCCATGACGAGCTTGGCGTGAAGCAGAAAGTCGTTGTCGTTGGACCATTTGATCGGGATCCCGAGCTGGTGCATGTATGTCGTGGTGTCGTCGGGCAGCGTGCTCGGTGTCGTGGTCATCACGCGGACCGCGACGCCCCGGTTCTTCGCGGCGCCGATCGCGAGCCGCACGTTGGTCTCGGTCAGGTAGAGCACCTCGAGCTCGAGCGTCGACGTCGCGCTGTTGACGAGCTCGATCACGCGGACCTTGGCGTTGTCGGGCGACACCACGAGCCGCGTGCACGCGAGGTTCGCGGGCCTCGGCGTCTCGCCGGCGGCGGCGGCCCAGTCCATCGCGAAGATCGCGGCGACATCGGCGACGTCCTCGGGATCCTTGTCGACGAAGCCGTAGTTGCGCTCGAGGTCCATCGCGTCGGCGTTGAAGTTCATCGACATGATGATCGCGGCGGTGCCGTCGATCACGAGGTACTTGGCGTGCGCGTAGGTGTAGAGCGGCGGCACGTTGCGCGTCGGGATGCCGGCGGACATGAAGCGCGGCCGCGTGTTGTTGTTGCCGGCCTCGTCGGGGTCGAGGAGGATCCGGACGGCGATGCCGCGCTGGTGCGCCGCGATGATCCGATCCGCGATCGGCTGGACGGTGAACAGGTACATCTGGACGTCGAGCGTCGTGGTCGCGGCGTCGATCGCGGTCGTGATCCGGCTCTGCAGCCCGGTCGGGCCGACGAACGCCTCGGGTTCGACCATGCGCGGCGTGCGCGTCGTGCAGCCGACGCCATCCGGCGCGTCGATCGTCGGCACTGCATCGATCGTGACGCCGTCGTCGCCGGTGCTTCCTCGACAGGCTGTGAGGAGCATCACCACGACGAGCAAGGACGGCATGAGCCGCGAACTATGCCCTAGCTCCGCTTGTCGTTGGGACAGTTTCCGCCGGCCGCACCCGATGCCTTGGGACACAAGCCGTAGAGCTCGTGGCGATGGCGCAGCACCGTGAACCCGCCGAGGCGCGACGCGATCTTCTCCTGCAGGCGCTCGATGTCGTCGTCCTCGAACTCGAGGATGAGGCCGCACTTCATGCAGATCAGGTGGTCGTGGTGATCGCCGACGATCTCGTAGCGCGCCTGGCCGTCGCCGAACTGGCGCTCGACCGCGAGCCCGCTGTCGACCAGGAGCTTGAGCGTGCGATAGACCGTCGCGTAGCCGACCTTGGGCTGACGCTTGCGCACCTTGCCGAGCAGCTCGTCGATCGAGATGTGCTCCTTGGTCCGCAGGAACTGCTCGACGATCGCCTCGCGTTGCGCGGTGACGTTTAGCCGATGCTCCTGGACGTAGCTGCGCCAGCGCTCCTTGAGCTCGGTCGTGTCATTGGGCCGAAAGTCTGCGCGGTCCGCCGTCCCCATGATTGTCAGCTTCCCTGCAAGTCCTTGCTACGTCAAGCGATCCCGGTTGGCTCGCTTTTCATTTTCTGGAAGCATATGGTCTTGCCCGCCATGGCGGAACCGGAGGTTGGATTCGATCAGCTGCTCGCGCGCCTGCGCGAGGTCGTCGCGCGGCTCGAGTCCGGCGAGCTCTCGCTCGAGCAGTCGCTGGTCGTGTACGAGGAGGGCGTCCAGCTCGCGCGCCGCGGCCAGCAGCTGCTCGCCGGTGCCGAGAAGCGCGTCGAGATCCTGGTCAGCGCGGCCGGTGGCATCGAGGCCCACAAGTTCGAGCACGTCGATCCCGAAGCGCCATGATGGCCACGCTCGATCCGACCAGCGCCGAGGGCGAGCTCGCGAGCTTCCTCGCCGAGGCGCGCGCGCTCGCCGACGCCGAGCTCGCGACCCGGCTCGCGATCCCCGCCGACGATCCCGGCCGGCTCGCCGAGGCGATGCACTACGCCGCGACCGGGCCGGGCAAGCGACTCCGCCCTGCCCTCGTCCTCGCGGCCGCCGAGGCGTGTGGCGCGCCATCCGCCCGCGCGCTGCCCGCGATGGCCGCGATCGAGATGCTGCACGCATACACGCTGGTCCACGATGACCTGCCCGCGATGGACGATGACGACGAGCGCCGCGGCCGCCCGACCGTCCACATCGTGTTCGGCGAGGCGATCGCGATCCTCGCCGGTGATGGCCTGCTCACCGCGGCGTTCGCGCAGCTCGCCGAGCTCGGCGCCGCCGCCGGACCCGCGGTCGCCACGCTCGCGCGCCGCGCTGGGCACGCCGAGCTCCTGCTCGGCCAGGCGATCGATCTGACGGCGCCGCCACGCGATCTGGCCGCGCTCGAGCGCCTGCACGCCGCCAAGACCGGCGCGCTGTTCGCCGCCGCGACCGAGCTCGGCGCGATCGCCGCCGGGGCCCCTCCGGCGACCTGCACGGCGCTCGGCCGCTTCGGGATGCTCGTCGGGATCGCGTTCCAGCACGCCGACGATCGCGACGACGCCGAGTTCCCCGAGCACGCCGCCGCCGCGGCCGACCGGATCCGGATCACATGTGCGGAGGCGCGCGCCATCCTCGCGAGCCACGAGATCGACGGAAGTCGACGCGGGACCCGGGTACTCGACGCGTACGCCGCGTGGATTGCGTCGCGCGCCTGATCTGCGCCACTATGAGGTCGCTGTGGCGCCGGCCGACGAATGGGATGAGGACACGACGGCGACCGATGGTGTCGATACGCCAACGAGCGCGAAGCGTCGGCGTGCCTGCCTCACGGTCCTGACCGGCGGCTCGACCGGCAAGATCTTCCGCATCGCCAAGGGCCGCTCGCTGATCGGCCGCTCGCAGCACGCCGAGGTCCGGCTGCTCGACGACGGCGTGTCGCGCGACCACGCGAGCGTCCGGTTCGAGGGCGACGAGCTGTGGATCGACGACATGGAGAGCCGCAACGGGACCTTCGTCAACGGCACGCGGATCACCGAGACCACGCACCTCAACGAGGGCGACAAGATCCAGGTCGGTCGCACCACCGTGATCCGCTACGGCCTTCACGACGAGCTCGACGACAGCTTCCACGAGAGCCTCGTCAGCTCGGCGCTCCGCGATCCGCTGACGCGCCTGTTCAACAAGCGCTACCTGCTCGACCGGCTCGACAGCGAGCTCAAGTTCGCGCAGCGCCATTCGACCGCGGTGTCGCTCGTGATGCTCGACATCGATTACTTCAAGAAGGTGAACGACGACTTCGGCCACCTCGCCGGCGACGCGGTGCTGTGCGAGCTCGCGCAGCTGCTGATGAAGGCCGTGCGCAACGAGGACGTCGTCGCGCGCTTCGGCGGCGAGGAGTTCGCCATCGTGCTGCGCGCGATCCCGCTCGACGCCGCCTACCAGCTCGCCGAGCGCCTGCGTACCAAGATCGAAGCGTCGCCGACCGAGCACCAGGGCAAGAAGATCGTGGTGACCGCGTCGATCGGCGTCGCCGGCTATCCGACGCAGAAGATCGACACGGTCGACTCGTTGATCGACGCCGCCGACCAGGCGCTCTACCGGGCGAAGCACGAGGGGCGCAATCGCGTCGCGCGTCGCTCGATGCCGCCGCTCGACTCGACGCGCTGATCACTTCGGCGGCATGCGGATGCCACCGTCGAGCCGGATCGTCTCGGCGTTGAGATAGCCGGTCTCGACGATCGCGGCGACCATCGCGCCGTACTCGGCGGGATCGCCGAGGCGCTTGGGGAACACGACATCGCTCGCGAGGGCCGCGCGCTTGTCCTCGGGGAGCGCGCCGAGCATCGGCGTGTCGAAGATGCCGGGCGCGATCGTGACGACGCGGATGCCTGCGGGCGCGAGGTCGCGCGCGGCGGGCAGCGTCATGCCGGCGACGCCTGCCTTGCTCGCGGCATACGCGATCTGGCCGATCTGGCCGTCGAACGCGGCGACCGAGGCGGTGTTGATGATCACGCCGCGCTCGCCGTGCGCCAGCGGCTCCGCCTTGGCGATCTGCGCGGCGGCGAGGCGCAGCACGTTGAACGTGCCGACGAGGTTGATGCCGATGACGGTCCGGAACAGCTCGAGGTCGTGCGGCTTGCCGGTCTTGTCGAGCGTGCGCGACGCCCAACCGACGCCCGCGCACGACACGCTGATCCGCAGCGTGCCGAGCGACGCGGCGAGCGCGATCGCGGCCTCGACCTGCACCGGATCGGTGACGTCGGCCTTGGTGAACACGGCACGCGCGCCGAGCTCGGCGGCCAGCGCGGTGCCGCGCGCCTCGTCGCGATCGACGATCACGCACGCCGCGCCTCCCGCGACGAGCCGGCGCACGGTCGCCTCGCCGAGTCCAGATGCCCCACCGGTGACGAGCGCGACCGAGCCTTGCAGCTGCATGGCGACGACTCTACTTGTTCATGCCGCGAGCTGCTCGCGGCGTGAGGGCGCTGCCCTTACTTTTTCATGCCGCGAGCTGCTCGCGGCGTGAGGGCTTTGCCCTTACTTCTTCGGCAACAGCGCCGCCGGGATCACGTTCGGGATCTCGGGCACGGCCTGGCCGTACAGCCAGCCGTAGGTGAAGAACGACGCGAGGACGCGCTTGGTGTAGTTGCGCGCCTGATCGTCGACGATGCCCTCGACGAACTCGTCGCTCGCCCACGTGCCGCGCACCTTCAGCATGCGGCGCACGCCGGCCGGGCCCGCGTTGTACGAGGTCGGCACGAGCAGCGTGAAGCCGTTCCACGTCTTGTAGAGCGAGCCGAGGAAGCGCGAGCCGATCGTCACGTTCTTCTCGGGGTCGCGCAGGTTCTCGCGCGTCGGATCGATGCCCGTCCCCTTCGAGAAGTCCTTGGCGGTCGGCGGGATCATCTGGGTGAGGCCGATCGCGTTGGCGTAGCTCTCGTCGAGCGGATCGAACGCGCTCTCCTCGCGCACGATGCCGATCTGCATCGCGATCGGGACCTTGTTGAGCGTCGCGTGGCGGTTCAGCAGCTCCCAGTACGCCTTGGGATACGCGATCTGCCAGCGCGCCTTGTTCGCGCCAGTCATCCAGCTGCGGCGGTAGTCGAGGATGTGCCAGCGCGTCGGCCAGTGCGAGGTCGCATACTGCCCGGCGCGATCGTAGAGGTACGCCATCGCCCAGAGCTGCTCCTGCTTGTCGGGATCGTCGACGCGCTTCTTGTCCTTGGGTGCCGCGAGATCGAGCGCGTGGAGCTCCGCGCTCGCCGGCTCGCCGAGCCCGAGCCGCAGGAGCTCCATCGCGCGCGCGAAGCCCGGCGTCGCGTAGACCTCGCGCGGCTTGAACGTGAACGCGGGCGCCTTGGGATCGAAGTCCTTGGGGTCGGTCGAGATCTCGGCGACCATCGTGGCGTACGCCTTGGCGTCGGTCTCGCGCAGGCGGTTGAGCGCCATCATCGCGTAGTAGCTCGCCGGGTACTCGCGCACCGCGGCCTGCCACGACGCGATCGCCTCCGGTTGCTTCTTGGTCGCCAGATAGGCGCGGCCGAGCCAGTACTGCGCCTGGCCCTCGCCGAAGTAGTTGTCGTCGTGCGGGACCAGCTCGATCTGCTTCTTCCACCACGTGATCGATGCGTCGAGCTTGCCGTCGCGCCAGTTCTTCCAGCCGAGCCGCCACATCGCCTCGGCGGTGTTGTCGCCGGTCGGGAACTTCGTGGGCAGCGAGCTGAGGACCTCCTCGACCTTGGCGCCGTCGCCGAGCACGGTCCACTCCTCGGCCTCGCGCAGGAGCGCGTCGTCGGCGTAGCTGTGCTTCGGGTCGATCGTCTGCGCGGCCTTGTACTCGGCGATCGCGCGGGTGTGCTCGCCGAAGTACGAGTACGACCGCGCCGCCTGGTAGTGGCTCTTGATCTCGAGGTCGGTGTTCGCGGCGACCTTGCACGCGGCCGATGCGTCGTCGAACATCGGCGCGGCGCCCTTGCGATCGCGCGCCTTGAACCGGCTCTGCGCGCGGTGGTACGCGGCGATGCACTTGTCGGCCGGCGCGATCGTCTTGACCGCGAGGGCATCGGCGAACGCCGCCTCGCTCTCGGGGTTCCGCATCGCGTCGAACAGCACCATCGCCTGCGCGATCTGCTCCTTCGCATCGAGCGCGAGGTTCGGCAACTTGTCCTTGGCCTTCTTGCCCCAGCTCGACAGCGGATCCTCGATGACGATCGCGCGGTACAGGGTCGCGGCCTCGGCCGCCGGGCTCGCCTCGGCGAGCCGGAACCGGACCTCGGACAGGTGCGGGCCCTTGGGCCGGCGCTTCAAATAGTCGGCGTAGTGCGCGGCGATCGCATCCTTGTCGGTGCCGTCGCGCAGGATGTCGCCGAGCAGGATCTCGGCCTCGGCGCCGACGATCGAGGCCTTGTCGATCGACTGCGCGAGCTCCTTCGCGCCGGTCGCGTGCGACAGGTAGGTCGCGAGCGCGAGGTGATAGGCGACGTAGTCGGCGAGCAGCGGCAGGCCGGCCTTCGCGATCGCGAGGTTCGTGGCCGCCTCGGCCCACGCCGCCTGCTTCTCGGCGGTCAGGCCGAGCATCAGCGCGACCCGCGCGCGATCGTCCCCGGTCGCGGTCTTTTGCGCCGCGGCGAACCCGTCATGCGCCGCGCTCCACTGCTCGAGCGCGAACGCGGCCGCTCCGGTGTGCGCGTCTCCGGTCGTGAAGTACGGCGTCGCCATCGCCTCGGTGAGCGGCGCCGCACCCAGCGGGACCGCGGCCGCCTTCGGCGCGATCTGCGCGTCGGGCGCGACCTTGGGCATCTGCGCGTGGATCGTGGACTGGCGGTGCCCGTCGTCGCCCGAGCAAGCCCCGGTGACGAGCACGGCGGCGCAGAGCAGGCGGCGGAGCATCATCCCTCGACCCTAGCAACGGGGATCGAGCGGGACAAATTCCAGGCATAGTCCCGGGGTGGACCAGCTCCGACGGCGCCGGATCGAGAGCAGCATCGCGCCGCTCGGTCGGTTGCGGTGGTCGTTCGTCGAGGACTGGATGTTGTGGGGCTATGCGGTGTTCTGCCTGTGGTTCCTCGAGGTCGTGGTGTGCCGGCCGCTCCTCCGACTGAGCTGGTCGGCGACGATCGCGCTGCTGCTGGCATCGTCGGTCCCGCCGATCGCGTTCGGGTTCGCGGTGAGCCTCGCGGCGGTCCGACGCGCGATGGTCGCCGAGCAGGCCTGGCTCGCGGCGCTGCCGTTCGCGGTCGACGATCTGTTCGACCTGCTCGCGAAAGATCCGGTCGACAACCCGTCGGTGCGGATCGAGCTCGCGCCGTACGACGCGGCGCGCGACGCCGAGGTCCTCGGGTTGTTGCGGCGCGACCACGGCACGTGGGAGTCGAACCAGGACGGCAGCTACACGCGCGCCTTCCCGTGGACGCGAAACCTGCCCGACATCAACCGGCACAAGTATCGGTGGTTCCATCAGCTCGTCGAGCGCACGCTGCGGCCGCTCCCGATCGCCAAGGTCACGATCCGCTAGAGATCGTCGCAGACGACGCCGAGCCGGCCGTAGATCCCGAGCTCGCGATAGATCAGGTAGCGGTTGTCCATCAGCGGCAGCACCGTCAGCTCGGTCTTCTTGCCGCCCTTCTTGAAGAATGCCTTGGCCTCCTTGGCCTGATCGGCGTCGCGCACGTCGTCCTTGCCCGCGGCGGTCACGATCTTGAGATCGCCGCCCTTGGTCGCGAAGATCTCGCCGGCGCTGTCGCTCGCGATGTTGGTGAGCGGCATCTCCTTGGCCTGGCCCTTCATGCCGACATACACCTTGAAGCCGTTGCCGCCAGCCTCGTCGGACAGCCGGTCGACGTAGTAATAGACGCCGTCGTCGTCGCGCGCGAGGAAGTGCGCCGAGCGCTTCCACAGCCGCGGGTAGAATGGCGTCTTGGCGAGGAAGGCCTTGGTCGCGTCGGGCGCGAGCTCGGTGAGCGTCTTCTTGACGTAGTGGCGGTCCTTCCACTCGCACGCGACACTCATGCCCACCTTGCGATCGAGCGTGAGGTTGGCGTTCGCCAGCCCCTTCACGCGCGGCGACCAGATCACCCACTCGTAGTCGCCACCGCTGCCGATGCTCGAGCCGACGATGACCTGCTGGTACATGCCCTTGGCGTCGCCGTAGAACACCCACTGGTTGTCGGCTTCGCTCTTCATCGTGTTCGGCTTGGGCGACACGTAGTAGGAGCCGAAGTCGTCCTTGAACACCGAGAGCTTGTCGGCGACCTCCTTCGTCGAGATCGGCTTGTCGTCGGCGTGCGCGGTCGTCGCGAGCGCGACGAGCGCGGCGATCACAAGCTGTCGCACAGCGTCCCGAGGAACGTATAGACGCCCAGGTCGCTGTAGATCAGGTGCGAGTTGACGTCGACATCGAGCCACACGAGCTCGGTGCGCTTGTCGCCCTTCACCCACTGCGTCGTGACCTTGGTCTCGTCGTAGCGGTTCTTGACCAGGCGGAGATCGCCGTTCTTGGTCGAGAACACGTCACCAGCGCTGTCCGAGGCCTGATCGGTGAGCGGCAGCAGCTTCATCGCGCCCTTCTTGCCGACGAACACGCGGTGGTTCGTGCCGTGGTGGTCGTCGCCCTCCTTGCGGATCGCGTCGACGTAGTAGTAGACGCCGCTGTCGTCGCGCGCGAGCAGGTACGCGCGCCGCGATGTCGCCGGGCTGAGGAACTGCGCCTTGTCGAGCACGGCCTTGGCCTTGTCACCGGTCAGCTGGGTCAGCGCGGCATCGTCCTTGCCGTCGCACGTCTTGGAGGCCGATCCGTCCTTGTGGCGATCGATCGCCCCCGGGCGCATCTCCTGACGCGCGGCGCCCACGTGTTGATGTTCCAGGCGTCGCCATCGGCGCCGCCGCCGATCACGATCTGCGCGTACAGCGCCTTGGCGTTGACGCCGTAGAACACGCGCTTGTCCTGGTCGGCCTCGTGGAGGACCGCGTAGGTGCCGCCCTTGGCGTCGACGAAGATCTGGAGCTTGTCCTTGAACGGCTTGATGTCGACAGCGCTGGGCTTCGGGTCATCGGCGCGCGCGACGGCGGTGGTGGCGACGAGGATCGAGAGGACGACCTGACAACCGCGTGCGTGCATCGTGTGACATTATACGATCCACGGGATGGCGAATTCACCGGCGCACTCGGTCATCGATGTGGGGTCCGTCATCGCGGACACCTACACGATCGAGGCCCTGATCGGCCGCGGTGGGATGGGGGCCGTGTACCTCGCCAGCCACAAGCGGCTGCCCGGCAAGCAGGTCGCGATCAAGGTCCTCCACACCGACGCCGAGGACGCGGAGGTCCTGATCCGGTTCCGGCGCGAGGCCGAGATCGCGTCGCGGCTCGGCCACCCGAACATCGTCGGCGTCAGCGACTTCAACGTGACCGGCGACGGCACGCCGTACCTGGTCCTCGAGTACCTGATCGGCGAGACGCTCGCGCAGCGTCTACAGGCCGGCCCGATCCCGATCGAGCAGGCGATGTCGATCACGCGCCAGGTCGGTTCGGCGCTCGCCGCGGCGCACCGCGCGAACATCGTGCACCGCGATCTCAAGCCACAGAACATCTTCCTCGTCCGCACCGAGGTCGACGGCCACGCGATCGAGGTCGCCAAGGTGCTCGACTTCGGGATCTCGAAGATCCGCGGCTCGGAGACCGTGAAGACGCAGGACAACTCGCTGCTCGGCACGCCGCAGTACATGGCCCCCGAGCAGGCCACCGGCCAGCACAAGCTGGTCGACGCGCGCACCGACGTGTTCGCGCTCGGCGCGATCGTCTACGAGATGCTGACCGGGCACCCCGCGTTCAACGGCGCCTCGATCCCCGAGGTCGTGTTCAAGGTCGTCTACGAGCAGCCGCTCGCGCTCGCGACCGAGGCGCCGAGCACGCCCGCCTCGGTGGTCGGCGCCGTCGAGCAGGCGATGTCGAAGACCGCCGCCGATCGCTTCCCGACGATGGACACGTTCGTCGAGGCGCTCACTGGTCAGGCGCTGTCGCAGTTCAAGGTGCCGACCGTGCCACCACCCGACGTCGGCTTCGCGGCGGGCTCGCGGATCTCGCGCGGCGGTGCGGCGAAGGCCGGCGGCGACGACGCGTTCGCCCACACCGTCGGCTCCGGCGATCACGGGCCGGCGGTCGTGCCGGCGAGCGTCAAGCCCAGCATCGGGGTCGACGCCACGATCGCCTCGTCGTCGCAAAACGGCACGGTGCCGCCGGTGCCGGTGCCCGTGTCCGTGCCCACGCCCGTGGCTGTCGCCGTGCCCGCGTCGAACAAGCCGATGACGATGATGATCGCGCTGGCGGTCGTCTGCATCGCGGCGGCCGCGATCGCGATCGTGTTCGCCACGCGCCGCGGTGGCGATCCCGAGAAGCACGTCGTGATCGATGCCGGTGTGCCAATCGCCGTCGGGGTCGTCACGCCCGACGCCGCGATCGCGCCGCCGATCGATGCGTCGATCGCGCCGCCGATCGCGCCGATCGATGCACCCGTGATCGCGATCGCGAAGCCCGACGCGGCCGTCGCGGTGGCCGCCCGGATCGACGCCGGCGCCAAGGCGACCGAGCCCGAGGATGCCGACAGCGCGCAGAAGCTGAGCGCCGCCGACAAGGCGCTCGCGGCGGGCGATCACGGCACCGCCGATCAATTCGCGAACCAGGTGTTCGCCGCCGAGGGTCGCAGCGCCGAACAAGGCGCGCACGCGTCGGCGGTCCGCGCGATGAGCAAGTGTCTCCAGTTCGATGAGGAGCAGGCGCGCAACAACATGCGTTCGCTGAGCGGGAAGTGGCGCGCCAAGGCGCTCAAGTTCTGCCACGACCACGGCCAGCTCTCCGCCGACAACTGATCAGTGCATCAGCAAGAGGATGCGCCGCTCGTCGGCGCCGCCGCGCACGGTCAGGTCGACGAAGTTGCGCCAGCCCGGCTCCTTGCGGGCCGCGCTCATCATGACGTCGAGCACGGCGGTGACCGGGTTGTCGACCTCGAGGTCGTCGACCATCGCGATCCGCTCGCCTGGCGCGAGCTTGACCAGCTGGGCGACCTGATCCGGTGCGGCGTTCGCGGCGACGTCGATCACCTGGAGCGGCGCCTGCTGCGCGACCGCGATCGACGCCGGGGTCGGCAACTCGAGCTGGACCGGGATGACCGCCGGCCGCCGGGTCAGCATGAAGCAGCAGGCGCCGAGCAGTCCCACGGTGAGCGAGCGGTAGAGGAACATCCCTCTCCGAGGTTGCAACGCCGCGGCCAGCGGGCCACACGTCGATCCATCGACTATCCGTGCACTTACCGGCGCGCCCGATCGGCGGGCTTGCCAGGTTGTCGCTAGCCGAGGATCTGCTGCGCCAGATAGTTCTGCTCGCCGACCTGCTTGATCAGCTCGAGCTGGGTCTCGAGGAAGTCGGTGTGCTCTTCCTCGGCGACGAGGATCTTGGTCATCATCGCCTCGGTCGCGTTGTCGCCGGCCTTCCTGCACATCTCGATGCCCTGGTTGAGGAAGGCGATCGCGGTGTACTCGAGCTGGAGGTCGACCTCGAACTGCTCCTTGACGGTCTCGCCGACGTGGAGCTTGTGATAGCGCTGGAGGTTCGGGACGCCGTCGAGGAACAGGATCCGCTCGATCACCTCGTCCGCGTGCTTCATCTCGTCGATCGACTCGGCGCGGATGGTCGAAGCGAGGCGCTGGTAGCCCCAGTTCTTACACATCTTCGCGTGGATGAAATACTGGTTGATCGCGGTGAGCTCGTTGGTGAGGAGCTCGTTCAGCAGATCGAGGATCTCTTTGGTGCTCTTCATGAATCCCGTGTCGACCTTATCGACACGAGATCAGGGGCACAATCACGCGGACACTCATTCGCACCGCGCGCCACGAGGCGATCGCGCAGCTCGTCGACGCACGCGCCGCAGCCGGTGCCCGCGCCACACTTCCGCCCGATCTCGTCGACCGTACGCGCGCCCTCGTCGATCACCGACTCGACGTCGCGATCGGAGGTGGGATGGCAGATGCAGACCAGCACGGGATGAATTTGATAATGCTTTTCAAACCCAGTTCGGTCAAGCCCGAAGTGAGGGCAACGCCCTCGCGAGCAGCTCGCGGCATGAAGCAGTGAGGGCAACGCCCTCACGCCGCGAGCAGCTCGCGGCATGAAGCAGTGAGGGCAACGCCCTCGCGCGATGTAAGACGACGTTACAGATCCATGAAATCGCTGGACGATCTGCCTACCCCATCGGATAGTTCGCCGATGCGAAGAGGGATCGCTCTGGTCGTCGCGCTGGTTGGCTGTCACAAGGCCGAGCCGCCGCCCAAGCCGGTCGCCGAGACCAACGTCGAGCTCGTCCAGCGTGGCGCGGCTCCGCAGCGCACCCTGCGCTACCACATCGCGAAGGGCGTCTCGACGACGATCGCGGTCGGCATCGACGCCGAGGTCATGGGCCGCAAGTCGCCGAGCATCACGACCACGATGGTGTTCGCTGGCGACGACGTCCACCCCGACGGCAACATGGTCGTGCGCTCGACCGTGCAGTCGACCCACGCGGTCGGCGCCGATGGCAGCGAGGTCCCAGCCGAGATGACCAACATGTTCGACGGCATCTCGATCGTCGCGACGATCTCGCCGGTCGGCACGCTGACCGATGCCAAGGTCGACCTCGCCGGCAAGGCGCTGCCGCCGGCGCTCGACTCGCAGGTCCAGGCGCTGACCAAGAGCTTCGAGCAGGTCGCGATGATCTTGCCGAACGGGCCGGTCGGGGTCGGCGCGGTGTGGAAGACGCGCAAGACGATCGAGCAGAACAAGATGACGATGACCGCGGTCACCACGCTCACGCTGACCGCGATCGACGGCGACAAGATCACGTTCACCCGATCCTCCGAGATCACCGGCCCCGATCAGACGGTCGGTGAGGCGCCGCAGAGCGTCCTGCTGAAGAACCTCGCCGGCACCGGCACCGCGAAGGGCTCGATCGATCTCGCGAAGTTCGCGGTCAGCTCCGAGGCGAACGACGAGTACCACGCCGATGCCGCCGACCCGGCGACGCCGACCAAGACCGAGAAGCTCGCGGTGTCGATGAAGATGACGCTGACGACCAAGTAGTCAGTTGTCGACCCAGGTGACCTTGGGCGCCGGGAAGTTCAGATAGAACCACCAGCCGACGACGCCGGCATCGGTATCCTTGTCCGAGTAGCTCGGGCACGCGTTCGTGCCGCCGGGCAGGAGCGACGACAGCGGCTGGCCGCCGACGAGCGGGAAGCTGTTCGGGATGATCGTGGCGTCGGCATCGGTCTCGCTGATGAAGCCGCGCAGGAGGCCGTTGGCGACCGAGCCGGCCGGATTGCCGACGTAGGTCGCGGCGAACGTCGTGTCGCGCAGCGTGATCGGGATGCCACCGAGGTTGATCGTGAACGTGCCGAGCGGTGCCGCGAAGCACGCGCCGGCCGGGGTGGCGGTGGGCGTCGTGATCGCGGGCGCGTAGGGGTGGGTCGTGCCCGCCAGCGCGCCGAGGCAGGTACCGGCGGTCTGGGTCGTCGCGGTCGCGTTGATCGTGGGCGACGACGCCGGGTTGCGCGAGCAGGTCGTGGTCGCCATCGGCGCGGTGCACGACGGAAAGTGCGCCTCGACCGGCGTGGTCCCGGCGGTCTGCTTGAGCGGCCGGAACACCGCGGCGATCGACAGATCGAGCTTGCCGTCGGGCGGCATCGTGGCGTCGGTCTGGATGCTGGTCTGGAGCGAGTTGTTGACCGAGAACCCCACGAGCTGAGTGTCGGTGACGTCGCGGCAGCCGAGGAAGTTCACGAACACGTGGGGGTCGCGCAGATCGAGGTCGCTCATGCGGAACGCCGTCGGCACCGCGGCGGTGAGCTTGCACGCATTGCTGCACGCGTCGGTGTTGTTCATGTTGCCGTCGTCGCACTCCTCGCCGGCCTCGACGACGGAGTTGCCGCACTTCGGCGCGCAGTCGTTGTCGGTGTTGGCGTTCGCGCCGGGGGGGCAGCAGGTATCGCCGTTGATCGGCAGCGTGATCGCGGGGAACGAGCAGACGGCCTTGCACGAGCCACCCATCGACAGCGTGTCTTTCGTGCACGCGATGCCGTCGGAGCACGTGGTCGGGCACTTGCCGACGCCGGACGTGATCGCGGTATCGCAGGTCTCGCCGGCGGCGACATCGACGACGCCGTTGCCGCACGCGGGCGCGCAGTCGTTGTCGGTGCCGGACGTCGCGCCGGTCGGGCAGCAGCCGTCGTTGTTCATCGCCATCGTGATCGGTGTTTCCTGGCACGCGGCGGTACAGGTGCCGGCGTTCTTCACCGTGTCGCGCGTGCAGGTCATGCCGTCGTCGCACGCGGTGATGCACGCGCCGTTGCCCGACGCGATCGCGGTATCGCAGGTCTCGCCGGCCTCGACCACGCCGTTGCCGCACATCGGCGCGCAGTCGCTGTCGGTCAGCGCGTTCGCGCCACTCGGGCAGCAGCCGTCGCCGTCGGCGGGCGTCGTGATCGGCGCCGTGATGCAGGCCGCCTGGCACGCGGTGCCCGTGAGCAGATCGCTGGTGCACGCGTCGCCGTCGTCGCAGGCGGTCGGGCACGCGCCGGGTCCGCTCGCGATACCGGGATCGCAGAGCTCGCCGAACGTGTCGTCGAGCACCCCGTTGCCACACGTGAAGTGGCACGTCGCGTCGCAGGTCACGTCGGGGAGCGCGAAGCCGTCGTCGCAGTCCTCGCCGGGATCGATCTTGTTGTCGCCGCACCTCGGCGGCGGTGCATCGGGCGTGACGTCGGGAACGATGTTATCGCCACACGCGCACAACACGACCAGGCCCACCGCCAGGGTTCGCAGCATGGGCGTGAGGGTAATCGACTACGGCGCGCAGATGGCGCCGAAATTCGCGCATCGACCGGCGCCCGGCTGATCGCAGGTGCGGTGGAGCCCGCTCGCCGGATCGAACATGCACTTGCTCGCCGGCGCGCACGCCTTGGCGAACGCGGTGCAGCCACCCTCGACGGGCGTGCTGCAGGTCTTGTAGGTCCGGTCGGCGGGATCGAACATGCAGGCGTCGGCCGGTGTGCACGCGGCGCCGAAGTGGAAGCACACGCCCGAGCCGCCGGCGAGGCACGTGAAGTAGAGCCCGGCGCCGGCGTGGAACACGCACGACGAGGTCGGGCAGCCGATGTCGGGGGCCACCTGCTCGCCCGGCTTCGGCGGCTTGGGCTTGGGCTTGGGGTCGCGGTCAGCGACGGTGGAGGCATTCGACCCGTTGCCGACCGGCTTGCCGATCGGCGGCGCGCTCGGGTGCGTGCACGCGGCGAACACGACGAGGAAGAACGCGTTGCGCACGGGGTGGTTATACGATGACGCGGCAGGCTTTATCGGTCAACTCGCCTCGCAAATCGTGTAGGTTGGCCTCGATGCGGGTCGCACTCTCCGTCGCACTGGTCACCATCCTCGTCGGCTGCGGCAACAACGACACCGGCTTGCCGGTCGCCGCCAACTGCAACCCGCTCGGCATGTCGCACTGCATGGTGCCGTGGCCCTCGTCGGCGTTCGAGGTCGACGACGAGACCACCGTCACCAAGCGTCGCCTCGCGATCCCCGAGGGCACGCTGATGACCAACATCGACGGGATCGCGACCGATCCGGCGGGCTGGAACACGGCCGATGGGTTCTCGGCCGCGGCCCCGATGGTGATGGCGTTCCCCGACGGTGTGTCGGCCGACGGCCTGCCCCCGCAGGACAACATGGAGCACTCGATGGCGGTCGACTCGCCGACGATGGTGATCGACCTGACGACCGGCGAGCGCGTCGCGCACTTCGCCGAGATCGACGCCCAGGCGGCCGACCAGCCGGGCAGCCAGGCGCTGTTCCTGCGGCCCGCGGCTCGCCTGATCGGTGGCCACCGCTACGCCGCGGTGATCACGAACAAGGTCAAGGCGCGCGATGGCGGCGAGTTGCCGGTGTCGCCGGGCTTCGCCGCGCTGCGCGACGGCAAGCACACCGATCACGCGCTGCTCGAGGCGATGCGCCCGCGGTTCGCCGACGTGCTCGACGCGATCGATGCCGCCGGGATCTCCGCCGACGACGTCATCGTCGCGTGGGACTTCACGGTCGCGTCCGATGCCAACGTCCACCGCGACATGATCGCGGCGCGCGACCGCGCGGTCGCCGCGCTCGCAACCCATCCGCAGAAGGTCACCATCGTCACCGACGCGACCGCCGACGGCTTCCGCCGGATCACCGGCACGCTCGACGCCCCGCTGTTCCTCACCCAGGACGGCAAGATCACGCCGGGCACCAAGATCGCGCGCGACGCCGACGGCCTGCCCGCGCTCCAGGGCTTTTATCAGATCCCGTTCTCCGCGATCATCCCGGCGTGCGCGTCGACCGCGCTCGCTCCGGTCGGCATGGTGATCTACGGCCACGGCCTGCTCGGCGACTCGACCGAGGCGACCGGCGGCGTGCAGCGCGCGACGGCGAACGAGCTCTGCATGGCGTTCGTCGGCACCGACATGCGCGGGATGTCCGAGCAGGATCTGCCGGCGGTCGCGCGCGCGCTCAACGAGGTCAGCAAGGCCGACGAGGTGATGGAGGTGATCGAGCAGGGCCTCGTCAACCACATCGCGCTCGTGCGCGCGATGCGGACGACGTTCGCGACCGACATCTTCGTCGAGGGTCAGAAGTCGCTCGTCGATCCGGCGAAGGTCTTCTACTACGGCCTCTCGCAGGGCGCGATCATGGGCACCGGCGTGATGGCGTGGGAGCCCACCGTGATCAAGGGCGTGCTCGGCGTGGGCGCCGCGAACTACTCGATGCTGCTCGATCGCTCGGCCGACTGGCCGACCTATCGCGCCATCCTCTCGGGTGCCTACCCCGACGCGCTCGACATCACGCTCGCGGTCAGCCTGTTCCAGATGCGCTGGGACAAGACCGAGGGCTCGGGCGTCACGCAGTCGGTGCTGCTCGGCAACGAGGGCAACCCGCCCAAGCAGCTGCTGCTCCAGATCGCGCTGTCCGACGAGCAGGTCCCGAACGTCGGGTCGTACTGGTGGGCGCGCACGATGAAGGTGCCGGTCGTCGGCCCGTCGCCGACCCAGCCGTGGGGCCTCGTGGTCCAGCAGAGCCCGATCGTCCAGGGCGCCAGCGCGCTCGTGATCATGGACGGTGGCGCCGCGGCACCCCCGACGACGAACCTGCCCGCGCCGGCGGTCGAGCCGAGCATGCATGACCTGACGCGCACGCAGGCCGCGACGCGCCGCCAGATCAAGGACTTCTTCGGCACCGGCACGATCGTCAACGAGTGCGCCGGCGCGTGCACCTGTCAGTCCGGCGCCTGCAACTGAATTGGGGACGCTCTAACTCATCGCGCGGAGCACGCGCAGCATCGTCGCGAGCTCGCGGACCAGCGCGCGCGGCGACGGCATCGCCGAGCCGGTGTGGTTGTAGAGCCCCGTGATGTGGACGCGGACGTCGGCCCGCACGAGGGCGGCGGCGAGCGCGTGGGCCTGCTCGTACGGGATGACGTCGTCGTCGGTGCCGTGCACGAGGTCGACGCGGTTCGTGATCCGCGCGAGATCGGGGCCCGGATCGAGCGCGCGGGCGTCGAACGTGACGAGCGCGCGCTCGGCGAGCTCGCGGGCACCGGGCGTGACGCCGATGCCGACGAGGAACAGCCAGCGCAGCGCGTCGGGCACGTCGGCCGCGAGCGCGGTGGCGACCGCGACGTAGCGCTCGCGCGCCTTCATCTCCGGGCGGCCCCAGGTCGCCTCGACGTAGCGGCGCCAGTGCGCGATCAGCGCGTCCGGGTCGGCGCACGGCGGCTCGAGGTGCCCGAGCAGATTCGCGAGCACGACCGGCTGGTTCAGCGGATCGCGCGGCCCGACCCGCGCGCCGGCCTCGCCGGTCAGCGCGTAGTGCAAGGTCGCGCCGAGATCGCGATAGCCGCCGAACACGACGACGCGCTCGATCGCATCGCCGCGCTCGGCGGCGAGCGCGAACGCGAGCAGCGAGCCGAACGAGATCGAGAACACGACCGGGCGACCGCGGCTGCCGAGCTCGCCGAGCGCGTCGAACGCGCGCGCGAAGTCGCGCTTGGCCTCGCCGGTCGGCGCGAGTGCGAGGTACGCCGGGATGAACGGCGCGACGACGAAGTGCCCGGCGGCCGCGAGCACGCGACAGAACCGATCGAGGCGCGGATCGTTGGCGCCGGCGTAGTGCAGGCCCGGGGCGATCAGGAACGTCCGGCCGCCGGGCTCGCCATAGGTGCGGATGTGCAGGCCGTCGATCGTGCGATCGCGCATCGCGATCCCACCGGGCACGGCGTGGGTATCGGCCCACGGGCCGAGCCAGCGCGCGAGGCTAAAAACGCGAGACACCGACACGTACCCGAAGCGTTACACCGTCGCCGCTTCATGACGCAAGCGGCCATAATGTTTCCGCTTTCGATCGATGTAGCGATCGCGCGACATCAAGAGACTTCTGCTAATACTCGCCGCGAATGATGCTGCAAACCGAGGTCGTCAAGCAGGTCCTTTCGCTCGCGAACAAGGCGGTCAAGGAGACCCATCGAGATCGGCTCGAGGCGTACATCCACCAGTACTGCCGCTCGCTGCCGCAGGACGTCCTCGAAGAAGTCGACCCGGCGCGCCTGCTCTCGTTCGTGATGGATCGCTTCGCGTTCCTCGAGGAGGACTTCACGCGCACCGTCAAGGTCGAGATCAAGGATCCGACCGCGACGCTGCTCGCCGACGAGGCGCCCTGCACCGTGATCGAGACCCGCCTGCCCGACTGCGCGTTCATCATTCGCACGATCAAGGCCTTCCTCCGCCAGCAGAACCTCCAGACCCAGTTCGTCCTGCACCCGATCCACGGCGTGATCCACGAGGGCGGCCAGATCACCGCGATCGATCGCGGTCGCGGCACCCGCTACTCGCAGGTCTACATGCAGGTCACCCAGATCCCGGCGGACAAGCGCGAGGCGCTCCGCAAGGATCTCGAGAAGCGGCTCGAGCTCACGTTGCTCGTCAACGGCGAGTACCCGCAGATGGCGGCGAAGTTCGACGAGGCGCGCACGCTGATGGTGCTGGCGTCGACCGGCGGCGGCCCGCGCGCCACCGAGGCGGCCGAGGCGGTCCAGCTGATCGACTGGCTCAAGGAGGACACGTTCATCCACCTCGGCTACGCGTGGTTCCCGTACACCGGCGAGACCAGCTCGCACCCGAACCTGGGGCTCGGGTTGTTCGCGGCCAAGGATCGCCAGCACCTCGAGGAGGTCATCGGCGAGATCGTGGCGACCCGCCGCGGCCGCGACGAGCTGTACTCGTTCTATCGCACCGACTACATGACGACCGTGCGCTCGGTTGCCCAGGTCCGCTACTTCGGCGTCGGTCAGCCCGGCCCCGACGGCAAGATCATCGGCGAGCACGTGTTCGTCGGCCTGCTGTCGACCAAGGGCCTGAAGCTGCCGAACCGCCGCGTCCCGGTGATCGCGTCCCGGATCAAGGACGTGATGGCCAAGCTCGAGGACCAGCCCGGCAGCTACGCGTACGCCAAGGTGCACGCGATCCTCGATTCGATGCCGGTCGAGGACCTGTTCTACTGGACGATCGACGAGATCCATCACGCGGCCGTCCAGTTCCGCCAGACCGAGTCCAAGGATCAGGCGCGCGTGTTCGTGTGGCGCCGCCCGCACGGTCGCCGCATCACCGTCGTCTGCGTCGTGCCGCGCATGCGGTTCTCCGAGGCGCTCAAGGAGACGCTGTCGCAGGAGATCCGGAAGTTCCTCCAGGTCCCGCACCTCCGCGAGTACCGCGCCGAGACCGACGACGAGTCGCCGATCCGCATGCACTTCACGGTCGGCAAGTATCGCCCGGGTGTCGCCGAGGGCGACCTCGACGCGCTCGCCGAGAAGCTCGACGTCTTCCTCGAGGGCTGGGACGATCAGCTGCGCAAGTTAGTGTTCAAGAGCTACCGCAAGCCCGAGGCGGTGACCTCGTCGTCGCGCTACCTCGCGATCACGCCGACCGCGCAGGACATGTGGACGACGTTCGCGTCGCGGTTCCCCGAGTCGTACAAGAACGTCGTCGCGCCCGAGATCGCGCTGTCGGACCTCGGCCTGATCGAGAAGCTCGAGGCCGATGACGAGCCGCTGCGCGCCGCGCTGATGGTGCTCGGTGACGGCGCCCAGCGCTACACGTCGCTGCGCATCGTGTCCAAGAAGGAGCTGCTGCTCAACGACGTCGTGCCGGTGCTCCACCGCATGGCGCTGCGCACGACGAGCCGGCTCGCCGAGCGCCTGGTGCCCGGCGGCCAGGACATCTTCATCACCGGCTTCGAGATCACCGGCAACGACGGCAAGCGCATCGAGGATCCGGCGACGCTCGACCGGCTCGGCACGATCGTCCAGCGCGTGCTCACCGGCCAGCTGCTCGACGATCGCCTGCTCGGCCTCGGTCACCTCGCCGCGCTCGATCACACGCAGATCGACCTGCTGATCACGTATCGCAACTACCTCATCCAGGTGTTCCAGAACTTCGGCGCCCAGTCGGTCGACGAGGCGCTGCTCAAGCACCCGCAGTGCGCCGCGCTGTTCGTCGACTACTTCCAGACCAAGTTCTCGACCGATCGCAGCGAGCCCGCCGCGGTCCGCGCCGAGAAGCTGTTGCCGCCGCTCGCCGAGAAGTACGACCAGCTGCTCCAGCGCGTGACGGTGATCCAGGAGGACCTGATCCTCCGCTACCTGTTCGACCTCGTCGAGGCGACCCGCCGCACGAACTACTACCGCCAGGGCCGCGGCGTGATCGCGATCAAGATCGAGAGCGCGCTCGTCGAGCACATGCCGCGCCCGTGCCCGCTGTACGAGATCTACGTCCACGGCCCCGCGGTCGAGGGCATCCACCTCCGCGGCGGCAAGGTCGCGCGTGGCGGCATCCGCCACTCGGATCGCGCCGACGACTTCCGCACCGAGGTCCAGGGCCTGCAGCGCACGCAGACGCTCAAGAACACCGTCATCGTGCCGGTCGGCAGCAAGGGTGGCTTCGTCACCCGCCGCCAGCTCGCCGATCGCGCGGCGGCCGCCGCCGAGGCCAAGCTGCAGTACCAGGCGTACATGAGCGGCATGCTCGACATCACCGACAACTACGTCGGCACCAAGATCGTGCCGCCGCCCGGCGTCGTGCGCTACGACGAGGACGACCCGTACCTCGTGGTCGCCGCCGACAAGGGCACCGCGCACCTGTCCGACACCGCGAACGGGATCAGCGCGCAGTACAAGTTCTGGCTCGACGACGCGTTCGCGTCGGGCGGCTCGGCCGGCTACGACCACAAGGTCATGGGCATCACGTCGCGCGGTGGCTGGGTGAACGTCGAGCGGCACTTCCGCGAGATGGGCGTCGATATCCGGAAGACGTCGATCAAGGTCGCCGGCGTCGGCGACATGAGCGGCGACGTGTTCGGCAACGGCATGTTGCTCAACGAGAAGCTGAAGCTGGTCGCAGCGTTCAACCACAAGCACGTGTTCATCGATCCGGATCCGGATCCGGCGATCTCGTACGCCGAGCGCAAGCGGATGTTCAACGCGCCCGGCACGCAGTGGAGCGACTACAAGAAGGAGACGATCTCGAAGGGCGGTGGCATCTACGAGCGCGCCGCGAAGGAGATCGCACTCCCGGCGGAGGCCAAGGCCTTGCTCGGCATCAAGGCCGCGGTGGTCAGCGGCCCCGATATCGTCCGCGCGATCCTGTCGCTCGACGTCGACCTCATGTGGTTCGGTGGCATCGGCACCTACGTGAAGGCGTCGACCGAGGGCCACGGCGAGGTCGGCGACAAGGTGAACGACAACGTCCGGATCAGCGCGACCGAGCTGCGCGCCAAGGTGATCGGTGAGGGCGCGAACCTCGCGATCACCCAGCGCGGCCGCACCGAGTACCTGCTGCACGGCGGCCGCGGCAACACCGACGCGATCGACAACTCGGCCGGCGTCGACTGCAGCGATCACGAGGTCAACCTCAAGATCCTGCTGTCCCCGCTGACCTCGACCGGGGCGATGTCGCGCGCCGAGCGCGACACGGTGCTGCGCGAGCTCGAGCCCGACGTCGGCCTCGCGTGCCAGCAGGACAACTACCTGCAGTCCGCGCTGCTCTCGATGGAGCAGACCCGCACGAAGAAGCATGGCGACGCGTTCTTCGATCTGCTCGAGTACCTCGACAAGCACGGCCTCAACCGAAACGCCGAGCACATGCCGCTCGATGCCGACCTCCGCAGCTGGATCACGACGGGCAAGGGCCTGCCGCGCAACATCCTCGCGGTGCTCGTCGCGCACACCAAGCTCGACCTGTTCGACCACATCCTGTCGTCGCAGATCCCGGATCTGCCGTTCTTCCAGCCGTTCCTGTTCAGCTACTTCCCGTCGAAGATCGCGGACAAGTACAAGGCGCAGGTCCTCCATCACCACCTGCGCCGCGAGATCATCGCGACGGTCGTCAACAACGCGATCATCAACCAGGCGGGCACGACGCTGCTCGTCCAGCTCGCCAAGGAGTCGAGCACCCCGGTCGACGAGCTCGTGCTGCGCTACTTCATCTGCGACGAGCTGGTCGGTGGGCGCGCGATGCGCGCGGCGATCCACGGGATGGACGGCAAGATCGCGGCGGACGAGCAGTACGCGATGCTGATGGCGCTCGAGGACGTGCTGCGCCACCTGCTGCGCTGGTGGAGCTGGAACGAGCAGGCGTGGAAGCTCGGCGCCGACGACGTCGCGCGCGTCAAGGTCGAGGTCGAGGCCGCGGCCAACGCGCTCGTGGCGGCGCTCGCCGGCACCGCGAAGACGGCGTACGACGCGCGCGTCGCCGAATTGACCGGCAAGGGCTTCGCGGCCGAGCTGGCCGCGACGCTCGCGCGCATGCCGCTCGCGCGCGACGTGTTCGCGCTGATCGCCGCCGCGCGCGACAGCAAGCTGGCGATGCCGAAGGCGGCGCCGGTGCACTACAAGGTCGGCAACGACCTCCACGTCGACGCGTTCGAGCAGATCCTGACCGCGCAGGTCCCGGCCAATCCGTGGGAGCGCCGGTTCCAGCTCGCGATCGAGCGCGACATCTCGCACGTGCGGCAGAAGGCGATCGGCAAGGTCGCCGGCCAGCCGGACTTCGTCGAGGCTCGCAAGGAGCAGGCAGATCACATCGGCGACGCGCTGCGCGCCGTCAAGCAATCCGCGACGAGCGGACTCGTGCCGTTGTTCCTCATCCTCGAGGATTACCGCGCCTTGCTGTCATGACCAGCGAAGCGAGTCTGGTGGGATCGTGAGCCGCGCGGACCTCGATCGGCTCGCGGACAAGAAGCTGGCAGCGGGCCTGGTCGACGGCGGCCGGCTGCGCGCGCTCGTCCTCGAGCTGTGGCAACGAACCCGGATGGACTGGGGCTTCGTCACCGATCGGCTGGCGACCACGTTCCGCAAGGAGAAGTGGGTCGGCTCGCACGATCGCCGGTTCATCGGCGAGACGTTGTACGGGCTCGTCCGACACCTGCGCCGGGTCGATCTCGCGCTCGAGCGCGCCCGCCAGATGAAGAAGGCCCCGCGCGATCTCGAGCGGCTGTTCGCGCTGCTCGTGCTCGAGGGCCTGCTCGATCCGGCGGCCGCCAAGCGCGCGATCCCCGAGCTCGACTGGACGATGGTCGCCGGGACCGACGCGGTGATCGCGGCCGAGCGCAAGCCGGTCGCGCGGATCGCGCTCGCGGCGTCGTTGCCCGACTGGCTCGCCGCGCGGCTGGTCGCCGACTTCGGCGATCAGGCGGAGCCGATCGCGCTCGCGCTCAACCAGCGCGCGCCGATGACGGTGCGCGCGAACCTCCTGATCGGCGATCGCACCGCGCTCGCGGCCGAGCTCGCCAGGGAGGGTCTCGAGACACGACCCGGCGCGTGGTCGGATACGGCGTTGATCGTCGAGAGCCGCACGAACCTGTTCGGCACCGCGGCGTTCAAGCGCGGCGCGATGGAGGCGCAGGACGAGGGCAGCCAGCTGCTCTGCGACCTCGTGCCGGCGACCGGCAAGCCGCTCGTGATCGATCTGTGTGCGGGTGCGGGCGGCAAGACGCTCGGGATCGCGGCGCGCCTCAACAACCACGGCCGCGTGATCGCGAGCGATATCGATGCCCACAAGCTCGAAGAGCTCAAGCGCCGCGCGCGCCGCGCGAAGGTCTCGAACGCGCAGGCGCTCCACCTCGAGGGCGGGCAGTGGCCGAAGGCGCTCGACGCGTTTCGCGGCAAGGCCGATGTCGTGTTCGTCGATGCGCCGTGCTCCGGCATCGGCGCGCTGCGCCGCAACCCCGAGGCCCGCTGGCGGCTGCGCGAGAGTGACCTCGCCGGCTTCGCGACCACCCAGCGGGAGATCCTCGCCGGCGCGTACCAGCTATGCGCGCCGGGCGGCCGGATCGTCTACGCGACGTGCACGCTGCTGCGCGTCGAGAACCAGGACGTGATCGACGCGGTCCTCGCCGCGAACTCGGACCTCGCGGCGGTCCCGCTCGCCGAGGTCCTCGGCGACCGAGCGCCTGCGCTCGGCGACGGAGCCTCGTTCACGGTCACCCCGCACGTCCATGGGACCGATGGGTTCTATGCCCGCGTGCTGCGCCGCGTAACGTAGCGCCGCGAAGGCACTGCCCGTGCAGGGCCGGGGGCATGGACCCGGTCCCCGGCGCCTCGACGGCGACATCCGCGACATCCGCACCATCCGCCGTTGCCGAAGGCAACGCGCGAGCGTTGGTGCGGCATGGTAACGTCACGACGCGCATGGCGATCGATGTCTCCGTGGTGCGCGATCTGGCGGCACTGCGCGCCATCGAGGCGGAGTGGCGTCAACTCGCGGGGAGCGGTGCAGGAGCCCTGTTCCGCGGCCCCGACTGGATGCTGCCGTGGTGGCACGCGTACCACAACACGCTCGCCGCCGAGCTCCACGTGCTGGTCGGCCGCGCCACCGACGGCGACACCGCCGGTCAGATCGTGTGCCTCGCGCCGCTGTATCGCCGCACCGTGAAGGTCGCGCTCCTCGACACCCGCGAGCTGCGCATGATCGGCGACGCCGGTCCGCGGCCGCCGTCGCTCGATCTGCTCGCGTCGCCCGGCTGGGAAGACCGTGCCGGCGCCGCGATCGCGAAGAAGCTGATCGACGAG
>JBBQEX010000029.1:0-101014 GCA_038321315.1 Haliangiales bacterium | reverse complement strand
TCGCGCCGGAGACCGCGTCCGCGGAGTACGCGACGTCGAGGGTGACGAACCGGCCGAGGTCGACGCCGAAATCGAACTGCGGGTGGACGACCGTCAGCCCGCCCTTGCCGCCATCGCGGCTCTCGGCGAACAGCTGCGTCGAGACCTCCGCGCGATCATCGGCGGAGGCAAGGCTCGTCGAGGCGAGCAGCAGCAGTGCGGCGAGCTTCAGTTGCACCCGCAGCCTCCGCCGCCGGCGCCCTTGCCACCGGCCGCGCCTTCGCGGTTGGACTTCACGTGACCGTCGGCCGCGCTCTCGTGCGGATCGTCGTCGAACGTCATCACCTGATCGGCGAGGAACTCCTTCTCCGATGCGCGCACGGCCTGACGGCCACAACCAGCACCGGCGACGACGGCGAGCAACAGGACGATGCGCATGAAGGCCCCCATCAGAAGAAGATCGCCAGTCCGCCCGAGTACTCCTGGACGTTTCGAGAGCTGTTCTGATCGAACAGCGACCAGTTGCGCGCGTCGAGGCGCACGGTGATCTGCTTCTTGAACGTGATCTCGAAGCCGCCGCCGGCGCCGAGCGCCATCAGCGTGCCCTCCTGGCCCGTGTAGACGTCGACCTTGGGGCGGATGTAGGCGGCGCCAAGGCCGATCGAGAAGTACGGGCCGACGACCGCGCCGGGCGCCATCCGCAACACGAACGCGAGGCCCGACAGGAACACGTCGGCGTCGCCCTGCGGCGACAGGCCGGCGAACCCTTCGAGTGCCCAGTACGGATCGATCAACCACGACGGGCGGAGGATGAACACGCCTTCCTTGTCGAGGATGCCGGCCGAGAACGAGAGCCCGACGTTCGCGTAGGCGACGGGCGAGGGGCCGAGGAAGGTCTTGCGAATCGCGCGGCCCATGCGCGTGAAGATGCCGGGTTCCTCCTCGGGGCCGACCTCGAACGGGAACACGACATCGCCGACGATCCAGCCGGTGGTGCCGTCCTCGAGCTCGACCTTGAACCAGTAGTCGCGCGAGCCGCGCTCGAGCACCGGCAGGACGGTGTTGCGCTCGGCGACGAAGACCTCGCGGTAGCTCGCGCCCGGCCCCGAGCGGACCGAGGCGCGCTGCGCGATCACGCGGAGGAACGCGTCGGCGCTGGCGTCGGCGGCCGAGGCACAGGCGATCGCGAACGCGGCGGTGAGTACTGCGGCGCGATTCACTTGAACCAGTCGAGGAAGGCCTGCACCGCGGGATCGTCCATCGAAGTGTAGATGTTGCCGCCGCCGTGCGGATCGTCGATCCCCTGGAGGGGCTTGGTGAGCAGCTCGCTCATGTTGGGCGTGCCGCAGTTGAGGTAGACCTGCGCGGCGCGATAGTTCGCCGCCTTGTCGGAGTCCTGCGCTGGCGGATCGATGAAGGCGAGGGCGTTGCCCCCGCCGGCGTCGTGGCAACCCGAGCGGACACACGACGTCGTGCCGCCATCGCGCTTGACGAACATCGGGTACAGCGTGGTGTCGAAGTAGTCGCGTCCCTTCGCCGGATTGCACAATCCGATGTCGGCCGGCGTGTCCCCGAGATCGACCGTCGGGCAACCCGCGACGAGCGCGAGCCCGATGATCGGCGCAGCGATAGACGCGCCAAACGCAACGCGTCTGCGTTGGTGGTAACCCATCCCTGTCCGTAGGTTACACGAGAACCCGAGCTGCCCGCCACGCTTGCGGCGGCTCGTATGGCTTGGTTAGATTCGACCCAGCTCGGCCTATGGCTGGGCCCGCAGCAACGCGTAGAATGGGATCCAAGTGTCGGAAGGTCCACCTCGTCCTCCGGGACGGCCGATGTCCGGCACGGCCACCCCGTTTCGGGGGACCGTCGCACCTCCACCGATCCCCCGGCGCGCGGGCGATGCGGCGCCGCGGAGCATGATCCGGATCGAGACCGAGCCGGAGGTCCAGCGGATCACGCGCAGCGCCCTGGTCGGCCGCGGCGTCGCGCTCGAGACGCTGCGCGACGTCGTCGGGCGCGCGCTCGATTTCCAGGCGCCGCAGCTGGTCACGATCGTCGGCAATCAGGGCACCGGCAAGACGCGCCTGATCAACGAGCTGATCAGCGCGGCCAAGGCGCAGCACCCCGAGCTCCGCGTGTTCCACGGGAGTGCCGAGCGCGATCACGACGGCGTGCCGGTCAAGCTCGCCGCGCTCGCGTCGCTGCTGCGCGATCGGTTCGAGCTGTCACCCGGGCAGCCCGACGAGATCTCCAAGCTGCGCTTCGCAGCCGAGGTCAAGACCGCGATGTCCAACGAGCAGGTCCCCGAGATCCTGTACCTGCTCGGCGGCTTCGTCGACATGCCGTTCCCGCCGACCGCCTTCTTGAAGGGCATCGCCGAGCATCCCAAGCTGTCGAGCGACCTGTCGCGCACCGCGCTGCGTCGGTTCGTCGAGGCCGACGCGTCGCACAGCCCGCTCGTGGTCGTGTTCGACGACATGCAGTGGGCCGACTCCGACACGCTGTCGCTGGTCTCCGAGCTCGCCGCCGCGCTGGTCGGTTCGCCGGTCGTGCTGCTCACCGCGGCGCGCCCCGAGATGCTCGTGCATTCGGGCGGCTGGGGCGACGGCGCGCTCGATCACACGCGGATCGATCTGCGCAACCTCGAGCCCGACGACGCCGAGCTGATGTTCCGCAACTTGCTCGCGCGCTGCGCGGCGATTCCCGAGGACACCGCGCAGCTCGCGGTCGAGCAGACCGGTGGCAACCCGGCGTTCCTCGAGCAGCTCGTCCGGTTGTACTTCGAGAACGGCACGATCGATCACACGGCGTCGGCGTGGACGCTCGATCCGGATCGCGCGGCGGAGACCGAGCTCCCGATCTCGGTCGACGAGGCGATCGAGGCGCGCATCGCGGCGCTCGAGAACGAGGAGCGCGAGCTGCTCGAGAAGGCCGCCGTGTTCGGCAACGTGTTCTGGGTGTCCGCGGTGATCGCGATGACCCGGCTCGAGGGCGCGCCCGGCAAGGAGGAGCCGGCGGCGCAGGCGCTCGAGTGGGGCGAGGGCGAGGACGTCCGCCGCCGCGTCAGCGATCTGATCTCGATCCTCGCCGATCAGGACTACCTGCTCCTGCTCGACGCCGACGACTCCAGCATCCCGGGCGACGTCGAGGTCGTGTTCAAGCACAACCTCGAGCGCGAGCTGATCGTCAACTCGACCGAGAAGAGCCGGCTCGCACGCCTGCACCTGTCGGCGGCGCAGTGGCTCGAGGCCAAGACGACCCAGCGCTCCGACGAGCAGCTCGAGTTCCTCGCCGGGCTCTACGAGCGCGGCGGTGTCCCGCATCGCGCGGCCCGCTGCTACCTGCAGGGCGGCGATCGCGCGCGCGCCCGCTACGCGCCCGAGGAGGCCCGCGCGCTGTACGAGAAGGGCCTCGCGATGCTCGGCGAGGGCGACGCGCCGGCGCGGATCGACGCGCTCCACAACCTCGGCGACGTGCTCGAGCAGGTCGGCAAGGTCGACGAGTCGATCACCTGCTTCAACGACATGCTCGCGCTCGCGTGGCGGTTCGACAACCTCGCCAAAGCCGGCGCCGCGTTCCGCCGGCTCGCGCGTGGCCTGCGCCGCCTCGGCAAGTACGACGCCGCGATGGACAACCTCCGCCGCGCGACCGAGTTGTTCGAGCGCTCGCGCGACGATCGCGGCATCGCGTCGACGCTCGACGAGATCGGCCGCGTCCACTGGCTGCGCGGCGCGTACAGCCAGGCGCTCGACTTCCATCGCCAGGCGCTCACGATCCGCCGCGCGCTCGGCGATCGCCGGTCGATCGCGCTGTCGCTCGCGAACATCGGCCGCGTCCACCACGACACCGGCAACTTCAAGGCGGCGATCGGCCAGTTCCGCGAGGCGCTCGACCTGCGACGCGACATCGGCGACCTGGTCGGCGTCGTGCAGTCCCTCGGCGATCTCGCCGGCGTGCACTCCGAGGATGGGAACCACGAGGCGGCGCTCGAGCTGATCGGCGAGGCCCGCGAGATGGCGGCCGGCATCGGCGACAAGAGCGCGCTCGCCGACGTGCTGTCGCGCTCGGGCGAGGTCAAGGCGGCGGTCGGCAACCCGGCCGAGGCCGCCAAGGATCTCGCGGAGGCCAAGCAGCTCGCGTCGTACCTCGGCGATCGCGTCGCGCTCGCGACCGCCCACCAGCGCCTCGCGTCGGTCCACCTGCAGCTCGGCAACCTCGAGGCCGCCGACGTCGAGGCGCACGCCGCGGTCGCCGTGAGCCAGGCCGTCGGCCTGCGCGTTCACGTCGGCACCGGCTACCGCGTCAAGGCCGAGGTCGCGGCCGCGCTCGGCCACACGCTGTCCGCCGAGGACGACTTCCGGCGCGCGATCGATATCCTCGCCGCGGTCAAGCACGAGGTCGAGCTCGCGCGCGCCTACCAGGGCCTCGCGGCGATCAAGGAGCGCACCGGCGCGACCGCCGAGGCGCAGAAGCTGCGAACCCGCGCGGTCGACATCTTCAATCGGCTGCGCGGCGCCGCCGCCGCGACCGAATGACGCGCGCTCGAATCAGGTTCGAGCGGGGAGCGACGCGCGCTCGAACCAGGTTCGAGCGGAGAGCGCCGAGCGGAGCGAGGTCCCCGACGCGCGCTCGAACCAGGTTCGAGCGGAGAGCGCCGAGCGGAGCGAGGTCCCCACAATGTTAGTGGAGACGCTGACGGCCGCGGTGCCGCCGAACGTGCGCGAGGTCTGCGCGAAGCTCCAGCGCGCCGGGCACGAGGCGCTGACCGTCGGCGGCGCGGTGCGCGACGCGATCCTCGGGCGCATCCCCGGCGACTGGGACGTCGCCACCAGCGCGCTGCCCGAGCAGGTGCTCGCGCTGTTCCCGCACTGCATCCCGACCGGGCTGCAGCACGGCACGGTGACGATCGTGACCGGACGCGGCGAGGCCAGTCATGTCGAGGTGACGACGTTCCGCGGCGAGGGCGAGTACACCGACGCGCGGCGACCGGATCACGTCGTGTTCGGCGTGCCGCTCGAGCGCGACCTCGCGCGCCGCGATCTGCGAGTCAACGCGATGGCATTCGACCCCGGCAGCGGCGCCCTCGTCGATCCGTTCGGCGGCCAGCGCGATATCGCCGATCGGCTGCTCCGCGCGGTCGGCAACTCCGGCGACGTCTACACCGATGCGGTCGGCCGGTTCACCGAGGACGGCCTTCGCGTGATGCGCGCGGTGCGGTTCGCCTCGCAGCTCGAGTTCGCGCTCGATCCGGAGACCGCGCGCGGCATCGGCCCGGCGCTGCCGTCGCTCGCCCGGGTGTCGCGCGAGCGGGTGTGCGAGGAGCTGCGCAAGATCCTCGCGACCCGCGAGCCGTCGCGCGCGCTCGCCGCGGCACGCACGACCGGGATCCTCCGGACGATCGCGCCGGCGCTCGACGCCGCGATCGCGGAGGCGATGGTGCCGCGCTGGCTCGCGCGGATCGATCGCTGCGCCGAACCGGCCCGGCTCGCCGCGATGTTCGCCGAGCTCGCGCCCGCGGGAGGCCGCCGCGTCGATCGCGCGCTCGCCAAGCGCGTCGAGGATCTGCTGCGCGACCTCAAGTTCTCGAACGACGAGCTGCGGATCGCGGCGCCGCTCGTCGGCAGCGCCGGGGCGATGGCCGAGCGCGACTGGACCGAGGCACAGGCGCGCCGGCTGCTCGCGGATCTCGGTCGCGACCTCGCGCCGATCGCGCTCGCGCTGTGGCACGACACGCGGATCGCGACGATCGCCGAGCCGATCGTCGCGCGCCGCGATCCGATCGCGGCGAACGAGCTCGCGATCAGCGGCAAGGACGTGATCGCCGACGGCGTGCCGGCTGGCCCCAAGATCGGCAAGATCCTCGTCGCGCTGCTCGATCGCGTGCTCGACGATCCGGCGCACAACACGCGCGACGGGCTGCTCGCCCTCGCGCGTCAGCTCAGCTCGGCGTAGGCATCGACGACGAGCGTGGGGACGCCGCGGCCGCCGACGATCACGCGCGGCAGCCCGAGCTGGGTGATCCGATCGGCGTGGTCGACGACGAGGTGTGAGGCGCGGCGCAGGAGGTTCGCGAGCCCGACGCGATCGGGCTCGGGATCGCCGGCGCGGGAGGCGACGACCGTGGCGCGCGCGAGCATGTCCGCGTCGATCACGCGGAGCGGGCAGGGCGCGCACGCGACCGGGACGCCCGGCGCGTCGACCACGACGGTCCAGCCGATCGACGGCAGCTGGACGAACGTGATCGCGAGCTCGCGACCGGGTTGCGGCGCGACGCGCACGATCACCGCGGCGGCCGGATCGTCGGCGCGCAGGCCGGTCGCGGCGACCGCGTTGGCGAACGCGCTGCGGACCAGGGCGTCGCTCTTGACGTCCTTCTCGACGAAGCAGCCGGGCTCGACGGGAAGGGTGTGGCCCCACGGCTTGATCTCGACCGGGTAGCCGGCGCGCCGCGCGGCGCGGACCGCGGCCGACGGCGTGGTCGCGACGGCCTGCCGCGTGATCGCGACGCCGTACGCGCGCAGGAGGACCTTGGTCTCGTGATCCGCGATCCGCGCGACGCCGCGCAGGTTCGGGTTGTCGAGCTGGCGGATCAGCGCGTCGCGATCGACGGCGAGCTCGGCGGCGGCCTCGCGCGGCGCGGGCCCGAGGCCGATCGCCGCGCGCTCGGCGGCGCGGCCGAGGATCTGTGTGGCCCCGAACGCGGCGCGCGCGGTGTACAGCGCCGGTCCGTCGCCCGCGAGCTCGGGCCGCGCGACGACCGGGACGAGCAGCGCGCGCGTGCGAGCGGTCGGGGCCGCGAGCACCGGATCGTAGAGCGCGACGTCGGTCGGCTCGTCGGAGCTCTCGCCGATCACCGGGGGGCGGTTGCCGAGCCCGACCGCCTCGGTCGCGATCGCGATCGCCTGCGACTCGAGCCACGATCCGGTCGGCGCGATCACCGCGGTGTGCGGCCCGACCGGCAGGCCGAACCGCGCGAGCAGCACGATCGACTCGAGCCACGCGTCGACGTCGTGGCCGACCGCGGCGCCGTGCGCCTGGAGGTACGCCATCGCGGCGGCGCGCTCGATCTCGACGCGCCCCGATCCGGCGCCGCGCGGCGGCGGCACGAGCAGACACACCGGATGACCGGCGAGCGCGGCGCGCTGGCAGGTCTCGGCGAGCGGCACGACCTGCGCGAGCGACGGCATCGCGTCGAACGCCCACGCGAGCAGCGCCGGGTCATCGGCGACCTCGCTGACCGCGCGCGCGTCGACCTGGCGCGCCCGCAGGGCGGCGATCGCGGTCGCGCCGAGCCGCTCGGGCGCGATGACCTGGACGCGCATCTGGCTGCTCGTGGCCCGCGCCTCGCGCGCGTGGGCCATCAGCGATCTCCGTGCGTGCGCGGCCGGCCGTGATGGGCATGGACGCGGTGCACGAGCAACAGCTCGCCGACGCGGTCGGCGGTCTTGCGCGCGGTCGCGGCGCGCGGCGGCAGGGCGCGGTGCGCGAGCACGATCGGATCGAGGCCGATCGCGGCGAGCTCGAGGCGCTTCATCGACGCCGACGGCATCGGCGTCGGGTACTCGTCGATCGCCTTGCCGGGGATGCGGATGCCGATCACCGCGGGGCCGTGGATGCGCACGGTCTGCAGCACGCGACCGAGCACGCGGCCGGCATGGACGACGACGCCGTCGGGTGCGATCGACACCACGCGGGTCAGCTGCGGCTTGTCGACCAGCTCGGCGATCGCCGCGACCTCGGCGGTGCGCTCGGGCCGGCTCGCCTCGTCGACCAGGATCGTCGTGGCCGCGAGCTGGCGCGCGACCGCGGCGACGACCTGCGCCCAGCCGAGGTAGTCGAGCGACAGGTCGGTCGGCACGCCGGCGCTCGGCAACCCGGCGCGGGTCGCGCGATCGGCGGCGAGGTCGAGCCACGTCGGATCGCCGGCGGCGACCGCGACCGTGTCGGCGCCGAACTTCGCGGCGGTCGCGAGCGCGCCGTCGAGCCAGCGGACGGTGCGCAGCGGCGCCGCGCTGCCGACCCAGATCATCGCGGGGCTCATGGTACAGAGCTCGCGAAAGCTCGCTGCGCCTCGAAGGCTGCTTCGAGGCTCATGGCGTGGCGTCCTCGAGGTAGCGGACCAGCTCGTCGAGCCCGGCATCGAGCGGCCCGGTGAGGTAGCCATCGGCGAACTTGCTGGCGCCGATCCGCACGATCGTCGTCGCGCCGGCGAGATCGAGCGCGAGCGCGCCGACCACGACGCACAGGTCGGGCGCGATCGGCGTGTTGGGCTCGAACGCCGCAGCGTGCGGGATCGCGCCGGCCGCGGCCGCCGCGGGGCCGCCGACCAGCTGCGCGCCGAGCAGGTCGGCGAGCCGGCGCGCACCAGCGACGACGTTGTCGCCGAGCGCGTCGTCGCCGAGCGCGACGACGACGTCGGAGGTCAGCTGGAGCTCGGCCGGCTGCGTGCCGGTCAAGACGACGTGATCGTCGGCGCCGGGCAGGGCGAGCACCACGAGATCGACGTCGTCCTC
The DNA here is from genome assembly GCA_038321315.1 of Haliangiales bacterium. Taxonomy (GTDB): domain Bacteria; phylum Myxococcota_A; class Polyangia; order Haliangiales; family Haliangiaceae; genus JABFXX01. The sequence continues at coordinate 92,519 of JBBQEX010000029.1, read as the reverse complement.
GCAGATGTCCTCGACCCGGGCCTCGCCGATCAGCGCGACCGTCGCGCCGCTGTCGCCGACGCGGACGTAGCTGCCATCGCGATCGCGCAGCTCGACGTCGTCGATGCCGATCGCGCGCGCGCGCTGGAGGAGGCGCGCGCCGATCCGCGCCCCGGTGCGCGGCCCGAGCTCGGGCGTCGCTGGCGCGTCGGCCCCGAACAGGACGAGCCGCGGCCGCAGGTGGTCGAGCACGCCGGACCACGTCGCGCCGACGCTCGACCACAGCGGGGCGGCTGGAGCGTCGCTCAGCGCGACGACGATCTTGTCGGCGCCGGCGCTCGCGAGCGTCGCCTCGAGCGCGTCGATGCCCCGGATCGCCGTCGTCGCCTTGCCGTCGTGGGTCGGATCGTGAACCACGATCGCGGCGTACAAGGTCGCGCCCCACGCACGCGCGACCTGGCGGCCGGCGGCGAGCGCGGCGAGCGAGGCGCCGTGCGGCTGCACCGTGTCCCCGGGCTGGATCACATCCGCGTTGGTCGTGCGCCGTCCCGGGCGGTTGCCCGCGACGAGGTCGACGTACACGAGGACCGCAGCCACGGTCGCAACGCTAATCCAAGTCGGCGCTGCCGGGCAAGAATTCCGTCTTATTCTCGTAGCTTGCAGACACGACGACAACCCTCGCCGGTCGCGCCGGGCGCCAGCTCCCAGCCGTGGCGCACGCACACCAGGAGCTCGCCGTCGACGAAGCCGTCGGAGATCGGGCCGCCATCGTGCGGGCAAGCGTCGTCGACGACGACCAGCTTGCCGCTCGCGAGGCGCGCGACCGCGACGTCGCGCCCGGCGTCCCGCGCCGCGACGATCGTGTTCGCCGGCACGTCGGTCACGAGGCGCAGCTCCGGCCGCGACGGACGGATCGGGGGCTCGGCGTCGGGGTCGTACCCGAGCAGCTCGATCATCGCGGCGGTGATGGCACCCACGCGACCAGCCTAGCGGCGGGGTCTGACAGGCCATCGCCGACGGAGATCTGCTCAGCCGCGGGCGGCCTGGCGCAACATCATGTCGGCGAGCACCAGCGCCGCCATGGCCTCCACGATCGGCACCGCGCGGGGCAAAACGCAGGGATCGTGACGACCGCGCGGGGTCAGCTCGGTGGGATCCCCGGCCGGGGTGACCGACTGCTGGACTTGCATGATCGTCGCGGTCGGCTTGAACGCGATCCGCATCGTGATCGGCTCGCCGTTGGAGATCCCACCCTGGATGCCGCCGGAGTGGTTGGTGCGCGTGCCGATCGTGCCGTCGGCGCGCCGGTAGAACGGGTCGTTGTGCGCGCTGCCGGTCATCAGGGTACCGGCGAACCCGGAGCCGATCTCGACGCCCTTGACCGCCGGGATCCCCATCATCGCCTTGGCGAGCTCGGCATCGAGCTTGTCGAACACCGGCTCACCCCAGCCCGCGGGCAACCCGCGCACGACGAGCCGCACGACGCCACCGACGCTGTCCCCGGCCTTTCGGGCCGCCTCGACGCGCTCGATCATCGTGGCCGCGATCAGGAGATCCGGGCATCGGATCGGGGTCGCGTCGACCGCCTCGCGGGTGACGACCTCGCCGTCGACTGTGGCGGCGAGGCCAGCCACCTCGTCGACCCACGCGACGATCGCGACGCCGCGCTGCGCGAGCAGGCGCTGCGCGATCGCCCCGGCCGCGACCCGCCCGGCGGTCTCGCGCGCGCTGGCGCGACCGCCGCCGGCGATGGCGCGGATGCCGAACTTGGCGTCGTAGGTGAAGTCGGCGTGGCTCGGCCGGTACGCGCGGGCGACCTCGTCGTAGTCCTTGCCGCGCGCGTCCTCGTTGCGGATCAGGAGCGCGATCGGCGTGCCGAGCGTCTGGCCGTCGAGCACGCCGGACAGGATCTCGACGGTATCGGACTCCTTGCGCGGGCTGACCAGCTTGCTCTGCCCGGGCCGCCGGCGGTCGAGCTCGTGCTGGAGATCGGCGACGTCGATCGCGAGCCGCGCGGGGCAGCCATCGACCACCGCGCCGAGGCCACCCCCGTGCGACTCGCCGAACGTGGTCACGCGGAACAGCGTTCCCGTAGTATTTCCCATCGCGCACGCGACTCTACACGCACATCGATTTGTCTCCGGCCGGGAGCGTGAGGTACCTTTGACGCGCTGCTCATGGTCGATCCCGATCGCCGGCCAACGGCTCAGGAAATCGAGGAGTTGATCGATCTCGTCCGCCGAGATCCTTCTTCGCCCGCGTTCATCGACCTCGGCGAGGCCTACCTCAACCTGGGCCGCCCCAAGGACACGATCGGGGTCTGCAACCTCGGCCTCGAGGCCTCGCCCGACAACCTCGAGGGTCGCGTGATGCTGGCGCGGGCCCACGCCCAGCTCCACCAGTGGAAAGAGGCCCAGGGCGAGCTGCTCCGGGTCGTCAAGGTCGACCGCTCGAACCGCGGTGGCTTCGCGCTGCTCGGCGAGGTGCTGCTCCGGCGCAATGACTACGAGCGCGCGGTGCCGGTGCTCCAGCACGCGCAGAACCTCGATCCGACGTCGCCGGCGATCCTCGCGATGTTGAAGCGCGCGCGCGCCAACCAGGCGCTCGATCCGCCGCCGGCCCAGCCGACGCCGGTGCCGCCGCGCGGCGAGACCAGCTACGGCATGAAGTCGGCACCGCCCGCGCAGCCGCCGCCGCGTCGCCCGGGTCCACCGAGCGCGCCACCGCCGATGCGCGGCGTGCCGGTCGCGTCGCCGCAGATGGCGACCCTCGCGGTCGAGCCGCCGCCACCGAAGCCGAAGTCGCGCGTGATGCCGATCGCGGCACCCGACTCGCAGACCTACGATCCGACGGCGACGCCGCCGCAGATGCAGGCGCCGGTGCCGCCGCCGCCCCGCGGCCCCAAGCCGACCGCACCACCACCGATGAGCGTCGAGGGCGTGCGCCCGCGCGTGATCTCGGCGGCCCGGCCGCAGAACGCCGCCGCGGCCTCGCTCCGGCAGTCGGCCGCGGTCGGCGAGTCCTACCTCAACGATCTCCTGACCGGCGGGCTGCTCGATGTCGCCGGCGTGCGCGTGCCCGACGTCGACTTCGATCTGCGTCCCGATCGCCGGTGGGGGCGCTCGCAGCGCCGCGCGTTCATCTTCCTGTTCGTCGTCCTCGTGCTCGGCATCGGCGGCGGCGGCACCTGGTACTGGTGGAGCGAGAAGAAGAAGGACGAGGCGATCGCGCGCTACCAGAAGGAGACCGAGGCCGCGATCGTGCTCGGCGACTACGCCGGGTTCCGCACCGCCGAGGACAAGGTCACCGCGGCCGCCAAGCTCGACGACAAGAACCTTCTCACGCTCGCCTACTCGGTCGAGATCAACGGGCTCCAGGCGCTGCTCTACGGCACGTTTAGCCCCGACGGTCCCGCCGAGGCGGCCGACAAGGTGTTGAAGAAGATCGGCAAGGACATCCCCGACGATGGCCCGGGCTCGCGCCAGCTGTTGATCGGGCGCGCCGCGCTCGATCTGTCGCGGCTCCACGCGCTCGACAAGGGCGTCGCGTCCGACAAGCTCTCCGAGGTCGAGAAGAGCCTCGACACCTACCTCGCGAAGCACGAGGACGATCGCTGGGCGCGCTGGCTGAAGGGTCGCGCCGAGCTCGCCGCCGGCCTGCGCCGCGACGGCCGCGCGACGATCACGCGCGCCGCGACCGGCGACGACGGCCTCGTGGTCGCGCAGATCGACGAGGCCGACGCGTTCGTCGATGACGGTCACCTCGACAAGGCGCTGCCGATCTACAACGACGTCTTGAAGCGCGCCAAGGATCACCCGCTCGCGGTGCTCGGCCGCGCGCTCGGCCGCGCCGAGGGCGGCATCGACACCGACGCCGCGCTCGGCGAGCTCAAGGACGCGTTCGTCGACGGCAAGACTCCGCAGCGCGTCACCGCGTATCGCGCGCTCGCGCGCTCGCTCGGCAACCTCGCGACCGAGTCGTACGGCACCGCGACCGAAGGCCTCCTGACCGCGGTCGCCGCCGGCGACCCGGCGATCAAGCTGTCGACCCCGCAGCCGCTGCTCGCGCTCGGCGACGAGCGGTTCTGGGCGCGCATCGCGTGGATCTATTACGTGAAGGGCAACCTCAACGCCGCGAACGAGTCGGTCAAGTACGTCCGGTTCTACGGCAAGAAGGATCCCGAGGACTATCCGCCGGTCATGCTGCTCGTCGCGGCCGACTCGCTCGCCAACGGCCTGCCCGATCGCGCGCTCGATCTCGCGTCGAAGATCGAGGGCGTGCGCGCGAAGCTGATCCGCACGCAGGCGTACATCGATCTCGCGCAGTACCCCGAGGCGATCAAGGAAGCCGACGAGGTCACGAAGCTCGCGCCCGACAACAACGACGCCCTCGTGCTCCACGAGGAAGCCAAGATGCTCGGCAGCGCGAAGGACAGCAAGGACCGCACCGACGCGGCCAACGCGCTCGTCGGGCTGTCGCGCAAGCTGAAGACCAAGCTGCCCTCGCACGCGCTCGGCTACGCGTACATGACGCTCGGCAACGCGGCCGACGCCAAGGAAGCGTTCACCAAGGCGCTCGCCGACATCAGCGACGACGCGCCGAACCCGGTCGCCTATCGCACCGAGACCGGCCTCGCCCAGCTCGCGTTCGCCGCCGGCAACATCGCCGAGGCCGGCCAGCACCTCGACAACGCGCTCCAGCTCAACAAGAAGTACTTCTTCGCGCGCGCGCTGCAGGCCAAGCTCGTGCTCCGCAACGGCGAGCCCGACCGCGCGCTCAAGTACATCGAGCAGCTGATCAAGGACACCAACGGCGGCGCCGGCGCGGGCGCGGCCGACCTCCAGCTGACCGCCGCCGAGGCGATGGTCACCCGCAAGGACGCGACGCCTGCCGACAAGGACAAGGCCAAGGAGATGCTGAAGGCGATCAAGGACAAGGTGCAGCCGCCGACCGAGGTCGGACGCGTCGCCGCCCTGATCGATCCGAAGCTCCCCGAGGAGCTCGGCGTCCCGGTGCCCGAGCCGACGGCGCCGGACGGCGCCAAGCCGCCGAAGAAGACGCCGAAGCACCGGTGAAGCTGCTGCTCGCGCTCCTCGCGCTCCTGGTCGGATGCTCGCGCGATGCCGCGCCGCCGCCGCGACCCTCAGCGGCCGAGCACGCGAAGTCCCACGCCGGCGATCCGATCCTCGTGCCGAGCCCGACCGCGAAGGCGCCGCCGAAGCCGGCGCAGCTCTCGCACGTGACGATCAAGGCGCTCGGCATGTACTGCGAGGAGTCGTGCCCGATGCGCGTGCGCTACGCGGTCGCTGCCATCCCGTCGATCTACGAGCTCGGCTTCGACACGTCGACCGAGAGCATCTTCGTGTCGTACGACACGACCCTCGGCGACGCCAGGACCGTCACCAAGCCGATCATCGCCGCGATCAAGTCGGCCGGCTTCGATCCGTGGCTCGGCAAGGAGTCGTGGCCCGCCGATGCACCGGTCGAAGTCGTGAAGCGCTGACTCAACGATACGGGCCCGCGCCGGGATCGAGGAGCGCGAGCAGGGCGCGCAGCGCACGCACGAGATCGAGCGCGCGCGTGGCATCCGCGGTGCGATCGGCGGGGAGGTCGAGCTCGGCGCTGGCGACGCCATCGGCGACGTGGAGATCGCGGACGTCGAGTGGCCAGCGCGCGAGGGCGTCGCCGACGCCGTCGGGCAGCTGGGCGCCCGCCGAGGGTAGCGTCGGCGTCGGGATCTCGAGCGCGATCCGGCGGAGCAGCTCGCTGGCGTGCACCGCGTCGCCGACGTGAACGCGGATCGCGCGCGGCGAGGGCGGCTCCGCGGTGTCCCACGCGAGGGCGACGCCGACCGCGATGCCGTCGAGCGTGCCGTCGACCGCGAGCTCGCCGATCACCGCGTCGGTGTCGAGCGTCTTGGCGAGCCGGTGCCATGCCGCGACGTCGACCACGACGCCGGGCGGCGGCGCGATCGCCGGCAGCGCGGCGACGATCGCCTTGCCGACCGGCTCGGCCACACGTGACAGCTGCTGGAGATCGGCGGCGGTCAGCGTCGTGATCGGGCGCTCGAACACGATCGCGTCGTCGTCCCAGCCGACGAACGCGCCGACCTTCGCCGCGGCGATCTGCTGGAGCACCGGCACGACCTGTCGCAGGAACGGGATCGCCTGTTCCGACGATCGCGCGGTGACGTGGTGCGCGCGATCCCACGCCGCGTCGTCGACCTCGATGTCGTGGAAGAAGGCGTGGCGCAGCGTCGAGCCCGGCACGACCGACAGATCGAGGCCGAGCGACGGGTGCGCGAGGCGACCGACCAGCGCGGTGCCGTCCTTGCCGCGGTAGGCGTAGGCGAGCGTGAAGATGTGGTCGCCGATCTGCCTCGCGATCATCGGATGCAGATCGCTGTCCTTGCTCGCGTCGACCGGCTGGTACCCGTTGGCGCGCGCGAACTCGTCGAACCGCGCCGCGACGTTCTGATCGGCGAGCCGCGGCGCGACCGCGAGGTGGGGCGTGCGGGCGGCGGCGCTGCGATCGACCAGCTGCAGCGGCACGACGACCTCGGCGCTCGGCCCGAAGAACGAGCCGGTCTTCGCGATCAGCCACCAGCGCAGCTCGTGCGTCGCCGAGCGAAACGACGGCGTGAGGTTCTTGGGGATCGGGAGGCGAAACCCGATGCTCGTGCCCGCGCTGCCGGCCGGCATCTCGTAGACCAGGCGCAGCGAGCGTCCGGTGCGCTCGCGCGGGCGGCCGCGGCCGAACAGCGCGAGCTCGGGTACGAGGTCGAGCTCGATCTCGCGCGGCTTCTTGTCGTCGATGTGAAACAGCGCGCACGAGCCGACCAGCGTCTCGCCGACGATCAGCCGAGAGGAGCCGAGCGCGAGCTCGAGCCGCGGCTTGTTCGGCTGATCGGTCGAGCGCGTCGTGACCGGCTGCCGCACGAGGTCGCCGTGGACCGGGAGGCGGGCGTCGAGCTCGTAGCGATAGCGGCCGTCGGGCCACCACGGGATCGAGACGTGGACGAGCACGACGAGGCGCGCGTAGGCCGGCGACTGATCGTGGGTCGGCGCGGCGTCGGCTGGCAACGTGAACGTCGCCTGGTACTCGACGGTGCCGGGCTCGAGCGTGCCCGGGCCGGCGAGCCGGATCTCGAGGTTCGGGTAGATCGCGGCGTGCGAGATCGAGCTCTTGCCCGAGCCGACCTCCCAGCCCTGGCGGCCCTGCACGCGCACCTTCACGAAGTCGATCTTGGTCGCCTCCTTGGCGGTGACGTCGATCTGGATCGTCGCGGGTTGTCCGAGGAAGATGATCCCCGGAACGCGAAGCTCGACCGTGGGAGCCGATGGCAGGAGACCCATGGCGGGACTATAGTGCAGCCCCATGCGCACGCTCCTGCTCCCGGCCGGCAAGCCGCCTCGCGCGTGGGGACAGATCCACGGCGAATCGTTTCGCGGCGAGGTCCGCGCGCTCGCCGAGATCCGGGCGTATCTGTGCACCAAGGTCGGCGGGTTCGCGACGCGCGAGCAGGTGATGATCGCCGCCCGCGCGCACCTCCCGGTGCTCGAGCGCTACGACGCCGCGCTGCACGCCGAGTTGCTCGGCATCGCCGAGGGCGCCGCGGTCGCGCCCGAGCTGATCGTGATCGCGAACCACTACACCGACCTGCGCGACCTCTCACCGGATCCGGCGACCTGGCGCCCGGCGCCGACTCACGACGATGCCGGCGAGGCCGGCAACCTCGGCGGCGCGACCGGTGGCGCGGACGGCTGCTCGGTGATCTGGGCCGAGACGCCGTCCGGCAAGATCCTCGGGCAGACCTGGGACATGCACGCGACCGCGATCCCCTACGTCATGATGCTCGGGATCCCGGCGACCGAGACCGCACCCAAAACATGGCTCCTGTCGGTGACCGGCTGTCTCGGGATGGCGGGCATGAACGCGCACCGCGTCGCGGTCGCGATCAACAACCTGTTCTCGACCGACGCGACGCTCGGGGTCGTGTGGCCCGCGATGGTGCGCAAGGCGCTGCGGATGACGTCGGCCGCTGCGGCGCGCGACGTGATCGCGACGTCACCGATCGGCTCGGGCCACCACTACGTCATCGCCGATCGCCGCGAGACGTTCGCGCTCGAAGCGTCGGGCACCCGCCGCAAGCAGGTGTTCGCCGGCGGCGCGAGCTACTGCCACACCAACCACTGCCTCGACGGCGACGTCGCCGCGCGCAGCAAGGTGCCCCCGACGTCGACGACGTACGATCGGATGACCTGGCTCGAGCGCGACCTCGCGCGCGCGCCGATCGCGAACCTCGACGACGCGTGGGCACGACTCGGCAGCGAGGATGGCTGGCCGCGCTCGATCTGCACGAACATGGCGACGCCCGAGGCGCCGCATGGCGCGGCGACCTGCGGGGCGATCGCGATGAACCTCGACACCGGCGAGCTGTACGCGCAGCAGGGCCTCGTCCACAACGTCGCGCCCGAGAAGTGGTGGCTGTCGCATGACTGATTTCCCGTTCTTCTTCACGTGGAGCGCGCAGCACAGCGCGAAGCCGCTCGAGCTCGTGGGCGGCGAGGGCGCCTGGTTCTTCACGGCCGACGGCGGCCGCTGGCTCGACCTCGGCGCGCTGAGCTATCAGGTCAACGCGGGCCACGGCCAGAAGCGGATCGTCGAGGCGATCAAACGCCAGGCCGATCAGCTGTGTCTGTCGGCGCCGAACGCGATCTACCCGGCGAAGCTGGAGCTCGCCGAGCGCCTGCTGAAGATGGCCGGCCCGGGGTTTTCAAAAGTGTTCTTCACGCTCGGTGGCGCCGAGGCGAACGAGAACGCGATCAAGATCGCGCGCCAGGTCACCGGGCGGATGAAGCTGATCTCGCGCTACCGGAGCTATCACGGCGCGTCGCTCGGCGCGCTCACGCTGACCGGCGACTGGCGGCGGCCGCCGTTCGAGCCCGGCATCCCAGGCGTCGTCCACGTCGCCGACTGCTACTGCGATCGCTGCCCGTTCGGCAAGACGCTCGCGAGCTGCGCGCGCGAGTGCGCGACCAACATCGGCAACGTGATGGCGCTCGAGGGCGCCCGCTCGGTCGCCGCCGTGTTCCTCGAGCCGGTGCCCGGGGCGAACGGCGTGCTCGTGCCGCCCGATGACTACTGGCCGATCGTGCGCGCGGCGTGCGACGCCGAGGGCGCGCTGCTCGTCGCCGACGAGGTGCTCACCGGGTTCGGACGCACCGGCAAGCCGTTCGGGTTCCAGCACTGGAACGTCGTGCCCGACATCATCACGTGCGCCAAGGGGCTCGCGTCGGGCTACGCGACGATCGGCGCGGTGATCGTGCACGAGCGCGTCGCGAAGTTCTTCGACGACAACATCCTGGCGTGCGGCCTGACGTACTACGCGCATCCGACGGCCTGCGCCGCCGCGGTCGAGACCATGAAGCTCTACGAGGACGAACAGATGTACGCCAACGCCGAACGACTCGGCCCGGTCCTGCGCGGCGGGCTCGACGCGATCGCGCGCCGGATCGCGCCGACCACCTTCGTCCGATCGCTCGGCCTGCTCGGCGGGCTGGAGATCGAAGCGCCACTCGCGGCGTGGGCCACGCTCGGCAAGGAGCTCGCCGCGGCGAAGCTGTCGCTCCACGTCGACGGCAAGCGCCAGACCGCGATCTTCGCGCCGCCGCTGTGCATCACGGAGGCCGAGCTGATCGACGGGCTGCGCCGCTTCGGTGATGCCGCGGTCACTGCGTTCGGAGCGCGCGCGTGATCGGCAAGCATCACGACAAGGTCGTCGGATCCGTGGTCGACGCGCTCGCGCCGCTCGCCGACGGCATGACGATCCTGGTCGGCGGCTTCGGCCTGTCGGGCAACCCCGAGGCGCTGATCCGCGGCGTCGTCGAGCGCGGCGTGCGCCACCTGACGCTGGTGTCGAACAACGCCGGCAACCTCGGCAAGGGCCTCGCGACCTGGTTGAAGGCCGGGATCATCGACAAGGTGATCTGCAGCTACATCGGCGGCAACGAGGACCTCCACACCCGGATGGCGAGCGGCGAGGTCAAGGTCGAGGTCACGCCGCAGGGCACGCTCGCCGAGCGCATGCGCGCCGCGGGCGCCGGCATTCCCGCGTTCTACACGCCGACCGGCGTCGGTACCGTCGTCGAGACCGGCAAGGAGACCAAGGAGATCGACGGCCGCCGCTACCTGCTCGAGCGCGCGCGGCCCGGCGACGTCGCGCTCGTGCGCGCGACGATGTGCGATCGCTTCGGCAACCTGCGGTTCTGGCGCACCGGTCGCAACTTCAACCCGGTGATGGCGACCGCCGCGAAGCTCACGATCGTCGAGTGCGATTCGCTGGTGCCGAACGGCGCGATCGATCCGGACGACGTCCACCTCGCCGGCATCTTCGTCCACCGCATCGTCCACGTGCCCGAGCACGAGAACGCGTTCGAGTTCCGCACCACGAGGAAGCGCTGATGTTCACCACGGAGATGATGGCGCGCCGCGCCGCCCAGGAGATTCCCGAGGGCGCGATCGTCAACCTCGGCATCGGCCTGCCGACGCAGGTCGCCGACCACCTCCCGCGCGGGCACGCGTGGCTGCACTCCGAGAACGGCCTGCTCGGCATGGGGCCGTTCCCGTTCGAGGGTGAGGAGGATGCCAACCTGATCAACGCCGGCAAGCAGACCGTCACGGTGTTGCCCGGCGGGTCGACGTTCGACTCGGCGAGCAGCTTCGCGATGATCCGCGGTGGTCACGTCGACCTCGCGATCCTCGGCGCGATGCAGGTGTCCGCGACCGGTGACCTCGCGAACTGGGCGGTGCCCGGCGGCAAGGTCATGGGCATCGGCGGCGCGATGGATCTCGCGACCGGATGTCGCCGCGTGATCGCGATGATGCAGCACGTGACCAAGAAGAACGAGCCCAAGCTCGTCGCCCGCTGCGACTACCCGCTGACGGCGACCGCTGTCGTCGGGCTCGTCATCACCGAGCTCGGCGTGTTCGAGCCCAACGGCACCGGATTCCGGGTCGTCGAGCTCGCGCCCGGCGTGACGCGCGAACAGGCAGCGGCGCTCTCGGGAGCGCCGCTGCTCTGATCACATCTCGACGTGGCCGCGGTGCTCGCGCTCGAGCGCCCGCTTGAGCTTGTCGAGTGCCGAGTTCTGGATCTGCCGGATGCGCTCGCGCGACAGGTGATACTGGTCGCCGATCTCGCGGAACGTGCGCTCCTCGTCGTCGCCGAGGCCGAAGCGCTTGGTGAGCACGTCGGCTTCGATCGGGCTGAGGAAGTGCAAGAGCTTCTTGATCTGCGACGTCAGCGTCGCCGTCGTCATGTCGTCGGCCGGCGAGTGTGCCTCGGTGTCCGGATCGGCGAGCGTGTCGCCGAAGCTGCGATCGTCGTCATCGTGGATCGGCCGATCGAGCGACATCGGCTGACCCATGATGTAGCGATGCATCTGGTTCAGCTTCGCGAGCGGAACCTTGGCGGCCTTGGCGAGCTCCTGCGGCGTCGGCGGGCGACCGAGCTCGCCGACCAGCCCCTGACGGACCTTCTCGAGCTGCTGCTGCGCCTCGAGCATGTGCACCGGGATCCGCACCGCGCGCGCCTTGTCGGCGAGCGCGCGACCGATCGCGTGCCGGATCCACCAGCACGCATAGGTCGAGAACCGCAGCCCCCGGCGATAGTCGAAGCGCGCGACCGCGTGCATGAGCCCGAGGTTGCCCTCCTGGATCAGGTCCGCGAGCGGCATGCCGCCGCGATCGTAGCGGCGCGCCATGGTGACGACGAGCCGCAGGTTCGCGCGCACGAACTCGTCGCGCAGGTTCATCGCATCGCGATACGCCTGATGCACGCCGTCGGCGAACGTGCCGGCATCCTTGCCGCCGCCGTCGGTCCACCACGACTCGGTGCCCGCGATGGTCCCGGCGCGCGCGCGGAACAGCTCGCGCACGACGGCATCGATGTGCACGCGATCGAGATCGAGCGCGCGCAGCTGCACCGCCGCCTCCTTGGCGAGCACGACCAGCTTCTTCAGCTGCTTCGGATCCTTGGCAGCCTTCTTGGTCTTGCACATGTCCTCGGCGAGCTTCACGAGCTTCGGGAACTTCACCGACTGCTCGAGGTTCGGCTCGACGAGCGCGAGGATCGGACGCACGACATCCGGGCGCGACAGCACGCGCTCCCAGGTCATGACCTCGGTGTCCTCGATCCCCTGCGAGAGCTCGCGCTCGTCCTCCGGCGTGAGCAGCTCGTGCTCGGCCAGCTGACGGAAGTACGCGGCGAGGTGGTCGTCATTGTCCGGCGACCGCATCGCGCGGACCGGCTTGGCGATCGGCTCCTTGGCTTCCTTGGCCTCGGTCGGTTCGGCATCCGAACGATCCTGACGGACACCCCCACCACGGTGAGCGCGCACCGTGCTCGTGGGGGGCCGCTGCGCGATGCGCTGGCGGCTACGAGCGTGATTCGTGGTGGTGGTCGACATGAGGTACTCCGTTCTGGTTGCTTCCGAGTGAGACGCCGTTGTGTTCCCAACCGTTGCACCGCGGGATTCATTGCTCCCATCGGTTGGCTGCGCTCTCTATACGAGCGAGCAGCAACTTGGTTTCGTTGCAGATTGCGCACCCAACGACAGGTGCGGAACCCGGTCAACCGGTCAGGGGAGCGTCGCACCAGCAGAATCAGCTGCTTGGCGCGTCGCACGGTCGGATCCCCCAAAGCCAGGTCGACGCGAAACGGCTCGCAATGTGCCATAGCGCGCTATTTTGTCGAGCGGAATCGGATCGTGCTGTCAGGAATGCAGACAGCCGTGCGGGGATTCGACAGCTGCGACGCCGTCGATGTCGCAGCTACGCAGGCGTTTTTTCGACTTCTGCCACCGTCGAGATCCCGAGATGGCGCTGCAAGCGATCGAGGAGCGCCGCCTGGTCGGGATGGATGATGCGTCGTGCCCGCGTGATCTCGATGTACTCGACCTTGTCGACTTCCCACGAGGCGCAGTGCGGATTTGACTCGGCGGGCGCCTGGGTCGCGAACGCATGCACGCGCTTCTTGCTCCGCGTGTAGTCGACGTAGCCGAGATCGACCAGCGGACATGTGAGGTCCACTCCAGTCTCTTCACGGGTCTCGCGGCGCGCGGTGAATTCGAGGGTCTCCTCGGGCTCTGGCGCACCTTTCGGGATGCCCCACGGCGCCCGACGGTTGTAGTTGCCGGCCGGATGGACGAGCAACACCTCCACCGAACCACCGACGAATCGGTAGAGCAGGGTCCCCGACGAGACTTTCCCGCGTGCCTCGGACATCAGCGTCTCTCCACCGTGCGGGACGCGCCGCATCAAAGCAAGCCGAACAGCCGAAGTCCGAAGCCGAGCAAACAATGTCGAAGGGTTGTGCGGTACCGTTTCGGCGTGAGCCAAGACCAGAGACAGCAGTGGTTTGCGCGGATGGTCGAGTCGGGGCTGGAGCACCAGATCTTCGGCCCTGGTGACGTGCTCGCGCACGCGACTCCCGACGTCCTGGCCAATCACCTCCCACCCGAGCTGCTCTCGAAGATTCTCGCAGCGTCGCTCAAGACCGGCTCGATGACGCCGGAGCACGTGCTCGAGACCGTGACGCCGCAGCTCCTCGCACAGCACCTGCCGCACGAGGTCCTGTGGGCGTGCATCGTCGCGGCGGCTGCGCGAGCGGGTGTCACCGCGCCGGTGAACTCGTGAACCTGAAGGGCTTCTTCGTTGCAGCGTTGTCGTCGGCCCTCGAGCAGGGCATGGCGACGTGCGACGACCTGGTCCGCCACGTCACCCCCGAAGTGCTCGCCACCCACCTACCGCGCCCGCTGTGGGCTCGGCTCCTGACCGCGTGCCTCGGGGCTTCGCGTGTCGATGCCCAGCTCGTCGTCGAGACGATCGGCATCCCGAACCTGTGCGAGCACGTCCCGACGCCGATCATGTGGGCGTGCCTCGAGGAGATCGGGGTGCGCTCGATCGGCGGCACGTACGTGCCGAAGACGTCGACCGCGTCGCTGGTGACCGCGCCGCCTACGCCGGGCAAGCCGGCGGTGCCACCGATCCCGCCGAAGCCGCCAAAGACGCCCGCGGCGCCGCTGTCGATCACCGCGCCACCCGAGGTCAACCCGCCATCGGTCGCCGCGACGCAGCCGTCGCCGATCGTCGGGGCTCCGGAGATCCCGTCGCCGAACGACATGGCGAACCTGTTCAACGAGGAGGATCGCCCGACCGGCCCGGCGAACCGCACGCGCACGACGACGAGCCAGCGGTTCCGCGCGAGCTCGACTGGCATCGGCCGACTCGCGAACAGCTCGCGACGCCCGCAGGCCTCGGCGCAGGCGACGCCTCCCGAGGATCCCGCGCAGGGCACCGGCCGCACGCGCCGCGCGGCGACCGAGTCGGAGTACGAGGTCGTGACCAACGTCTCGGGCAGCAACGACGACTGGAAGTCGGCGCTCGCCGTCGAGGACGAGCAGCTCGTCGACTGGGCGAACAGCGAAGAGACCGTCACGGGCAGCAACAGCAGCCCCGACGATCCGCGCAAGCGTTAGGGCGCCACCGAGATCCCCTGCGCCTTGGCCTCGGCGCGGATCCGATCCTCGAGCTTGGCGATCTTGCCGGCCATCGCGGGCGGCGGGTTGTTCACCGTCGCGCCGTGACAGGCGACCAGCGCCTCGCCGAACTTGCCCTCCTGGAACAGCGCCACGCAGAGGTTGAAGAAGTACTTCGGCTCGGGCACGCGCGCGACGGCGTCGCGGAACTTCGCGCTCGCCGCCGCGTACTGCTTGGCCTCGAGTGCGATGACACCGTCGGCGTTGGCGCGCTCGGCGATCTCGGCCTGCGCGCCGGTCGGAGGCGGCGGCGTCTCCTGCGGGGGCACGTCGATCACCTCGGCGATCGCGCGAAACATCGCGTCGCGCTGGGCGGGCGTCGCGAAGTCGTGCAGGCACTTGTGGGCCGCGTCGGGCTCGGTGACCTTGGCGATGCACGCGGTGGCCTCGGCGGTCCACTTGTCCTCGACGCAGCGAAGCGCGAGCGCACCCTTGGCGCGACCGCTGTCCGCCGGCGTCTTCAGGTGCGGCGCGACGATCCGCATCGCGCCCTCGACGGCGGCGGCGCAGTCGGGTTGTGCGACGACCGGCGCCGGCATCGGCGCGGGCTGCGGATGCGAACAGGCGACGACGAACACGACGGACACGACGAGGGCGGGGCGCATGCGCGCGAAGCTACCCCGAACAGGTGCCGGTCATCTCGGTGATCCACTGGCGGATCAGCGCGACGCCGGCGTCGTCGACCAGGTTGCGGCCGAGCTCGGGCATCTTGATCTCCGGCTCGGTCGCCTCGATGCGGTAGGTCATGATCGACGCGTCGGGCATGCCGGGGACGATGTCGTACGCGCGACCGCCCGAGCCGCGCCCGGTCGCGACCGGCGCCTTGCAGATGCCGAACACGGCGGGTGCGGTCTCGGCGTAGTCGAGGAACAGCCCCGACGTCCGCGCCATGCCGGTCGGGTTGTGGCAGTGCGCGCACGTGACGTCGAGCCAGGTCCGCGCGCGGGCGTCGAGGGTCGACGAGGCGTCGGCCTCGCGCGGCCACGCGGTCGGATCGGGCGCGCCGACCAGCTGGCCGCCCGCGACCAGCGCTTCGAGCTGGCCACCCTGGTTCAGGTGGCGCGCCTTGGGGCCGAGCGGCGTGATCGTGTTCTCGTCGGTCTCGCCGTGACAGCTGCGGCACTGGTTCTTGTTCGGCACGATGTAGCCGTTCGTGCGCGTCGCACCGTCGTCGTGGATCCAGCTGGCGTCGATCACGTCACCGGCGACCTGGAGCGTCGCGTCCTTCTGATCGTCGTTGTAGACGTACGCCGCGCCCGACCAGCCGGCGTCGCCCTTGATGAGCAAGCGAGTCTCGAGCAGCCGCTCGCCGCTGCTCGGATCGCGGCGATCGTGGAGGTAGCCGAACGTCTTCACGAGCACGCTGCCGCTCGGGAGATCGAACGCGGTGGTGTCGTGCCACGTCATCGCCGAGCCGGGCGGCAGGTAGAGGAAGCGCTGCTTGGTCGTGTAGTCGGCGAACAGCGGTGTCGCGACGGTGAACGGCACGGTGCCATCGGCCGGTGTCTGCGACGCGACGTCGGCGAACAGCGCCGTGTAGCTCGAGAGCTTCGTGCACAGGTTCGTCGCGTCGATCGCGCACGGGGCGCCGCCGTCGTCGCCGCAGGCCGCGAGGCTCGCGAGGATCGTCGCGAGGATCGCGAGGAGCTTCACGGCAACACGACGGTCGGCATCGCCGGATGCATGCACGCGTGCGGCGCGAGGTCGGGCGTCGGCAGGACGGCATCGCCGGTCGGGTAGTGCATGTTCAGGAAGTCGGCGTCGCCGTTGTCGTGGATGCAGATCTTGTCGGCCTCGGCGTAGTCCGTCCCGGTGCCGATCCGCGCCGGGTCGAGCACGCCGTCCCAGACCAGGTCCGGCACGATGTACGGCGCCGGATGGAGCTCGGCGATGGCGGTGATCAGCAGCGCCCCGAGCTCGCCGGTCGGCATGTCGCTCGTGCCGGCGAGCGTGTTGTCGTGGATGTGGAGCGCGGTCGGGAACTCGTCGTAGGTCGGATCGGTGATCGCGATCATCGTCGGCACGTAGCTGATGACGCCGATGTTCACCGTCTTGTGATCGTGGATATGGTTATGAAAGATCTCGACGCCGTGTGCGGCGAGGATCGCGATGCCGGTGCCGGTCGGCACCAGACCGACGATGTTGCCGGCGGGCGCGAAGTTCGGCTCGTTGTTCTCGAACACCTCGTTGTCGTGGACCGCGGTGCCCGACGCGGTCTCGACCTCGAGGCCGGGCAGGTTGAACACCAGGATGCCGCCGGTGTTGCCGGTCGCGGTGTTGTCGTGGACCTCGGCGTGCGACGAGTTCTCGATCTCGATGCCGGCGACGTTCTGGTTGACCGTGTTGCCGCGCACGACGATGTTGTCCGACTGGCCGACGTAGACGCCGGAGTCCGACGCGCCGATCACCGTCGAGTCCTCGATGAGGACGTTCTTGCACTGCACCGGGTAGAGGCCGTACGAGCCGTTGGTCTCGTTGGCGCCGCGGGTCCACTCGACCCGGAGTCGCTGCAGCGAGATGCCGTTGGCGCCGAGGATCTTGATCGCGTCGCCCGGCGTGTCCTCGACCGCGAAGTCGGTGAGCGTGACGCCGTCGGCGGTGACGAGCAAGCCCTGCGCGCCATCGGTCTGGTTCGCGAACGACAGGACGGTGGCGTCCTTGCCCGCGCCCTTCACGGTGACGTGGTTGGTGTCGAGCGAGATCTCGCCGGTGACGTTGTAGTGGCCGGCGGCGAACGCGACGGTGCCGCCGTCGGTCACGTCGATCATCGCCTTCTGGATCGTCGTCGTGCTCGCACCCGACGAGACCGCGACGCACTTCCCGGACACCCCCGCGCACGGATCGTCGTCGCTGCAGCCGGAGGACAACGCGAGGATCAGGGAGAGAGCGAGGCAGCGCGACATGCGGCGAAGTCTATCAGGCCCGGGGCCTCGGTCTTCCGGCTTCGACCGGACGGAACGTGATACGTGTTGCATCGTGAGTGAGCGGGGGACGCCGACGATCGGCACGACCGGGGCGGTCAGGGCGGCGGAGCCGATCAGCGCGTCGGAGCTCGGCCGGATGGGCACGCTGCCCGCGGCGACCGGCAGCGGCGCGATCGCGCCGGCCGATCGCGTCGGCCGCTTCGTGATCACCGGCGTGCTCGGCGCGGGCGGCATGGGCGAGGTCTACGCGGCGCGCGACCCCGAGCTCGATCGCCAGGTCGCGATCAAGGTGCTGCGCCCGGACCTCCTGACCCGCGCCGACACGCGGCTGCGTCGCGAGGCCCGCGCGATGGCGCGGCTGTCGCATCCGAACCTCGTCGCGGTGCACGAGGTCGGCGTCCACGCCGGGCAGCTGTTCATCGCCATGGAGCTGGTCGCCGGCACGACGCTGCGGACCTGGGCGGTCGGCAAGTCGTGGCGCGAGATCGTGCGCGTGTATCGCGCGGCCGGACGCGGGCTCGCGGCGGCGCACGAGGCCGGCATCGTGCATCGCGACTTCAAGCCGGACAACGTGCTGGTCGGCACCGACGGTCGGGTCGCGGTCAGCGACTTCGGGCTCGCGCTCACCGACGAGCCCGACGTGCCCGACGGGCCCGACGGCGAGCCGCCCGCGCAGGTCGACGAGGACCTCACCCAGGCCGGCACCTTGCTCGGAACGTTGCGCTACATGGCTCCCGAGCAGCTCGAGCGCCGCGGCGCCGACGCGCGCAGCGATCAGTTCGCGTTCTGCGTGTCGCTGTGGGAGGCCCTCGATGCGCACCCGTTCGATCCGGCGCGCACCGCGCGGTCGAGCGATGCCTGCCGCGACGCGATCGCCGCCGGCGTCCCGCGGCCCAAGCTCCGCGGCGTGCCGCGTCGGATCACCCGGACGCTGCTGCGCGGCCTGTCCACCGAGGCGCGCGACCGCTGGTTCGACATGCCCGCCTTGCTCGCCCAGCTCGACGGCGCGCTCGCGCGCCGCGCGCGGATCGCGGTCGGCGCGATCGGGCTCGGCGCGATCGGGGTGGCGATCTCGGCGACCTGGGTCGCGCGCGAACCGGCGGTCGATCCGTGCGCCGGCGTGACCGGCGAGCTCGCGACCATCTGGCAACCGAGCGACCATCCGCGGATCGCCGCCGCGTTCGCGACGACCGGTCGCGCCAACGCCGCCGATGCCACGACGCGCGTCACCGGCTTGCTCGATCGCCGCGCCGCCGAATGGGCGGCGATGCGCGTCGCGACCTGCGTCGCCGCGAAGGCCGACGGCGATCAGCGCCGCGAGCTCCACGCGCGCCAGGCCGCGTGCATGCAGACCCAGCTCCACGAGCTCGACGCGCTGGTGACCGGCCTGACGACGAGGCCGAGCGGCGAGGTCGTCGATCGCTCGATCCGGGTCGCCACCGAGCTCGCGCCGGTCAGCGACTGCGCGAACGTCGACGCGCTGCTCGAGCACCCGGCGCCACCACCCGATCCGGCCATCGGCGCCCGGATCGATCGACTCACGCAGACGGTCGCGCGCGCCAAGGTGCGCGACGCGCTGACCGGCGATGTCTCCGAGATCCAAGCGCTCCAGACCGAGGCGGCCGCGCTCCGCTGGGATCCGCTGATCGCCGAGACCGGCTACCTCGCCGGGCAGATGCTGTTCCGTCGCGGTGAGAACCAGCCCGCCGAGCGCACGCTGCGCGACGCCGCGATCGCGGCCGCGCGCGCCCACGACGACGCGCTCGTCGTCGAGTCGCTCGGGTACGTCGCGCAGGTCGTCGGCGATCAGGGCCGCCCCAAGGAGGCCCTCGAGATCGCCCAGGCCTCCGAGCTCGCCGCCGCACGCGCCGGCTCGCCGGTCGCGCTCCAGATCGAGGTCGCGCTCTCGCTCGCCGAAGCCTACCAACAGCTGACGCAGTTCGACGACAGCGACCGCGAGTACGCCCGCGCGGTCGCGCTCCTCGAGCGCTCGCAGGCCTCGCCTTCGCGGCTCGCGGCGACGCTGAACAACTGGTCCAACGAGCTCGAGGATCGCTCCGATTACGCGCGCAGCGTGCCGATGTCCGATCGCGCCGTCGCGCTCATGCGCGAGGCGCTCGGCGATCACCACCCCGACCTTGCACGCATATTACAGAGCAACGGGAACAAGCAGCTCGCGATCCGCAACTACGCGCTCGCCAAGCAGCGGTTCGAGGAGGCGCTCGCGATCAAGGAGGCGGTCTACGGGCCCTCCGATCCGACCGTCGCGATGACCGTCCACAGCCTCGGCAACTTCTACACCTCCGCGCCGCCCAACGATCTGCCGCGCGCCCAGAAGCTGTACGAGCGCGCGCGTGACATCTGGCTCGCGAAGGCGGGCCCGGCCAACGGCAACGTGCTGATGGCGCGCTTCAACCTCGGCGTCAACCTGAAGCGCCAGGGCCGGTTCACCGAGGCGCTCGCCGAGCTCGAGGCCGTGCTCGCGATCCGACAGGCGACGCCCGAGACGTCGCAGCTGAAGGTCGCGAACACGCTCGAGGCGATCGCGGAGGTCGAGGTCGAGCGCGGCAACTCCGCCGTCGCGATCGATCACGCGCAGCGCGCGCTCGCGATCCGCGAGAAGGTCGCCGGCCCCGAGACCTCGGACGTTGCCGACAGCCTGTCGGTCCTCGCGACGCTGTGGTCGGCCACCGACTGCGCCAAGGCGCGACCGTTCGCCGACCGTGCGATCGCCGTCCTCGCCAAGCAGCCGAACGGCGATCGAGGCTCGACCAAGGCCGGCGCGCTCGCCGCCCGCGCGCGGTGCGCGTTGCGCGACGGTCAGCGCGATGTCGCGCTCGCCGGCCTGCGCGAGGCGATCGCGATGGTCGACGACGAACCGGGCGCTCGCGCCGGCCTCGAGCTCGAGCTCGCGACCGCGCTGTGGGCGACCGATCGCGCCGCGGCCCGCACGCTCGCGACCTCGGCGCGCACCGGTGACCCGGTCGCCGCCGAGCGCTGGCTCGCGGCGCACCGCTGACGATCAGAGATCGAACGCGCCGCCGAACCGGAGGTACCCCTCGGGGGCGATCGCGCTGCGGTCGAGGTCCGCGGTCATCATATGCCCCCCGTTGTCGTCCTCGGTCTTCTCCGTGCCGCGCTCGAGTCCGACCGACACGCCGACCGCCAGGGCGATGAAGACGTGCTGCTTGATGAGCCAGCTCCAGCCGACCAGCGCGCGGCCCGCGTAGATCGTGCTCGTGGTCGCGACCGTCGCCGGCGATGCATTCGCGTCGTTGATCCGGATGTCGTTCGCGCGCCGGAACGCGCCGACCTCGAGGGAGAGGCCCTCCCAGAGGCCGCGCGAATAGTGAACGAAGCCGAGGCCCAGATCGCTGATCCGGCCGCTGCGCGAGGACTCGTCGCCATCACCGCCCGCGGCGAGGCTGATGATGTTGCCGATCGAGTGCGCGTAGCGGTACGTGGCCGCGTTCACGCGGATCGCGTCGTGGTCGCTGACCCCGATGGAGAGCGAGCCGGCGATCGAGTTGGCATCGATCCATCCGGTCGGAAAGTTGATGCCGACCGCGATCGGGATGGCCTTGGTCACCCCGGTCCGCGGCGGCGGCACGAGCTCGTCGGCCTGGGCCGAGGACGCGAGCAGGGTGAGGATGACGAGCGAAAGCAGGCGCACGGCAACGCGCAACGTACTACGTCGACGCGGCCCATGCGGCGCCGAGATCGACGTCGAACTCGGGAGCTTCGAGGTCCGCGTTGAGCTCCGACACCATGCGCGCGAGCACGTGCGCGATGGCCGCTTGTCCGCGCGCGCCGGCGACCTCGGCGCGCGCCTGGTCCTCGGCTCCGATCGTGCGCCCGAGCCGGATCATCGCGTCGCCGAGCGCCTGATCCGTGGCGGCGTCGCCGAGGTTGGACTCGACCGCGAGCTCGGCCTCGTCGTAGCTGACCCGGACCAGCACGCGGTCGCCGCCGAGGATGTTGATGCGAGTCGGAGTCGTCACCGGCTGGCCTGTTCGTCGTTCGTGGTGGGCGTTGAGGGGATTGAACCCCCGACTTAGTCCGTGTGAAGGACTCACTCTCCCGCTGAGTTAAACGCCCGTGGCCGTGTTGGTACCGCGCGGCCCGGAGGCTGTCAACCGCCGGTCAAGCCGTGCGAAGGTCGCGGCCATGACCCGCACCATCGTCAAGACCGGTCAGGCCCCGGCGGCCATCGGTCCGTACTCGCAGGCGGTCGTCGTACCCGTCGGGGACGGCAAGCGCATGATCTTCTGCAGCGGCCAGATCCCGCTGGTCCCGTCGACCGGGTTGATGGTGGAGGGCGACATCGCGGCGCAGACCCAGCAGGTGCTCGAGAACCTCGGGGCGGTACTCGCGGCGGCCGGGGCATCGTTCGCGAGCGTGGTTCGCACCACGATCTTCCTCGCCGACATGGGCGACTTCGCGGCGGTCAACGCGGTGTACGGCGAGCGGTTCCGCAACGACCCGCCGGCGCGCGCGACGGTACAGGCCGCGCGACTGCCGCGCGATTCGCGCGTCGAGATCGACGCGATCGCGATCGTATGACCGAGCCGACCAGGCCGACCAGGCCGAACGAGAAGTCGATCGTCTCGGTCCTCGTCGAGAACCGTAGCTTCCCACCGCCGCGCGAGTTCGCCGAGCAGGCGCGCGTCAAGTCGATGGCGGAGTACGAGGAGCTCTACGCGCGCGCGGCCGCGGATCCCGAGGAGTTCTGGGCCGACGTCGCGAGCGAGCTGGTCTGGACCAAGCACTGGGAGAAGGTGCTCGACTGGCAGGCCCCCGACGCGAAGTGGTTCGTCGGCGGCGAGCTCAACGCGAGCGTGAACTGCCTGGATCGGCACGTGGCGAGCTGGCGCAAGAACAAGGCGGCGCTGATCTTCGAGGGCGAGCCCGGCGACACGCGCGTGTTGACCTACGGGGAGCTCCATCGCGAGGTCTGCAAGGCGGCGAACGCGCTGACCGCGCTCGGGGTCGGCGCCGGCGACTTCGTCGCGATCTACCTGCCGATGATCCCCGAGGCAGCGATCGCGATGCTGGCGTGCGCGCGGATCGGCGCGCCGCACACCGTGGTGTTCGGCGGGTTCGCGGCCGAGGCGCTGCGCGACCGGATCGCCGACTCGAAGGCCAAGGTCGTGATCACGGCCGACGGCGGTTGGCGGCGCGGCGCGATCGTGCCGCTCAAGGACAACGTCGACAAGGCGATCGCCGGCGAGTCGACGATCGAGGCGGTGCTGGTCGTGCGCCGCTGCCACAACCCGGTGGTGTGGACCGGCAAGGACGTGTGGTGGCACGAGGCCGTCGCCGCCGCGTCGGGCAAGCACGAGGCGCGCGGCTGGTCGAGCGAGCATCCGCTGTTCTCGCTGTACACCAGCGGCACGACCGGCAAGCCCAAGGGCATCCTGCACACGACCGGCGGCTACCTGACCGGCGTGATGTACACGTCGCGGCTGGTGTTCGACCTGCGCGACGACGACATCTTCTGGTGCACCGCCGATATCGGCTGGGTCACCGGCCACAGCTACGTGGTGTACGGGCCGCTCGCGAACGGCGCGACCGTGCTGCTGTACGAGGGCGCGCCGAACCAGCCGGGCCCGGATCGGTTCTGGGACATCGTCGAGCGCTGGGGCGTGACGACGCTGTACACGGCACCGACCGCGATCCGCGCGTTCATGAAGTGGGGCGACGAGCACCCGGCGAAGCACGACCTGTCGTCGCTGCGGTTGCTCGGGTCGGTCGGCGAGCCGATCAACCCCGAGGCGTGGATGTGGTACCGGGAAAAGATCGGCGGCGATCGCTGCCCGATCGTCGACACCTGGTGGCAGACCGAGACAGGCGCGATCATGCTCTCGCCGCTGCCGGGCGCGACGCCGACCAAGCCGGGCTCGGCGACCCGGCCGCTGCCGGGCATCGCGCTCGACGTCGTCAAGCGCGACGGCACGCCGTGCGCGGCGAACGAGGGCGGCTTCCTCGTCGCGACGCGGCCGTGGCCGTCGATGCTGCGCACGATCTACGGCGATCACGCGCGCTACGTGTCGACGTACTTCAGCGAGATCGCGGGCACGTACTTCGCGGGCGACGGCGCGCGCAAGGATGCCGACGGCTACTTCTGGATCATGGGTCGGATCGACGACGTCATCAACGTCGCCGGTCACCGGCTCTCGACGATGGAGGTCGAGAGCGCGCTGGTGGCGCATCCCAAGGTCGCCGAGGCCGCGGTGGTCGGGCGACCGGATGCGCTCAAAGGGCAGGCGATCGTCGCGTTCGTGACGCCGCGCGCGGGCGTGGTCGCCGACGACGCGCTCGCCAAGGAGCTGCGCGAGCACGTCGCGACGCAGATCGGCGCGCTGGCGCGGCCCGAGGAGATCCGGTTCGCAGAGGCGCTCCCGAAGACGCGCTCCGGCAAGATCATGCGACGGCTGCTGCGCGAGGTGGCGTCGGGCTCGACCGCGCGCGGCGACACGACGACGCTCGAGGATCAAGGCGTGCTCGAGCGCCTCGCGCAGAGCTTCGCGACCGAGGAGTGACTAGTTCTCGGGCTCGGTCTCGTCGGGCGTGGGGTTCGGCGTCGGGGCCACCGGTGCGGCGACCGGCGGCGCGACGAGCGTGGCGGTGCGCTGCGCGTACGTACACAGCGCGGTGACCAGCGCCTCGTGCGTCTTTCGGACCTGACCCTTGGACAGCGGCGTGTTCGTGTTGGTCACGAGCGCGAACGCGAGCGGCCGCGCCGGATCGATCTCGACGAGCCCCGACAGCGCGATCACGGTCGACAGCGTGCCGGTCTTGCCGCGGACGCGACCGCGGGTCTCCGGCGTCTTGAACCGGTTCATCAGCGTGCCGTCGTGGCCGCCGATCGACAGCGAGCCGAGCCACGCGCTGGAGACCGCCGGCGACACCGCGAGGCCGTCGTGCGCGAAGCCGCTCGCCGCGAGCACGACCGCGACCAGCTCGCGCGCGCTGATCTGCGTGCGGTACGACAGGCCGCTGCCGGAGTCGACGACCAGGTCGCTCTTGCCGAGCCTGGCGTGGCGCTCGAGCCAGCCGTACATCGTGTCGACCGCGAGCTCCATGGTCGGCGGCGCGTGGTGCGTGATCGCGGCGGCCGACAGGATCACCCGCTCGGCGAGCCAGTTGATGCTCCACTTGTTGACGTCGGTGACGATCGACACGAGCGGCCGCGACTCGTGGCGCGCGAGCTCGACCGGCAGCTCACCAACGCCGAGCGATTCGCCGACGAAGTCGCCGAGCTCCTCGACCTTGACCGAGCCGGTCACCGCGATGCCGTGCGCGCGGAGCGAGGCGCGCAGCGCGTACGCCGCGGTCGCCGCGCGATCGCGATCGGCGAGCGGCAGCTTGTAGGTCACGAGGCCGCCCTTGCCGATCGTGCCGCCGATCGCGAGCACGGTCACCGCGCGCCCGTGGACGTCGACCGAGGCCGACGTCTTGTAGGTCAGGCGCGGCGCGGCGGGGTAGGCGAGCGTCTTCGCGGTCACCTCGACGCGGACGAGGTCGAACCCGTCGGGCGGCGCGGCCTTGGGAGACAGGCCCGGCGTGCCCGCGGCGATCTCGATCGGCACGCTCGGCCGGAAGATGCCATCGCGGGTCGCGTCGCTGCCGACGATCAGGTCGCCGTGGAACGCGACGACGCCGCGCGCGGCGAGCCCGGTCGCGAGATCGTCGAGGTCGGCGTTCGCGAGCGTCGGGTCGTAGCTGCCGAGCAGGTACGCGTCGGTGCGGATCGCGCCGTCCTGGCCGGGCAGCGTGCCGAGCAGGCGCGTCGGATAGCGGAACTCGGGACCGAGCGCCTCGAGCGCCGCCGCGGTCGAGATCATCTTGACGTTCGACGCCGGGTTGAGCCGATCGTCGGCGTTGACCGCGAACACCGGCTCGCCGGTCCGGGCGTCGACGACATAGAGCCCGGTCACGCCATAGCGCAGCGGGCCGCGCAGCAGCTTCTCGATCTGCTGGGCGGTGGCCTCCTCGGCGGACAGCGGCGCGTCCTGCTTCGCGAGCGTGTCGCGCGCCGGGCGCAGCTCGCCGGTGTGGCCCGGCGTCGTCGCGACGGCGACGCGCGCGCGCACGTCGGTGTGCGTGAGGCGGGGCGCCGCGGCGTGCGAGGTCGAATCGATCGTCGCCTTGGGCTGCGGCGCCGGCGTCGCGCCGACGCTGCCCGCGGCGACCGCGAGGAGGACCGCGGCGAGCCTCACTTGCCACCTCGCAGCATGACGAGCGTCGCGCCGTCGCCGCCGTCGGAGGGCGGCGCGCTGGCGAGCGCGTGCACGTAGCCCGAGGCGGGCCCGAGTAACTCGTGCACGACGGCCTCGCGCAGCGGCGCGCCGTGCTCGCTGTGCAGGCCGCGACCGTGGATCACGAGCACGCTACGGAAGCCGGTGCGCAGCGCGCCGGCGAGGAAGTCGTGCAACTTCGGGATCGCCTGATCGACGGTCTCGCCGTGGAGGTCGAGCGTCTGCTCCGCGCGGACCTTGCCGCCGCGCAGCTGCGCGATCTGCGCGTGCGAGACGCCGGGCGCGCGCGCCGCGTAGCGCTGACCGTCGCCCTCGATGGCGAGCGCCTGGATCGGTGGGAGCACGGTGCGCTTGACCGGCGACGGCGGCGGTGGTGGGACGACGAGCCGATCGCGCGCGCCGAGCGGCGTGACCCCGTCGAGCGCGGCGAGGAACATCGCCTGGTCCTCCGGCGTGACCACCGGCCGCTTGGCACGTGGTGGTTTGCCTTTCGCCATCCCCTCCATTGTGTACTCGGTCAACCGATCGGGCACCAAGATTTTGGCGACCGCGACCGCGATCCTCGACGAGCAGGCGGTAGTGTCCGGCCATATGGCCAAGGCCAAGACGACCAAGCCCGCCCCCGCGACATCCCCGACCATCGGCTACTTCTGCATGGAGTTCGGGCTCGACGCGTCGTTCCCCATCTACTCGGGAGGCCTCGGGATCCTCGCCGGCGACCACATGAAATCGGTCGGCGATCTGCGGGTCCCGCTCGTCGGGATCGGCCTCCTGTGGGACCAGGGGTACACCCGCCAGGTGGTCAGCACGAAGGGCGAGCTGGTCGACGAGTATCCCACCACCAAGCGCGACGTGCTGCATCGCGTCGAAGGACGTGTGGAGGTCACGGTGAAGGGCAAGGTCGTGCCGCTGCGCGCCTGGAAGGTCGATCGCTTCCTGTCGTCGGAGCTCTACCTGCTCGAGCCGGAGCGCGAGGCGGATCGCTGGATCACGCAGCGGCTCTACGGCGGCGACACGGTCGATCGACTGGCGCAGGAGATCGTGCTCGGCGTCGGCGGCGTCCGCATGCTCGACGCGCTCGGCAAGACACCGGACGTCTATCACTTCAACGAGGGCCACGCGGTGTTCGCCGGCCTCGAGCTCCTGCAGGCCAACCGGTTCGGCGGCAAGACGCTCGCGGATCGCATCGCTCAGCTGAAGCCGCACGTCGTGTTCACGACGCACACGCCGGTCCCCGCGGGCAACGAGGTCCACGACCTCGCGACGATGCGCGAGGTCAGCGCCGACTGCGGGTTCTCCGATGCGGAGCTAAAGACGATCGGGGGCGCGCCGTTCTCGATGACGGTCGCCGGCCTGCGCCTCGCGCGGATCGCGAACGGCGTCGCCGAGCTGCATGGCGAGACCGCGCGTCAGATGTGGAAAGGCACCAAGGGTGCCGCGCCGATCATCAGCCTGACCAACGGCGTCCACGTGCCGACCTGGCAGGACCCGCGGATCCGGGCGGCGCTCGTCGTCGAGAAGCCGACCGCGCGGCAGGACGCCGAGCTGCTCCTCGCGCACGCCCAGATGAAGCGCGAGATGATCGCCGAGGTCGCGGCGCGTACCGGCGTCACGCTCGCCGCCGATCGCCTCGTGATCGGCTTCGCGCGCCGTGCGGCGACCTACAAGCGCGCCGATCTGATCCTCGGCGACACCAAGATCCTGAAGCGCCTGTTCGACAAGGGCGTGCAGCTCGTCTACTCGGGCAAGGCGCACCCCAAGGATCTTGGCGGCAAGGCGATCGTCGGCAAGCTGCTCGCGGCGCAGAAGCAGTACCCGGGTCACGTCGTGTTCGTCGAGAACTACGACATGGTCGTCGGCGCGGTGCTCACGCGCGGCGTCGACATCTGGCTCAACAACCCGAAGCGGCCGCTCGAGGCCTCGGGCACGTCGGGCATGAAGGCGGCGATGAACGGCGTGCCGAACCTGTCGATCCTCGACGGCTGGTGGCCCGAGGGCTGCGAGCACGGCGTGACCGGCTGGAAGATCGGCGATCCCGACCCGAAGGACAACGCGTTCGACGACAAGGCCGCCAAGAAGATCGACGACCGCGATCGCGCGCTGCTCTACGGCGTGATCGAGAAGGAGGTCCTGCCGGCCTACGGCAAGCCCGCCGCGTGGGTCAAGATCATGCGCGCGAGCATCGCGATGTCGCAGTGGCGGTTCAGCTCCGACCGCATGGTCGAGGACTACGTCAACAAGATCTATCGCGCCTAGCGCGAGCTTGCGAGCGCGCGTATTCCATACCTAGCGGTGGAGGACCTGGCGCCGCTTGCCGCGCCACTCGAGGAGCAGGTAGTCACCGAGCTGCTCGGCGTTGCTCTCGTCGAGCGCGCGGCGAGGCGTCGCGCGGAGGCACGGATGATCGCCGGGCGTCGCGGCGAGCTCGACGAAGTGCCAGTGATCCTCGTCGCGCTGGCCCTCGAGGATGTAGGCGTCGTCGAACCGCCACTGCGGCGCGTTCGCGCAGGTGATCGGCTTGCCGTCGAGCGCGTGGACGACGACGCGGCGGCGGTAGGTCGCGTCGAGCCGGGTCTCGGTGCGGCGCGTGATCTCCCACCACTCGGTCTCGTCGCGCTGGTTGCCGTCGTCGTCGACCGACGACGCGTCCCACCGCCAGGTGCCGGCGAGCTCGGGCTTGGCGGGCCACGGCGGCTCGACGAGCGCGTGGTCGACGTCGTCGGTCTTCAGCAGCGTCTGATCTCCGCCATCCCAGGTCAGCGCGAGCTTGCCGCCGGCGAGCTGGCCGACGTAGGTGCCGACGTGGCGAAACCCGTGATCGCACGGGCCTGGCTCGGTGCGATAGCCGGTCTCGACGACCGTGAACCGCCCCGAGGTCTCGAGCGTGGCGGCGACGTCGAACACCGCGCGCTGGCGGTAAGTCGGATGCTGGTTGCAGGCGAACGGCAGCTTGTCGAGCGAGCGGACCTCGACGCTCCGGGTGTAGCGGCCGACGAGTTGGTCGGGCGACCCCGGGACCGGTCGGAACTGCCACTCCTCGTCCTCGGTGCGGCTGGTGCCGCGATCGTCGGCGTGCAGGATCCAGCGCCAGGTCCCCGCGAGATCGCGCAGCGTGTAGACCTGTTCGAGCGGCGCGGGGCGCGTCGTCGTCGGAGCCGCGGGCGTACACCCGGCGAGCACGACGGCGATCGCGGCGGCGCGCATCAACCCGGCTTGCGCGCGTACGTGTCGGAGACCAGCTTGGCGATCGCCTGATCGGACAGCGCCGCCGGGCGGCCGTGCTCGAACTCCCAGCCGACCCGCGCGACCAGGCGTGCGGTCGCCGCCTCGACGGTGTAGCCGAGGCGGTAGAGCAGGCCGGCGCGGCTCGCGAGCTCGGTCGTGGCGACCTGGATCCGGCGTGCCCCGCCGTCGGGGCGCGGAGACGTGCGCGCGAGGTACGAGAAGGGCATGGCGCGAGTATAATGGTCGGCGCCGTGCGTGGGGTCCTTCTGGCATGCGCGATCGTCGCGATCACCGCGCGTGGCGCGCGCGCCGAGGGCATCGGCGTGATCGCGACCGGCGATCGCGCGACCGCCGCGGCGATGGTGGCCGCGATCGGCGGCGAGCGCGGCCGCGTCGTCGACGATGCCGCCGCCGAGGCGCGTGCCGCGATCACCGCCGGCGCGGTGCCGCGCTCGACCCTGGCGCGATTTCGCGCCGTGCGTGACGAGGTCGCCGAGGGCTGGCGCGCCTACCTCCAGGTCTCCGTCGAGTTCGCGGCGTCGCGGTTGGCGAGCGCGCGCACCGAGGCGGAGGCGCTGGTCGCGTTGCCCGGCGGCGCGGAGCTGTACGCCGACGCGTCGCTGCGCCTGGGCGCGGTGCTCGCGCACCTCGGTCGCGCCGACGAGTCGCGCGCCGCGCTCCGGCTCGCGCTCGCCCTCGATCCGACGCGCCCGGTGACGGTCGCCGAGTTCTCGCCCGACGTGCTCGACGCGGTCGAGGCTGCCCGCGCGACCACGCCGCCGCAGCAGCGCGTGCGGATCGCCAGCGTCGGCGCCGGCGCGATGATCGAGGTCGACGGCAAGCCGGTCGGCCGAGCACCCGTCGAGCTCGACGTCGAGCGCGGCCAGCACGTGATCGTCGCGCGTGCCCCGGGCTACGAGCCGCTCGCGCAGGCGGTCGCGGTCGACGACAGCCACAGCGTGTTCCAGCTCGTGCTCGATCCGGCGACCGACGCGCAGCGACTCTCCGCGCCGCCGCCGACGCACGATGCCGCGGCCTACGTCGAGGCGGTGCTGACCTTCGCCGAGCTCGACGATGTCGTGGTGGTCAACGCGACCGAGCGCCGCGGTGGGCCGGCGCTGGTCGTCCAGCGGTGCTCGGGGATCCCGATCGCGTGCAGCGCGGTCGTCGATATCGGGTACGCGGACGCGGCCGGGATCCCCGCCGCGGCGCGCGCCGCGTGGCAGGCCATCCGAGGTGGTGAGCTGCGCTATCCGCCGTCGGTGTTCTCGGCCGAGGGCGCCGGTGGGCATCCCACGCATCGCTGCGAGGCGTGCCGCAGCCCGTGGTTGTGGGTCGGCGTCGGCGCCGCGGCGCTCGTGACGACCGCGATCATCTATGCCGTGACGTCCGGATCGCGCCCACCGCCGGTGGTCGGCGTCGATCCGGGGCAGTTCTAGCGGGACGGATGCGTCTGGTCGCGCTCGCGCGCGGCCTTGCGACGGAGGCCGTGCACCATGAACGGGACCGCGAAGATCACGAGCACGATGCCGGCGTAGCGCATCGCGCCGTTCCCGATGAGGAACATCGCGGCCACGAGGATCGCGAGGATCACCGAGAACCCGGCAGTCGCGCCGACCACGCTGTGTGGCACGCCATCGGGCTGGCGCCGCGGATCCTCGTGCGGCGTCTCGTGTTCCGGCGTCATGCGATCACCTTGCGACCGATGGCCAGCCGGTAGACGCCGAGCAGCAGCATGGCGCCGACGATCGACGCGATCCAACCCGGCCCCTGACCGTAGCGGTACCAGCCGAACGCGTTGCCGAGCAGCGCGGCGACGAACGAGCCGGCGACGCCGAGCAACATCGTGATGATGATGCCGCCCGGGTCCTTGCCGGGCATGACGAGCTTGGCGAGTGCGCCCACGATCAGGCCGATGACGAGCGTAGCGATGACATTCATTGGGGACTCCTTGCTCGAAGAAGGAGCATCATGCGTGCCACGACTCAGCGCGTGAAATCGGCCTGCAGCGCCAGCGTCTGGTTGGGCGCGATATCGATCGGGAAGGTCTTCAACTTCGGCGGATCCTCGCCACGGAACATGACCTCGACCGTGTGGTGGCCTGCGGGCACGGCGAGCTCGAGCGGTGTGCGCCCACGCGCGATGCCGTCGACCGTGACCTCACCCCACGGGTCGGCGCCGACCTTGAGCACGGCGGTCGCGGTCGCGGTGGGCGCGGCATCGGGCGGGCGGGCGTCTCGGCTCGCTCGCGCGGCATCCGCCAGTGGCGGACCGGCGTCGTGGACGGCGAGCGGGATCACCGCGGCATCGGGCGGGGTAGGTGGTCGAGCGTCGATCTCGGCGTCGGGGCGCGCGTCGTAGACGTGCGGCGCGTCGGGCGCGAGCACGGCCGCGCGACCGCTGTAGAACACGTAGATCGCGCCGCCGGCGAGGGCAAGCGCGCCGATTCCGGCGACCACGATCGTGCCCTGGCGCGGCGCATCGCGACCCGGGACGCCGATCCGCAGCGTCGAGTCGGGCGGTTGATCCAGGCGAGGCTCGGGGACGACGACCGGCTCGTGCGGCGCCGTGGTCGGCGGGATCAGCTTCGCGATGTCGACATGGGTCGCGAACGTCTGCTGGCGCTGGCGCGGAATCACCGCGGTGCCGACCACCGGTGGGCGCGGCGCGACCACGGTCGATGGGCCCGAGGCGACCGGCGCGTCCGGATCGAGGAACGCCTCGAGGTTGGTCGGCGCGCGCCGCAGCTCCGGCGGGCAGTACTTCGCGACCAGCGTGGTGACGTCGCGCGGGCCGGGCGTGTCGTCGAGCGCGTAGAGATAACGCTGGAGCGCCGCGAGCATGTCGCCGGCCGTCTGCCAGCGCGCCTCCGGATCGCGCTCGAGCGCGCGCATCACGAGGTCGTCGAGCTTCGCGGGGACCTCGGGCACCGCGCTCGACGGCCGCGGGATCGTGCTGGTCGTGACCGCGGCGAGCGTGGCGTCGGCGTCGGCGCGCGCGAACAGCCGCGTGCCGGTCAACATCTCCCACAGGAGGACGCCGAGCGAGAACAGGTCGCTGCGCGGCGTCAGCGCCTCCTTGCGGACCTGCTCGGGTGACATGTACGGGAATGACCCGGTCGGCGCCGACTGCGCGCGCTCGTCGGCCGAGCCCGGCTCGCTGAGCGTGACCGCGATGCCGAAGTCGACCAGCTTGACCTCGCCGTCGCGCGACAGCATCACGTTGCGCGGCGACAGGTCGCGATGGATCACGCCTTCGCCCTTCCTGTGCGCGTAGTCGAGGCCCTCGAGGATCCGCGCCGCGATCCACGCACCGATCGCAGGCGCGATCCGATCGCCGCGCTGATGCACGCGCTCGGTGAGCCGGTACAGCGTCGGCCCGTCGATGTACTCCATCGCGATGAAGTAGGTCTCGCCGACCACGCCGAGCTCGTAGACCGGCACGATGTTGCCGTGCGCGAGCGTGACCAGCGTCTTGGCCTCGGTCACGAACAGATCGACGAACGGACGCTGGCCCGACAGCCGCGGGTGGATCTGCTTGATGACGAGCTGCTTCTCGAAGCCGTTGGGGCCGACCAGCTTGGCGAGGTAGATCTCGGCCATTCCGCCGGTGGCGAGCTTCTCGGTCAAGAAGTACTTGCCGAACGTCGTCGGCAACTCACTCATCGCGGTCAGCGTATCATGCGGGGGATCATGAGCTGGAGGGTCGCCGCCTGGGTCGTGCTTGCCGCGTGCAACAGCACCCCCGCGCACGTCACGCTCGCGCCGGTCGGCACCGGATCGTGTGGACGCCCCTCGGGGGTGACCAGCCTGAAGGTCACCGCCTTTGGGCCCGGCGGCGAGGTCACGCGCGCGGTCGCGCCCGACGCGCCGATGACGATCGGCGACTTTCCGGCGGGCACGATGCAGCTCGCGGTCGACGTGCTGGTCGCCAACGGCGAGGTCGGCGCCGCCGGCAAGACCGCGCCGCTCGCGTTCGATGATCTCGCCGACGGCGCGACGATCCCGATCTTCATGGCGCCGCTCGACGGGTTCTGTGCGGTCGGCCCGGGCGGCCGCACCGGCGCGGTCGTGGCGCGCGCCGGCGACACCGTCCTCATCGTCGGCGGCACCGCGGGTGGCCTGCCGCTGGCGACCGCCGAGCTCTACGATCCGGCGACCGCGGAGTTCGCGCCGATCGACGTGCCGGACGCGCTGCGCGACGCGACCGAGGGCCTGGCCGGTGTCGTGCTCGCGCCGCTCGCCGACGGGCGCGTCGTCCTGACCGGGGGCGTGCGCGGCGTGCTCACCGTGTTCGACCCGAAGCTCCGCGCGTTCGGCCCGGTGCTGGTCGTCAATCGCCGCGCGTTCCACGCCGCGACCGCGATCGGCAACACCGTCTTGGTCAGCGGTGGCTGCGCGAACGTCGTCGGCGGGACCTGCGATCCGACGCCGCTGCGCAGCTCCTTGATCTATGCGCTCGACGGCACGCAGACCGGGGCGCCGAACCTGCCGCCGAGCTCGGTGACCGAGGGCGGCCGGCTGTTCGACCTCGGCACCGACACCGACGGCATCGAGCGCTTCGCGATCGCCGGCGGCTTCGGCGACGCCAACGCCGGCGCCCGGTTCGCGCTCGACGACGCGGTCGCCACGCCCCTCGCCGGGCTCGGTGGCCAGGCCGTGTTGCTCGACGGTGGCGCGCTGCTCACCGCGTTCGCGCCCGACGCTGGTGCGGCGAGCCCCACGGTCGCGATCGTGGCGCCCGACGGTGGCGCGGTCGTCCCGCTCGGTGCGGGTCCGAGCCTCGCCGGTGCGCGGCTGGTCGCGCTCGAGGACGGCAGTGCCGTCGCGATCGGCGGTGATCCGGGTGGCAAGATCGCGCGCTACATGCCGACCTCGGATCACTGGGACGTCGGGTTCCCCGATCCGACCGGCGATGTCCCGGGCGCGCTCGACGCCCCGACGCTGGTCCGGCTCGCCGACGGCAGCGTGCTCGTGCTCGCGGCGACCGGCGCCTGGGTGTATCGCCCGTCGCTCGTCGGCCCGGCGACCGGATCGCTGACGATCCTGCCGGCGAGCGCGCCGAGCTCGGGCGTGCTCGCGGCGCCCGATCCGTCGACGTTGTCGCACGCGATCGGCTACGTGTTGACCTCGGCCGACGATCGACTCCGCGCACGCGCGCTGGTCGGTGGGCCGCGGCTCGCGCACGGAACGATCGCCGCCACCACGCACGACGTCGTCGGTGGGCTCGCGCTGATCGCGCAACAGCAGGGGCCTGGCCACGCGGTCGTCCTCGAGCTCGTGCCCGGCGAGCCGGCCGCGCTGATCCAGCTCGCCGGCGCGACGACCTTGTGCACCGGGGCGACCCCGATCGAGCTCCCGGCCGGTCCGGTGAGCGCGAGCCTCGAGATCCGCGACGGCACGGTGCGCGCGAGCGTCGGCGGGCTCGGCGTCCTCGCCTGCAGCGTGTCGCTCGACGAGATCGGCGCGTGGGGCATCGCGTCCATCGGCTCGGCCGCGCACCTCGCGGTCGACGCGGTCACCGTCGCGCGGTGACGTGCTAGCGTCGAGCGCTGTGCGTCGCGTGACTGGAGCAGCGATCGCGCTCGTCGCGCTCGTCGCGCTCGCGCGGCCAGCTCGCGCCTACGAGTTCTGGCTCCGTGCCGAGACGTTCGGCCAGGCCTACCAGCTGCGCGACTACCGGCTGTCGGGGCCCGATCTGTTCCTCGGTCGCCGGGCGTTCAGCGAGACCCTCGCGCTGCGGATCTTCGACATCGGCGATCGCGCGGCCGATCGGCGGCGCGCGCACCTGCCGGATCGCGGCCTGCGGATCTCGTGGCAGAGCTACCTGCGCGTCGATCACGACTTCGGGACCTACGCGAACGGCAAGATCGCGCTGACCACGAGCCTGCGGCGCGACGCGCTCGACGTGATCCCCGAGCTCGGAGCCTCGATCGCGAACGTCTCGCTGCTCTACGGCTACCTCGAGCTCGACGGCATGTTCGACGATCGCCTGCGCGTCGAGCTCGGCCGCACGCTCGCCGACGATGGCTGGGCGACGACCGCGGTCGATGGCGCGCGCGCGCGGATCGAGCTGCCGCAGCCGATCGCGATCACGGCCTCGGCCGGGCTGCGCGTGCGCGCCGCGTCGCCGCTCGGCGTCGCGGCCTACGAGCTCGACGGCACCTCGGGGGCAGGGTGCCGGGAGTTCGTCGAGGGCACGATGCCAGGCAGCGGGACGTGGCAGCTGATCGATCGCAGCCGCACGATCACGAACACGAAGCTGACCAGCGACTACGAGTACTGCCCGCAGCGCGAGGTGAGTCAGCCGAGCGTCGGCGTGACGATCGCGACGTCGCGGCTGCGCCACTTCGGCGCCGAGCTCGGCTACCGCCGCACGTGGTCCGACACCGTCGGCCTGATCGGCCCGGTCGATCGGCTGCGCAACCCGGATCTCGGGCTGTACCCGGGTGCCGCGCCGGCGACCGGCGTCAACGAGGAGCGGCTGTGGCTTCGCGTCAACGGCGAGGTCCGCACCGGCACCCTGGCGATCGCGCCGTACGCCGGCGCGCGCTACTCGCTGCTCCACGGCAAGGTCGATCGCGGCGAGCTCGGCGTGCGCCTGCAGGATGGCGCGCACGTGCTCGAGCCCGCGATCGAGTACTTCTCTCCGACCTTCGATGGCGACTCGATCTTCAACGCGTTCTCGCTGGCGTCGACGGTCGATGCGCGACTCGGCTATCGATACACGCCGGCGCGCTTCCGCGTGCTCGCCGACGCATGGCTGCGGCGCTACCTCGGCGTCGGCCGCGACGACGCGTACGCCGGCGGCGTCGACGCCGGCATCGAGCGCGTGCTCGGCGCGACCTGGCGCGGCAAGCTCGACGGTCTCGCCGACACCGGTTATGGCGGCCGTCGGATCGGCGGTGGCGCCGAGCTCGCCTGGCATCCCGACATCAACCACTACCTCCGTGGCCGGCTGCTCGTCCTCGGGCTCCGCGAGGACGGCGGGCTCGTGCGCGACACCGTGACGTCGAGCGCGGTGGTGTCGACGACGTGGCACGTCGCCGAGCAGGTCGCGGTGCACGGCATCGCGCAGGTCGACTACGACGACGTCCACCAGCTGCAGACCCGCGTGCTCGCGATCTTTGACCTCGCGTTCAGGCCGGAGCCATGAAGAAGCTGCTGCCGCTCCTCGTGTTGCTCGCGATCGGCGTCGCGTTCGCCGATGGCGAGCAGGGCACCGACTGGTCACCGATCGTCTACCCGGCGCAGCGACTGCCGCTCGCGTTCTCGCACGCCAAGCACGCCAAGCGCGGCACGCCGTGCGTCGCCTGCCACGCGAGCGCGGCGAGCTCGCAGTCGGCGGTCGACGACCTGCTGCCGACCGAGGCCGCGTGCCGCGCGTGCCACGCGATCGATCGCGCGGTGCCCGACAAGGTCGTCGCCGGTGCGCCGCCCGCACGCTGCGACGCGTGCCACGTCGGCTACACGCCGGGCGCCGTCGTCGCGCGCACGTACCTGGTGCCGCCGCCGCTCAAGTTCGCGCACGCCGCGCACGCGACCGCGCCGTGTGCGAGCTGCCACACCGACATGACCGCGGTCGAGCTCGCGACGCAGAAGCAGCTCCCGACGATGGCGTCGTGCCTCGGCTGCCACAAGGACGGCGGCACCGAGCGCCACTGCGCCGACTGCCACCTCGCGCAGCTCGGCGGCATGCTCGAGACCCGGTTCCCACACGGCGAGCTCGTGCCGCACGCGACCGGGCTCGGTGACGGCCACGGCCCCGGCTTCGCGACCATGCACCGCGTCGAGGCGACCCAGGTCGGCGCGACGTGCACCGCGTGCCACGATCGATCGGAGTGCGTCGCGTGTCACCAGGGTGTCGTCAAGCCGCTCGACTTTCACCCGGGCAACTACCTGCTCGCGCACGCGATGGACGCGCGCCGCGGCAAGCCGGATTGTTCGGCGTGCCACCGCGCCGAGTCGTTCTGCGTCGCGTGCCACGAGCGCTCCGGCCTGACGACGCGGGTCACCCCCGGGTTCGACGCGACCGTCCCGGGACGCCGGTTCCATCCGCCGAGCTGGGCGTCGAACAGCTCGCTCGGCGCCGGCGACAACCTCCACGCGCGCGAGGCCAAGCGGAACATCACGAGCTGCGCGTCGTGCCACCGCGAGGAGGATTGCCTGACCTGCCACAGCGCCGAGGCCGGCAAGCTCAACGCGTCACCTCACCCGCGCGGCTGGCGCGGGAGCTCGCAGTGCAAGGCGCTCGATCGCGGCAACCGCCGCATGTGCACGCGCTGTCACGTCACGAGCGACGAGGTCGGCTGCGACTGGTCCAGGTAGGGCCAGTCGCGCGCTGTCAGCATCGGTGAGCGCGCAACCTGCGCCGGTTCGCGGCGTCGTGCGTTCATCGCATGATGCGGGGGATCGTGGCAGTCGTGTGTGTGCTGGGGTGCGCGCCGCCACCCGCGGCCGCCCCACCACCCGCGACGACGATCACGCACGTCCCGCGCGTGACCCTCGCGGTCCCCGGCGAGCTCATGGAGTTCGCGATCGCGTGGCGCGGCGTCACCGTCGGGCACGTCCAGGTCGCGGTCGGCGAGCCGGGCTACGTCCACGAGCGACGCGCGATCATCGTGCGCTCGCGCGGCACGACCGACGGCATCCTCGCGCTGCTCGGCGATCTGTCGTGGGAGCTGACCACGACCGTCGATCTCGACAACGGCATGCCGATCGAGTCCGACGAGATCTCGAGCGCGACCCTCCTGAACGGCAAGACCGAGCACGACCATCGCCACCACCACCAGGATCCCAGCGATCGCCGGCACGACGTCCACTCGCTCGCCGGCGTGTTGCGCGGCAGCTCGCCCGAGGGCAACCAGCGGCTCGAGCTCGAGGTCGACATCGGCGGCGCGAACATCCCGATCGTGATCTGGCGCGAGGCCCGCGAGTTCTTGAAGGGCATGAAGGCACCGTCGATTCGCTACGCCGGCACCGCCTTTGGCAAGTTCACCTTCCAGCTCTGGCTGTCCGACGACGCCCAGCGGGTGCCCCAGCGTCTACATGCAGCGTCGCGCTGGGGCACGATCGACGTCGGGCTCGTCGACTATCACTGACCGCGGAGGCAGAAGGGTTTCGAGTACCCACTCAGCGCTGCGCGATCGGCGTCGTGATCCGCCCGAGGCGCGTCGGGATCTCGAGCTGACAGTTGCGATAGCCGAGATCGATCGCCTCGGTGTCGCCGACCGCGAGGGCCTCGTCGTACAGCCAGCGCGAGATCGCGTGCGACAGCGCGTACTCGTTGCGCGCGTTCCACAGCCACGCGGCCATCTTGTTGCCGCAGGTCCAGGCGTGCTGGAAAGCGAGCCGCCGCAGCTCGGTGCCACCGACGGCGACCGCCGCGCCGTATGCGCTGTAGAGCGCGACGAACTCGCGCCACTCGTCGATCGCGAGGCGCACGGCGCCGTCGGCGCGGCGCTGGGCCCATCGGGTGAACCCGGCCTCGAGGCTGTCGAGCCGGCCGTGGCGGAGGCGGCGAGCGAGGGCATCGCCGACCGGCCCGGCGGCCTTGGGCGCGCCGAGCGCGGCGGCATCGGCGAGCGCGGCGAGATCATCGACCACCATCGTCGTGACCTCGCGCAGCGCGCGATCGGCGGCGCCGAGCGGTGCGTCGAGCTCGGTAGCGCGCAGCGCGAGCCACGCGCGGGTCGCGCCGTCGCCGAGCGCGGCGTCCCACATGGCGACCGCGTGGGCGAACGCGATGCGGGTCGGCAGCACGTCGCCCGACACCGCGAGCAGCGCCGTGATCGCGCGCGGCAGCGGTGGGCGATCGGGCGGCAGCTCGGCCTCGGCGATCGTCGGCGCGTCGATCGGTACGGCGGCCGGCGTCGGCGGCACGATGCCCGTGCGCACCTCGTCGAGCAGCGCGCGTGTCGTCAGGCGATGGGGCGCGAGCAGCCAGCGCCCGAGCAGCTCGGCGTCGCCCGGCGCGCCCTCGACGCGCGCCTTCCTGGCCGCGATGCCCTCGAGGAACCAGGTCAGCGGGGTCGCCGGGAACGCTGCGGTCTCGGCGCTGCGCGCGAGCTCGGCCCACGCGCCGCGGGTCGCGGCGTCGACCGCGAGCCACTCGCCGCACAGCTCGCGCACCGCGGGGTGCGCCTCGACGATCATCGGCGTCGACGCCATCAGCTGCCGCGCCGCGATCAGATCGCCGCGCGCCGCCGCGATGAGACCGGTCGTCACGACCTCGGCATCGCCGAGCGGGAGGCGGGCGTCGCGGTGGCGCGCGAGCCACGCCTCGGCATCGCCCGCGCGATCGCGCCGGCGGCGGGTCAGCGCCCATGCCGCGCACACGTAGCCAAATGCCGCGGCGTCCTTGCCGGCGCGGGCGAACGTCGCGCCGAGGTAGTACGCGACGCGGTACCAGCCGAGCGGCACCGCGACGTGCCGGATCGCGAGCGTCGCGATCGGCGGCAGCGCCATGAACAGCACGATCGGGATCGCGAGCCACCACAGCCCGACGACGACGAGCAGCACGGCGAACGCGGCCCCGACGGCGAACAGCAGCGCGGCGACCACGCCGGCGAGCACCGAGTAGACGAGGTAGCGGCCGGTGCGCGTGCGTCGGCGCGCGTCGATCGCGAGCTGGTGCAGCTTCGCGAACAGGAAGTAGGGCAGGTAGTACATCTCAGCGCCCCCAGCCGAGCCGCGCGCGGAGGCTGGATGCGTCGGTGGTCGGGGTCGTGGCCTCGGCGACGGCGGGCGCGGCGATCGGCGGCGGCGCGTGGCGCGCCCACAGCTCGGCGACCAGGCGCTGATACGGGTCGCGCAGCGCGGCGACCGCGGCGCGCACGAGCTCCGCGCTGCGTGGGCGCGAACCGAGCGGCGTCGCGTAGATCTGGGCCTCGGGGAAGCCGAGCTCGAGCATGCCGAGCAGCTTCTGCGCCTCGCGCTCGATCTCGAGCCGCGTCGCCTCGGGCGACAGCGCGAGCACGAAGAACGGATTTTCGGCGATCCGATCGCCGGGTCGCGGGGCATCACTCGTCGCGGTCGTCGCGGTCATCGCACCCCCGAGTCGAAGCCCTTCTTGCGCGCCTCGCTGTCCTCGGGCAACAGCGCCCACAGCGCCTTCACGATGCGGCGGAGCTCGTTGCGATCGCCGCGCGCCATCGCGGCCTTGCCGTCGTCGACCAGGCGCTGCGCGCGCGGCAGGTCGCGGCTGCGCGACACCTCGGACGCGGCGTCGGAGAAGTAGAACTCCCACGCCTCGTCGGTGCGGTTGAACGCGGCGTTCGCGAGCCGGCGCGCCAGGTGCATCTGGCGCTCGAGCTCGGGCGCGTCGCGATCCTTGCGCGCCTTGTCCATCGCGCCGATGACCTCCTCGAGCAGCGAGCGCTCGGCATCGTTGCCGTGGGTGCCGACCGTCGAGCTCGCCGAGATCGCGGCGCGGCGGGCCTCCTCCTCGAGCTCGGGCCACTTGCGGGTCAGGTCGGCCTCGGCCATCGTCGCGTCGACGTCGAGCAGCGCGCGGCGGGCGCGCTGGGCCGCGTCGGCGTCGCCGCCGTGCGCGGCGTCGATGTCGCGCTCGGCCTCGGCCATGCGGCCCTCGAGCTTGTCGAGCTTCTCGATCGTCTGGCCGAGCCCGCGGCGGAATGCGTCGGTGCGCAGCTCCATCAGCTGGCGGCGCAGATCGCGGATCGCGATCTCGAGCGACTCGGGCGACGCGTCGGGCACGAGCAGGTGCGCGACGTGCTCGAACATCTGGCCGATCGAGGGCACCAGCGCGCGCGCCGCGAGCCGGCCGCCGCGATCGAGCTCGATCGTGACCTCGACCGCCGTGCCCGTCGGGATCGTGTCCTTGACCGCGTCGCCGCCGATGTCGAGCGTGCCGACCAGGCGGCACAGGTGCGCCTGCGAGAGCTCGCCCTGGACGATCGGGATCCGCAGCACGCTGTCCTTGGTGCCCTTCGCGATCGTCTCGATCGTGTGGTGCGTGAACGTGCGGCGGGCGGGCAGGGGCGCGCCGCGCTCGAGGTAGACCTGGACGTGCCCGTTCGCGAGCGCGACGCCGAGCGTGCGCGACAGCGGCGGATCGCCGATCGTGAGGCCCTGCACGATCGTCAGCTGCGACGGCTGCACCACGACGGTCGCGCCGGACTCGCTGCGCGCCTCGATCGAGAACGTCGACGCGCGGCGCGGCAACAGCGTGACCGACGTGAGGAACGTGCCCTCGGGCGACACCGTGGCCTCGGCCGACGTCCAGCCACCGTCGCTGCGCGCGAGGATGACCTTCGCCGGCGGATCGGCGCCGACGAACTTGCCGACGACGTGTGGCGTGAGATCCGACGACACCGCCGGGTACTGCAGCCAGACCTGGCGCGAGTTCGGCACCGCGACCTGGACGGTCGACGCGCGGCCGTCGATCCCGGCGGTCGCCGCGTAGAGCGCAGCGCCCTGCGCGACCAGCGTCATCGGATCGTGGCCCTCGGCGATCGTTGCCTCGAGCGCGGCGGCGACCCGCGCACGCACGATCGGCATCACGGTCGGGCCGCCGACCAGGACGACCTTGCCGATCTTGCCGACCGCGAGGCCGTGGGTCGCGAGCAAGCGGAGGCAGACGTCGATCGCGCGATCGACCAGCGGGGTGACCAGCCGCTCGACCGTGGTGCGCTCGAGATCGAGATCGACGTCGATGTCCTCGCCGTCGATCGCCAGCGGCTGCGCGAGCGCGACCTGCGCCTTGTCGCCGCGCGACAGCTCGATCTTGGCGTCCTCGGCGGCGAGCCGCAGCACGCGCAGCGCGTCGGCGTGGGCCGGGTTGTTGCGGCGCGGGACGACGCGCAGGCGCGACGCGAGATGCTCGGTGATCGCCCAGTCGAAGTCGCGACCGCCAAGGAAGTTGTCGCCGTCGTGCCCGACGACCCGGAGGAGACCGTCGCGGGTCTCGAGCAGGGACGCGTCGAACGTGCCGCCGCCGAGGTCGAACACCAGCCAGCTGCCGGCGCCGTCGCCGTCGGCGCGCCAGCCGGCGGCGAGCGCCGACGCGATCGGCTCCTGGAGCAGCTCGACGCGGTCGAACCCGGCGAGCCGGGCCGCCTCGCTGGTCGCCGCGCTCTGCGGCAGCTCGAACAGCGCGGGCACCGAGATCACGCAGCGCTCGATCGCGACGCCGAGCTGATCGGTGATGTCGGCGCGCAGGCCCTTCAGGATCTCCGCCGACAGCTCCTCGGGCTTGCGGCTGACCCCGGCGGCCGGGAACTCGATCGCGCGCCCGGTGCCCATCAGCCGCTTGAACTCGGCGGCGGTGTTCGCCGGATCCTGCTCGAGGAACCGACGGGCGCGGGTGCCGACGGTCACTCGTCCGGCTCGGTCGAGCCGGACGACCGACGGGGTCACCGTGGCACCCTGGGCGTTGCGGACCACCGAGACCCGCTCACCGTCGAACACCGCGGCGGCGGAGTTGGTCGTCCCGAGGTCAATCCCGACGTAGAGCGGCTCGGCCATGCCCCGAGAATCTAGCAGATCGGGCGGGGGCGGCTGGCCGCGCGTTAGCGCTGGCGGTAGACGATGAAGCCGCGCGTCGGGTCGTACGGGGAGACCGCGACGGTCACGCGATCACCGAGGACGACGCGAATCCGGTGACGCCGGACCTTGCCCGCGAGCTTCGCGAGCACCTCGTGGCCGTTGTCGAGCTTGACGCGAAAGTTCCCGCCCTTCGCGATCAAGATGACCTCGCCGTCGAGATGGACCAACTCTTCTTTACTCACCGGAGGGAGTGGTTAGCACTAAGTTAGCGCCAGGAAAAGCGTCTCGGGCTTCGGGATCTACTAATGTTCACGTGTGGATCGGCAGCTACCGCGTGGTTCGTCACGTACCCAGAGCGACGAGATCGACCTCTACATCCGGACCTACTACTCGCTGCTGCGATCGAGCGGCGACGTCCGGGTCCGCGCATTCGAGGAATCCCACCTGTTCTCGCGCTCGAGCTTGCACACCGGAGCCGGCGATTCGACGCCCGATCTCGCGGCGTTCGCCTACTCGGCGGGCCGGCTGCCCGACTGCATGCCGAAGATCCGCCGGATCGTGCTCGGCCAGTCGTTCGCGCAGTTCGACGCCGCCGGCTACCACGTCGACAAGTGGGAGGTCGTGCGAACCCGCGGACGCCGGCGTCCGCTGCGCTATGACGGCGGTTCGACGCTCGCCGCGTTCATCGCCTCGGCCTCCGACATCGACGACCTGGTCCCGATCGTCACCGCGTACCAGATCGAGTGGAACAAGATGCGCGTCCGCTTGCTCGCCGAGCGGGTCACCGAGGTCACCGACGACGCGGTGATCTCCGGCGCGCTCGGGGTCGACGCGTCCGGGGTCGCCCGGCTGCGCAACGCGCTCGGCGCGA
Source organism: Haliangiales bacterium (assembly GCA_038321315.1). Taxonomy (GTDB): domain Bacteria; phylum Myxococcota_A; class Polyangia; order Haliangiales; family Haliangiaceae; genus JABFXX01. Next base: position 49,151 of record JBBQEX010000029.1, on the reverse strand, counting down.
GCTCGGGCGACGTGTTGCGCGAGATGATGGCGCACGACTGCGACCTGTTCATCCGCCTGCTCGACGGCAGCTATCGCGAGTACCAGCGCTCGACGCAGCGCTGGTGGAACGCGATCTCCAAGGCGGTGCCGGCTGGGCGGCCGGTCTACTTCGTGTCGTCGAACAGCCACGCGATGGCGAACATGTTCGGCGGGTTCGCGCGCCACCACCAGGACGACATCGTCGAGTACCTGCGCAGCCGCGACACCGAGAACCTCGCGCCGGTCTACGACGAGGCACTCGGCAAGGGCGACACGTCACTCGCGACCAACATCCTGTACTACGCGCTGCGCGCCTACCTGCGCACCGAGCCCGATCGGATGGCGCAGGTCCAGGAGGCCGACGCCGCCGCCGGCATCCGCGCGATCGTGTCGCCCGGCAAGATCGACGTCGATGCCCAGGTCATCGATCTCGGCCAGCTGCGGCCCGAGAACCTCGATCCGCGCGTCCTCGTGCCCGGCATCGAGCGCCTCGTGGCGAGCCGCGCGGTGATCATCAACATCGACTATCCGCTCGGCATGGCCGCGTACCACCACCTGTCGGCGGTCGCGCTCGGCGTCGACGAGCTGCGCGGGATCTACATCATGGGCAAGGCCGCGACGCTCAACGGGCGCGTCGGCGACGTCATGATCTCGAAGGCTATCCACGACGAGCACTCCGACAACACGTACCTGATCCTGAACGCGCTGCGCGCGAGTGACGTGGCGCCGTGGATGAAGTACGGCACCGTGCTCGACAACCAGAAGGCCGTCACGGTGCGCTCCGCGTTCCTCCAGAACCGCGAGTACATGGACGTGTTCTATCGCGAGGGCTACACCGTGATGGAGATGGAGGCCGGGCCGTACCTGTCGGCGGCGTACGAGATCGCCGAGCCCAAGCGCCATCCCAAGGAGGAGCTGGTCGCGCTGATCGATCGCCGCGCGGTCGAGATCGGCGTGATCCACTACGCGTCGGATACGCCGTACTCGCGGCGGCAGTCGCTGCTGTCGAAGTCGATGTCGTACTTCGGCATGGAGTCGACCTACGCGTGCTCGATCGCGATCGCGCGGCGGATCTTCACCGCGGAGCTGGCGCGTCTCCCGTGACCGAGACGGCGGACGTCGTGATCGTCGGGGCCGGCGTCTCCGGGCTCGGCTACGCGAACTGGTGGCGCGAGAAGCACCCCGCGCAGCGCGTGCTCGTGCTCGAGGCCGACGCCGAGATCGGTGGCTACTGCAAGACGGTCGCGCGCGACGGCTTTGTCTGGGATTACTCCGGGCACTTCTTTCACTTCAAGCAGCCCGCGATCGAGGCGTGGCTGCGCGCGCGGATGCCCGGCGAGGACCTCCGCACCGTCGTCAAGCAGAGCTCGATCCGCTACGCCGGTCGCGACATCGACTTCCCGTTCCAGAAGAACATCCACCAGTTGCCGCACGCCGAGTTCCTCGAGTGCCTGGTCGACCTGTTCTTCCGGCCGATCGGCGACGGCGCGCCGCGCTCGTTCGGCGACATGCTCGAGCGGAGACTCGGCCGCGCGATCACCGCGAAGTTCCTCCGGCCGTACAACGAGAAGCTCTACGCGACCGACCTCGACACGCTCGATCCCGACGCGATGGGCCGGTTCTTTCCGCACGCCGACATTCCCGACATCATCGCGAACATGCGGCCCGGCGCGAAGGACGGCGGCTACAACGCGACATTCACGTATCCGGCCGGCGGCGCGATCCGCTACATCCACGCGCTCGCGCACGATCTGCCGGCGGGGACGATCGCCTGCAACGAGCCGGTCGTCGCGATCGATCTCGTCGGCAAGACCGTGACGACGCCGAAGCGCACGATCCGCTACGGCCACGTCGTCAGCTCGGCGCCGCTGCCGGCGCTCGCGCGGATGGCGGGCGTCCCGGTCGCGCCGGTGTTCAGCGCGAACTCGGTGCTGGTGTTCAACCTCGGCTTCGATCGCAAGGGCCCGACGAACGTGCACTGGATGTACTTCCCCGACCGCGCCTGCGTGTTTTACCGGGTCGGCTGGTACGACAATATTGTCGAATCGGATCGAATGTCGCTCTACGTCGAGATCGGCGCCCCGAGCGGCGCGGTGTTCGAGGTCGACGCGATGCGCGAGCGGGTGCTCGCCGATCTGCGACGCGAGCAGATCGTGACCGACCACCAGCTCGTCGCGAGCCACCACGTCGTGCTCGATCCGGCGTACTGCCACATCACGAAGGCCTCGATCGCCGAGACCGAGCGCGTGCGCGCGCTGCTCGCGGCAGCGGGCGTCCATGCGGTGGGGCGCTACGGCGGGTGGACCTACTGTTCGATCGAGGACAACCTGATCGAGACGCGCGCGCTCGCCGATCGCCTCGTATAGTCCCTCCATGATCGAGATCGCGCGCCACGCCTTTGTCGACGGCACCTGGATCGACGGCCCGGCGTACTTCGCGGTGACCGATCCGTTCGACGGCGCGACGATCGTCGAGGTCACCGATTCGAACGACGACCTCGTCGATCGCGCGGTCGCCGCTGCGGCCGCGGCGTTCGCCGGTTGGCGCGAGACGCCGGGCCCGACCCGCGGCGGGCTGATCCGCGCGATCGGCGATCGCATGATCGCGGACACCGAGCGCCTCGCCCTCCTCTGCACGCGCGAGAACGGCAAGCCGCTCAAGGAGTCGGCCGCCGAGGTCGCGTACGCGGCGAGCTTCTTTCACTGGTTCGCCGGCGAGGCCGAGCGCAGCTACGGCGAGATCATCCCGGCATCGCGCGTCGATCAGCGGTTGCTCGTGACGCGCGAGCCGATCGGCCCGTGCGCGCTGATCACGCCGTGGAACTTCCCGTACGCGATGCTCGCGCGCAAGCTCGCCGCGGCGATGGCCGCCGGCTGCACGAGCGTCTGCAAGCCCGCCGAGCAGACCCCGCTCGGCGCGCTCGCGATCGCGCAGATCGCCGAGGTCGTCGGCGTGCCGCCAGGCGTCGTCAATGTCGTGCCGGCCGCCGATGGCGCGCGCGCGGGAGGTCGGCTGGTCAAGGCCGCGGCGATCAAGAAGATCAGCTTCACCGGCTCGACCGAGGTCGGCAAGATCTTGCTGCGCGGCGCCGCCGACGATCTCAAGCGCGTGTCGCTCGAGCTCGGCGGCAACGCGCCGTTCGTCGTGCTCGCCGATGCCGACCTCGACGCCGCGGTCGCCGGCGCGCTGGTCGCGAAGTTCCGCAACACCGGGCAGACCTGCGTCGCGGCGAACCGCTTCATCATCGAGGCGCCGGTCGCCGCCGCGTTCACCCACAAGCTCGCGGCCGCGGTCGCGACGCTCCGGCTCGGCCGCGGCACCGAGCCCGGCATCGATCTCGGCCCGCTGATCGACGACGCCAGCGCCAGGAAGGTGACCGCGATGGTCGCGGACGCCGTGACTCGCGGGGCGCGCGTCGTCCACGCTGGCGAGAGCACCGGCCGCCTCGTCGCGCCGGTCGTGCTCGACGGCGTCACCCAGGACATGCGGGTGTGGCGCGAGGAGATCTTCGGGCCGGTCGTCGCGATCACGACCGCCGCTACCGAGACCGACGCGATCGCGCTCGCCAACGCGAGCGATGCGGGCCTCGTCGCGTACCTCTACACCCGCGACGCGACTCGCCAGATCCGCGGCGCCGGCGCGCTCGCCGCCGGCATGATCGGGATCAACGAGGGCCTGGTGTCGACCGCGCAGGCGCCGTTCGGCGGGATCAAGCAGTCGGGGCAGGGCCGCGAGGGCTCGCGCCATGGTCTCGACGACTACACGTCGCTGAAGTACATCGCGCAGCGAATCTGAGGGATCATAGTTCGGTGAAGGCACCGCGCGACCGTCCCCCACGCGATCCGGCGGCCCCGCTGGCCGGCGCGCACGTCGTCGTCGGTGTCGGCGGTGGGATCGCGGCGTACAAGGCCGCGCTGCTCGTGCGGCTGCTCGACAAGGCGGGCGCGACCGTCGAGGTCGCGATGACGGCGCGCGCGCAGAAGTTCATCGGCGCGACCACGTTCCACGCGCTGACGCGGCGCCCCGTGTTCGTCGACGTCTGGGATCCGTCGGCGACGATGGCGCACATCGAGCTCGCCGATCGCGCGGACCTCGTGATCGTCGCGCCGGCGACCGCCAACGTGATCGCGCGGCTCGCGGCCGGCATGGCCGACGACGCGGTGACCGCGCTCGTGCTCGCCACCAAGGCGCCCGTGCTGATCGCGCCGTCGATGAACGTCAACATGTGGAGCAATCCGCTGACCCAGGCGAACGTGCGTCGCCTGATCGACGTCGCCGGCCACCACACGGTCGGGCCGGGCGATGGCTTCCTCGCGTGCGAGTGGGTCGGGGCCGGCCGACTCGCCGAGCCCGACGTGATCGTCGCCGCCGCGGCCGCCGTGCTCGCGCCGCAGGATCTCGCCGGCCGCAATGTCGTGGTGACCGCCGGGCCGACGTACGAGGCGATCGATCCGGCGCGGTTCGTCGGCAATCGCAGCTCCGGCAAGATGGGCGTCGCGATCGCGGCGGCCGCCGCCCGGCGCGGCGCGACCGTGACGTTGCTGCTCGGCCCGAGCGCCGAGGTCGCGCCGCTGGGCGTGACGACCACGCGCGTCGAGAGCGCCCGCGATCTCGAGGCCGCGCTCGCCGTCGCCGCGAAGTCGGCCGACGCGATCGTGATGGCCGCGGCGGTCGCCGACTACCGCGCGGCGAAGGTCGCGCCGCAGAAGCTCAAGCGCGGCGCGCTCGGCAAGCAGTTCTCGCTCGAGCTGGTGGCGAACCCCGATCTGCTCGCCGGGCTCGGCGCCAAGCGCAAGGGCAAGAAGCCGCTGCTCGTCGGGTTCGCGGCCGAGACCGAGAATGTCGTCGCGAACGCGCAGCAGAAGCTCGCGAACAAGAAGTGTGATCTCGTGGTCGCCAACGACGTCTCGGGCCCCGATGCCGGCTTCGCGGTCGATACCAACCGCGTGACCCTCGTCGATGCCACGAGCGTGGTCGAGGTGCCACATGGATCGAAGGCGACGGTCGCGCACCGGATCCTCGACCGCGTCGCCCAGTTGCTGCCGAAACGCCGCTAGATTGCGGGGATGATCCGAACTGCTCTTGCGCTGAGCGTCCTCGTCGCGGCCACGTCGATCGCCCGCGCCGACGACCCCAAGACCACCGCCGCGAAGCTCGACGCCGAGGCGCGCAGCGGCCACGACCCCGCGATCGCGGTCGCGTGCGGCAAGGCGTACCTCGACGTCTACAACGCGGATCCAGCGGCGGCCGATGGCGACAAGGTGATGTTCGCCGCGGCGGAGTGTTTCGAGCTCGGCAGCAGCATCGGCGCCGCGATCCAGTCGTTCGAGCAGGTCAAGAAGACGTGGCCTCGCAGCGCGACCGCCGCGAAGGCCTTGCTCCGCGCCGGTAAGCTCTACGCGCGGATCGCCCACTACGACGAGGCCGCGACCCGGCTCGAGGAGTACGCGACGCGGTTCGCCGGCGAGCAGGACGCGGCCCCGGCACTCGTCGACGCGGTCCGCTACCGCGTCGCGTTCGGCCCCGACGCGAAGGCGATGGCCGACGCCAACCTCTACGTGAAGACGTGGGGCGGCAAGAACCCCTCCGAGGCGATCGCCGTGCAGTGGTCGCTGGTCGCGCTCCTCGAGCGCAACGGCGCCGGCGACCCGCTGATCGCGCACCTCCAGTTGCTCCTCCGGCAGTACGGCGCCAAGGATCCGCAACTCGCGCGCGACGCGTACGTCCGGATCGGCGAGGAGCTCTGGCACCGCGCCTGTCCGATCAAGGAGATCGATGGCGTCTGCATGAAGGCGACGCGGACGCGCGCCCCGGCCATCGCGGTGAAGCAGAAGCTGCTCGCCAAGAACAAGCCGACGCAGTGCGGTCCGGACAGTCACCTGCGCCCGAGCCTGGTCGCGCGCGACGAGGCCAAGGTCAGGCTGGCGCACGCGATGTTCAACTCCGCGCTCGCGCTCGCCAAGGGCGGGCAAGGCGGGCCCGCCGACGCCCACGCCAAGCTGCTGATCGCCGACCGCGACCTCGAGAGCTACCTCGCCGTGACGTTCCCGACCAAGCTCGACTTCTCACCCGACAAGAAGGATCGGATGCAGCAGAGCCTGAAGCGGTTCAACGACTTCGTCCAGGTTCGCAGCCGCATCGGCTCCAAGGCGACCCAGGAGTACGAGGCCGTGCTGGGCATGAAGGATCCGACGAGCGCGCTCGCCGCGGCCGCGCGGCTCGGCCAGATCTCGGCGTCGTTCGCCGACACGCTGTTCACCGCCGAGCTGCCGGCCGACATCGTGACCGGCCAGTTCGCCGACGACAAGATCGACGCGTTCTGCGACAAGATGGCCGAGGTCGCCGAGCCGCTCCAGAAGCACGCGATCGAGGCGTTCTCGATCTGCGTGTCGAAGTCGATCGAGCTCGGCGTCGAGGACGACAGCACCCGCCTGTGCGATCGCGAGCTGGTCCGGCTCGCGCCGCAGGAGCCGCTCGCGAGCACGGGCGACGTGCTCCCCGCGTTTGCCGCGCCGATGGCGATCGTGCTCGAGAGTCCGCCGTTCGTCGCCGGCGCGCCGGCGGCGTACACCGCGGCGCTCGCAAAGTACGACGCCGCCGCCACCGCCGGGTTCACGCTGGCTTCGTGCCGGTCGATCAGCGGCGAGCTCGCCGCGGTCGCCAAGGCAAACCCGACGCTCGCCGAGGCCCACTTCGTGGCGGGACTCGCGCTCCATCGCTGCGGCCTGGTCGACGAGGCGCAGAAGGCGTACGCGCTGGCGCTCAAGGTGCGGCCCGCGTTCGCCGCGGCGCAGTCGAACGCCGCCGAGATCCAGTATCGCGCGGGGCTGCACGACGCCGCGCAGAAGGCGTGGGAGGCCGCGGTCGCCGCGGATCCGAAGCTGTATGCCGCGCACGTCGCGCTCGCCGCGCTGCAGACCGCGGCGTATCGCGCGCTGCCCGCCGCGGCGCGCAAGTCGTCGAAGCTGGCGGACGCGATCGTGCTCCACCTGCAGAGCGCGCTCGCGGTCGCCCCCGAGCGTGGCGCGGCGTACGTGCAGTACGCCGCGTTCGAGGCGATCGCCGGGTCGCCGCGGGTGAAGTTCTACGCGCGCGCGGCGGGCGCCCCGGATCGCATGCAGCCGGGCGCGCAGCTCGCGCTCGGCCTCGTGTACGCCGGCCAGGGCGACGTCACGAACGCGAACGCGATGTTCGTGCTCGCGATGAAGCTGGATCCCACGCCGGACGTGCAGCTCGCGTCGGCGCTGCTGAAGCTCCACACGCGCCGCTACAGCGACGCGCTCGCAGCGCTCACCACGCTGAAGCCGACCTACGAGATCCAGCTCGCGATCGGCCTCGCGCAGCGCGGCACCGGCAAGCTCGACCTCGCGATCGCGGCGTACGACAAGGCGATCGCGCTCGACGGCAAGCGCGCCGAGGCGCCGTTCGATCAGGGCGTCGCCTACGAGCGCCGCGCGGTGACCGGCACGGGCCACGGCGGCACGACCAAGACGCTCGCCGAACAGAAGGTCGACCTCGGCAAGGCGCGCGACGCGTACGCCCGTGCCGCGGCCGTGGCCGGTGCCGACCCGGCGCTCGTCGCCGAGGCCAAGGTCCGCGCCGACCTCGCGGGCAAGACGATCGCGCAGCTCGACGCCGCGATCGCGGCGGGCGTGAAGTAGCGCTCAGTCGACGAGGAGCCCGGGCGCCGGGAACTTCGCGCACAGCTCGCGGATCTCGTTCGCGATCGTCGCGTGCAACGCGGTGTCGGCCGGCGCGCTGACGACACGATCCATCCAGGCCGCGATCTGCTTCATCTCGGGCTCCTTCATGCCGCGGCTGGTGACCGACGCGGTGCCGAGCCGGATCCCCGACGGATCGAACGGCTTGCGCGGATCGAACGGCACGCTGTTGTAGTTGAGCTCCATGCCGGCGACATCGAGCGCCTTCGCGGCGAGCTTGCCCGAGATGTTCTTGGGCGTGAGGTCCGCGAGGATCAGGTGGTTGTCGCTGCCACCGGTCACGAGATCGAAGCCACGCTCGACGAGCGCCGCCGCCAGCGCGCGGCTGTTCGCGACGATCTGATGGGCGTACTGCTTGAACAGGTCGGTCGCGGCTTCCTTGAGCGCGACCGCGATGCCGGCGGTCGTGTGGTTGTGCGGGCCGCCCTGGAGCCCGGGGAACACCGCGCGATCGATCGCCTTCTGGTGGGCCGCGGTGCACATCAGCATGCCGCCGCGCGGACCGCGCAGCGTCTTGTGTGTCGTGGTCGACACGACGTCGGCGACCGGCACCGGCGACGGGTGCACGCCGGCGGCGACCAGCCCGGAGATGTGCGCGATGTCGGCCGCGAAGATCGCGCCGCACTCCTTGGCGATCGCGGCGTACGCGGTGAAGTCGATCGTGCGCGGGATCGCGGTGCCGCCGGCGAACAGCAGCTTCGGCCGCTCCTTCATCGCCAGATCGCGGACCTCGTCCATGTCGACGAGGTGGGTGTCGCGGCGTACCCCGTACTGCACGCTCTTGAAGTAGCTCCCGGTGATCGACACGCTCCAGCCGTGCGTCAGGTGGCCGCCGGCGGGCAGGGCCATGCCCATCACGGTGTCGCCGGGCTTCAAGAACGCGAAGTAGATCGCGAGGTTCGCGGGCGAGCCCGAATACGGCTGGACGTTGGCGTGCTCGGCGCCGAACAGGGCCTTGGCGCGGTCGACCGCCAGCGTCTCGATCGGATCGATGAACTGCTGCCCCTCGTAGTAGCGCTTGCCGGCGTAGCCCTCGCTGTACTTGTTGGTCAGCACCGAGCCGGTCGCCGCGAGCACGGCGCCCGACACGTAGTTCTCCGACGCGATCAGCCGGACCTTGTCGCGCTGGCGACGCTCCTCGCCGGCAATCAACTCGGCGATCTCGGGGTCGACGGTGGCGAGGGTAGCGGCGAGCGCGGGGTGCATGCCCTGTGAAGCTACCGCAGCAGGAGCACGGCGACCGTGATCGCGGCCGCGATCGCGACGAACGCGATGAAGAACGTTCCGTTCCCCATCTTCCACTCGGTTGGCTCGTGGAACCGGCTTCCCTGGCGCAGCCGGTCGCGCTCGACCAGCTCGCGCGTCTCGGATTTGCCGAAACGGCTTCGCGTGGGCATGCCGGTACTGTGGACCAAACTACCCCGCGTCGCCAGTTCGGATATAACCCTGCCGACGATGTTCACCCCGACGCGCGACGAGTTCATCGCGGCCGCGACCCGCGGGAACCTGATCCCGGTCTATCGCGAGCTGCTCGCCGACGGCGACACCCCGGTGTCGGCGTACGCGCAGCTCGGCGGGCCGCACGACTACTCGTTCCTGCTCGAGTCGGTGGTCGGCGGCGCGACCTGGGCGGCGTACTCGTTCGTCGGCGTCGCGCCCCGCGCGGTCGTGCGCTGGAAGGCCGGCACCGCGTCGGTGACCTGGTACGACGTCGACACCGGCAAGCCGCCACACACGGTCGACTGGGCGACGCCGGATCCCACCGCCGCGCTCGCCGAGGTGCTCGGCGAGATGCGCCCGGTCGACGTGGTCGGGCTGCCGCGGTTCTGGGGTGGCGCGGTCGGCTGGCTTGCCTACGACTGCGTGCGCGCGTTCGAGGATCTCCCGCAGCGCGCGCAGCCCGGTCCCGGCGACGAGACGCTGCCGCCGCTGTGCATGGTGATCACCGACACGCTGGTGATCTTCGACAACCTGCGGCAGACGCTGAAGATCGTCGCGACGCCGTATGTCGCGCGGCCCGAGCGCGCCGAGGCCGCGTACACGCGCGCGTGCGAGCGGATCGACGCGATCGTCGACAAGCTACGCGCGCCGCGCCGGCCGCTGCCCGCGCTGACGCCGCCGCACCACACCGATCCGGTGGATACCCACGTGCCGCCGTCGACCACGACGCGCGAGGCGTACTGCGCCGGCGTCGAGCGCGTGAAGGAGTACATCCTGGCCGGCGACGCGTTTCAGGTCGTGCTGTCGCAGCGGTTCTCCGAGCCGGCCGGTGGCGCGCGGCCGCTCGACGTCTACCGCGCGCTGCGCGTGATCAACCCGTCGCCGTACATGTTCCACCTCGAGTTCCCCGACGCGCGCGTGACCGGCGCGTCGCCCGAGACGCTCGTGCGGCTGTCCGATGGCCGCGTCGAGGTCCGCCCGATCGCGGGCACCCGCCCGCGCGGGCGCACCGCGGGCGACGACGATCGGCTGGCGGCCGAGCTGCTCGCCGATCCCAAGGAGCTCGCCGAGCACCTCATGCTGATCGACCTCGGCCGCAACGATGTCGGCCGCGTCGCCGCGACCGGCACGGTCCAGGTCGCCGAGCAGATGGTGGTCGAGAAGTACTCGCACGTGATGCACATGACGTCGCATGTCGTCGGCGAGCTCGCGCCCGGCAAGACCTGGGTCGACGTGCTGCGCGCGGCGTTCCCGGCCGGCACGCTGTCGGGGGCGCCGAAGATCCGCGCGATGGAGATCATCGACGAGCTCGAGCCGCATCAGCGCGGCATCTACGGCGGCGCGGTCGGCTACATCAGCTACACCGGCAACCTCGATCTCGCGATCGCGATCCGGACGCTGGTGTCGGCGAACGACACGATCTACGTGCAGGCCGGGGCCGGCCTGGTCGCCGACAGCGTGCCCGAGCTCGAGTATCAGGAGTGCGTCAACAAGGCGCGCGCGGTGCTCCGCGCGGTCGCGATGGCGCGGGAGGGCGCGTCGCGAGCAGCTGGCGACGGAGCGAGCCCGAGCGAGGCGAGGCCACGATGATGAAGATCCTGTTGATCGACAACTACGACAGCTTCACCTACAACCTCGCGCAGTACCTCGGCGAGCTCGGCGCCCAGGTCACGGTCGAGCGCAACGACGCGATCACGGTCTCCGAGGTCGGCGATCGCGTCGGCGACGGCGGCGCGATCGTGATCTCGCCAGGCCCGTGCACGCCGAACGAGGCCGGCATCTCGATGGAGGTCATCAAGACCTACGCCGGCGACATCCCGATCCTCGGCGTGTGCCTCGGCCACCAGAGCATCGGCCAGGTGTTCGGCGGCCGGGTCGTGCGCGCGCCGCGCGTGATGCACGGCAAGACCAGCAAGATGTTCCACGACGAGAAGGGCCTGTTCGCCGGCGTGCCGAACCCGTTCGTCGCGACGCGCTACCACTCGCTCGTGATCGCGCCGGAGTCGCTGCCCGATGGCCTCGAGGTCACCGCGAAGACCTGGGAAGACGAGATCATGGGCGTGCGCGCCAAGGGGCCGGGCCGGCCGCTCGAGGGCGTCCAGTTCCACCCCGAGTCGATCATGACGACCGCCGGCAAGCAGATCCTCGGCAACTTCCTGAGGATGGCAGCGTCGTGAGCGTGATCGTCCGCGCGATCGCGCGCGCGGTCGACAAGCACGACCTGTCGCGCGCCGAGATGGCGGACGTGATCGGCTTCATCATGGATGGCCACGCGACGCCGGCCCAGATCGGCGGCCTGCTGATCGCCCTGCGAGCCAAGGGCGAGACGGTCGACGAGCTGGTCGGCGCGGCCTCCGCGATGCGCGTGCGGGCGACGCCGATCGAGATCGCCGGACGCGAGCGCTCGATCGACACCTGCGGCACGGGCGGCGATGGTTCGGGCACGATCAACATCAGCACGCTCGCCGCGATCCTGGTCGCCGCGTGCGGTGGTGTGGTCGCCAAGCATGGCAACCGCGCGCTCTCGAGCAAGTGCGGCTCGGCCGATGTCCTCGAGGCGCTCGGCATCCCGGTCGACCGCGAGCCCGCCCACGTCGCGCGCTCGATCCGCGAGGTCGGCATCGGGTTCCTGTTCGCGCCGCGGTTCCACGGCGCGACCCGCGCGGTGAGCGCGCCGCGCAAGGAGCTCGGCACCCGCACGATCTTCAACCTGCTCGGGCCGCTGACCAACCCGGCCGAGGTCCGCCACCAGGTCGTCGGCGTCTACGATCGAAGGTGGTGCGAGCCGGTCGCCGCCGCGCTCGGCGCGCTCGGCCTGCGGCGCGCCGCGGTCGTCCACGGCGACGGCGGCATCGACGAGATCGCGGTGCGCGGCGACACCCACGTGGCGCTGTGGGACGCCGAGGACGATCTCGTCCACTCGCTGACGCTGACGCCCGCGAGCTTCGGGGTCGACCCGGTCGATCCGGCCGAGCTCGCCGGGGGCGACGCGGCGTACAATGCCGACGTGCTCCGCCAGGTCCTCGCCGGTCAGCGCGGCGCGTCCGACGCGCCGACGATCGCGGCGGCGATGACCGCGGCGCTCGCGCTCGAGCTGCTCGAGCCCGGGCGGCTCGATCTCGCGCGGCTCCCAACGCAGCACGCGCGCGCGGTGACCGCGGCGCGAACCGGGGCAGGGCACGACCTGCTCGTCCGCTGGCGCGAGGTGGCCGCGTGACCACCGAGCGGCGCCCCAACATCCTCGAGAAGATCCTGACCGCGAAGGCCGAGGAGGTCCGCGCTGCCAAGCTCGATCGCCCGCTGGCCGGGCTCGCCGCCGAGGCGCGCGCGCTGCCGCCGGCGCGCGGGTTGCTGCGGGCGCTGCGCCGGCCGCCGGGCGATCCGGTGCGCGTGCTCGCCGAGATCAAGCGCGCGTCGCCATCCGCGGGACCGATCCGGCCGGGCGCCGATCCGGCCGCGATCGCGCGCGACTATGCCGCCGGTGGGGCCGCGGCGCTCAGCGTCCTCACCGACCGCAAGTTCTTCGACGGCGAGCTCGGCTTCCTGGCGCGCGTGCGCGACGCGGTGACGCTGCCGCTCCTTCGCAAGGACTTCGTGATCGATCCGTACCAGGTGATCGAGGCGCGCGCGGCCGGCGCCGATGGGGTGCTGCTGATCGTCGCGGCGCTCGACGCCACGCTGCTCGGCGAGCTGCTCGCGTGCGCCACCGAGTACGGGCTCGACACGCTCGTCGAGGTCCACGATCCGCGCGAGGCCGAGGTCGCGGCGAAGCTCGACGCGACGTTGATCGGCGTCAACCACCGCGACCTCCGCACGTTCGAGATCGACATGTCGCTGACCGGCGTGATCGCGAAGCTGGTGCCACCCGACGTCGTGCTGGTCGCGGAGAGCGGCATCCGGGTCGCGGCCGACGTCCGGCTGCTCGGCGCGGTCGGCGCGCACGCCGTCCTGGTCGGCGAGCAGCTGATGCGCGCGAGCTCGCCGGGAGACGCGCTGCGCGCGTTGCTCGCGTGACGCTGGTCAAGATCTGCGGCGTCACGCTCGCCGATGACGCCGCCCGGGTCGCGGCCTCCGGCGTCGACTACCTCGGGCTCAACTTCTGGCCGCGCAGCAAGCGCTACGTCGACCACGCGCGCGCCGAGCTCGTCGCCGGCATCGCGCGCTCCGCCGGCCCGGTGAAGCTGGTCGGCGTGTTCGTCGATGCCGCGCTCGACGACCTCGCGCGGGCGGTCGAGCTCGCGAACCTCGACGTGATCCAGCTTCATGGCGACGAGTCTCCGGAGTTCGTCACCGAGGTGCGCCGCACCTGCGCGCGTCCGATCTGGCGCGCGTGGTCGATCGCGTCGGGCCGCGATCTCGACGCGCTCGCGCGCTGGCAACTCGAGGCCCACGCCGACGCACTCTTGCTCGACGCCCCGGCCGCGGCCGCGCGCCACGCCAGCGGCGACGCACGCCGCGTCACGATCGACGTCGAGCTGGTCACCGAGGCGCGCACCCGGCTGCCGAACGTGCCGATCGTGCTCGCCGGCGGGCTCGGCCCGGACACCGTCGCCGCCGCGATCCACGCCGGGCGACCGTGGTGCGTCGATGTCGCGAGCGGGGTCGAGCTCGCTCCCGGCATCAAGGATCCGCAAAAGCTCGCGGCGTTCGTGGCCGCGGTCCGCAACGCGTGATAACCGAGGAGTGCATGGCCACCGCCGACGAGATCGCCCTGCTCCCCGAGCCGATCGACGGCCGCTTCGGCCAGTTCGGCGGCCAGTACGTCGCCGAGACGCTGATGCCCGCGATCACCGAGCTCGAAGCCGCGTGGCGCGCCGCGCGCAAGGATCCGACGTACTGGGCCGAGGTCGACGCCCTGTTGCACGACTACGTCGGACGTCCGTCGCGCCTGTATCACGCCCGCCGGCTGTCCGAGGAGCTCGGCGTCGACGTGTTCTGCAAGCGCGAGGACCTCAACCACACCGGTGCGCACAAGATCAACAACTGCATCGGCCAGGCCGTGCTCGCGCGCCGGATGGGCAAGCGCAAGTTGATCGCCGAGACCGGCGCCGGCCAGCACGGCGTCGCGAGCGCGACGGTCGCCGCGCTGTTCGGCATGCCGTGCGAGGTATTCATGGGCGCCGAGGACGTCGTGCGCCAGGCGCTCAACGTCGAGCGGATGAAGCTGCTCGGCGCCAGGGTCCACGCGGTCGAGTCCGGCACGCGCACGCTCAAGGACGCGATGAACGAGGCGATGCGCGCCTGGGTGACGCACGTCGAGGACACGTTCTACCTGATCGGCTCGGTCGCCGGCCCGCACCCGTACCCGTGGCTCGTGCGCGACCTCCAGTCGGTGATCGGTCGCGAGGTCCGCCTCCAGCTGCGCGGGCTCGGTCGCACCGCGGATGCGCTGGTCGCGTGCGTCGGCGGCGGCTCCAACGCGGCGGGCCTGTTCGCGCCGTTCGCCGACGATCCGACCGTGCAGCTGTTCGGCGTCGAGGCCGCCGGCGACGGCATCGCGACCGGGCGCCACGCCGCCACGCTCACCGCCGGGCGCATCGGCGTGCTCCACGGCAGCAAGAGCTACGTGCTGACCCACACCGACGACGCGCGGCTCGGTCAGATCGCGCACGCCCACTCGATCAGCGCGGGCCTCGACTATCCCGGCGTCGGCCCCGAGCACGCGGCGTGGAAGCAGTCGGGGCGCGTGACCTACGTGTCGCGCACCGACGACGAGGCGCTCGCGGGCCTCGCGCGCCTCGCGCGCACCGAGGGCATCCTCTGCGCGCTCGAGACCGCCCACGCGATCGCCGCGCTCGACGAGGTCGCGCGCGCGGTCTCCCCGGGTGGCGCCATCGTGGTCGGCCTGTCGGGCCGCGGCGACAAGGACATGGTCACGATCGCGCAGCGGAGTGTGTCGTGAGGCTCGCCGAGGTGTTCGCGCGCGCACGCGAGGACCGGCGCGCGGCGTTCGTCGCATACCTCACGTTCGGCGATCCGGATCCGGCGACCTCGATCGAGATCATGGAGCAGGTGTGCCGCCGCGGCTGCGACGTCCTCGAGATCGGCGTGCCGTACTCCGATCCGTCGGCCGACGGCCCGTCGATCCAGCGCGCGATGGAGCGCGCGCTCGACACCGGCGCCGGGTTGGTCGGGGCGCTCGCCGCGGTCGCCACGCTGCGCGCGCGCGGCATCACCACGCCGGTCGTGTTGTTCGGCTACTACAACCCGATCTTCGTGATGGGGGTCGAGCGGTTCGCCGACGCGGCGAAGGCGGCCGGCGTCGACGCCGTGCTCACCGTCGATCTGCCGCTCGAGGAGCTCGGCGAGCTCGCGACGCCGCTCGCCGCGCGCGGGCTCGGCGTGATCCCGCTGATCGCGCCGACCTCGACGCCGGCGCGGATCGCGCGCCTCGGATCGTTCGCGCCGCCGTTCGTCTACTACGTGTCGGTCACCGGGGTGACCGGCGACAAGCCCGCGGCGCTGGTGTCGCCCGAGCGGCTCGCCGCGATCCGCAGCGCGGCGCACGCGCCGGTCGCGGTCGGCTTCGGGATCCGCACACCCGCCGACGTCGCGCGATTCGCCGGGCTCGCCGACGGCATCGTCGTCGGAACCGCCCTGGTCGACGCGGTCGCAAAGAGCGCGCCGGCCGCCGCGCCCGGCGCGGTCGCCGCGCTGGTCG
Source organism: Haliangiales bacterium (assembly GCA_038321315.1). Taxonomy (GTDB): domain Bacteria; phylum Myxococcota_A; class Polyangia; order Haliangiales; family Haliangiaceae; genus JABFXX01. The sequence goes on along the minus strand of JBBQEX010000029.1, from coordinate 33,309 downwards.
AGGCGCTCGCCGCGGCCTGCCGCTACGGGAACGTGTAGATCGCGACGTAGTGGATGACGCTGGTCGCGTTCGCGATCCGCAGGCCGATGTACGGGTTGGCCGCGCGCTGCGGATCGGCGCCCGACAGCACGACCGGCGCGGTGCCACCCGTCGTCTTCATCGCCGCGGTCGCCGGATCGCCGAGCACGGCGAGCCGGAAGAAGCTCGGCGCGATCGTCGGGTCCGGCGCTTCCGCGACGGTCTTGAACTCCAGGCCCGACCGGCCCTTGTCGTAGTCGAACACCTCGCGGCCCGACAGGTCGTAGCGGAACCCGCCGGCGAGGTACTGCTCGCCGTTCGCGACCGTGTTGGCGAGCACGTCGAAGAAGCCCTTGTCGCCCGCCTGGATCGCGTGGGCGACCAGATCGAACCCGACCTCGACCGCCTGGTTCGCGAGCGCGGTCTGGTGGACGATGATGTGCGTCGAGGCGTTCGCGTTGATCGACAGCGCGTGACCGACCACGGACCAGTCGTCGCCGCCGGCCGCGATCGTCCAGCCGGTCGGGAGCCCGCCGTTGGGGGTGAAGAACGGGATGAACTCGGCGATCGAGTCGCCGGTGGCGTTCGGATGCGGATCGCAGACATCGGGCAGGTGATCGCCGTCGGTGTCCTGCGGGTTCTCGTGCGCGACCATCGGGCACGGATCGCAGACGTCGCCGACCGCATCGCCGTCCTCGTCGCTCTGATCGGTGTTCGCGGTGGTCGGGCAGTTGTCGCTGGCGTTCGCGATGCCATCGCCATCGGTATCGGGCGGCGTCCCGGCCTCGGAGTTCGTGCCCGAGCCCGATCCGGCTTCGCCGGCCGAGGCGTCGCCACCGTTGGCCGCTCCGCTGAAGCCGCATGCACCGCCGAGCGCGCCGACCGCGCCGACCGCGACGAGTGCAAGCCAGCGCATCCGGCGATCGTATCACTCCTGCTTGGCGCAGAACGGATCGACCACCGCGCTGCTCTCGGCGGTCATCGGACCGGTGCCGCCGTACATCGTGCGCTGTGCCGCCGTCAGTTGACGGGCGTGGGCGATGGCGCCGAGCACGTCGGCGCCCTCGGTCGGCATGCGCGCGTACGACGTGTAGTCGACGTCGAACAGCCCGAAGCGCGGCCCGAAACCCTCGGCCCACTCGAAGTTGTCGGTCAGGCTCCAGTGATAGTAGCCGCGGACATCGACGCCCTCGGCGCGCGCCCGCTCGGTCGCCTCGAGGATGCGGACGATGTTCTCGGCGCGGCGGCGGCCGACCTCGGTCGCGATCCCGGCCTCGGTGACGACGAGCGGCAGGGTGGGATAGCGCTTTCCAAACGCGACGAGCACGTCGTGAAAGCCGTCGGCCCAGCCCTCGTAGCCCATGCGCGGCACGCAGTACGACAGGTCGGTCGCCTGCAGGCATGCGCCGAAATCGAGGCCGCCGGTGCACGGCGTGAACGACGCCGGCGGGCCGAGCAGGGCGCGATCCGCCGAGACCCCGGCGCGGAAGTAGTACTGCAGCCCGAGCCAGTCGGCGGTGCCCTTCCACTCGGGGTGCTGCTCGACCGAGGTGCCGTCGAGCGTCGCGTCGAACGTGCCGTTGATCGCGGCATCGACGAACACGTAGTGGAAGATGTAGACCAGCCGATCGCGCGCGGCGACGTCGTCGGGGTTGGTCGACGGCTTGCCGGAGCGCGAGGGCTCCCAGTCGGCGACCGACATCGAGAACCCGACGCTCGCCGCCACGCCGTCGCCATCGGCGTCGACCGTGTCGTACTGCTTGAGCGCGTGATACATCGCCGCGTGCCCGGCGATGTAGTCGCGGATCACCGGGATCAGGTTCTGGATCTGCGTGAGATTCGTGATGCCGGGCGGGAAGTAGCCGACGCCGTACGCCGCGAACAGGTAGTTGATCGGCTCGTTGACCGTGCCCCACTCGTCGACGAGATCGCCGAACCGCTCGCCGAGGAGCTTCGCGTGCTCCGCCATCTGCGCGACGATCAGCGGGCCGCCGATCGGATGGCCGAAGCCGCACAGGTTGGTGTCGGTCGGGCCGCCGGTGCACCCGATCGAGCGCGGATCGGCGACCCATACCGGGTTCGAGAAGTGATGCACGGTGACGACGGGGTGGATCCCCTTGGCGATCAGCGCGGTGAGCTCGTCGCGGTAGTGCTGGATCGCGGCCTCGTCGATCTGATCCTTGATCGGCTCGATCCGGGCCCACTCGATCGAGAACCGGTAGCTGTCGACGCCGAGCCCGGCGATCAGCTCGACATCCGAGGTCGCCATCGAGTAGCCACGCGTCGCATCGCCGACGAAGGTGCCCTTGCCGAGCCCGCCCATCGCGGTCGGCGCGGTCCACGCGTACCAGTCGGTGTGGACGTCCAGGTCCTCGATCTGGGTCGCGGCGGTCGCGACCCCGAACCGCCAGCTGCCCTTGCCGGCGTCGCCGGCGAGCGGGCCGAACGAGGCGTAGTTGATCGTGGGCGGCGGATCATCGCCGCACGCGACGAGAACTGCGAGACCGAGCAGGGCGAAGCGCATCGCGGGAGATAGTACGCGCCTTGACAGCCGGGCGACGCCCCCTATAGTGCGCGCCCCATGAAGCCGCGGCCGGTGGAGGCTCCCTACGTCGTGCGTGTCCTCGAGCTGCCGACCAAGCGGACGTTCGAGGTGCCCGGCACGCTGGTCGACGACTGGCTACGCGGCATGCCGATGCGCGACGCGCTCGGCGCGCCGAACCCAGATCCGGCGGCCGGCGAGGGCAAGGCCGAGCTCGAGCTCTACGCCGACGGTAACCACGCGTTCGCAGCCGGCGAGTTCACCGGCCACCTGGTGGTCGCGTGCGGTCGCTGCGTCGGCCCGGTCCGCCTCGAGCTCCACGACACCCTGCGAGTCACGTTCATGCCGGCATCGGAGATGCCGAGCGAGGACGACAAGAAGACCGACGACGGCGAGGGTGAGGAGGTCCCGACCGACGACCTCGACCTGTTCGCGTTCGACGGCGAGAAGATCGACCTCGAGCCGCTGCTGCGCGAGCAGTTCGTCCTCGCGGTCCCGTATGCACCGCTATGTCGTGAAGACTGCAAGGGTTTATGCCCTCAGTGTGGCATCGACAAGAACACCTCGTCTTGCACGTGCGAGAAGCCGATCGACCCCCGGCTGGCCAAACTCGCCACGTTCAAAGGCTTGAAATTGCCCTCGTGATCGGGCAAAACCGCGCGTCCAGATAGAAGGTCTCCCATGGCACTCCAGAAACGTCGTCGCGGCCCCGCCCGCACTGCTCAACAGCGCTCCGCCTGGAGCCGCAAGTCCGGTATGAACCACATGGCCGTCCAGGCCTGCGGTGATTGCGGCGCGCCCCGTATTCCGCATCGCGTCTGCATGGCGTGCGGCAAGTACAACGGCGAGACCATCATCGCGAAGAAGACCGCCGCCGCCGAGTGAGTCATGCGCGTCGTCGTCGACGCGATGGGAAGTGATCGCGCGCCCGAGCCCGAGCTCGCCGGCGCGCTACGTGCGGTTCGTGCGCGTGCCGACCTCGAGGTGATCCTGGTCGGCGATCGCGTTTCGCTCGGCGCACCCGAGCACCCCGCGATCCGCGTCGTCCACGCGTCACAGGTCGTCACGATGACCGATCATCCGGCCGCGGTGTTCCGCGCCAAGCCGGACAGCTCGCTCCGCGTCGCGATGCAGCTGCTCGCGTGCGGCGACGCCGACGCGCTCGTGTCGGCCGGCAACAGCGGCGCGGTGCTCGCGGCCGCCGTGTTCGTGTTGGGGCGTGCGCCTGGGGTCGACCGACCGGCGATCGTCGCCGCGCTGCCGGCGCCCGATGGCCGCCGCGTCGTGCTCGCCGACGCCGGTGCGAACGTCGATCCGAGGCCGGCGATGCTCGCGCAGTTCGGCATGCTCGGCGCCGCCTACGCGCGCGCCTGTTATGGCGTGGCGCGTCCCCGCGTTGGCCTCCTGTCGAACGGCGCCGAGCCCGGCAAGGGCACCGAGCTCACCCGCGCCGCCCACACGCTCCTCGGACAGGCGACCGGCGCCTTCGAGTACGTCGGCTACATCGAGGGCCACGAGCTGTTCACGGTGGACGTGGTCACCACCGACGGCTTCACCGGCAACGTCGTCGTGAAGACTCTCGAGGGCGTCCTCGCCGACTACGCCTCGATCGGCGGCGCGCTCCTCGCGGGCGTCACCAGGCCCGTGATCATCGCGCACGGCCGAAGCGACGCGCTCGCGCTGGCGAACGCCATCGCGATGGCCAGCACCGCGGCGCCACTCGCGCTGTAGCTAATCCCGACCGCGGCAGATCCACGGCTCGTCGGCGTCCTCGGGCTCCTTGGACTTCGCGTCGTCGCTCTGCATCCGCTTCTGCGGAATCTGGATGACCGGAAGGGGCTGCTTCGGCTCGGAAAGCTCGGCGTTGTGCTCGACCATGATGAGTCGGATGTGTGCAACACCCATGCGCGTTCATCGTGACGGTTCGCGTCACAGATCTCGTCACGGATCTCCGACGCAACCACGTGAAATCCGGACGACGCAGCCAGACGTGATCGTCGTCGCAGCGAGACCGAATGGACCCCGACGTGTCCGTTCTGCCACCCCGGTTCGACACTGCGCAACCGGTTGCGCCCCCTGCGTCGCGCACGCGCAGCTCAGCCTTCGACGATCGAGACGTGCTCGGGCATCGCGCCCGGCTTGTAGAGCGACTTGCCGAGCAGGAGCCGCGCGGCCTCGAGCACGCCCTCGGTCACCGCGGGGTGCGGATGGACGCAGCGCTCGATCATGTCGAGCGTGCCGCCCTGGTTGATGATCAACGCGACGCCCTGGATGCACGTGCCGGCCTGCGGCCCGACGACGCGGAGCCCGAGCAGCCGGCCGTCGCGGCGGGCGAGCAGCTTGACGAAGCCGTCGGTCGAGCGCATCGCGAGGTTGCGCCGGTTGACCGTGTTGCGCACGATCGCGGCGCGGTAGCGGATGCCGGCGGCCTTGGCCTTCTGCTCGTCGAGGCCGACCGCGCCGACCTCGGGCGACAGGAAGTAGATCGACGGCTGCGCCTCGTGAACGATCGGTGGCGGATCGAGATCGTACATGTCCTCGATCGCCGCGCGCGCCTCGAGCTCGGCGAGGTTCGCGAGCATGAGATCCGGCGTGACGTCGCCGGCCGCCCACACGTGGCGCGCGCTCGTCCGCGTGCCCTCGGTCGCCACGATGCCGCCCGCCTCGTCGGTCAGCACGTTCGCGAGCTCGAGCCCGAGTCCCCGGGTCGCCGGCGTGCGCCCGGTCGCGACCAGCACGCGATCGTAGCGCAGCATGTATTCCTTGCTGTCGTGCCCGGTGAACTGCACGACGGCCTCGTCGCCCTCGACGGTCGCCGAGTCGATCCGGGCCGCGCGATGGACGTGCACCCCGGTCGCGGCGAACCGCGCGGCGACCACCGCGGCGACGTCCGCGTCCTCGAACGGCAAGATCCGCGGCTGGCGATCGAACAGCTCGACCGAGGTCTGCCCGAGCTGCGCGAAGATCGTCGCATACTCGCACCCCACGATCCCGGCGCCGATGATCGCGAGCCGCTTCGGCAGCGCGTCGCCGCGCTCGATGTGATCGCTGGTCACGATGCGGACGCCGTCGACCGCGAGGTTCGCCGGCACTCGGGGCCTACTGCCGACCGCGACGAGGAAGCGGTCGGCGCTGATCGCGCGACCGTCGACGTCGATCGCGTCGAGCCCGACGAACTTCGCGCGCCCGGCGATCCGGGTGATCAGCGGCAGCGCGTCGAGCTGGCGGGCGATCAGCGCCTGCGCCTCCCGGCACGCGGCCTCGACCTCGGCGCGCACCGCGGCCCACGACGCGAGCAGGTTGCCACCCGCGTAGCCGCGGTCGTCGCGGTGGGCGCGCGCGAAGTCGCCGGCGAGGTGCCACAGCGTCTTGCTCGACAGCGCGCCGTCGATCCCGGCGCCACCGAGTGGTCCCGCGTCGATCAGCGCGACCCGCTTGCCGAGGTCGGTCGCGCGGATCGCCCCGGCGATGCCGGCCGGGCCGGCGCCGATGACACACAGATCGAACCGCTCGCTCATCGATCCCGAGGGTACCGTTTGTTGGTACATCTCGCGTCATGAAGACCGCGCTCCTGTTTCCCGGGCAAGGTTCGCAACGCGTCGGCATGGGTCGCGACCTCGCGATCGCGAGCGAGGTGGCCAAGGCCACCTACGCCGAGGCCGACGATGTCCTCGGGTTCTCGCTGTCGAAGCTGTGCTTCGATGGCCCCGAGGACGACCTCACGCTCACCAAGTTCACCCAGCCGGCGATCCTGGTGACGTCGATCGCGGTGTTCCGCGCGCTCCGCGAGAAGGGCCTCGAGTTCGACCTCGTCGCCGGGCACTCGCTCGGCGAGTGGACCGCGCTGGTCGCGGCCGGCGCGCTGACGCTGGCCGACGCGGTGAAGCTCGTCCACCTGCGCGGCACGTACATGCAGGACGCGGTCGCGGTCGGCGAGGGCGCGATGGCCGCGTTGATGGGCCTCGATCTCGAGGCGACGCAGAAGGTGTGCGCGGAGGCGAGCGCGCCCGGCGAGCCGGTCGAGCCCGCCAACATCAACGGCGGCGGTCAGATCGTGATCTCCGGTCACGTCGCCGCGGTCGACCGCGCGATCCCGCTGGCGAAGACCGCCGGGGCCAAGCGCGCCGTGAAGCTCAACGTGAGCGCCCCGTTCCATTGCTCGATGATGCAGCCCGCGGCGGATCGGCTCGCCGAGGCCCTCGCGCCGATCGCGATCGCGGTGCCGAGCGTGCCGGTCGTCGCCAACGTGACCGCGGAGCCGACGACCGATCCGGTCGCGATCAAGAAGCTGCTCGTGCAGCAGGTCACCGGCGCGGTGCGCTGGGAAGCGTCGATCCAGGCGATCGCCAAGCTCGGCGTCACCCGGGCCTACGAGCTCGGCTCCGGCGCCGTGTTGAAGGGGCTCGTCAAGCGGATCGCGGAGACCATCGAGGTCTCGACGATCGGCGAGCCGCACGAAGTCAACGGATTCACCAAGTAGGAGATGGCATGGCGATCATCGACAAGGCACTCGCGGGCAAGGTCGCCCTCGTCACCGGCGGTTCGCGCGGCATCGGGCGCGCGATCTGTATCGCGCTCGGCCAGCGCGGCGCCAAGGTCATCGTCAACTACGCGTCGCGCGAGGACGCGGCGCGCGAGACCTGTGCCGCCGTCGAGGCGGCGGGCGGGCAGGCGGCGATCAGCGGGTTCGACGTCGCGAACAGCGCGGCGGTCACCGAGGCGATCAAGGCGATCGCCAAGGATCACGGCTCGCTCGACATCCTCGTGAACAACGCGGGCGTCGCGGTGAACGGCATGCTGATGCGGTTCTCCGACGAGCAGTGGATGAAGACGCTCCAGACCAACCTGGCCGGCGCGTTCCACTGCACGCGCGCCGCGGCGTCGTTCCTGCTGCGCGCCAAGGCGAGCGGCCGGATCATCAACATCACGTCGGTCGTCGGCGAGATGGGCAACGGCGGCCAGGTCGCCTATGCCGCGAGCAAGGCGGGCCTGATCGGCCTGACGATGGCGACCGCGAAGGAGCTCGCGTCGCGCGGCGTCACGGTCAACGCGATCTCCCCCGGCTTCATCGAGACCGACATGACGGCGACCGAGCTGCCCGAGGCCGCGCGCGCCAAGCTGCTCGAGGGAATCCCGCTCGGTCGGATCGCGGCGCCCGAGGAGGTCGCCGGCGCCGCGGCGTTCCTCGCCGGCCCCGAAGCTGGTTACATCACCGGACAGGTACTCCGGGTAAATGGCGGGTTGTTGATGTGACAACCGATCGCGCTCGGGTTACAAGCGGCCCATGACGCCCGCCGACATCGAGAGCAAGGTCAAGGAAATCATCTGCAACCAGCTCGAGGTGTCCCCCGAGCAGCTGCGCCCCGAGGCGTCGTTCATCGACGATCTCAAGGCCGACTCCCTCGCGGTGGTCGAGCTCGTGCTCGCGTTCGAGCAGGAGTTCAAGATCACGATCCCCGAGGAAGACACCGAGCAGATCAAGACCGTCAAGGACGCCACGAACTACATCACCACGCACTACGGCAAGTGATAGCGGCCGGGTGACATCCACCCGGGTTCACGGTAGGAGCTAGCCATGCGTCGCGTTGTCATCACCGGCATCGGCCTCATCACCCCCCTCGGCAACGACCTCGAGTCGACCTGGTCGGGACTCCTCGCGGGCAAGAGCGGCGCTGGACCGACCACGCTGTTCGACACGACGAACTTCGCGACGAAGTTCTCGTGCGAGGCCAAGGGCTGGGACGTCACCGCGCCGAAGTACTTCGACAAGCGCGAGCTCAAGCACCTCGATCGGTTCCTCCAGTTCGGCGTCGCCGCCGGCATGATGGCGCTCGAGGACTCCGGACTCGGCACGAAGGTGCCCGCCGGTGACGAGGACCGCTGGGGCAGCTACGTCGGCGCCGGGCTGTCCGGCGTACAGACGATCGAGAACACGCTGTGGGCCCAGAAGGAGAAGGGCCCGCGCCACGGGTTCTCGCCGTACTTCGTGACCGACATCATCACGAACGAGGTCCCCGGCATGATCGCGATCCGGACCGGCGCGACCGGGCCGAACTTCTCGCACGTCTCGGCGTGCGCGACCGGCGCGCACTCGATCGGTGAGGCGATGCGCACGATCCGCCACGGCTACGCCGACGGCATGATCGCCGGCGGCGCCGAGGCGACGATCACCGTGCTCGGCGTCGGCGGGTTCAACGCGATGCGCGCGATGTCGACCCGCAACGACGATCCGCTGCACGCGAGCCGGCCGTTCGACAAGGACCGCGACGGCTTCGTGATCGGCGAGGGCGCCGGCGTCGTCGTGCTCGAGGAGCTCGAGTACGCCAAGAAGCGCGGCGCGCGGATCTACGGCGAGCTCGTCGGCTACAACGCGAACTGCGATGCGCACCACGTCGCCGCTCCGGCGCCGGAGCACCGCGGCGCGCAGGTCTGCTTCAAGAAGACGCTCGCGGACGCCCGACTGTCCCCGAGCGACATCATGTACATCAACGCGCACGGCACCTCGACCGATCTCAACGACAAGAACGAGACGTTCGCGGTCAAGGCCGTGTTCGGCGACCACGCTAGGAAGCTCGCGATGTCCTCGACCAAGTCGATGACCGGTCACACGCTCGGCGCCGCCGGCGGCATCGAGGCCGCGATCACCGCGCTCGCGATCTCGCGCAACGTGCTGCCGCCGACGATCAACTACACGACGCCGGATCCCGAGTGCGATCTCGACTACGTGCCGAACACGGCGCGCGAGGTCCGCGTCGATCACGCGATGTCGAACAGCTTCGGCTTTGGCGGCACCAACGCCGCGATGATCATCTCGCGCTACAAGGGCGACTGAGCATGAAGTGGTACGCGGGCTCGGATCATGCCGGCTTCGCGCTGAAACAGCAGCTCGTCGCGTACATCCGCGGGCTCGGCGATGAGGTCGTCGACCTCGGCACGACCAGCGACGCGTCGGTCGACTATCCCGAGTTCGGCGCGGCGGTCGGCAAGCGCGTCGCGGCCGAGCCGGCCTCGCGCGGCCTCGTCGTGTGCGGCAGCGGCATCGGGATCTCGATCGCGGCGAACAAGGTCCCCGGCGTGCGCTGCGCGCTGGTCCACGACTCGTTCACCGCGCACGTGTCGCGGCTGCACAACAACGCGAACGTGATCGCGATGGGTGCGCGCGTGATCGGCACCGGCGTCGCCGAGGCCGCGATCGACGCGTATCGCGCGACCGAGTTCGAGGGCGGGCGGCACCAGAAGCGCGTCGACCAGCTCACCGCGCTCGACCCCAAGTAACGATGCGCTGTCCGTTCTGCAGCACGCACGAGGACAAGGTCATCGAGACCCGGGTCTCGAAAGATGGCGGCGAGATCCGCCGTCGCCGCGAGTGCGAGGGTTGCACGCGCCGCTACACGACGTACGAGCGCATCGAGGAGTCGATGCCGCTCGTGATCAAGAACGACGGCACGCGCCAGGCATTCGACCGCAACAAGATCGAGCGCGGCCTGATCAACGCGGTCGTCAAGCGCAAGGTGACGCGCGAGCAGATCCAGATGATCGCCGAGGCGGTCGAGCGCGAGGTCGGCGAGCTCGGGCTGCAGGAGATCAAGTCGCGCGACATCGGCGAGCGCGTGCTGCCGCGGCTGCGCGCGCTCGATCAGGTCGCGTACGTGCGGTTCGCGTCGATCTATCGCGACTTCCGCGACCTCGAGGGCTTCGTCAAGGAGGTCGCCGACCTGCGGTCGAGCGAGGGGGTCGAGGTCGTCGACGGCGAGGACACCGGCCGCCATGCCGTGATCCACGATGACGACGCGGTGCCCGAGCCGGCCGCCGAGGAACGCACCGACGAGCACGCCGCGGCTGCGAACGAGTGAGCGCGCCGGACCAGGCGACCGACGCCGAGCACATGGCGCGCTGCCTCGAGCTCGCCGAGAAGTTTCGCGGCCGCACCGCCCCGAATCCGATCGTCGGCTGCGTGATCGTCGATCGCCGCGGCACGGTGATCGCGGAGGGCGCACATCGCGGCCCGGGCAAGCGCCACGGCGAGGCCGACGCGCTCGCGCGTGCCACGCGCTCGGTCGCCGGCGCGACGCTGTACTGCAACCTCGAGCCGTGCAACCACACCGGTCGCACACCGCCGTGCACCGGCGCGATCATCGAGGCTGGCATCGCGCGCGTCGTGTTCGGCGCCGCCGATCCGATCGCCGGCCACGGCGGTGGTGCGCGGGTCCTGCGGCGCGCCGGCATCGCGGTCACCCGCGGCGTGCTTGGCGACGCGTGCCTCGCCGCGAACCGGCCGTTCTTCACGTGGGCCACGCAGCATCGCCCGGCATTCACGCTCAAGGCGGCGATCACGCTCGATGGCAAGATCGCCACGGTCACAGGTGAGTCGAAGTGGATCACCGGCGACGCCGCGCGCGCCGACGTCATGCGCCTGCGCGACACGCACGACGCCGTCGTCGTCGGCATCGGCACCGTGCTCGCCGACGATCCGCGGCTGTCCGCGCGCCGTCGCGGCGGTCGCGATCCGGTGCGCGTCGTGGTCGACGGCGCGCTGCGCACGCCGCTCGACGCGGCGGTCCTGACCGACTCGCCGCGCACGATCATCGCGACCCGCGCCGATGCGCCCGCCGATCGCGAGGTCGCGCTCGCCGCTCGCGGCGTCGAGATCTGGCGGTTCCCCGGCACCGATCGTGTCGATCTTGCCGCGCTCGCGCTCCGGCTCGGCGCCGCCGGCATCACCTCGGCGCTCGTCGAGGGCGGCGGCGAGCTCCACGCCGGCATGCTCGCGGCGGGGCTCGCCGACGAGCTCGTGGTCTACGTCGCGCCGATCGTGGTCGGTGGCGCGGCGAAGAGCTGGGTCGGTGGCGATGGGGTGGCGGCGCTCGCCGATGCGTGGGGCTTCGCGCTCGAGGGCACACCGACCGTGCTCGGACGCGACACCCGACTGCGGTTCGTCCGAGGCGGATCGTGAGCGTCTACGCTCACTTGTGATCGCGCAGGCCGCCGCGGTATATGACGAGGCTCCGATGCGCGCGGAGCTGTTCAGCGTCGGTCAACTCGAACGTCACGCGCGCACGATGGCGGGCTGGCACGAGCTGATCCCCGGCCATCGCGCGCCGACGCACGACGACTGGTTGCTCGCGCGCCTGCAGGAGAACGAGGTCGCGCTCGACGAGGCGTACGCGCTGATCGCGACCGCGGTCCAGAACCAGCGCCAGATCACGCCAGCGGCCGAGTGGTTCCTCGACAACTTCCATCTGATCGAGGAGCAGATCCGCACCGCGCGGCGCCACCTCCCGCGCAACTACAGCCGCGAGCTCCCGCGCCTCGCGAACGGCCCGGTCGCCGGCACGCCGCGGGTCTATCACCTCGCGCTCGAGCTGATCTCGCACTCGCACGGCCGGGTCGACGACGACGGGCTGCGCGCGTTCGTCGCGGCGTACCAGGCGATCCAGCCGCTGTGCCTCGGCGAGCTGTGGGCGATCCCGATCATGCTGCGGCTCGCGCTGATCGAGAACCTGCGTCGCGTGGTCGCGGCGGTCGTTGCCGGCCGCCGCGATCGCGAGGCGGCCGCCGGCTGGGTCGCGAAGATGTCGGCGGCGACGTCGGACAGCCCGACCGACGTGGTCCGCATCCTCGCCAACCTGATCGCCGCCGATCCTCCACTGACGACCGCATTCGTCGCCGAGATGGTGACGCGCCTGCAGGCCGAGGGGGCTTCGCTCGCCTTCGCGCTCGGCTGGCTCGAGCATCGCCTCGCCGAGACCGGGCGCACGGTCGAGAGCATGTTCGAGCGCGCCGGTCAGAGCCAGGCCGCCGATCAGGTCGCGATCGGCAACAGCATCGGCAGCCTGCGCTACCTCGGCGCGACCGACTGGCGCGACTTCGTCGAAGCGATCAGCCTGGTCGAGGCGACGCTCCGCACCGATCCGAGCTACCCGTTGATGGACTTCGCGACGCGCGATCGCTACCGCCACGTCGTCGAGCGGCTCGCGCGGCACAGCCGGCTGACCGAGGACGAGGTCGCGCGCCACGCGGTCCGGCTCGCCGCCGCCGGCGTCGATCGGACGGCGCACGTCGGCTACTACCTGATCGATCGCGGCCTGCGCACGCTCGCCGCGGTGGTCGGCGTGCGGCGGTCGCCGATCCGGTTCGCGCGCGCGATCGTGACGCGGCTCCGCGGGCCGATCTACGGCGGCGCGATCCTCGCGCTCGGGTCGCTCGTCACGCTGCTGCTCGCGTGGCTGTCGCCGATCGCGCTGACCCCGGCGTGGATCGGGTTGCTCGCGCTGTGCGCGAGCGAGGTCGCGATCGGGCTGGTGCACGCCGCCGCGACGCTCGTGGTCGCGCCGACGATCCTGCCGCGGCTCGACTTCTCGGCCGGCATCCCGGAGGCGCACCGCACGCTGGTCGCGGTGCCGGCGATGCTCGGCAGCATCGACGAGATCGACGAGCTCGTCGAGGCGCTCGAGGTCCGGTTCCTCGCGAACCGCGATCCGAACCTCGGCTTCGCGCTGGTCACCGACTTTCGCGATGCCGAGGCCGAGGTCACCGAAGGCGACGACGCGCTGGTCGCTCACGCGACCGCCGCGATCGAGGCGCTCGACACCAAGTACGCCAACCACGGCGGCTTCTTCCTGCTCCACCGCGCCCGCACGTGGAACCCGCGCGAGCGCGCGTGGATGGGGTGGGAGCGCAAGCGCGGCAAGCTCGAGGATCTGAACGCGCTCCTGCGCGGCGAGCTCGCCAAGTTCGCGACGCGCATCGGCCCGATGGAGCGCCTCCTGGACGTGCGCTACGTGATCGCGCTCGACGCCGATACCGGGCTGCCGCGCGACGCGGCCCGCGAGCTCGCGGGCACGCTCGCGCATCCGCTCAACCGGCCGCGCTACGACGCCGCGCGCGGCCGCGTCGTCGAGGGGTACACGATCCTGCAGCCGCGGCTCTCTGCCAGCATGGCGAGCATCGGGCGCTCGCGGTTCGCCCGGCTGTTCGGCGGCCGCGCCGGCATCGACCCGTACACGCGCGCGGTGTCGGACGTCTACCAGGACCTGTTCGGCGAGGGCTCGTTCGTCGGCAAGGGCATCTACGACGTCGACGCGATGCGCCAGGCACTCGCCGGCAAGCTGCCCGACAACCGCGTGCTGAGCCACGATCTGCTCGAGTCCGCGTACGCCCGCTCCGCGCTGGTCAGCGACGTGCTGCTCGTCGAGGACTTCCCGGCGACGCACGCCGCCGACATCGCGCGCCGCCACCGCTGGACGCGCGGCGACTGGCAGATCATCGCGTGGCTGTTCCGCCGGGTCCCCGCGCCGGGTGGCCGCGCGTCGAACCCGATCTCGGGGCTGTCGCAGTGGAAGGTCCTCGACAACCTGCGCCGCAGCGTCATCCCGATCGCGTTCGTCACGCTGCTCGGCATCGGCTGGGCGTGCGGCGCGGGCTGGTTCGCGTCGTGCGCGATCGTCGGCATCACGCTCGTGCCGACGGCGTTCGGCACGCTCGTCGCGCTCGCGCGGCGACCCGAGGATCAGCCGCGCGCCGCCTATCTGAGGATGGTCGCGACCGAGCTCGGCGACCAGCTCGCGCGCGATGCGTTCGCGCTGTCCTGCTTGCCGTTCGACGCGATGCAGGCCGCCGACGCGATCGGCCGCGCGCTCGTGCGCGTGTTCATCACGCGCCGCCGGCTGCTCGAGTGGCGCACCGCCCGCGACGCCGAACGCGCCGCCCTCGCGCGGCTCGCTCGCCTCCGGCACGCGTTCGCGGTAATGTGGGCCGGGCCGGTGATCGCGCTCGGCGCCGGCTTCGGCCTGATCGCGCGCGGCGACGTGGTCCCGGCGGTGCCGTTCCTCGTCGCGTGGCTGTTCGGTCCTGCCTGGTCGTGGCTGGCGAGCCGGCCGCGCTCGCAGGAGCTCCCCCGGCTCGCCGAGCGCGATCGCGCGTTCCTCCGCATGCTCGCGCGACGGACCTGGCGATTCTTCGAGGCCCACGTGGTCGAGGCCGAGCACTATCTACCACCCGACAACCTGCAGGAGGATCCGCCGCGCGGCATCGCGCACCGCACGTCGCCGACCAACATCGGCCTCGCGCTGCTCGCGAACCTGACCGCGTACGACTTCGGCTACGTGACCGCGGGCGACCTGATCGCGCGCACGACGAACACGCTCGCGACCCTCGATCGCCTCGAGCGGTTCCGCGGCCACTTCTTCAACTGGTACGACACGCTGACGCTCGCGCCGCTCCTGCCGCGCTACGTGTCGACCGTCGACAGCGGCAACCTCGCCGGCCACCTCCTCACGCTCGCCGCCGGGCTCGAGGAGATCGCGCTCGCCGACGGCCCGCCGTCGCTCGCCGGGCTGCCCGACACGCTCGCGATCCTCGAGGGGCTCGCGCCGACCTGGCCCGAGGTCGTGCGCGAGGTGACCCGGCTCCACGCCGAGCTCGCCATCATCCCGACCGACGTCCCCGCGAGCCTCGCGCGCCTCGCCACCGGCGCGACCGCACTCGTCGCCGTGCTCGACGCGCGCGGCGTCGCCGAGCCACGCTGGTGGGCGCAGGCGTTCGCCGATCACGTCGATCGCCTGCGCGCCGAGCTCGCCGCGCGCGCCGAGCCCGAGGCGCTCGCCACGCGGGCCGCCGCGCTGCGCGCGCTCGCGATCCGCTGTCGCGCGCTCGCCGAGATCGACTACGAGCTGCTCTACGATCGCCGCCGTCACCTGATGTCGATCGGCTACGCGGTCTCCGAGCGCCGGCTCGACGCCAGCGACTACGACCTGCTCGCGTCGGAGGCGCGGCTCGCGAGCTTCATCGCGATCGCGCAGGGCAAGCTGCCACAGGAGCACTGGTTCAGCCTCGGGCGCCAGCTCACGAGCACCGGTGGGCGGCCGGCGCTGTTGTCGTGGAGTGGCTCGATGTTCGAGTACCTGATGCCGGCGCTCGTGATGCCGAGCTATCCCGGCACGCTGCTCGACGCGACGTGCCGCGCGGTCGTCGAGCGCCAGATCGCGTACGGCCGCGAGCGCGGCGTGCCGTGGGGCGTCTCGGAGTCGGGCTACCAGAAGCTCGACGCGCAGCTCGACTACCAGTACCGCGCGTTCGGCGTGCCGGGGCTCGGGTTCAAGCGCGGACTCGCCGACGACCTCGTGATCGCACCGTACGCGTGCGCGCTCGCGCTGGTCGTCGATCCGCGCGCGGCGACCGCGAATCTGCACAGGCTGATCGAGGTCGCGCCACTCGGGCCGTACGGGCTCCACGAGGCGATCGACTACACCGTCGGGCGCGTGCCGGCGGATCCGGGCTACGCGGTCGTCGCCTCGTACATGGCGCATCACCAGGGCATGGCGTTCCTCGCGATCGCGTACGTGCTGCTCGATCGCCCGATGCAGCGGCGGTTCTCGGCAACGCCGGAGTTCCGCGCGACCGAGCTGCTCCTGCAGGAGCGCGTGCCGCGCGCGCAGGCCATCTTCCCGCATCCGGCCGAGGTCTCGACGCCCGGCCCGACGGTGGCCGGCGACAACGCGCTGCGCGTGGTGCCGACGCCGAACACCGCGATCCCCGAGGTCCACCTGCTGTCGAACGGGCGCTACCACGTGATGGTGAGTGCGGCGGGCGGCGGCTACAGCCGCTGGCGCGAGCTCGCGGTGACGCGCTGGCAGGAGGACGCGACGCGCGACTGCTGGGGCTCGTTCGGCTACCTGCGCGACATCGCGAGCGGCGCGACGTGGTCGGTCGCGCACCAGCCGACGCGCGCCGTCGCGACGCGCTACGAAGCGATCTTCTCCCAGGGTCGCGCCGAGGTCCGCCGCACCGACCACGAGATCGACACGCACGTCGAGATCAGCATCTCGCCCGAGGACGACATCGAGCTACGGCGGATCAGCCTGACCAACCGCAGCAAGACCACCCGCACGATCGAGATCACGAGCTACGCCGAGGTCGTGATCGCGACGCCGGGCGCCGATGCCGCGCACCCCGCGTTCTCGAACCTGTTCGTGCAGACCGAGCTCCTGCGCGACCTCCAGGCGATCGCGTGCACGCGCCGGCCGCGCTCGGGTGGCGAGAAGCCGCCGTGGATGTTTCACCTCGCCGCGGTGCACGGCAAGACGACCGGCGCGACGAGCTACGAGACCTCGCGCGCGGCGTTCGTCGGGCGCGGCCGCTCGACCGCCGATCCGATCGCGCTGACCCGAGATGACCTCGGCAACTCCGAGGGCGCCGTGCTCGATCCGATCGTCGCGATCCGCAACCGCGTCGTGCTCGCGCCCGACGAGACCGCCCGGATCCACATCGTGACCGGCATGGCCGAGACCCGCGAGGTCGCGCTCGGCCTGGTCGAGAAGTACCGCGATCGTCACGCCGCGGACCGCGTGTTCGAGCTGTCGTGGACGCACAGCCAGGTGCTCCAGCGCCGGCTCGAGGCCTCTTCGATCGAGACCCAGGTGTGGGAGCGCCTCGCGAGCCACGTGCTGTTCGCGACGCCGGCGATGCGCGGGCCGGCCAGCCTGCTCGTGCGCAACCGGGCCGGGCAAGCGGGCCTGTGGGCGTACGGGATCTCCGGCGACCTGCCGATCGTGCTGGTGCGGATCGTCGACGTCGCCGCGATCGAGCTCGTGCGGCAGGTCGTGAAGGCGCACACCTACTGGCGGCTCAAGGGGCTGGTCGCCGATGTCGTGATCTGGAACGAGGATCCGTCGGGCTATCGCCAGGTCCTCCACGAGGAGATCATGGCGGTGATCGCGAGCGCTGGCGACGCGAACCTGCTCGACAAGCCGGGCGGCGTGTTCGTGCGCCGCAGCGAGCAGATCGCCGAGGACGACAAGGTCCTCATGCAGACCGTCGCGCGCGTGATCGTGTCGGGCACCGCGGGGTCGCTCGCCGAGCAACTCGAGCGCGCCCGCGAACGCGCGGTCGCCGATCGGGTGAAGCTGCGCGCGACCGCGACGGTGCCGATGACGGTGCGCGCGCCGGAGCCCGCCGCGGTGACCGTCACGCCCCGCGCGGACCTGGTCGACTGGAACGGTCACGGTGGGTTCACCGCCGATGGCCGCGAGTACGTGATCCGCACGACGCGCGCGTCGCGCACCCCGGCGCCGTGGTGCAACGTGCTGGCGAACCCGTGGTTCGGCACGGTCATCAGCGAGAGCGGCGGCGCGTACACCTGGTGCGAGAACGCGCACGAGAACCGGCTGACGCCCTGGCACAACGACGCGGTCGGCGACACGTCGGGCGAGGCGTTCTACCTGCGCGACGAGGAGTCCGGCACCGCATGGTCGCCGACGCCGCTGCCGATGACCGCCGCCGCGCCGTACACCAGCCGCCACGGGTTCGGCTACAGCGTGTTCGAGGTCGAGCAGGACGGGATCGCGAGCGAGCTCCGCACGTTCGTCGCGACCGACGCGCCGATCAAGTTCGTCCAGCTCACCCTGCGCAACCGCGGGAACCGCACGCGTCGGATCGCGGTGACCGGCGTGTTCGATCTCGTGCTCGGCGCGACGCGCTCGGTCAGCGCGCCGTACGTCGTGACCGAGCTCGATCGATCCGGCGGCGTGTTCGCGCGCAACGCGTACTCGACCGAGTTCGCGGCGCGCGTCGCGTTCCTCGACTGCAGCGAGGACAACCGCACGGTCACCGGCGATCGCCAGGAGATCCTCGGCCGCAACGGCAGCGCGGCGAGCCCGGCGTTCCTCGGCCGACCGCGGCTGTCGGGCCGACTCGGGGCCGGGCTCGATCCGTGCGTCGCGATGCAGGTCGTCGTCGAGCTCCGCGAGGGCGAGGAGCGCGAGATCGCGTTCACGTTCGGCTCGGGGCGCGACCTCGCCGATGCGCGCCACCTGGTCGGCCGGTTCCGCGGGACCGAGGCCGCGCGCGTCGCGCTCGAGGCGGTGTGGGCGTACTGGAACCACACGCTCGGCGCGGTCAACGTGCAGACCCCGGATCACGCGGTCAACATCCTCGCGAACGGCTGGCTGGTCTACCAGGTGCTCGCGTGCCGCCTGTGGGCGCGGAGCGGGTTCTATCAGTCGGGTGGCGCGTTCGGGTTTCGCGATCAGCTGCAGGACGCGATGGCGCTCGTGCACGCCGAGCCGGCGCTCCTGCGCGAACAGATCGTACGCGTCGCCGGGCGCCAGTTCCCCGAGGGCGACGTCCAGCACTGGTGGCATCCACCGCTCGGGCGCGGCGTGCGCACGCACATCTCCGACGACTTCCTGTGGCTGCCGTACGCGGTGTGTCGCTACGTCGCGACGCTCGGCGACACCGGCATCCTCGACGACAAGGTCGCGTTCCTCGTCGGCCGGCCGGTCAAGGTCGACGAGGACAGCTACTACGATCTCCCCGGGCGTGCCGACGAGGTCGCCACGGTCTACGAGCACTGCGTGCGCGCCGTCAAGCACGGCCTGCGGTTCGGCGCGCGCGGCCTGCCGCTGATGGGCGGCGGCGCCTGGAACGACGGCATGAACCTGGTCGGCGTCCACGGGCGCGGCGAGAGTGTGTGGCTCGGGTTCTTCCTCTACGACGTGCTCCAGCAGTTCGGCGCACTCGCGCGCGCGCGCGGCGACGTCGGCACCGCGGAGATGTGCGCGACCGAGGCCGGCAAGCTGCGCGCGAACCTCGAGGCGCACGGCTGGGATGGCGACTGGTATCGCCGGGCGTACTTCGACGACGGGGCGATGCTCGGCTCGGCCGAGAACACCGAGTGCCGGATCGACTCGTTGCCGCAGAGCTGGGCGGTGCTCTCGAAGGCCGGCGATCCGGCGCGCGCGACCAAGGGGCTCGCCGCGGCCGACAAGCACCTCGTGCGGCGCGACCTCGCGCTCGTCCAGCTACTCGATCCGCCGTTCGACACGTCGGCGCTCGAGCCCGGCTACATCAAGGGCTACGTGCCCGGCGTGCGCGAGAACGGCGGCCAGTACACCCACGCCGCCGTATGGCTCGCGATGGCGTTCGCCGCGGCGGGCCAGACCGCCAAGGCCTGGGAGGTGTTCGGGCTCGTGAACCCACTCCACCACGGCGACAGCGAGGCGGCGATCGCGACCTACAAGGTCGAGCCGTACGTCATGGCCGCCGACGTCTACACCAACCCGGCGCACGCGGGGCGGGGCGGCTGGACCTGGTACACCGGTGCGGCCGGGTGGATGTACCGGCTGATCACCGAGTCGCTGCTCGGCATCCACCTCGAGGTCGACCACCTGCGCGTCGAGCCCAAGCTACCGGCCGACTGGCCCGGCCTGGCGATGCACTACCGGCATCGCGAGACCGTCTATCACATCCAGATCACGAACCGGGGTGGGGCGGGTGCATCCGTGAGTCGGGTTTCGTGCGACGGCGTCGACCAGCCGGACAAGCGGATCCCGCTCCGCGACGACCGCGTCGAACACCGCGTCGAGATCGACCTCGGGTAGCTGTGGTACACCGAGCCCGTGTTCACCGGCCTCGTCGAGGATACCGGGATCGTGGTCGCCGCCGACCGGCGCGCGGATGCCGTCGTCCTCGCGATCCGGCCCCGCGGGTTCGCGGTCGGCGAGCTCGCGGTCGGTGACTCGGTCTGCCACGACGGCACCTGCCTCACGGTCACCGCGATCGCCGATGACACGTTCACCGTCCTGGCCGGCGCCGAGACGCTCGGCCGCACGACGCTCGGCGGGCTCGAGGTCGGCAAGCGGGTCAACCTCGAGCGCGCGCTGCGGGTCGGCGATCGGATGGGCGGCCACTGGGTCACCGGCCACATCGACGGCACCGGCGAGCTGATCCGGCGCGAGGATCGCGGCGCCAACGTCGTGATGGCGTTCGCCGCGGCGCCCGCGCTGCTCCGCTACATCGTCGAGAAGGGCTCGATCGCCGTGGCCGGGGTCAGCCTGACGGTCAACGCGGTCGACGCGACGACGTTCGCGGTCGCGCTGATCCCGCTGACCTGCGAGGTCACCACGCTCGGCACGCTGGCGATCGGCGACCGGGTCAATCTCGAGGTCGATATCCTCGCCAAGCACGTCGAGAAGCTGCTGGGAGTACCGCGATGACTACGATGACCGTTTCCGAATCACCGATCGAGCGCGTCACGCGCGCGCTCGAAGAGATCCGCGCCGGCAAGATGGTGATCCTCGTCGACGACGAGGATCGCGAGAACGAGGGCGACCTGGTGTTCGCCGCCGAGCTCGTCACGCCCGAGGCGATCAACTTCATGGCGACGCACGCGCGCGGCTTGATCTGCCTCGCGATGGACGATCGGATGATCGACAAGCTCGAGCTGCCGATGATGGTGCGCGACAACCAGGCCTCGCTCGGCACCGCGTTCACCGTGTCGATCGAGGCGCGCCACGGCGTGTCGACCGGCATCTCGGCCCGCGACCGCGCGACCACGATCCGCGCCGCGATCGCCGACGACGCCAGCCCGGCGCACATCGTGTCGCCCGGCCACATCTTCCCGCTGCGCGCGCGCAAGGGCGGCGTCCTCGTGCGCACCGGCCAGACCGAGGGCTCGGTCGATCTCGCGCGGCTCGCGGGGCTGAAGCCCGCCGGCGTGATCTGCGAGATCATGCGCGAGGACGGCGAGATGGCGCGCCGCCCCGAGCTCGAGGAGTTCGGCGCGAAGCACGGGCTCATGCTGCTCAGCGTCGCCGACATGATCGCCTACCGCCTGCAGCGCGAGCGCATCGTGCGGCCGCAGGGGCAGGGCGCGCTGCGCCCGGGCTCGCTGCCGCCGGGCGAGCTGTTCGCGGCGCACTACTACGACACCGAGGTCGAGGACACCGAGTACCTCGCGCTCGTCCGCGGCGATGTCGCCACCGCCAGCGCGGCAGGTGACGCGGTGCTCGTGCGCGTCGCCGTGATGGACCCGCTGGCCGACCCGTTCGCCCTGCGCCCGGATCTCGACGCCGCGCTGCGCGCGATCGACGAGGCCGGCTGCGGCGTGTTGCTCTACGTCGTGCATCCGACGCGCATGCGGCTCGGGGCGTCGTTCGAGCGCCTCGTGCTCCAGCGCTCGCGCCCCGAGACCAGCAACGCGTCGAGTGAGGCGCTGCGCGACTTCGGCCTCGGCGCCCAGGTCCTCGCCGACCTCGGCTGCAAGAAGATCCGCTTGATGATGTGGTCCGATCGCAAGATCCCGGGGCTCGAGGGCTTCGGGATCGAGGTCGTCGAGCGCGTGAAGATTCCCGGCCACCCATCGCGGCGCGCCAACCAGGGAGCCCAGTCGTGAGCAACGCCGCGCTCACCGGCTCGCGGCGCTCCGGGCGCGCCTACGCGCTCCAGCTGCTGTACGCGCGCGACAACGACGTCGGCAGCGACCTCACGCGCGACGTCGGCCCGTGGGCCGATGCGTTCGAGCTCGAGCTCGAGGGCGACGCCCTGGAGTTCTCGCGCGGCCTCGTCGGCGCGGCGACCGAGCACGGCAAGCGGATCGACGAGCTGATCGCCAGCGCGTCGAAGAACTGGCGTATCGAGCGGATGTCGCGCGTCGATCGCAACATCCTGCGTCTCGGCACCTGCGAGCTGATCGCGTTCAAGGACGTGCCGGTCAAGGTCGTGCTCAACGAGGCGGTCGAGCTCGCCAAGCGGTTCGGGACCGCCGAGTCGAGCGCGTTCGTCAACGGCGTGCTCGATCGGATCGCCATCGCGGTCGGCCGGACTCCGGAGGACTGAGTTGGCGCTGTCCGTCCTCCCGCTCGACCTCGCGCGCTGGGACGAGACCGCGCACGACTGCCTCGTGCTGCCGGTGTTCAAGGATGACCGCCCGCTGCGCGGCGCCGCCGGGCTCGCCGACTGGCGCATGTGCGGCAAGCTCTCGCAGTTCGTCAAGGCGAACCGCACGACCGGCGAGGCCGGCGAGACGCTCATGATGCCGCCCGGTCGCCGCCTCCGGTTCGCCCGCATCCTGTGGTTCGGGCTCGGCGAGACCAAGGGCTACTCCGACGATCGGTTCCGCAAGGACCTCGCGTGGATCGTCGACGTCGTCGGCAAGGCCGGCATCGCCGAGGTCACGCTGCAGGCACCCGGACGCGCCTCGGGCCTGATCGGCGCGCGCCGCGCGGTCGAGATCATGCTCGAGGACGACGTCCTCGCGCTGCAGCCGATCACGCTGCTCGAGGATCCCGCCGGCCAGAAGGACATCGCCGAGCTCCTGCGCCAGCAGCGCTGATATATTGGAGGCGTGTCCGGACCCTATCCTCGCTACTACGCGGTCAACGATCGCCCGGTGAAGCTTGTCGAGCTGCCGTCCGGCGAGGTCGATGCCCAGGTGTTCGACTTCGCGACCGGCGGGTTCATCTCGGATCCGACCTACCTGGCCCGCGTTCGCGGCGGCGGCGACGTCGACGAGTTCAGCGAGCGCGCCGCGTTCGAGCGCCTGGTCGCCGAGCAGCGCTGGGCCGCCGGCGAGCGCCGTCACGCGCGCAAGGTCACGTGGGACCACACCGGCGACGACAAGGTGCCGTATCGCACGAAGCTCGACGGCAAGACCCACGAGATCCGCGTCAACGACTTCCCGGCCGAGCCGCTCTACACGCTGATCGTCGACGGCAAGGAGATCGAGAACCTCGACGACTGGCCGTCGGCCTGGGTGCGCCCACCGACGCCGCAAGACGTCCTCGATCGCCTGGCGAAGACGCGCCAGGGCTGACGTGCCGCGCAAGGCGAAGCGGCCGAAGCGCCCGAAGCGCCCGATCGACGCGCGCGGCGAGGCCCTCGCGCGGGTGGTGGTCGACGCGCCGCTCGATCCGCTGGCGCGGATGGTGCTCGGCGATCATCTCCAGGGACTCGGCGAACGCCTCGGCGACTGGGTCGCGCTCGCCGCCGGGCTCGAGGCCGATCCGGCCAACGCCCGGCTGCGCGCCGCGAGCGTCGCGTTCGTCGACGAACACCGCGACGCGTTGTTCGGCGACGGCGCCGAGCTGCTCGCCGGCGCGTGGATCGGCTGGCGCGGCGGCTTCATCGACGAGCTGCGGCTGCAGCCGTATCCCGGCGCGACGCGCACGACCGCGCGGGTCGCGGCGCTGCTCGCGCACCCGAGCTGTCGGTTCGTGCGCACGATCGCGCTCGGTGCGTTCCCGGCACCGAAGCCGATCATCGCGGCGATCGCGGCCGCCGCGCCGCCGTTGCTCGAGCGGTTCGTCGCGCTCGACACCCCGACGTCGTCGGGCGATCCACCCTCGATCGACGCGATCGCGGCCCTGCCGACGCTGCGACAGCTCGGGCTGCGCGACGTCGCGATCACCGTCGCGATGCCGCAGATCACCACGCTCGTCGTGTCGGCGCGCGGCCCGTTCGCGCGCTACCTCGCGGCCGGCAAGTGCCCGAACCTCGAGGAGCTCGTCGTCGAGGACTTCGCGCTGGCGCCGAAGGCCCTCGCGACGATCGTCGGCAAGCTGCCGCACCTCAAGCGCCTCCGCCTCCTCGGTGAACGAAACCTCCGCGCGCGGCTGGTCGCGCTGCGGCCGCACCTGCCGCGGCTCGCGTTGCTCGATGTCTCGCACACGCCGTTCACCGATGGCGACGCCGCGCTGCTCGCCGATCACGGCGATCTCGAGCTCGTCGCGATCCGGACCGACGCGACCGCGGCACCGCCGGGGCTGCGCGCGGCGACCGTGACCCGGCCGTCCGCGGTCGCGCTCCAGCAGGCGGTCGCCAATGACCCCGAGCTGACCTCGTGGCTGCCGCAGCGGCTCGCGGCCGGTGGTCGCGACGCGATCGCGCTGATCCCCGGCGTCGGCGTGGCGCTGTACAACCTCGGCACCCGGGTCACGCTCGACGGGCGCGAGGCCGTGGCGTTGCCAGTGCTCGAGGCGGCGCTGACGTTCCCGGTCGCGTCGCTCCACACGTTCGCGTGGGCCAACGCGGCGCTCGCCCACGAGCGCCTGTATCACTTCGACGAGGCCGAGCGGATCGGTCGCGAGGGCCTGCTCCGCGCGCCGCTCGAGCCCAACTTCTTCGCGATCGTGATCGACGCGCTCCGGCGCTCGGACCGGCTCGACCAGGCGCTCGCGCTCGTGCCGCGCGCGTTCGGTGCGCTCGATCGGCCCGAGGCGTCGCGCCACTCGGCGGGCGCGGCGGCGTGTTGCCTGCTCGACTGCCTGTTCACGCTCGCGCAGGCCGGTCGCCACCGCGAGGTCCTCGCGGCCGCCAAGAAGTACCCGGCCGCGATGAAGCCCGATGCTTACCCGGTGGTCGCGATGTCCCACGTCGCGCTCGGCCACCTGGCCAAGGCACGCGCCGCGATGAAGCGAGGCGAGGGCGCCGGCGCGGTCAAGCACCACGCCCACGCGGTGCTCGCGCTCGCGGCGCCGACGTGGGACCGCGCGTCGGTGCTCGCCGAGATCGCCGAGCTCCACCGCCTGCGCTATCCGGAGCTGCACTGGCTCGGTGCCGACCCGAACCTCGCCGCGATCCGTGACGAGCTCAGTTCCGCGCGAGCATGACGGCCGTCTGCGAGTAGGCCGTCGACTTCCAGAAGTTCTGCAGCGCCTCGATCTTCTCCGACGTGTCGCCCTCGCGACCCATGACCGCGGCCTGGTAGTAGAGCTTGCTCTGCACCGGGATGGCGCCGGTCGCGATCCGCGCCGCGCGGGCATTGGCGCGCGCGCTGCGCTCGGCCGACGCGAGCATGTTGATGAACGCCTTCTCGTGCTCGACGCGATCCGCGTGGCCGGTGTAGTCGGTGTGCACGCCGAGCGAGTAGTACTTCGCGATCAGGACGGCCGAGTCGAAGTATGCCATCTCGCTACCCGCGAGCGTCATGAGGCCCCACGACAGCGACTTCTCGCCCCACGCCGCCTTGAGCTCCTTGATCTGGCCCTCGGCGTTCGACAGGTGCGACGTCATGTACGAGATCAGGTAGTCGGGCTCCATCATCATGACGCGCTCGCGGGCCTGGTCCTCGGGGATGCCGGCCTGCTTGGCGAGCGGGAGGAGGAGGAGCTCGTCGAAGTACGTCACGCCGGCGGCGGACGCCGACGAGAACGACGTCGCCATGCGCTTCACGTTCGGCAGCGAGCACATGTACGAGACCGACTTCTCCGACAGGTAGGTCAGCTCGTCCTCGGCGCGCTTGGTCTCGACGATCGTGCGACC
This sequence comes from Haliangiales bacterium, assembly GCA_038321315.1. GTDB lineage: Bacteria > Myxococcota_A > Polyangia > Haliangiales > Haliangiaceae > JABFXX01. Next base: position 7,712 of record JBBQEX010000029.1, on the reverse strand, counting down.
GACGGTGAGCACGGTCGGCGCGAGCAGCGCGACGATGCGCTCGGCGACGTCGGGCGACGCGATCTCTTCCTGGTTCGCGCCCTCGAGCGACTCGAGGATCCGCTTGGTGCGATCGATCGACGACGCCGCGTGGACCTTGAAGCCCCAGCCGCGCAGTGCGGCCTGGAACGCCGACATCATCAGCAGGTGACCGCCGAGCGTGTTCGGCTTCATCTCGCCGACCTTCTTCAGCATCGACAGCGTGTCGGACTGGAGCTCCTCGAGCTTGGTGATCTGGGCGACCGCACCCTTCACGTCACCCTGCTGGACCTTGATCAAGATGTCGTAGGTCTCGGTCGCGCTCGCGGCGTAGACCCACGCGTTCAACATCTTGTCGTACGCGATCGCGGTCATGCCCTGGTTGTGCAGGCGGACGGCCTCGTCCTGGTAGGTGAGGCCCTGGCGCGCGACCGAGAGCAGCGAGTACGGCATCTTGCCGCCCTCGGCGACGTGCTTGAGCGTGGCGAGCTCCTCGTCGAACTTGCCCGACCACTCCTTGTACTTCGCCTCGATCAGCTTGTTGGTCTCGTCGTCGAGCGCCATGTCCTTCTCGCCGACGGGCAGGGGCTCGGGGAGCGTCTTGCCCGTGAGGAACTTGTAGGCCTCGTTGACGTTCGCGATCTCGACCGCCTCGGCGCCCTTGCTCTTGGCGAGCTCGACGAGGTCGACCATCTCCTGGGTCGCCTCGGAGCGCGCGAAGCGCATGCCGATCGGATAGCCGAGCTTCTTCTTGCCCTTCTCGATCGCGCCGCCGAACTTCTCGGGGATGCCGCCGACCGGCCCGATGGTGCCGTCGGGGTTGATGATGCCGGTCATCGTGACGTTCGGATCGACCGTCGCGCCGGTGATCGCGGCGAGGAAGCCGCCCGACATCAGGCCCGACGCGCTCGCGCCGTCGATGTAGCCCTCGGACGACGCCGAGAAGTGGAAGTCCGTGAGGTCCTTGTTGAGCGTGTTCGCGGCGACGAACGCCGAGATCCACACGCCGGCGCGCCACTGCGGACCTGCACCGCCCGACATCTGCTCGCCGATGTCGACCTCGACCTCGCCGGTCGTGTTGATCGACGTCTTCAGCTTCACCGGCGAGTAGCCACCCGACGGCTTCTCGCTGCCGCCCATCTTGACGAACAGCGCGTCGACCTGCGCGTGGCCCTCCGCGTTCGGGATCGGGACGATCGTCGAGCCGTTCTTGTCGTCGGTGCCGAGGATCACGGCCTTGTCGGCCGCCTTCGCGTCCACCTTGCTCTGCAGCGGTTGGTAGTTCTTGATCTGTCCGTTGCCCTTCGTATCCGAATGCTTCGGGCCACACGACAACAGCAAAAATGGCAGAGCGATAGCTCCACGGAGATTCCCCATAGAGAGGCGTTATATCTCATTGTCCGGAGCTCGCGAAAGCTCGCTTCGGCTCGAAGACTGCTTCGACCCTCAACGCGCGCGTGGATGCTTGCGCGCTTGCTCGATCATGCGGGCCTGGCTGACCTGCGTATAGATCTGTGTCGTCGCGATGTCGGCGTGGCCGAGCATCGCCTGGACCGCGCGCAGATCGGCGCCGCGTTCGACGAGGTGCGTCGCGAACGAGTGGCGCAACTTGTGCGGCGAGATCGGGGTTCCCGTCGGCAACCGCACGTCGGCGGCGCGCGCGTAGCCGCGGAGGAGCTTCCAGAAGCCCTGGCGCGTCATCGGGCCGCCGCGCTCGGTGAGGAACAGGGCGTGCTCCTCGGGATCGCGGACCAGCGACGGGCGATCCTCGTCGATGTAACGCGTGATCCGCGCGATCGCCGGCTGGTTGATCGGCACGAGGCGCGTCTTGTTGCCCTTGCCGGTAACCCGGACGTACCCGAGCTTGAGGTTGAGATCGGCGAGCGGGACGCCGATCAGCTCGGACACGCGGAGGCCCGAGCCGTAGGCGAGCTCGATCATCGCGGCGTCGCGCCGGCCGCGCGCGGTGTCGGGCGGCGCGGCGAGCAGCCGGCCGATCGCGTCGACCCCGAGCACGCCGGGCAGCCGGCGCGAGGTCTTTGGTGCGTCGATCAGCGAGGTCGGATCGGCGAGCAGCCACCGCTCGCCGACCAGGTGCTTGAACAGCCCGCGCACCGCGACGAGCGTGCGAGCGCGGCTGCGCGCGGCGAGCCCATCGGCGGCGAGCTGGATCAGGAAGTCGGTGATGTCCTCGGCGGTGGCGTCGTCGACGTCGGCGCGGCCGCGCGCGTCGAGGAAGCGCGCGAACCGGGACAGGTCGCGCCCGTAGGCGTCGAGCGTGAGGCGCGCGAGCCCGCGCTCGACCTTCACGTGATCGAGGAACAGATCGATCGCCTCGTCGAGGGCGAGCCGGCGGGCCACGCCCCATCGGGACATGGGGGCGCCTGACGCGCAAGTTCGTGGCATAGTCGCGCCGAGCGATGGGCAACATCAGCGCCGAGCAGATTCAGTGGATCATGATCGGCGTGTTGACGCTGATCGTGTCGACCGCGTTCCACGAGTTCGGGCACGCGTTCGTCGCCGACTGGCTCGGCGACGACACGCCGCGGCGCCAGGGGCGCGTCACGCTGAACCCGCTCGTGCACATCGATCCGATCGGGACGTTGCTGCTGCCGCTCGTCGGCGGCCTGTACGGCGCGGCGGCGGGCGGGCGGGGCGGCGGCTTTGGCTGGGGAAAGCCCGTGCAGTGGCAGCCGAGCCGGATCCGGCGCGGCATCTCGATGTCGACCGCGTCGATCCTGGTGTCGATCGCGGGCCCGGGCATGAACCTCGTGCTCGCGCTGCTCGTGACGCTCGCGCAGGTGCTCCTCGTCGGCCACCACGTGATCGCGCCCGACGCGCACATCGCCTACATGATGGGCACCGCGATGGAGCCGGACAAGCTCGGCATGGCTTGCCAGATCCTGTCGTTCATCGTGCTGACGAACTTCATCCTCATGTTCTTCAACCTCGTGCCGGCGCCGCCGCTCGACGGTGGCCACGTGCTCGGGGCGCTCGTGCCGTACAAGCACCGCGGCACCTACGAGAGCTACGCGCGGTTCGGGCCGTTCGTGCTGATGGCGGTGGCGATGATTCCGGTGCTGTCGCAGATCTTCCAGGTCCCCGCTCGCTTCTGTGCCGAACATCTGTATAAGGCGTTGGCAGCGATCTTCGGCGGTTAAGCTACATGGACACCGGCTATCAAGTTGCCCTCGACGTCTTCGAGGGTCCGCTCGACCTCCTGCTTCACCTCGTGAAGAAGCACGAGCTGTCCATCCTCGACATCCCGATCGCGTTCGTCACCCAGAAGTATCTCGAGTATCTCGACGCGATGGCCGCGCTCGATATCGACGTGGCCGGCGAGTACCTCCTGATGGCGGCGACGCTGTGCCACATCAAGTCGCGCGAGCTCTTGCCCGGCGCGATCCACGAGGAGGACGAGGTCGCCGACGCCGACGGCGACGACAGCAGCGAGGGCGAGCTCGATCCGCGCGCCGACCTCATCAAGCGCTTGCTCGAGTACCAGAAGTACAAGGGCGCCGCCGAGTCGCTCGGCCAGCGCCCGGTCGTCGGCCGCAACGTGTGGAGCCGCGGCACGCCGACCGAGGATGCGGTCGGCGACGGCGTCGATGCCGATGCGATCGCGCCGCTCGCGCCGTTCCCGGTCCACAAGTTGATCGAGGCGTTCGATCGCGTGATGCGCGCCGCCAAGGTGAAGGGCGTCACCCACAACGTGACGATCGATCGGCTGAGCGTCAGCCAGAAGATCGGCGAGCTCACCGACCGCCTCGAGGTCGAGGGCCGGTTCTCGTTCACCTCGATGTTCAGCTTCCTGCGCGACGGCGTGTCGCGCACGCTCGACGAGATCCGCCACGAGGCGGTCGTGACGTTCCTGGCGCTGCTCGAGATGGCCAAGCTCCGGCTGCTCTCGCTGTCCCAGGCCGGCGCGGGTGATGACGAGGACGAGATCATGATCGAGCGAGCGACCGACGACCTGCGCGCCCGGATGGAGAAGGGCGTGGCCGGGCGGTCGGACTCGGACGACTATCGGTAGCTCCGGAGTGACTGTCGGACCCCTGTGGTAGGTACCGGGGACCGTGAGCAAGAAGCGCCGTAAAGCCAAGGGGAAGCAGGCCGATCGGGCCGAGCAGGGCGTGCCGGACGAGGTCCTCGCCGAGGGCAGTGGCCCGGTCGCCGAGCCGGTCGAGGCTGCGCCCGAGGTCGAGGCTGCACCCGTGGCCGTCGAGGCCGCGCCCGAGGTCGTCGAAGCGGTGGCCGAGCCGGTCGAGCTGGTGGATGCTGCGCCGGTGAAGGCCAAGGGTCGCAAGGGTCGCCGCGCGGCCGCCGACACGATCGCCGAGCTCGCCCCCGAGCTGATCGCGCTGGCAATCGACGATTCCGCCGACGAGACGATCGACGTCACGATCACGGTCGAGGACGAGGCCCCGGCGTACACGATGTCGCCGATCGAGGTCGTCGAGCTCGACGAGGTCGACGACGAGCCCGACCCGGAGCTGCTCGCCGCCGCGCTCGAGGACGAGGCCAACGCCGGCGCCGACTTGCCGGTCGACACCGCCGCGATCGACGCCCAGGAGCTCAAGAACCTCGTCGAGGCGCTGATCTTCGCGGCCGACAAGCCGGTCACGCTCCAGCGCCTGCGCCAGCTGTCCCGCGTCGGCGACGTGCGCCGCCTCGAGGAGGCGCTCGCCCAGCTCGCCGAGGACTACCGCGAGCGCGGCCTCGCGCTGCAGTGCATCTCGGGCGGCTACCAGTTCCGCACCGCGACGCGCTACTCGTCGTGGGTCCAGCAGCTGATCGAGGGCCGCCCGGTGCGGCTGTCGCGCGCCCAGCTCGAGACCCTCGCGATCATCGCGTACCGCCAGCCGATCACGCGCCCCGAGATCGACGAGATCCGCGGCGTCGATTCGTCGGCGACGCTCAAGCTGCTGCTCGATCGCTCCCTGGTCCGCGTGCTCGGCAAGCGCGAGGAGGTCGGCCGCCCGATGCTGTACGGCACGACCAAGGAGTTCCTCGACTTCTTCAGCCTCGGCGATCTGCGCGAGCTGCCGACGCTGCGCGAATACTCCGAGCTGTCCGACGAGTCGCGCCAGGAGATGAGCGATCGCCTCGGCATCGAGCCCGAGGCGACCCCGATCTCGCTCGAGGCGCTCGCCAACGAGCCGATGCCGGAGCCCGACGACGTCGACGTCCGGTTCGAGCCCGAGGTCCCCGAGGTCTCGGCGCTCGACGCGATGGCCGCCTGGGCCGCCGAGGCCGATCCGCTGGACGACGCTGCGCCGCTCGAGGCGGTCGCCGAGCCTGCGGTCGATGCGGTCGATGCGGTCGACGCGGGCGACGACGATCTGTTTGCCGACGCGGTTCGCCACGTGCGCACGACCGGCAACGCATCGGTCACGTCGCTGCAGCGCCATCTCCGCGTCAGCCACGGTCGCGCCGCGCGCCTGGTCGCCGAGCTCGCCGCCCGCGGGTTGCTCGCGGAGCTCGCGCCGCCCATCGACGACGCGCCGATCGAGGACGACACGCTGCTCGGCACGGCGCACGAGCCGGCGGAGCTCGCGGCCGTCGAGCCCGAAGTCGAGCCCGATCGCCAGCCCGAGGTCGAACCCGGTGAGCCGACCGAGCCCACCGAGCCCGGCATCGGCGATCCGCCGGAGGAGGCGCCGGTTCCAGGGCCGATCGGCGACGTGCCGAACGAGGGTCTCCCCGAGGGCGACGAGCCCCCACCCGACGAGCCGATCGGCGACAAGCCCGAGCCCGACCAGCAGATCCAGGTCGCCGACGAGGCCGTCACCGCGATCGAGCATCATCACGTGCCGCTCGTCGTCGAGGAGCCGGCGCGCACACTCGAGACGCTGGCGAGCAAGTACTCGGCACCACGCGGCGATCAGGAGCCGGCGCAGGACGCCGACGATCTCGCCGAGGCGGCCGAGGTCGTGCTCGCCGCCGATGCCGAGTCGGATGCGCCGAGCCAGGATGTGGTCGCAGAGCGGGTCGCGGCGAGCATCGCGCACGACGACGACGCCGATCATCAGCCCGACTGATCACGCGCTCGTAAGCGGTTGAAAAGACGGTGACCGTGTGCCATACGGCCACCACCAATGAGCGAGCAAATGCGGCTACAGCGCTACCTCGCCTCGGCGGGCGTCGCGGCACGACGCAAGGCGGAGACCCTGATCACGGCAGGTCGCGTCACCGTCAACGGCGTCGTCGTGACGACGCTCGGCACCAAGATCGACCCGCAGAACGACCAGGTCACGGTCGACGGCGAGGCGGTCGCCATGCACGACCACTTCTATGTCCTGTTCAACAAGCCCAAGGCCTGCATCACCGCGGTGACCGACGATCGCGGTCGCCCGACCGTGATGGAGTACCTGCCGAACCTCCCGATCCCGGTGAAGCCGGTCGGTCGCCTCGACTTCTACAGCGAGGGCGTGCTGCTGCTGACCAACGACGGCGAGCTCGCGTCGAAGTTGCTCGCGCCGGCGTCGCACGTCGCCAAGACCTATCACGTGAAGGTGCACGGCACGCTGTCGCTCGATCAGATCAAGGCGCTCCGCGGGGGCATCGAGCTCGACGATGGCACGGTCACGCTGCCCGCCGACGTCGCGGTGTTGCCCGGCGAGAGCCGACACACCTGGCTCGGCATCACGATCCACGAGGGCAAGCATCGCCAGATCCACCGGATGATCGAGGCGCTCGGGTACCGCGTCGACAAGCTCCAGCGCGTCGCGTTCGCGAACCTGACGTTCCACGATCTCCGCGTCGGCGACGCCCGCGAGCTCTCGCAGCTCGAGCTCAACGCGCTCCGCGACCTCGTCGGCATGGATCACTCGGCGATCGCGCGCGGCACCTGGCACTCGGATCGCGAGGAGACCGACCTGTCGCGCCGCGCCAAGACCAAGGCCCGCGACGAGGCGGCGATCGCGGCCGAGGAGCGCGGCGAGAGCGTCCATGACAGCGACTACGAGCCGCTCGACGGTGATGCTGACGGGGCCAACGGGGCACCGGCGGCGAAGCGCGACGAGTCCTCCGGTGCACCAGCACCGGAGCGCGCGCCCCGCGGCCCGCGCAGCAGTGGCGCCGATCGCACGAAGTTTGGCGGCAGCGTGACGCCGCGCAATGGCGGCTTCGAGCGCGCGCCGCGCAGTGGCGGCTTCGAGCGCGCGCCGCGCAGTGGCGGGTTCGATCGCGGCGCCGGCTCGGCCGATCGCGTGCCGCGTGGCGCTTCGTCGGATCGCGCACCGCGCAGTGGCGGGTTCGAACGCGGCGCCGGCTCATCGGATCGCGCGCCTCGCAGTGGCGGGTTCGATCGCGGCGCCAGCTCGTCGGATCGCGCGCCTCGCAGTGGCGGGTTCGATCGCGCCGCCGGCTCGTCGGATCGCGCGCCTCGCAGTGGCGGGTTCGATCGCGGCGCCGGTTCGTCGGATCGCGCGCCGCGCAGTGGCGGGTTCGATCGCGGCGCCGGCTCGTCGGATCGCGCGCCGCGCAGTGGTGGGTTCGATCGCGCGCCGCGTGGCGGCTCGGATCGTCCGCCGCGCAGTGGCGGGTTCGATCGCGGCGCCGGTTCGTCGGATCGCGCGCCGCGCAGTGGCGGGTTCGATCGCGGCGGCGGTTCGTCGGACCGCGCGCCGCGTGGCGGCTCGGATCGACCGCCGCGCAGAGCGGGAGAGGCTCGGGTCGGCACCGCGAGGGGA
>JBBQEX010000028.1:0-101740 GCA_038321315.1 Haliangiales bacterium | reverse complement strand
CGGCCAGCGGGCCGGCCATGTCGTGACCCTCGGCGATCTTCGAGCGGGCGCGCTGGATGCCGACCTCGACCACCTTGTTGCCGGACGTGCGCGCGCAGATGTCGAGCGCGTCGAGGATCGGGACGCCGGAGGCGAGCAGGGTGCCGAGCGTGCGCGTGAACCGCGCGACGACGATCTTGCGCAGCGTCGGCCCGATCACCGGCAGCCGCAGCAAGACCCGATCGAACATCTCGCGACCGCGATCGGTGCGCCGCAGCGCGGTCGAGCCGAACACGAGGCCCGCGATCGCGCCGACCCAGAGGTACCACTTGTTGATGAAGCCGTGCGAGATGCCGATGACGACGCGCGTCGCCGCTGGCAGGACCGCATGCCCCATCTCCTTGTACATGTTCTCGAACGTCGGGATGACCTTGATCAGCATCACCGCGATCACGCCGAACGCGATGATGAGGATCGTGATCGGGTAGAACAGGGCGCTCTTGATCTGGCCCTTGAGCTTCACCGCCTTCTCGATGTAGATCGCGAGGCGGTTGAGGATCGTGTCGAGGATGCCGCCGATCTCGCCGGCGGCGACCAGGTTGACGTAGAGGTCGTCGAACACCTTGGGGTGCTTGCCGAGCGCGTCGGAGAACGTCGAGCCCTGCTCGACCGTCGACTTGACCGACTGCAGGACGCGCGCGAACGCCTTGTTCTGCGTCTGGTTCGCGAGGATGTCGAGGCACTGCACGAGTGGCAGGCCGGCGTCGATCATGGTCGCGAGCTGGCGCGTGAAGATCTGGAGATCCTTCGGCGTGACGCCGGAGCCGAAGGAGATCGAGATCTGCATCGCCTCCTTCTTCACGCGCTGGACGTTCATGCCCTCGCCACGCAGACGACCTTCGACGATCTCGGGCGTCTCCGCCTCCATCGTGCCGCGGCGTTTCTCGCCGTTGCGATTGACTGCCTCCCACTGGAACTTGGGCATCGAGCCTCCGATCTACCGGCGAGGAGTGACGGGGTTGACCGGGGCCATCGAGCCCAGCGAGCCGCCCTGGTTGAGGATCATGGTCTTCAGCTCGTCGACCTCGCTCGAGTGCCCGATGCACTGCTCGAGCGTGATGAGCTTGCGCATGTACAGATCGCACAGCGACTGATTCATCGTCTGCATGCCGAACTTGGTCTGGCCGATCTGCATCTGCGAGTAGATCTGATGCAGCTTGTTCTCGCGCATCAGGTTCCGGATCGCGGCGTTCGGCACCATGACCTCGGCGGCGAGCACGCGCCCCGAGCCGCTCGCCTTCGGGATCAGGGTCTGCGTGATCACGCCTTCGAGCACGAACGACAGGACGGAGCGCACCTGGTCGTGCTGCGCCGCCGGGAACACGTCGATCATGCGGGTGATCGACTGCACCGCGGAGTTGGTGTGCAGCGTGCCGAACGCGAGGTGACCGGTCTCGGCGACCGTCAGCGCCGCCTCGACGGTCTCCATGTCTCGCATCTCGCCGATCAGGACGACGTCGGGATCCTGGCGCAGGATGTACTTGAGCGCGCGCTTGAACGACATCGAGTCGCGCCCGATCTCGCGCTGGTTGACCAGGCATCCCTTGTGGGTGTGCTGGAACTCGATCGGATCCTCGACGGTCACGATGTGACCGCGGACGTTCGTGTTGATCCGGTCGATCATCGACGCGAGCGTCGTCGACTTGCCCGAGCCGGTCTGGCCGCACACGAGGACGAGGCCGCGCGGGCGATCGCACAGCTCGGTGACGATGTTCGGCAACCCGAGATCGGCGAGCGGGATGATGTTGTACGGCACGATGCGGAACGCACCGGCCACGCAGCTCTGCTGCATGTAGACGTTGGCGCGAAAGCGCGCGAGCCCGCGGATGCCGAACGAGAAGTCGATCTCGAGGTCCTCTTCGAAGCGCAGCTTCTGCGCGTCGTTCATCACCGAGTAGCAGAGCTGCTTGGTGTCGACCTGCGACAGCGGATCGGTCTGGAGCCGGACGAGGTCACCGTCGATGCGCAGGCGCGGAGGCGAGCCCGTGGTGACGTGAAGGTCCGACGCGCCCTTGTCGAGCATCGTCTTCAGCAGCGCCTGCAGCGTCAGCTGGGCCATGATCCGGACCTCGCGAAAGCTCGGAGAGCCTCGAAAGCTGCTTCGAGCCTCATCAATCATCCACCGTGCAGCGCAGGATCTCTTCGGGGGTCGTCATGCCGTCGAGGATCTTGGCGATGCCAGCCATGCGGAGGCTCTGGACGCCGCCGCGGATCATCTCGGTCTTGATCTCGGCGGCCGACGCGCCCTGGAGCACGAGCTCCTTCAGCGGATCGGTGAACGGCATGACCTCGTAGAGCGCGACGCGGCCCTTGTAGCCGGTGTTGTTGCAGGTCGTGCAGCCGCGACCCTTCTTGATCGAAGCCTTCTTGATCTGCTCGTCCGTCATGCCCATCTTGTGGAGCGCGTCCGGATGCTTCTCGTCGTCGATCTTGCAGTCGGCGCAGATCCGGCGCGCGAGGCGCTGGGCAACGACGAGGTTGACCGAGGCGGTCACGAGGAACGGCTCGATGCCCATGTTGAGGAGCCGCGACACCGTCGACGGCGCGTCGTTGGTGTGGAGCGTCGACAGCACGAGGTGTCCGGTCAGCGCGGCCTTGACGCCGATCTCGGCGGTCTCGAAGTCACGAATCTCGCCGACCATGACGATGTTCGGGTCCTGTCGCAGGAACGCGCGCAGCGCGGTCGCGAAGTTGAGCCCGATGTCCTCGTGCATCTGCACCTGGTTGATGCCGTGCAGGTTGAACTCGACCGGGTCCTCGGCCGTCGAGATGTTGCGGTCGATCGTGTTGAGCTCGGACAGCGCCGAGTAGAGCGTCGTGGTCTTGCCGGATCCGGTCGGCCCGGTGACCAGCACCATGCCGTACGGCTTCTTGATCGCGACCTTGAACGCGTCGAGCGGGCCCTGATCGAACCCGAGCTTCGTCATGTCGAGCTGGAGGTTCGACTTGTCGAGGAGTCGCATGACGATCTTCTCGCCGAACAGCGTCGGGAGGACCGACACGCGGAAGTCCATCTCGCGATTCGCGCCGATCTTCAGCTTGATGCGCCCGTCCTGCGGGAGCCGGCGCTCGGCGATGTCGAGCGAGCTCATGATCTTCAGGCGCGACGTGATCGCGTTCCGCAACTTCAGGGGCGGTCGCATCTCCTCCTGGAGGATGCCGTCGATGCGGAACCGGACCCGGAAGCTCTTCTCGTACGGCTCGACGTGGATATCCGACGCCTTCTTCTTGATCGCCGAGAGCAAGATCGCGTTGCACAGCTTCACGACCGGCGCCTCGCCGGCCTGGTTCTCGAGGTCGACGACGTTCACCGAGTCGTCGGCGGCGGCCGAAAAATCGACGTTCTCGACGTCGAACTCGCCCATCATCTGGTCGAGATCGGGGCCCTTGTCGTAGTAGCGCGACAGCGCTGCCTCGAGGCTGGCCTCGCTCGCGACGACCGGCTCGATGTTGTACTGCGTGAGGAACTTGAGCTCGTCGATCGCGAAGATGTTCGACGGGTCGGCCATCGCGACGACCAGGGTCGGGCCCTGACGCCGGATCGGGATGACCTGATGCTTCTCGCAGATCTCGCGCGGGACCAGCTTCAGGACCGCGACGTCGATGTCGATCTCCGAGAGGTTGACCGACGGCAGCGAGTACTGCTTGGCGACGAACTGGGTGAGCGCCTGGTCGTTGACGTAGCCGAGGCGCGACAACGTCGCACCGAGCCGCTTGCCGGTGCGGCGGGCTTCATCCTGGGCCTGCTGAAGCTGCTGGAGCGAGACCATCTTCTCGCGGACCAGCAGCTCTCCGATGCGTGACATTGACCAGTCTCCCCTTAAAAAGACGAGGGTTTACGACAGCGTATCGCGCACCCAGCCCCCACGTCAAACAACGCGCGGGTAGCGGAGATGACTATGACGCCTGCTGGCACGTCTGAAAAGTTGCCGACATGCACCATTCCGCCCACGGTGACGGTGCGCACCGACAACGGTTCGTCGGGCAGCTACCGTCGGGAGGTTGCTGATGAGCTACGCACAAGCCAAGGAGCTCGCACTCTTGCGACTGGCGCTTCGCCAGTGCTGGGCAGCCGGGGATCGCGCGGAGGCGCTCGGCCTGCTGGCCCAGATGACCATCATCGCCGGGATCGTGAACGACAACGAGCTCGTCGCCGAGCTCCGGCGCTGGGCCGTCAAGCTGGGATAGCTACGGCGTGACTTCGAGCGTCAGCTTGTAGTTGTTCTCGCCGGTCGGCGGCCCGTAGACCTGCACGTAGTACGGCGAGCTCGCGGTCGCGAGGTTCGGCAGGTTCGCGATCACGGTGTTCTCGCCCATCGGCGCACCGTTCGCGACCGAGATGCCACCCGAGTTGAGGATCGAGACCGAGAGCGCGACGCCACCGGCGGCGATCGGATCGTAGATCGCGGTCGCCTTCAGGTTCTGGTTCGAGCCGGTGATGTCGATCCGGTAGGTGTCCTTGTCGCCGGCCGGGCAGATCGCGAGGCCCGAGTACGTGATCGTCTTGCGCGACGACTCGACCGGGGTCGCCGACGAGTTCGCGATCGTGTCGTTGCGATTGACGCCTTCGAGCACGGTGTCGTCGGCGCAGGCAAAGCCGGAGCCCGAGCCATCGACCGTGTTGCCGCCGGGACCGTTGATCACGCACGCGAGCGTGCCGTTGCCCTGGTCGACGCAGGCGTAGCCATCGGGGCACTGCGGGTCGGTGGTGCCGCACAGGAACGGCGCGGCGCCGAGCGCGGGATCGTACGGCGAGCAGGCCGCGATCGCGGCGACGAACGAGACGGTGATGAGCGTGCGGATCATGGGCTGCTCTCTCAGAACGTGACGAGCGCGGCTGCGCCCGCGAATCCATCGCCGATCGACGGGGTGACCATCCAGCTGAGCTCGTCGTGCGCGGGACCCTTGGGCGTGGGGGTTGGCGCATCCGGGCTCGCGTTCGACGCGTGGTACGACGACTTGGCCTTGTGCTCGCGGTACCACAGGTACCCGGCGACGCCGCCGGCGATGACGCCGAGCGGCAGCATGACCCGCGAGAACGTCTGGTAGCGCTGGCCGGTCGTCTGCAGGTTGCGATCGTAGTCGTCGTACATGTGGCACGGCGCCTTCGCGCCGGTCGCGCAGTCGGTCGTGAGGTCGTCGGCGAGCTGCGTCGCGTAGCTCCCGGCCTGGAGATAGAACGTCACGCCGAGCGCGATGAACGCCACCGCGCCGACCGTGGTCCCCCACTTGGCGTAGCGGAACTTCGAGCTACCGACGAACGTGTCGGTCGGGCCGTTCGGATCGACCGGGCCGACGGGGACGATCGGATCCTCGACGGGATTGGTCTTCTTGTGGAGCGGATCCTCCTCGAGATCGCGGTGCTTGATCTCGGTCGGCGTCGCGGCCTCGCCGGCGCCATCGTCGTTCCAGTCCGGATAGAACCGCGGCTGCGCGGTCTGTTCGACATCGACGAGGTTCGGGCTGGTCGCCTTGCCCGAGCGGGTGACGACCGTGCCGGCCTGGTCCTTGACCTCGACATAGTACTGGATCGACTGGCCACCGATCTTCGCCGCCGGGATGCGCCCGACGAGCTCCTTGTAGCGCCAGCGCATCGCCTTGGAATAGAACTTGGTGTCGCCGGCGCCGCGGAAGAACAGCGTCACCGTCCAGCCCGAGTCCTCGGGGACGAACGCGGTGACGTCGAGCGGCTTGCCCGGCGGGGCTTCCATCACGACCTGGTGCTGGAACTCGGTCGGCGCGTAGGTGCCGGCCGGCTTGATCGTCGCCTTGACGACAGGCTTGACCTCGGTGGGCTTGACCTCGGTCGGCTTGACCTCGGTGGGCTTGACCTCGGTCCCGGTGCCGAGCTTCTTCTGCAGCGCGGCGATGCGCGCCTCGACGTCGGGACGCTGCGCGGCGTCGGCCGGCGCATCGGCGAGGAACTTGCGGTAGTTGACGAGCGCAAGGTCCTCGGTGTCGACCCCCATCTCCTCGTACGTGAGGCCGATGTTGTAGAGCAAGAGCGGGTTCTTCGAGAGTCGGTAGGACTCCTTGAACTTGACGACCGCCTCGTCGAGCTTGTGCTTGTCGTGGAGATCTTTGCCCTCGACGTACGCCTTCTTGGCTTTGGCCAGATCGGCGGGTGATGGGCCGTCGGCGTGGGCTGCGGCCGCCAGGCCGAGCACCACCGCGATGGTGATGGAGAGTGTGCGAGTCACGTGACCTCCGGCGGTGCTTTATCGCGACGCACCACCGGATGCAACGGAAAGCGCTACCCGACGGTGCGCGGCGATTTTCAGTTCGCGAACGGGTCGACGATCGCCGGCTTCTTGGCCGCCGGTGGCGCCTTCTTCGGCGCCGGATCCGCGAACGGATCGGCGAGGTCGGTCTTGGTCGTCTTGGTCGTCGCCTTGGGGGTCGCGTGCGGCGTCTCCTTCGGCGTCGCCTTGGGGGTCTGCGCGACCGCCTTCGGCGTGGCCTTGGGCGTCGGGGTCGGGGTCGGGGTCGGGGTCGGGGCGATGGCCTTGACCTCGACAACGGCAGGCGCCGGCGTCGGCTGCTCGATCGCGGCCGGGGCCGGGGTCGGCGCTGGTGCCGGGGCTGGTGCCGGGGCGACAGCCGCGGCCTTCTTGGGCTCCTCGATCGGCGTGACGGTCGGCGCGATTGGCGCGATCGGGGTCACCAGTGGCTGCGCGATCGCGGCCGGCGTGGCGTCGGGCTTCGACAGCGCGAACTTGTAGACCGCGAACATGATCGCGAGGCCGCCGAGGAAGGCGACGCCGATCAGCAGCCACGGGGTCGCCTTCTGCGACGGCGCCTCGATCGGCAGGCCACTCTCGAGCGCGGCGAGATCGGCCGGGTTGATCGTGAGTCCCGCGGCCGCGGCGCGTGCGGCGGCGATCGCGCGGGTCGCCTTGGCTTCGGCCTGCTGGATGCGCTGGTCGGCCTCGCCGTCGTCGGCGACCGGCAGCGGCGTCGACGGCCGCGTCTTGACGACGACCAGCTCGCGCTGGAGCTCGGTCGCGCGCAGCTCGGCATCGCGGATCTTGGCCTCGGCCTGCTGCACCTGCAGCTTGAGGCTCGACATCGAGGCGTCGGTCTGCGGCGCCATGTTCGTCATGCTCGTGCTCGCGGCGACCGCGGCACGGGCCTCGGCCTCGGCGAGCTGGCCCTGGAGACCGTCGAGCTGGCGGCGCAGCGACATCTCGCGGACCTCGGCCTCGCGCATCTGCTGCTCGGTCGCCTTCCAGCGCTGGGCATCGCCCTCCTTGCGCTTGGCATCCTCCTGCTTGGCGTCCTTCTCGACCTTGTCCCACGTGTTGACGTCGACGAGCGTCTGGTTCGCCTTGGCGATGAACTCTTCGAGCGAGCTCTCGACCGCGGGGAGTGACAGCGCCGACTTCGACAGCTGCGAGGGGCGCTTCGAGCGCGGGACCTTGCCCGTGCCGTTGGCGGTCGCGGCAGCGACGCCGTGAAGGGTGGCGTTCGGGCTCGGCACGGTGCCGTTCGCGCCGGTCCCGTTAGCAGCAGGCTTCGTGTCGGCCATCTTTGACTCCAAGAAGGGTCTCCAAAAAAAGCGATGCTAGCAGGTCTACGCGCGGGCTTGCGGAACGATCGGTAGGGTCGTCTTTTCCGTGCGCGAGATGACCTCGATGACGTCGAGGTCATCGTGGAACACGCCGGCTTCGGACTCGACCACGGCGGCCGGCAGGAAGCCGTTGCGGATGATCGCGTCGCCGATCCGAGTCCGCTTCGGCGAGCTCCAATGCTCGGCCAGGGCGGCCAGCCATTGCTCGTCGGAGATCAGGTGGCGGTCGCGAAGGAATTCACCGAACCGGACGGGCTCGAGCGTGGCGATGGGGGCAGCTTGCTGAACGCGCATCGGTCGTCTCGTCGACATACCTGATCGGATGTAGGCCGTCCACCGAAACCTGTAGGCCGGTGTAGGAATGTCGGGATCGGAGAAGCTTGCGAGAACCGCGCGACTTGCTTAGAACGGCGCGGCAATGACCGAACCGCGTCGCACTTCTCGCAAGCCGGCGCGCGGCCTCCCGATCGTCCGTCGGAACACGGTCCGGCTCCCGCCCGACATCGCCCACCGCGTCCGCGCCGGCCACCCTTGGGTCTATCGCGAGGCGTTCGGCCCGCGCCCGCTCGCGCCCGAGCCGGGCACGCCGATCGACCTGGTCGACGAGGAGGGCGAGTTCGTCGGCCGCGGGCTCTACGACGCCGACAACACGATCGCGCTGCGCGTGTTCGTCCGGAACCCGGACGTCCAGATCGACGCCAAGCTCGTCCAGGATCGCGTTCGCGCGGCGATCAACCTGCGCAAGCGGCTGATGGATCTCGAGAAGCTCGAGGCGGTGCGGCTGATCAACGCGGAGTCCGACGGCCTGCCGGGCATCGTCGTCGAGCGCTACCACGACTACCTCGTCGTCCAGCTCTACACGAGCGCGGTGACCCCGCTGCGCGACGCGCTGCTCGACGCGCTCGTCGCCGAGCTGTCGCCCAAGGCGATCTACGAGCAGCGCCGCTATCGCTCGCTCGCCGGCGACGCGCCGTCGCAGCCATCCGCCGAGCTCGTGCGCGGCGAGGCCGCCCCGATCGAGCTGATCGTCAAGGAAGACGATCTCAGCTTCGTCGTCGACGTCACGTCGCCACTGTCGACCGGGCTGTTCGCCGATCTGCGCGAGGGCCGCCGCGCGGTGCGCCAGTGGGCGAAGGGGCGCCGCGTGCTCAACCTGTTCTCGTACACCGGCGCGATCTCGGTGTCGGCGCACGCCGGGGGTGCGACCGAGATCTGCGCGGTCGATGTCGCCGCCAAGGCGCACGCGCGCGCGCGCCGCAACTTCGCCGCGTCGGGTTTCGATCCGGAGAAGCCCGAGCACATCGTCGGCGACGCGTTCAAGGTGCTGGCGCGCTTCGTCGAGCGCAAGCGGCAGTTCGACATGGTCGCGATCGATCCGCCGGCATTCGCGAGCGCGGCCGCGCGCGGCGGCAAGACGTGGAGCGCGATCCGCGACTACGCCGAGCTGGTCGCCGCCAGCCTCGAGTGTCTCGCGCCGGGTGGCCTGCTCGCCGCGGCGTCGTCGACCCACAAGATGACGCCGGCCGAGTTCGAGCTCGCGCTCGCCGACGGCGCGACGATGGCGCGCACGCGCCTCCAGATCATCGATCGCCGCCCGCTGCCGCCCGACTTCCCGAACGTCCCCGGGTTTCCCGAGGGCAACTACCTGAAGTTCGTCGTCGCGGTTCGCGGCAGCTGACTAGTTCAGCCGCGGCTTGATCTTCAGCGGCACGAGCGGCTGCTCGTCGCGCGTCGAGCGCACCGGACGCGCGCCGTCGGGCATCGGCTGCAGCGTGTCGATCTCGTAGCGTGCCGCCTCGAGCTCGCGCGGGCCGAGACGGCCGGTGACGCCATCGGCGAGCGTCGCGCACGCCATCGCGAGCGCCGGCAGCGCGATGCCGGGATCGACGAGCTCCTCGTCGACCAGCTCGACGATGCGCGCGATCGAGAGCGCGAGCGGCGAGCCGATGCTCGACAGCGCGGCGATCAGCTCGCGCACGACGATCGGGTCGCGGTGTGGTGCGGACTGGACGAGCGTGGTGATCAACGCTTCGATCGTGGCCGGGGTCACGACAGTGTGCTCGACGGGACGTCGGGCGCCCGCACGGGCTCCGGATCCGGATCGGGATCGTCGTGGTGATCGTCCTCGTCGTCGTGGTGCGTGCTGCGCAGCTTCAGGAACTCGAGGAACGCGATCGCGGTCGGCAGCTCGATCGCCGGGATCGTCTCGATCAGGTCGCGGGCCTGACGGCGGAGGACCTCGCCCGGGGCCTCGGTGCCGTGGACGACCGGCCGGCCGACGGTCGGCAACTCCTGCGGCGCCTGGACCGCGCCCCATGGCGGCTCGTTGGTCGGCGCGATCTCGTGGGTCTCGAGCCAGTTGTGGATGTGCCAGTGCAGGAGGTCGGCGCGGTAGCTGAACCAGCGCTCGCGCTCGGCGGGGTAGGCGAGCAGCACGTCCTTGAACCGGCGGAACGCGCCCTTGCCGTCGATCGAGATGATCAGGCGCTCGCGCAGCGGCTCGTCGACAACCGAGCCGACGAACCGCTCCATCCAGCGATACTGCTCGCGGCTCGACGCCGGCTCGACCCGAAGGAAGTTCCGGATGTTCTCGGAGATCTGCTGCCGGTTGATCGCGGCCTCGGGATCGCCGGTGGTGATCGTCAGGACCCGACCGGTGGTCAGATCGAGGTAACTGTCCGTATCCGGCGCGTTGCGCTCGACCGATACCTCGAGCGAATCCCAGTCGAGGTCGATCTGGAACGGACCACGGGGCGTGGGGATAGGAAGTACGGGTCGAACAGACATAAGTTAAGCGCGAACGCCCACTTGCCGGTGGGACAACCCGCGACCATGAAGGCTACCTGTTGGTCCAACGCCTGGCAAGCAGCTTGACTCTCCGTGGCAGTTGAGTAAGGTCCGCGGTCCATGGCGCGTGTCACCGTCGAAGATTGTCTCGAGAAGGTCCCCAATCGTTTCGCGCTCGTGGTGCTCGCTGCCGAGCGAGCCCGTCAGCTCTCGCGCGGCTCGACGCCGGGCGTCGATTGCGACAACAAGCCGGCGGTCACCTCGCTGCGCGAGATCGCCGCGGGTCTGGTCTCGTTCCGCGAGGACGTCCGCGAGGTCGTCGTCGAGTACATCATCGAGCGCCGCAAAGCCGGCTTCATGTGATTCGCGCGGGCGATGCTCGGCCATCCGGCTGAAAAATTGCCCGCATGGTTGGTCCGCAGCACTCTCGCCGAGTGCGGGGATCCGAGACTCATCTGCGACGTGCGCTCGCCCGCGGCGAGCTCGTACGCGTGCTCTATCGGCTCGGCACGCAAGCCGCGAGTGGGATCCTCACGATCACGCCCTCGGCTCGCGTCCTCGGCGTCGACGGGCGCGCCGAGGTGTTCGTGCTGCGCCGCGGAAACGTCGTGCTTGCCTCGGCCGACGAGCTCGCCCGCCGCACGCTCGCCGCGCGCCTCGTACGGCTGGTCGCGCTCGAGACCTCCACCGTGGTGTTCGAGGGCGGCGTCGCGGCCGCGCCACCGGGAGCCGCGCATCACCTGCCGCTCGCAGCGTGGGCGCGGCAGCACCTCGAGCGCCAGCTCGACAACACGCTCGCCGACTGCCTGCTCCGCGAGCTCGCCGGCATCCGCATCGTGATCCGCGCCGAGCTCGCGCCCGAGGCCGCCGACGACTCCGACCGCCGCATGCTCGCGGCGATGGCGCAGCCGCGGCGGCTCGATCAGATCTGGCCGCTCGCGCGCACGCCGCGGTTCCGGCTGCTCGCGTTCGTCCACTTCCTGCGGTCGGTCGAGGCGCTCGATGTCGAGGGCGTCGTCGCCGAGCAGCGCCACGCGCCCGTCACGCCGTACCTCGTCGCTGCGCGCCGCCTGCTCGGTGTCCAGCCCGAGGATACCGCCGAGACCGTCAAGCGGGCCTATCGCCGGCTCGCGCGCGCGCTACACCCCGACCTGCAACCCGAAGCCGACTCCGATCGGCGCCGGACGCTCGAGCGCCGGTTCGCCGAGATCACCGCCGCGTACCAGGCGCTCCAGTAGGCGCGAAGACCCAGCCGTCCTCGGCGAACACGCCGGCAGGCAGCGTCCAGCCGTCGCGCGCGAAGCGATACGCGGTGTACCCGGCGATCACGGCGTCGAAGCAGTGATCGTTCTGGAGCACCTCTTCACGGGCCATCCGGCTCTGCGGCGCGAACGACAGGTCTTCGAGTTGCTCGAGCACGACCGCGCGCGTGCGCCACGGATCGGCGTCGCGCTTGTATCCACGCGCCGCGTCCGGGCCACACAGCGCGGCGATCGTCGCGGCGGGCGAGACCTCGATCAGGTTCGCGTGGAGCTCGAAGCCGGCGCCGCGCAGCCGGCGGCGGAGCTGGTTGGCGCGCGCGGCGACCGCGCCGTGCGGTGCACCGAGGGAGGTGATCGGCAACAGGCCGCGTTGGTAGGTCATCACGACGTCGGTCGCGCGATGCGCGTACGGCGCGAGCCTGGCTTGTGGCGGTGGCACACCGCGGGTGACCCGCGCGACCGCGCCAGCCTGCTGGACGAGCTGCGCGCCCTGCGCGAGCAGCGCGCGACCTTCGCTGCGCAGCCACGCGACCGCGGGATCGACGCACGCCTCCATGCCGGGACACACCGGGCGCTCGCAGCGGCCGCACGCGGTCTGGGTCAGCGGCGCGTCGATCGCGATCACGACATCGGTCGCCTCCGTGCCCAGGCGCTCGATCAGCGTGTCGTCGGTCCACAGTCGTTGTCCCGCGCGAGTCGCGACCTCGAGGACCTCGACGCCTCCGGCGCGAGCGGTCCGGAGCTCCGCCACGGCGGTCGTTTTGCCCCGACCACCACCGAGATCGACCCCGATGAACCTCGTGAAGCTGCGTGCCAAGCCGGATCTCAGCGTAGCACGGCCAAAAATAGAAAAATCATCATGCTGGACTGGCATTTGGCCAGGTTCGTCACTTAATGTGCGCGCCGCTGTAAGCAACTACCTCGCGGCGCGTTACGGGTTGCCGCTACTACTTCGTCGGCTCGCTGTATGGACCGCATCGCTACCTTCAAGACCTTCATCGAGCGCACGCCGAGCGATCCGTTCCCTCGGTACGGCCTGGCGATGGAGCACAAGGGTCGAGGCGAGCTCACCGAAGCGTGGGTCGCGTTCAGCGTGTTGCTCGAACAGTTCCCCGACTACGTCGCGACCTACCTTATGGCGGGCGGCACGCTCGTCGAGCTGGGTAGGAAGCCGGAGGCGGTCGAGATCTTCCGCCGGGGCGTAGAAGTTGCCTCCAAGAAGGGCGATCAGCATGCTCGCCGCGAGCTCGAGAGCGCGATCTCGGAGCACAGCCCCACGTAGGGCAAACGATTCGAGCTATTGGCAAGCGCCGATGGCCGGAAGACCAACCAAAGACCAAGGAAGAGAACTGACTATGAAGAAGATCTTTGTTGCTGCGATCGTTGTGTCGATGGCGCTTGCCGCCTGTGGCAAGAAGAAGGCTCCCGAAGGCCCCAAGGGCGACATGGGTTCGGCCATGGGCTCGGGCTCGGCCGCTCCCGCGGGTGGTTCGGGCGAGCCTGCTGGCTCGGGCGAGCCGGCAGGCGGCGGCTCGGCGATGTGATTTGCTGATCACCCGCTGATCGTCGTACAAGAGCGCGCGTGTCCGAGTGATCGGCGCGCGCGTTCTCATTTGTCGAGCCTGCGTCGACAGATGAGCCGGGATGGAGAAATGGTAGACTCGGGGGTCTCAAAAGCCCCAGCACGAAAGTGCGTGTCGGTTCGAGTCCGACTCCCGGCACGATCAGGCTTCGGGGATCAGGCTTTGGACTTCCGTCCGAAGTCCGAGCCCGAAGTTCGTCAGAGTCGCGACTTCACTTCGTCTCGCACCGCGGCGGCGACCGCCCTGCTGCCGGCCGTTCCTCCCAGGTCGCCGGTCAGTGGCGCGCCGCGCGCGACGATCGCCGCGACCGCTGCCTCGATCGCTGCATGCGCCACGGTCAACCGCGCGTCGCCGTGACGATGGCCGAGCCAACCGAAGCACTCGCCGGTCGCCATCATCATCGCCATCGGGTTCGCCTTGTCCTTGCCCGCGAGCGGTGGCGCCGAGCCGTGGATCGGCTCGAACATCGCATGGTCGTCGCCGACGTTGCAGCCGACCGCCATGCCCATGCCGCCCTGCAGCACCGACGCGAGGTCGGTGAGGATGTCGCCGAACATGTTCGTCGTGACGCACACGTCGTACTTCTCGGGTTGCGTCAGCACGAACATCGCGAACGAGTCGACGATCGCGATGTCCTGCTCGACGTCGGGATAGTCCTTCGCGACCTCGCGATACGCTTCGAGGAACAGGCGGCACCCGGTCAGCACGTTGTGCTTCACGATGCAGGTCACGCGCTTCTTGCCATCGAACGGCGCGCCCTTGCCGCGGCGACGCGACAGCTCGAATGCCGCCTTGCAGACGCGGCGCGATGCGTGACGCGTGATCACGCGCGTGTCGGTCGCGCGGCTGCCGTCCGCCGCGCGCTCCGCGATGCCGGAGTACAGCCCCTCGGTGTTCTCGCGGATGATCACCACGTCGACGTGCTCGGGTTGCCACACCGACGCGAACCGTCCCGAGATGCCGTGGCGCGTGCCCGGCAAGCAGCGCACCGGCCGGATGTTCGCGTAGAGGTCGAGCTTCATCCGGTTGCCGATCACCGGTGACCAGCCGGCCATCTTCTCGCCCGCGCCGCCGGCCGCGGGGATCGTGACCGGCGTGCCGTTCGGGCCGTTCCAGCCGACCGCGCCGAGCAGGATCGCGTCGGCCGCGGCGCACTTCTCCTCGGAGCCCTCGGGCCAGTCGCGCGAGCCGTGCTCGAGGTAGAACTTGCCGCCGCACGGGATCTCGTCGAGCGCCATCGGCACGCCGGTCGCGGCGGTGACGACATCGATCAACGCGCGCGCCTCGGACATCACCTCGATGCCGATGCCGTCGCCGGGAAGCAGGACGAGGTCGTACTTCGACTTCACGGCGCGAAGGTATCACCCGATCGTGGCGACCAGCAGCACCGCGAGCTCGCCGACGGCCGCGGCGACCGCGACCACCGCCGGTGACACGCCGCCGTCACGCCGCTGCGCGTCGAACCCGAGGCCGAACGTCGCGAGCGCGGTGAGCGCGACCGCCACGAGCCCGAGCTTGCCGAGCGCGAACAGCGCGAGCACCACCGCCGCCGCACTGATCGCGCCGGTCAGCCACATCGGGGCCGGCGTCGCGACCAGCGAACGCGGTTCGTCGGACGCGATCGGATCGCCGATCGACTGCAGAAAGATCGCGGCCCACCGGCCGAGCACCGCGATCGCGACGAACACCCCGAGCCAGTGCGCCGGCGCGACGTACGCGATCGAGGCCGCGCGCACGACCGTCATGAACACCAGCGTGACGATCGCGGCGGAGTTGGTGCGCCCATCGCGCTGCCCGCTGTCGATGCGCTCGAGCCGCTCGGCGACCCCGCGCTCGACGATCACGGCCGACGCACCGGCCAGCGCAGCGAGCCCGAAGATCGCGGCGATCGGTGCGGGGATCCCGACCGCGTGTACCAGGAGCGCGACGAGCCACGCGACCACCCCGATCGGCAACCCGAGCGCGACGATCCACGTCGGCGAGCGCGCGTCATCGCCGACCTCGACCGGCCACCGCCACGGCGTCGAATGGACCAGCGCGACCGCGCCGCCGTACAGCGGACCGAGCCGGCGCATCCAGTCTTCGCGGGAGCTCACGGGGCGCGAGTATAGCGGCTCGGCCTGGTCACCGGAAGGCGCCCGTCGGAACGAGCCGCGGGTGTCAGGGGTCGCTACCGGTCCCGGGTGAGGGCAACCACCGTCGCTCCCCAGTTGCCATCATCGCTCCGATAGCCGCTGACGAGCGCGTGCTTCTCGAGCACTCCGTGCACGATCCGACGCAGCGTGCCGACTCCCTTGCCGTGGACGATGCGCACGACCGTGAACCCGGCGGCGTGCGCGGCAATCACGTATTCCTCGACGAGATCGGCGACCTCGCGCGGCTGGAACGTGTGGAGATCGAGCTCCGCGGTCAGCGCGGGCGCGACGAGGTCGTCCGTCATCCGGGCCAGTGATCAGCCTGCGGCACGAACGGGAGGATCCGCGCGCGCAGCTTCGGTGGGACCCGGGCGTCGAGGATCTTGATCACCTCGTCGGGGCGATAGATCTGCGAGAAGTGCATGAGGACGACGTGCTCGTTCTCGAATAGGTCGGCGCGCTCGAGGATCTCGTCGAGGTGGATGTGGCAGCCGGCACGGGCGGCCTCGAGAGACTTGCGCTCGTCGAGGAACGTGCACTCGACGATGAGCACGCGCGCCTTGTAGAGCTCGGGAGCGTGGTCGAGCGCCGACACCAGCGTATCGGTCGCGTACGCCAGCTCGAGCCGCTCGTCGTACTCGCTGACGTCCTCACCGGCGCGCCGGCGCGCCGCGATCGCGGGTCCGGTCTCGCCGCGCAGGTCGGCGCGCAGCCGCGAGACGCGCCGCACGATGACGTAGCCAAGCGACGGCACCGGGTGAAACGTCTGCACCGCGCGCAGCTTGAGATCGCCGCGCAGGGCGAGCTCGTCGCCCGCGACCATGCCGATCGCCTCGATCGCGAGCTCGAAGCGCTGGAGCCGCGACAGTGCGGCGAGCGCGGCCTTCAGATCGTCGACGATTTCGGCAGGCATGATGACGCGGGGTGGGCGCGGCTTGCCGAGCAGCCCGCGGAGCCCGAGCAGGGCCGGCAGCGCACCGACGTGATCGGCGTGGCCGTGCGACAGCGCGATCGTGTCGAATCCTCCCGACGAACGCGGCGACGCACCGGCATCGAACACGATGCCGAGCTCGGGAATCGCGAGCGATGTGTAGACACCACCGACCGAGATCCCGCGGACGGTGAAGCCCCCGGCCGTGACGGTGGTCAGCACGGTGCCGAGTATAGCCGGATGGTGACACCCGGCACTCTTGCGTAGCTGCTACTCTCCGTCGGCAATGTTCTGGTACTCGTTCCTCGCGGTCTTCGGGATCTTGTTCCTGCTGTCGATCGCGCTGCCGGTCCCGCGCCGGGTGTGGGCGTTGTCGATCTACACCGCGAAGTACTTCTGGCTCTGGGTGTTCGACGCGATCGGGATCCGCAAGCGGTTCGTGCCCGAGGACAAGTACGTCAAGCTGACGCGCCCGATCCTGATCCGCATGTGGTGCGAGGACATGGGGCCGACCTTCATCAAGTTCGGCCAGATCATCGCGTCGTCGTCGGGCATGTTTCCGGACAACTACGTCAAGGAGTTCCAGCGCGTCCTCGATCGCGTGAAGCCGTTCCCGTATGCCGAGGTCAAGCGCACGCTCGATCAGGAGCTCGGTGCCGAGAAGTCCGCGCAGCTGATCGACATCGATCCCAAGCCGCTCGCGTCGGCGTCGATCGCGCAGGTCCACACCGCGAAGCTCAAGGACGGCACGCCCGTCGTCATCAAGTGCCAGCGCCCGGGCATCATCAGCCGCTGCATGGCCGACATGAAGCTCATGCGCATGCTGGCGCGCCTGGTCGCGCGCTTCAAGAAGGACGCCGAGCTCGCCAACCCGGTCGGCATCATCGACGACTTCACGAACACGCTGTCCGAGGAGCTCGACTTTCGCAAGGAGGCCGCGAACCTCCAGCGCTTCAACGACATCATGGGCGAGCTCGGCCACAAGAACATTCGCGCGCCGGTTCCGCACAGCGAGTTCATCACGCGCAAGGTGCTCGTGATGGAGCGCTTCGTCGGGCTCCGCGTCGACCGCTACGACGAGATCCGCGCCCGCGGCATCGACGGGGAAGGCAAGCTGGTCGCCGGGCTGCGCGCCTGGTTCCAGTGCGTCGTGTTCTACGGCTTCTTCCACGGCGACGTCCACGCCGGCAACCTGATGCTGCTCGACAACGACGACATCGGCTTCCTCGATTTCGGCATCGTCGGTCGGTTCGACGAGAGCGCGCGCTACCTCGTCACCGACTACATGATCGCGTTCGCGTCGGGGAACTACAAACGGCTCGCCGAGATCATCACCGAGATGGCCGGCAAGCCGCCGAACCTCGACATGGACGCCTTCGTGAAGGATCTCGGCGAGACCTACAGTCCGCTCCTCAAGCTGTCGTTCGCCGAGGTCAACTACGCCGACTTTCTGCCCGGCATCCAGAAGACCGCCACGCGCCACCGCGTGAAGATGCCAAACGAGTTCATCCTCATCACGAAGCAGCTGCTGTACTTCGATCGCTACGCCAAGGCGCTCGCGCCCAAGCTCAACGTCTTCACCGATCCGAGACTCGTGCTCGGGATGATGCAGGACATCCAGAAGGCGCGGATGCAGGCTGACGCGAAGAAGACCGCGAAGTAGTCGGTCACGACCTCGCGCCGCGCGAGGCGATCATGCGACCGAGACCGCGTCAGCGGAATCGCCCGAGCGCGGAGCGCGGCTCCGGATAGCCGAGCGCCGCGCGAGGCGATCATGCGACCGAGACCGCGTCAGCGGAATCGGTCGTCGATGTCCGCCGTCTTGGTGAACGGCCGCTCGCGCAGGTTGCCGTCGTCGAGATACTTGAGGAACAGGCCGAGGAACTCGCCCTGCTCGGCGTCGAGCGGAAGGAACATCAAGCCGATCTGGAAGCCCTCGTCGAGCGGCGTGCACCACGTGATGCGACCGGGCAGGCGGAGGGGCTCGGACTGGGTCTCCTCGTCGAAGATCAACGTGACATCGAGCTCGACCGTGGCGCCGTTGGGCAACGGGTCCCCGATCTGCGCGCACACGCCGCCGCGGGAGACATTCCGGGTCCGCCCCTGGAGCTCCTTGCCGGCGTGGTGGAACGTCACGGACGCTTCGTGGGCGTACCGAGGGTGTTCCCGTTCACGAGTACTGCTCACTAAGAGAAAGTTTGGCAGGGCTTGAGGGAGTCGCCAAGTTTTCGATCGGGTAGCGGTGTCCGAATCTCGGACGCAGCGCGTTGCCGGCAGCTACACATTCGTTCACGAGCCGGGCGTGCGCTGGAGCGCCTTGGCGAATTCGCCGTCGGTGAGCGCGTCGAGCTCTGCCGCCGCCTCCGCGGCATGAATTCCCCAGCGCGGATCGCGCGCGGTCGCTCGGTGCGCTCGTAACCACGTGAAGTAGACCCGGATCACACGCGCCGCGAGCCGCCGACGTTCACGCCGCCGCGCGGCCTCGATCGACGCGACCTGGAGCTCGCGCGCGTCGAACGCGAGCCGGTCAAGCCGCCACGTCATGCGAACCTCGTAGCTCGCGCCGTGTCCGACGTCGGGGCTGCGGTCGTCCCAGCTGGCGTCGCGCCCGGCGCGGACGCTGACCCACGGCACGAGCGCGGACAGCCGGCCGCGCCGGATCCAGCCGCGCGCCGGATCGCGCGAGAGGCCCGAGGCCACGTACGCCGCGCCGACGACCTCGTCGACGGTCGGGACCCCGACCTCGCCGCACGTCGTGCCGGGGCGGGTCGGGCACCGCGCCGCGAGCGCTGCCGCGTCACCGTCGGGAACGGCGCGCAGGTCGTCGGTCTCCGCGAGGTCGTCGTCGGGATCGACGGCCCGATCGGCACGCGCGGACGTCGCGGCGAGCACGATCGCGATCGGCAGGAGATAGCGCATCACCGCCGCCACGTCGCGACCACGAGCACCGCGTCGGTGGCGTAGGCGTCGAGAGTACGCGGATCGCGATCCGCATGCCGCCACGCGATCGACAGATCGAGTCGCCCGAACCGCGACGGTCGCGCGTGTGGCGGCTCGCCGACCGCGTCGCCCTCCGCCAGCTCGTCGATCCACGCCGGCGACACGAGTCGCGCGAGCTCGGCGGCGGCGCGCAGGTCGTCGCCGTCGGCAGCGTCATCGCGCGTGGCGGCGATCGTGTCGTCATCGACCGGATCGGGATCGGTGACCGGATCCAGATCCGGATCCGGATCCGCGTGCGCGACACGATCGAACACCAGGAGGATGCCGAGGAGCGCGATGAACGCCGCCAGCCACAGACCCGGACGGCGGTTGCGCCCTCCATCCCCCGAACGTATGGTGCGCTCGTGGGATCGACGCTGACCGACAACGCGCTCGCGGTGCTGCGTGCGAGATACCTCGTTCGCGAGCACGGTGTAGTCGTCGAGACGCCGGAACAGCTGTTCCGTCGCGTCGCCGACCACGTGAGCGCCATCGAGGCGACGCACGGCTACTCCAGCGACGAGATTGCCGACGCACGGGGGCGCTTCGAGCGGATGATGGCCGCGCTCGACTTCCTGCCCAACTCGCCGACCCTCATGAACGCAGGCCGCCCACTCGGCCAGCTCGCGGCATGCTTCGTCGTGCCGGTGGACGACTCCACCGCCGGCGTGTTCGACGCGGTCGGCTGGGCCGCCCAGATCCAGAAGACCGGCGGCGGGACCGGGTTCTCGTTCAGCCGGCTGCGCCCAGCTGGCGATCTGGTCGCCTCGACGGGCGGCGTCGCGTCGGGTCCCGTGTCGCTGATGCAGGTGTTCGACGTGGCGACCGAGGCCATCAAGCAGGGTGGGACGCGGCGCGGCGCCAACATGGGCATGCTGCGCGTCGATCACCCCGACATCCTCGAGTTCATCGCGATCAAGCTCGATCCGGTGCGGATGCGAAACTTCAACCTGTCGGTCGCGGTGACCGATGCGTTCATGGCCGCGGTGCGGGACGGGCTCGCGTACGAGCTCGTCAATCCACGCAGCCACGAGGTCGTGGGCAAGCTCGACGCTCGCCGCGTCCTCGACGCCATCGCAAATGCCGCCTGGGCCTGCGGTGACCCAGGGATGGTCTTCATCGATCGCGTCAACCAGCTCCACCCGGCCAACCACGTCGGGCCCATCGAAGCCACCAACCCGTGCGGAGAGGTCCCACTCCTCGCGTTCGAGGCGTGCAATCTCGGCAGCATCAACATCGGGCGCTTCGTCCGCGGCGATCAGCTCGATTGGGATCGTCTCCGCGTCACGATCCACGATGCCGTCCGGTTCCTCGATGACGTCATCGACGCCAACCGCTACCCACTGCCCGAGATCGAGCGCGCGACCCGCGCCACGCGCAAGGTCGGCCTCGGCGTCATGGGATGGGCGGATGCACTGGCCGCGCTCGGGATCGCGTACGACGCACCCGCAGCCCTCACGCTCGCCGCCGAGCTTGCCGACTTCCTCGAGAAGGAATCGCTCGCGGCGTCCGAGGCCCTCGCGGTGCGTCGCGGCGCGTTCCCGGCGTGGGTCGGGTCCCGCTGGCAGACGGCCGACCACCGACCCCTGCGCAACTCGACCACCACCACGATCGCGCCGACCGGCACGATCAGCATCATCGCCGGGTGTGCGAGTGGTATCGAGCCGCTGTACGCGATCGCTTACCGCCGCAACGTACTCGACGGTGCCGAGCTCACCGAGGTCAACCCGGCGTTCATGGCCATCGCGGCCGAGCGCGGGTTCGCTTCGCCGGATCTGTTCGCCGAGGTCGCGGAGCACGGCAGCGTCCGCGGCAACGTCCGCGTCCCGGCGGACGTCCAGCGCGCGTTCCCGACCGCCCACGAGGTCGATGTCGCGACCCACGTGAAGATGCAGGCCGTGTTCCAGCGCTACACCCACGCCGCGGTCAGCAAGACGATCAACCTGCGGCGCGACGCGACCCCGGTCGATGTCAAAGCTGCGTACGAGCTCGCGTACGAGATGGGTTGCAAGGGAATCACCGTCTACCGGGACGGCAGCCGCGAGGGCCAGGTGCTCGTCACCGGTCAGCGCCCCGCGCCGGTCGCGGCCTCGCCGAAGTGTCCCGAGTGCGGCGCTACCCTCGTCGTCCAGACGAGCTGTCGGTTGTGTCGGAGCTGTGGATGGTCGGTGTGCGGATGACATCGCGCGCCCCGACGAGCAACCGGTGCTCCACCGCGACCACCTAGCGATTCTGCCGACTTCGCGATCGTCACGTCCGCCAGTCGGGCGTCGCGTCCGAGATCACGCCGGACGCCGGACACCGAAAACGAAAAGAGGCCCGCTGGGGGCCTCTCTTGTTCGAACGACGTTCGGTTAGCGGCGGCGACGACGACGAGCCGGGCGCGGCGCGACGGCGGCGGCCTCGAGCTCCTCGAGGTGCTCGAGCATGCTGATCATCGTGTTGCGCGTGGCTGCGTGCGGCTCGTTCGTGATCGCGCGACCGAGCGAGATGCGCAGCTCGGCGCGGAGCTCCGACTCGACGAGGCGGTAGGTCCGAAGGGCCTCCTCGGGGTCGTAGTGGTGGAGATCTGCTTCACAGCCGGTGGCTGCGATCCAGACTGCGGCGAGGGCCGCGGCGCGGCGACCCGGCTGGGAGATGGCGAACTCCTTCACGGACGTGCGCAGGCGCGATCGCACCAGCTGCACCGGCGGGAGAGCAACGAGACCATCGTTGTCGTCGTCCGGCCGACGAAGGATAGGGCGTGTCATTGACTTGTCGGTTTCCATGGCTTTTTTGTCCTGGTCTCGCACCGCGACCCTCGGATTTCCCCCCACGAGGTCGGCGTGCGACGGACACGGACCTTGCCAAAACAAGTCGAAGAAAGCGACGGAATTATGCGCGGGCCCTAGAAAAAAACGTTCGCATCCCAGGGCTACCCCGAATACTGCTCACGCGTTCTCAGTGTGAGGGTCGACAGACCTCAGCAGCGAGAAATTAGCGTCTCACTCCCGTGTCAGGACGTCAGCTTTTTTCGCCGAACGTTAGCGAGTGTTCAGCATCGGTCCGATGGATCGGAACGCTATCACCGCTTCCGTCGATCCGACGCGACAGAAAGTCGCGGATGGTCCAGTCGACGAGGCCAGGGCGCTCGATCGGTGCGGTGTGTGAAGCGTTGGGGATCTCGAGCAGCTCGGCCTGGGGGATCGCCGCGGCCATCGCGCGACTGCGGTCGGGTGGCGTGAAGCCATCGCGACCGCCCGCGACGACCAGCACCGGTACGTCGATCTCGGGCAGCAGCTCGTCGGCGCTGTGCTGACCAGCGGACGACAGCATCGCGACGAACAGCCGGGCATCGATGCGCGACATCCCTTCGAGGTAGGGCATGAAGTCACGCGGCTCCACGAGCTCGCGCCGGATCTCGAGCCGACTCGCGACCTCGTACGCCAGCCGGGTCGGCAACACCGCACGGGTCAGCCGGTTGATGACACCGGGCACGCGATGGATCCACTTCTGGACGATCGGCAAGAGGTCCTCGAGCTGGGCCGATCCGCGGAACGTCTTCAATGGATGTGAGGACGCGCCGCACACGAGCACCAGCCCGCCAACCCGGCCGCGATGGCGGCGAAGCGTCTCGAGCGCGACCTGGACCCCCATGGAGTGCCCGATGAGAACGGCTCGGTCGACCAGGGCGTCATCGAGCACGCAGGCGATGTCGTCCGCCAGATCCTCGATCGTGACACGCGCGGCGTCCCGTGGTGGTGCGGTGCGCCCGTGGCCGCGATAATGCGGATGGAGCCCGAACCTCCCGGTCAGGTCCTTGCGCAGGTAGCGCCAGACATAACCGTCGCAGCCGATCCCATCGCACAGGAGCACCGGCAGGGCGCTCCCGCGCTCACCCCACGACTCGTAGAACAGCGGGCTGCCATCGCTGGGTGCGACGGCATAACCCCACGCGCTGGACACGCGCCTTAGGCGATCTCTTTTTCGTCTTCTTCACCCGGAAACTCGTTCACGGAGGGATACTTCATGATCTCCTTCCGCGCGATCTTCCAAGCCTTCTGCACGATCCACGACAGAGAGCGGTCCTGACGGGTTGCCTCATCTTGGATTTCCTTCAGCATGTCTTCGGGAAAATAGAGAGACTGCTTGCGCTTATCCGATCCGGCCATGGCGAATTAGTTTCTGCGTCCACCTACAAGGTGTCAAGACGTACGCCATCGCGAAACTCACGGATTCGTACACTGATGATGGGTTGGGGGGTTGCGGGGGGCATGTCTCGTCACTATCCTTCGGCGCTCTTTTTCTCGGGGAGGTCGGACCGATGTCCACAGCAGCCACTGCAACAAGTTCCAAACAGCTCAACAAAAAGGAGCTGAAGAAGTTTCAGGAGCTCCTGGAAGACAAGCGGAAGTCCGTGCTCGATCGAGCACGGGCCATGCTTGCCGAGGAGAACATGACCCTCGATACCAACGATCTCCCGGACGAGATGGATCTCGCCTCGAGCGAGTATCTCCAGTCGTTCGAGTTCCGGCTTCGGGGACGCGAGAAGAGCTTGCTCACCAAGCTCGACCTCGCGCTCAAGAAGATCACGGACGGGACCTTCGGGGTCTGCGAGATCTGCGACGAGCCGATCGGCAAGAAGCGCCTCGAGGCACGCCCCGAGACCACGCTCTGCATCAAGTGCAAAGAGGATCAGGAGCGCGAAGAGCGCACCATGGGCTGAAACCCCATGCCTGCTTCGGCGTAAGGTTGTGCAGGCATGGCCGACGAACCGGATCGTCGCGGGTTCTTGAAGCTCACCGCGTGCGCACTCGGTGGCGGTCTCGGTCTGGCCGTCGCAGGGCCGGCGTTGCGGCTGTTCGTCGCGCCCGCGGGCGAGACCACGGTCGCGACGCCGACCGAACCGATCGACGTCGGGGCGGCCAAGAGCTTCGAGCTCCACAAACCGACCAAGGTCGCGGTGCTCGCGCCCAAGCTGACCGATGCGTGGACGTCGGCGCGCGACGTCGTGCTCGGCGCCGCGTGGGTCCACCGCACGAGCGCCGACAAGCTCGACGTGTTCTCGGCCGTATGTCCGCATCTCGGATGCGGGATCGGCTTCGACGGCACGCACTTCACCTGTCCGTGTCACGACTCCGCGTTCGATCTCGTCGGCGCGCGCCAGCACGGCCCCGCCAAGCGCGGACTCGACACGCTCGCGTGGAAGGTCGTCGACGGTCGCCTGCAGATCACCTGGGCGAAGTACGCGCTCGATACCGCCGCGAAGACGCCGGCATGAACAAGACCTTCCTGAAGCTGCAGGCGTTCGTGCGCGAGCGCCAAGGCGGAGGCGCGAAGCCGCCACCGGCGACGATCCCGGGGACCGCGTCGTTCGCCTACGTGTTCGGCTGGGTGCTCGTGTTCCTGATCGGCGTCGAGGGCGTGACCGGCGCGGCGCTCGCTGCGTTCTACAGCCCGTCGACGACCGACGCCTGGGCTTCGGTCGCGTTCGTCCAGGATCGCGAGACGTGGGGCTGGCTCGTGCGCGGCATCCACGCGCACGGCGGCTCGGCGATCGCGATCGGCAGCGGGCTGCACCTCGTCCAGACCGCGCTGTACGGCGCCTACAAGAGGCCACGCGAGCTGACCTGGTGGCTCGGCATCCTCTTGATGATCCTGATCCTCGCGTGGGCCGTGACCGGCTACGTGCTGCGCTGGGATCAGGCCGGCTACTGGGCGAACCAGGTCGAGGTCGGCATCGCCGCGGGCACGCCGGTGATCGGCGGCCAGATCCGCGCGATCGCGCTCGGCGGCAACGACTACGGCAACCTGACGCTCACGCGGTTCTACATGCTGCACGTGATCGCGCTCCCCGCGCTCACGATCGCCGGCATCTACCTGCACGTGAAGCTCGCGCGCCGCCACGGCACGACACCGTATCGCGCGACGACCATGGTGACGCCGCGGTGGCCGAGCCAGACCGTCAAGGACTTCGTCGCGATGGCCGCGGTGTTCGCGATGCTCGTCGGCTACACGATCAGCCAGGGTGGCGTCGAGCTGCTCGCGCCGGCCGATCCGTCGCAGGCGTTCGACGCGCGGCCGCTCTGGTACTTCCGCTGGCTGTACGAGCTGCGTCACCTCGCGGGCTCGTGGGAGAAGCTCGCCGCGATGCTCGCGCCCGCGGTGGCCGGCGGCCTGTTGTTCGCGGTGCCGCTGATCGATCGAGGCGACAACTCGCGGCGTCGCCGGATCGCGATCGGCGCGGTCGTCGGGCTGTGCGCGGCGATCGCGGCGCTGACGATGTCGTCGGTGATCCGCGACGCCAACGACGACGGCCACACCGCCGCGCTCGCCAAGGCCGATCTCGCGGCGACCCGCGCGCGCCACCTCGCGCAGCAGTACGGCGTGCCGGTGACCGGCGCGCTCGACGTGTTCCACACCCCGCCGATGTGGCAGGCGCGCGCGATCTACAAGACCCTGTGCGCCAGCTGTCACGATCCGCACGAGATCGATCGCGTGGGTCCAGAGATCGCGCCCGGCCACGGCGACCGCGCGTGGTTGAAGCAGTTCATCAAGGACCCGAGCAGCAAGACGAACTACGGCAAGACCGTGCTCGGCAAGGGCGAGGCGGCGATGCAGCCGATCGAGCTGTCGCCCGACGATCTCGAGGATGTCGTCGAGGCGGTCTACGCCGAGAGCGGCGCGAGCGACGTCGACGACGCCAAGCGAGCGCACGGCAAGAAGGTATTCGAGAAGATGTGCTCGGACTGCCACTCGCTGTCCGAGGGCGTCGCCGGCGCGTCGGGCCCCGGCCTCGGCGGGTACTACTCGCGCGACTTCCTGGTCGGCTTCATCGGCAACCCGAAGTCTGCCGTGCACATGGGCCCCGATGCCGAGATGCCGCGGTTCGACAAGGACCTCACGATCGTCGAGCGCGACGGGCTGGCGAGCTATCTGCTATGGCTGCGCACGGCGAGCAAGATGGACGTCGACTCGCTCGATCCGTTGTAGCTTCCGGGGATGCCGTTCGAGTTCCAGGAGATCCTCGCCGCCGGCCACCACGACGACACGCCGTGGAAGAAGTTGACCGGCGACCACGTCGGCACGTTCGAGGTCCGCGGCAAGCGGTTCCTCGAGATCGACCAGGCCGCGCTGACGTTGCTGTCGGCGACCGCGATGCACGACATCGCGCACCTGTTGCGCCCGGGCCACCTCGCGCAGCTGCGCGCGATCTACGATGACGGCGAGGCCTCGGCGAACGATCGGTTCGTCGCGCTCGAGCTCCTGAAGAACGCGAACATCGCGGCCGGCGGCATCCTGCCGGGCTGCCAGGACACCGGCACCGCGATCGTGATGGGCAAGAAGGGCCAGTACGTCATGACCGGCGGCGGCGATGAGGGCGCGATCGCGCGCGGGATCTACGACACCTACGCGCAGTTCAACCTGCGCTACAGCCAGGTCGCGCCGCTCGACATGTTCGAGGAGAAGAACACCGGCTCGAACCTCCCCGCGCAGATCGAGCTCTACGCGACCGACGGCGACGAGTACGACTTCTTGTTCATGGCCAAGGGCGGCGGTTCGGCGAACAAGAGCCTCCTGTTCCAGGAGACCAAGGCGCTGCTCAACCCCAAGTCGCTCGCCGCGTTCCTCGATCAGAAGCTGCGCTCGCTCGGCACCGCCGCGTGTCCGCCGTACCACCTCGCGGTCGTGATCGGCGGCACCAGCGCCGAGCTCTGCCTGAAGGTCGCCAAGCTGGCGTCGGCGCGCTACCTCGACGGCCTGCCGACCTCGGGCAACGCGCTCGGTCGCGCGTTCCGCGATCTCGAGTGGGAGGCAAAGACGCTCGAGATCGCGCGCGCGACCGGCATCGGCGCGCAGTTCGGCGGCAAGTACTTCTGTCACGACGCGCGCGTGATCCGGCTGCCGCGGCACGGCGCGAGCTGCCCGGTCGCGATCGCGGTGTCGTGCTCGGCCGATCGCCAGGTGCTCGGACGGATCTCGCGGCACGGCGTGTTCCTCGAGCAGCTCGAGACCGATCCGGCCCAGTACCTGCCCGAGCTCACCGAGCTGCCGGGCGAGGTCGTCAAGATCGATCTCGATCGGCCGATGAGCGAGATCCGCGCGACGCTCTCGAAGTATCCGATCAAGACGCGGCTCTCGCTGTCGGGCTCGATGATCGTCGCGCGCGACATCGCGCACGCCAAGCTCAAGGAGCGGCTCGACGCCGGCCACGGCCTGCCCGACTACCTGCGCGAGCGCTGCGTGTACTACGCGGGCCCCGCGAAGACGCCGGTCGGCTACGCCTCGGGCTCGTTCGGCCCGACGACGGCGGGGCGGATGGACAGCTACGTCGAGCTGTTCCAGCAGCACGGTGGCTCGCTGGTCATGCTCGCGAAGGGCAATCGCAGCCCGGCGGTGACCGAGGCGTGCAAGAAGCACGGCGGATTCTACCTCGGGTCGATCGGCGGCCCCGCGGCGCGGCTGGCCAAGGATTGCATCACCAAGGTCGAGGTCCTCGAGTATCCCGAGCTCGGCATGGAGGCGGTGTGGCGGATCGAGGTCGTCGACTTCCCGGCGTTCATCGTCGTCGACGACAAGGGCAACGACTTTTTCGCGGGAATCTCCGGTGGAGGTGGCGTCAAATCACTCAAGGTGCAGTGAGCGCATGAGCGACCCGTTTCGAGACGATCACGACGCCGCCGTCGCGCGCGCGGAATCGCTCCAGGACGAGGTCGATCGGCTCGAGCGCGAGAAGACCGAGCTCGCCGCGAAGCTCGTCGCGGCCGAGGCCAAGTCGGAGAAGTACGATGTCCAGCAGCAGCGCGCGGTCGCGACCGAGGCACGCGCGAGGGCCAAGGCCGCGAAGGACGCGGAGATGCGCTCATCGAGCCAGGCCGAGTCGGCGAAGTCAGCGCGGATCGGGTGGATCGCGATGGGGGCATTCACGCTCCTCGTCCTCGGTGCGGTCATCGTCCCGAGCTGCAAGCACAAGCGCGAGCACGAGCGGTGGGTGGTCGCGACCGAGGTTCGCAAGACGCAGCTCGGACGCTGGCACGGCTACCTCCACACCGGCGAGTGCGTGCGCCAGACCGAGAGCACGCTCGCCGGGATCGCCGCGCTCGGGGCCGAGCCCGGCGACCCGCGGACGCACGCGCAGATCGGGATCCGCGACAACCTGATCGTGGACTGCGTCGGGCTCTCCGATCTGATCGCGGACGACACGCTGGCGCCGGCGGCGCGCGCGAGCTTCACGGCGTGGGCCCGCGACCTCGCGCGATTCCAGAGCGCGGTGAAGCCACTCGACGTCTACCTCGCCAAGGCCGACTGGAAGGACGACGACTACGCGAGCGGGCCGGCGAAGTGGGCGCCGGTCGTCGCCGCGCGCGACCAGCTGATCGTCGACCTGCGCGACGCGCGCGCGGTCGGGATCCCGGCGGTCGATCGCGCGATCGCCGCGATCGCGAAGGCCCAGGCCCCGGGGTCCGATGCGTCCTTCCGGATCGCGATCGGCGCCGAGATCGAGGCGCTCGACGATGTCCTCCTCACGACGCCCGATCGCGATCGTGCGCGCTCGCTCGCGGCCAAGATCCTCGAAGACGCCAAGGTCGCGCCGATCGAGGTGCGTCGCGAGGTGCGCGCGATCGCCGGCCTCGAGGCCATCTCCCACGTCGATCCCGATGGGAGGTCGCAGGCGCCGAGCAACCCGCTGTGGAGCAGCCTGCGCGACGACCGCGCGCCGTTCTACGATCCGGGCAGCGAGCCGGCCGACGGCTGCAACGACGGCGACTGAGTCACGGCAGCGCGAGCGGCTTGTCGAGAAGCTCGCCGGTCAGCAGGCGTCGCTCGATCCGCGCGGCGAGGGCGCGCGCATCGGCGGCCGACGTGCGATCGACGTGCAGCACGAGCCAGCGGCCACCGAGCTCGAGCGCGAGGTGACGCTTCGGCCGCGCGGCGCGAAACGCGATCAGGCCTGCGGCGATCGCGAGGGTGACGAGCCCGACCCACACCGTCTCGCTCGCCATCCACATCACCGAGAGCCCGGCGAGCGCGGCGCCGGCGAGGCTGAACCGGCGCTCGAGCCAGCGGACGTCGCGGACGTCCTGCGTCGTCGTCGCGATGTTCTCGGCGACCTGCTCGAGCTGCCCCTTGCGCGCGCGCCAGGTCAGCGCGTCGCCGGCGACCTCGAGCGTCGCGCGCCGCCCGTACGCCCGACCGATGATGAGCGCGTCACCCATCCCATCCCATCCCATACGGCTCCCAGATCGTACCGGATCTTCGCAATCTAGTAAACGTCGACGAAATCCCCCACGGTGACGGACATGTTTGTGGGGATCGACTTCGGAACGACGAACACGGCGGTCGCGATCGCGCGCGAGGACGGCACCGCGGTCGAGCTGGTCTCGCTCGCCGGCGCCGGGTACTGGCGCAGCGTGTTGTTCTTCGAGCCGGGTGGTGGGCTCACCGCGGGGCCGTACGCGCTCGCGCGCTACCTCGAGACCGGTGGTGAGGGCCGGCTCGTGCAGTCGATCAAGAGTCACCTGGCGAGCGCGGCGTTCAAGACGACGCAGATCTTCAACCGGCGCTGGCTGCTCGAGGACATGATCGCGGCGTACCTCCGACAGATCCGCGCGGCGGCGCCGGTCGAGCTCGGCGCGCGCTGCGTGATCGGGCGGCCGGTCCGCTACTGGGGCGCCGAGAGCGCCGAGGACGACGCGCGCGCGGTCGAGCGGATGCGGAACGCGCTCGGCAAGGCCGGGTTCACCGACGTCGTGTTCGAGTTCGAGCCGGTCGGCGCGGCGGCGAGCTACGCGGCGCGGCTCGATCGCGACGAGCTGATCGTGGTCGCCGACTTCGGCGGTGGGACGACGGACTTCTCGGTGATGGAGGTCGGCCCGACCGCGTCGCGCGTGCTCGCGAACGGCGGCATCGGCCTGTCGGGCGACGCGTTCGACGCCCGCGTGATCGACGCGGTGGTCGCGCCGGCGCTTGGCCGCGGGTCGCGCTACCAGGTCGACTCGTTCGGCGGCGAGGCGCCGGTGCCGGCGTGGATCTACAGCAACCTGCGGCGCTGGCACTACCTGTCGTTCCTCAAGGAGGAGTCGACGATGCGCCTGCTCGAGCGCGTCGTGCGCGGCGCGCTCGATCCAAAGGCGATCGATCGGCTCGTGCGGCTGATCGACGAGGACCTCGGCATGCCGCTGCACCGCGCGGTCGAGGGTGCCAAGGTCCGGCTGTCGAACGCGGCCAGCGATCGCGTCGTGCTCGCCACGATCGGGCTCGATCTCGGCATCACGCGCGCCGACTTCGACACCTGGATCGCCGACGACCTCGACACGATCGACACGACGCTCGCCGACGTGCTCGCGCGCGCCGGCGTCGACGCCACGCGGGTCGATCGCGTGTTCGCGACCGGCGGCACCTCGCTCGTGCCCGCGGTGCGCGAGCGGCTCGCCGCGCGGTTCGGGCTCGCCAAGCTGGTCGGCGGCGAGGAGCTCACGTCGGTCGCGAGCGGGCTCGCGGCGCGGGCGCGTCAGGTCTTCGGCGGATGAGCTTCGAAGAACTCGTCGAGCAGCTTGCCGAACGCCTTCGGATCGTCGAGGAACACGAAGTGCTTCGCGCCCTTCATCAGCCGGACCTCCTTGTGCGCGATCGGCTCGACCTGCGTGCGGATCTGGTTCTGGAACATGCCGTCGGCGAGCACGATCAACACGGGCGCCTTGATGTTCGCGACGCGGTCGCGTAGGTCGGTCGTCACCAGCTCGTAGATCGCGTCGCCCATCGTGCGCTGGTCGGACTTCGCGATCGCGTCGAGGTACGGCGCGATCGTCTTGGGATCGGCGACCATCTGCGAGAACACGCCGCGCGCGTTGCGATCGAAGTCCTCCTCGGTCGCCTTGACCCACAGATCGCGCAGCTTCTTCGCGGTGTCGGGATCGGTGTCCGACAGCGCCGGCCCGGCATCGATCACCACGACCGGGCCGACCAGATCGGGATGGCGTTCCGCGAGCCAGTACGCGACGAACCCGCCCAGCGAGTGGCCGACGATGATCGGGTGATCGAGCTTCTTGCTGCGGATGTAGCGCGCGAGCTCCTTGCGCACCATCGCCGAGAGCGGCTGCTTGATCGGCGCGCGACCCGCAAAGCCGGCGAGCGTGAGCACGTGTGCCTGGTACGCGTCGCCGAGGTGCGCGACGGTCGGCGCGAACACGGCGCCGGGGCAGCCGAGGCCCGGGATGAAGATGATCGGGCGGGCACCGTCTGGACCGGTGACCTCGACCGCGAACGACCTCGGCGTGAACCCGGCGCGATCGGTGAACGCGGCATCGTCGTCCCCGGCCGGCTCGTCGACCTGCGCGGCGCCGTGGCACGCGGCGACGACCGCGATGATCGCCAGGGCGCGCATCACTCGGCGTGCAGCGCGCGGACCTGATCGATGTCGGCGCGCGCGGTCCACGTCGGCTTGCGATCGACGAACGCGCAGCACTGCGCGGTGCGGAATGACGGGAACGCCGGCAGCCCGAGCACGAACGCGGCGAGGCTCGAGATCGACGGCTCGTGACCGACCACCATGACCGACGCGCCGGCCGCGGCGAGCTCGCCGGCCGCGACCCGCGGTTGCGCCGCCGGCTCGAGGTAGCGGCGCGCGCTGATCACGCCGATGTAGTCGAGGTGGTGCGCGATCAGCTCGGCGGTCTGCACCGCACGCGGCAGCGGCGAGCACAGGATCGCGTCGAGCTCGACCCCTTGCTCCTTGAGTAGCTTGGCGAGGATGCGCGCGCGCTCGCGACCGAGCGGTGACAGCCAGCGATCGCGATCGCTGCCGGCCTCCTCTTCGGGCACCGCGTCGCCGTGACGGACGAGATAGAGCTTCATGGGTTTGGCATCACGATCGGGCCGACGCTCCCCGCGCTGCCGGATCCCTCTTCGGGTGGGAGCTCGTCGGAGCCCGAGCCGGCGGGCTCGACGACCGGCGGCGCTTGCTTGCACAGCGGCGCGGACTCGAGCGACAGGACGTCGAGCGCGAGGCCGGCCTTGTTGTCGACCTTCATCGCCTCGCGCCCGGTCGTCGCGTCCCACAACCGGATCGCGCCGTCGCCGTCCTCGTAGGCGAGCACGTTGGCGTCGAGCCAGCGGGTCGCGAACCGGCTGCGCGCCGACAGCACGTGCTTGAACGCGCCGGTCTTGCCGTCGGCGACGTAGAGCGACGGTGCGGCGTCCTTCGAGCACGGATCGACGTAGGTCGCGAACGCGACGCGGCCGGAATTCGGCGCGAGGGTGACCGACGCCTCGGCGACGATGCCCGACTCGGGGATCGCGAGCTTGGCACCGCCGGCGGTCTCGATCGCCGACGCGGTCTTCGGCTCGCCGGCCCACGTCGCCTTGACGCCATCGGCGGCGCGCACGAGCCGGCCCTCCTCGATCGTCAGCGCGACGCGCGGCTCGGGTGGCGCGCTCGTCATCTTGGTCAGCTTGCCGCTCGTGCGATCGATCGACGACACGGTCGGATCGCCGATCGTCCACCGGCCGGTCGCGGCCGCGGTCGACACCAGCAGCTGATCGCCGGCGCCGTAGCCGACGGAGACCTCGCGCGCGGAGGGCAGCACGATCTTGACGCCGAGCGGCTTCCACTCCTTGGTGTCGAACATCTGGATCCACGAGCGCGCGAGCAGCGGCGGCCCGTCCTTGTCCTTGGACTTCTCGACCTTGTCGAAGCCGATCACCGCGACCTCGGCGTCCTGCGGCGCGCGCACGAACGCGACGGCCTCGTCGGTGTGCGTCAGCTTGAAGTAGCGCTTGGTCTCGCGATCGAACGCGTAGAGATCGCCGCGGCTCGCCGCGCCTTGCACGCCGGCGGTCCCGAGCCCCTTGAACGGCACGCGCCGCGCGATCACCCAGAGTCCCGACGCGACGCGCTTGTCGTAGTCGGCCGCGATCTTTCCCGAGAGCCCGGTGACCGCCTGGCCGTGCGGCGTCGCGAGGAACGCCTTGAGATCCTCGTCGCCCGGGATGCTCGGGCCGTACTTGTAGTAGTCGGCGGCGAGCACGGTGACGAGGTGATCGACCGCGGCGGCATGCTCGCCGAGCTGCGCGAGCGCGGTGCCGAGCAGGCGGTGCGCGTCGAGGTGGTTACCGTCCTTGGCGATCGCGGCCTCGCACTGCGCGCGGATCGCGGTCCAGTCGCGCGCCTTGGCCTTGTACA
Organism: Haliangiales bacterium; assembly: GCA_038321315.1. Taxonomy (GTDB): domain Bacteria; phylum Myxococcota_A; class Polyangia; order Haliangiales; family Haliangiaceae; genus JABFXX01. The sequence goes on along the minus strand of JBBQEX010000028.1, from coordinate 68,293 downwards.
GCGTGACCGCCTTGTCGTAGGCGGGCTGGCCTGCGTCGCGCGCGTAGTTGAGCCGGGTGATCTTGTCGATGCCGGTCGCCGGCATCCCGATCGGCGCGACGGTCGGTGCCGCGCTACCGGCATCCTCCTTCGTCGTCGGCGACGAGGCTTTCTTGCCGCAACTCGCACCGATCAGCAGCGCGAATGCGATTCCGGGAATCAGGCCCCTCATGTGTAAGCACGATACCGAAACCACGTTGATTGTGGCGCTCGCGCACGTGCGTTCGGCGCAACGTCGACGGAAATCCTGGCACCTCATGCTCACGCGAGTATGCTCGCGCCCAATATGGAGGCTCTCATGAAGAACGGAATCGTCCTCGCGCTCGTCGCCACCGCCGCCCTCGCAGGCTGCTCGAAGAAGACCCCTGCGAAGACGCCCGTGGCGGCCGACACGACCACGACCACGACCACCACGACGACCAAGAAGCCCGACAAGGCGCCGGTCATCACCGCCGACCAGAAGGTCAGCCAGGGGCTCGCGTTGTCGGCCGACATCGCCGCGGCGTGTGGCATCAAGGCGGCCGCCGCCGATGCCAACCCGAACTTCGACTACGACAAGGACGAGCTGTCGCCCGAGGATCGCAAGGTCCTCGACCAGATCGCGGTGTGCCTGACGACCGGCCCGCTCAAGGGCAAGAACGTCACGCTGATCGGTCGCGCCGATCCGCGCGGTACCGAGGAGTACAACCTCGGCCTTGGCTCGCGCCGCTCGGGCACGGTCAACGCGTACCTGATGCGCTCGGGCGTCGGGCAGGCGCAGCTCGGGGCCACCACGCGCGGCGCGATCGACGCGACCGGAACCGACGAGGCCGGCTGGGCCAAGGATCGCCGCGTCGACATCCAGATGCAGCAGCCCGTCGAGTCGGCCAAGGCCGACTGACCGTCACGTGCGCGGAGCGTCGATCGTCTCGCGCACCATCCGCAGCAGCTCGCCGCGCGTGATCGGCTTGGGCAGAAACGCGATCCCGAGCTCGAGGATGCCGTTGTGCACGACCGACTGGTCGGTGTAGCCCGACATGAACAGCACCCGCGTCGTCGGGCGATCGGGCGCGAGCCGGTCGGCGAGCTCGCGACCGGTCATCACCGGCATCATCACGTCGGTGAGCAGCAGATGGATCGGGCCGCGGTGTTCGGTGGCGAGCTGGAGCGCGACGTCGGGGCGACCGGCCTCGAGCACGCTGTAGCCCTGCCGCAGCAGCAGCTCCTTGACGAGCTGGCGGACCTGCGCCTCGTCCTCGACGAGCAGGATCGTCTCGTTGCCGCCGACCGTCGTCGGTGACAGGGGCGCGTGCGCGTGTGGGACGTGGTCGCTGGTCCGCGGCAGGTAGATCTTGAACGTCGTGCCGGTGCCGGGCTCGCTGTAGACCGAGATCGCGCCGCCGCTCTGGCGGATGATCCCGAACACGGTCGCGAGGCCGAGCCCGGTGCCGCGGTCGCGCTTGGTGCTGAAGAATGGCTCGAACACGCGCGCGACCGTCTCGGGATCCATCCCGATCCCGGAGTCGGTGACCGCGAGCAGCACGTGCGGCCCGGGCGCGATCCCGAGCTGCTCGGCCTGCGTGGGCTCGAGCATGAAGTCGCGGGTCTCGATCACGAGCTTGCCGCCGCTCGGCATCGCGTCGCGCGCGTTGACCGCGAGGTTCATCAGCACCTGCTCGATCTGGTTCGGGTCGATGCGGACGTTGCCGAGGCCATCGGCGGCGAGTGTGATGATCTCGATGTTCTCGCCGATCAACCGCCGGAGCAGCTTGTCCATCTCGCGCACGGTGGTCGACAGGTTGATCACCCGCGGCGCGAGGATCTGCTTCCGGCTGAACGCGAGCAGCTGTTTGGTCAGCGACGCGGCGCGCTCGGCGGCGTGGCGGATCTCGCCGATCTCGTCGCGCGACGTCGGCGCGACCCGGTCGAATTCGAGCACGTCGCAGTACCCGAGGATCACGGAGAGCAGGTTGTTGAAGTCGTGCGCGATGCCGCCGGCCAGCGTGCCGACCGCCTCCATCTTCTGTGCCTGGCGCAGCTGCTCCTCGAGCCGACGCTTGTCGGTGGTATCGCGGACGAACGACACGACGGCCCCGATGCTCGGGTCCTCGAGATAGTTCGCGCGCCGCGACTCGGCGTGGCGCAGGTTGCCGTCGGGTAGGCGCATCGAGAACTCGTCGTGGAGTCGGACCCACGGCTGATCGAGGCACGCCTGCCAGTTCTTGCGGTATTCGGGGAGCGCGTCGGCCGCGATCAGATCGAACACCGGCGTGCCGATCAGCTCGTCGGGCTTGCGGCCCGCGATCCGCGCGGCGACCGGGCTCGCGTAGATGAACGTGCCGTCGGCCGCGAGCAGGCTGATCGCGTCGGGGCTGGTCTCGACCATCGCGCGGAACAGCCGATCGCCGCGCCGGAGCGCGTCCTCGGTGCGGCGCTGCTCGGTGATGTCGAGGACGAAAATGATCGACTGCGGCGGCGCGAGGCTCGCGATCCCGATCAGCACCGGGACGAGCGTGCCGTTCTTGTGGCGGTACGCCTTCTCGCGCGGCCGCGCGGCGCCGGTGCGGGTGACCTCGTCGACGATCTGGTTCGAGACCTCCATCCACTCGGGTGGCGTCAGGTCGTCCCACCGCATCTGGCCGGACTCGAGATCCTCGCGGGTGTAGCCCAGCATCGCGAGGAACGTGTCGTTGGCCTCGAGGATGCGCCGCTCGTGCCCGGTGATCGCGATGCCGACGATCCCCGACGCGCCGAGCCGACTGAACCGGGCGTCGTTGCGGCCACGCGCGAGCCGGTAGTGGCGACGCGCGGTCCGGAACCCGTGCCGGAGAAATTCGTACATCGCGCCGATCGCGGCGGCGTGGCCGTCGGGCAGGGCGACGGCGATCCGCGAGGTCAGGTGGTAGGCGGCGCGCAGCGCGACGTCGCTCCACTCGTCGAGATCGACATCGAGCTCGGCCAGCAGCAGCCCGCGGCGCGCGAACGCGGCGGCGACCGCGGTCCAGTCGCCGGAGTCGACCGCGGTCCGCACGAGGTGGATCGCGGCCGGATCGCCGTGCAGGCGGGCCTCGCGGCGTGCCGCGGCGAGGTACGTGGGCGCGAGCTCGGGCTCGGTCGCCAGCAGGGCCGCGATCCCGGCGTGCTCGGCCTCGTACACCGTCCAGAACGCGCGGAACGCGGCGTGCTCCTCGGGGGCGACCCACGGCGGCTCGGGTAGGTCTCCTCCTTCCGCGGGCATGTCTCCGAGAGTATCGACCGAAACCCGATCCTTTTGGCGATGCGGGACTCGGCGCTCGCGCACCGCCGCGAACGCGTCGCGGCCTGCGTTGGTGGGTGAGGTCACCGTCGGCGAGGCGTGGTACGGTGCGCCCCCGATGTCGCTGGAGCACGTGGCGCAGGGCCAGACCCGCTTCTTCACGCCCGGTGTTGCACCCGACCCGCGCGGCATCCTGCTCGGGCGGTTCTGCCTGATGACGTTCCCGACGCTCGAGGGCGCGGTGTCGTGGTTGCGGCTGTACAGCTCCGAGGCCTCGCTCGACGAGCTGCTCGCGAACCTGACGCTGACCAAGTGCAAGACCGCGCTCGGCAGCCGCGAGATCATCCTGCAGATCCCCGCGGTGTCATCGTACGCCGCCGATCGTGCGGCGCGGCTGTGCCGGTTGGTCGGGGGTGCGATCTACACCGGCACGTCGAAGCACTACGTGAAGTACCGCGACGATCGCTCGCCGTACGGCTACGACGCGGTCGATATCGGCGCGATGCCGTCGGGGACGGACTTCATGGTCCACGGCGACGAGTACGCCCAGGGCTACATGAAGGAGGGCGACCTGCCGTTCGGGCGTCTGCTGTTCCGGCTCTCGATCCGCAAGATGCCGGGCGGCGACAAGCTCGCCGGCGACGATCGCGCGGAGCTCTACCTCGCGGTCGCGCGCGGCCTGTCCGACGGCATCATTCGCTATCTGTGGCGCAACCGCGTCGAGGCGCAGGCCGGGTTGTTCACGCCCGGCACGTCGAGCGCGTTCGAGGATCAGGGTCGCGAGCGCGGCTACATGTTGATCCGCGTCCGCAACTTGCCCGAGCGGATCCTCGCGCTGTTCCTCGGCACGCCCGGGATCGACGTGTTCAAGCCGGCTGGCGCGAACGCCGCGGTCGCGGTCGGCTACGAGCACCCGATCGATCTCGCGTCGTGCGCGTCGGTGTTCGGCGCCGAGACGTTCCACGTGTTCTGGCCGAGCGATCGCGTCGACGTGTTGCCGGGTCCGCTCGCGATGAGCGACATCGGCGATCTCACGCGCGTCGATCTCGAGCTCGACAAGCCGCGCGATCCGACCCAGCACACCGGCGAGCCCGCCCCGTCGATCGGCGTCGAGCTCAAGCTCGCGGCCGCGATGGGCCCGCCGCGCCGCGTGGTCGCGACGTTGATCGCGCCGCAGCACGGCGATCGGCTGAAGCGAATCCTGTTCGCACTCCCGCCGGTCAGCCTGCGCGGTCATCGCGTGGTGGCGACCGATCGCGGCCTCCTCGTCATCGGCTCCGAGAACCTCGATGTCATCCCGCTCGGCCAGCTGCTGTGCGAGCTCGCACCGGGCCTCCTGGTGCCGCTTGGCATGGATGTCGTGCCGCGGGTCTCGCCAGATGTGCTTTCCCGAGCCCTGGGGCATACTTCTGGCGTCGTGACCGTGTTCACACCGGACGGCACCCCCTTCCAGGTCGCGGAAAGCGCGTTTGTGACCCTCGAGAGGAGATCTCTCGCCAAGCTGGAGGTGGACCGCGCCGAGGCGATCGACTACACAGCGGATTCGACTGCGGATGCGCAGGTCGTCAATGACACGGTGGGACGGTTCGCACTCTGGGGCTTCCCCGACGCCCCGGATCGCAAATTGTTGCCGCCGGGAAAATAAAGCGAAAGCTTAGCTAAAGCTGTAACCCGAACTTGAGAGGGCTATGTCAAACCGGAAAGCCACATTCGCCAAACGTCAACGTGAAACCGACCTCAAGGAGCGCGCGCGCGCCAAGGAGGCTCGGCTCGCCGCACGGCGAGAGAACGTTGGCACCACCAAGGGTCCCGAGATCGACTGGTCCGCTCAGGTCCTCGCCGTAGCCGAGACCGACCCGGCCGACAACACGAACCTCCCCGAGCCGACGCCGCCCGCGAGCGCCGACTCGGCCGACTAGCAGACGCGTTCGCCTGGGTCGCTCGTCGATCCGGGCTACAGTGGGTCCTCGCGATGGCCCGACCGCATGTCCGCGAGTTCCTCGACCGTTTCGTGCGACCGCTGGTCGCCGGTGGGGAGCTACACGTGGGCGCGCCCATTCCCCTCGCCGACGTCGAGCGCTGGGAGGGCGAGCTCGCGAGCGCCAGCGTCGAGCACGTCGCGGTCGATGACGCGCGCGCCGCGATCCTGTCGACGCTGGTGTGCCGACCGCCGCCGATGATCCTCGAGGCCGACGACCTGGCGCTGGCCGCGGGCCTCCACGACGCGCTGTTCCTCGTGCATCCGCGCGCCGACCAGTGGTCGGTCAGTGATCGCCAGCGCCGCAAGATCATCGACACCGCGCTCGGGCTCGTCAGTCAGCCGCTGACCCAGAATCGCGCGCGCGTGATGGCGCGCCACTCGCTGCTCCACAACCTGTTCCACCTCACGCGCAGCGACACCACGGTGTCGTGGTGGACCGGACGCGCGCGGTTCCAGGGCCAGCGTCCACCGACGCGGCTGACCGCGTGGAAGGGCGTGCGCCGCGTCCGCGAGGACATCACCGTCGTCGACTTCGACGACCTGCTCGCGGTGCCCGACACCGCGCCGGTGATCGCGACGCTCCTGCGCCGCACGCCGCTCACCCAGCTGCTCGACACCCATCCGGGGGCGCCGCCGCTGCACTGGGAGGATGCCGTGTTCCTCTTGCGCGACGCCGAGCTCGCGCGCGCGGTCGCGTATCGCCTCGTGCCCGACGGCTCGCCGCGCGATCAGGTCGCCGGTCCGGCGCGCCTCGCCGCGGCGTTCGAGCAGATGCTCGAGCGCGCGCCCGACGAGCGCGACGTCCGCGCGGTCGCCGCGTTCCTCGTCCACTTCTCGGCGCTGTTCTGCCTCGGCGAGATCAACCTGCGCGAGCAGCACGGCAAGAGCCCGCTGATCTCGACCGTGCTCGCGGTCGAGGCCGCGCCGCAGCGACCGCGCGGCCTGGCGACCTTGTTCGCGTTGCCCGGCGCGCTCGCGCTGGTCGATCCGCGCGTCGCGATCCCACCCGGCATCGCCGAGCAACCGCGCCTCGCCGCGCGCTGGAAGGTTCACCGCGCGCAGACCGCGGAGCTGCTCGGCGATTCGGTGATCGACGCGCTCGCCGTGCGGCTCCGACGCCACTTTCGCCCGGCGCAGTTCGGTCGCGATGCCGCCGACGTCGTCGCCCTGACGGCGCCCGAGTCCGCAACGCCGTGATAGGGTCGGACCCGTTTCATGGTCGCGCCGCCACCTTCGAATCAACGTAACTTCGCCGTCGACGTCGCGCGTGCCGCGGCCGCGTTCCAGGACATCGCGCGGCAGATGAACGCGCAGTTCCTCGACAAGCAGGAGATCATCCGGCTGATGACGGTGTCGGCGATCGCCGGCGAGCACATGGTCATCGTCGGCCCGCCGGGGACCGCGAAGTCCGCGATGATCGACATGTTCTCGAAGCTGATCGACGCGCGCTACTTCGAGTACCTGCTGACCCGCTTCACCGAGCCGAACGAGCTGTTCGGTCCGGTCGACATCTCGGCGTTCCGCGAGGGGCGCTACACGCGCCGGCTCGAGAACATGTTGCCGACCGCGGAGATCGTCTTCCTCGACGAGATCTTCAAGTCGAACTCCGCGATCCTCAACTCACTGCTCCACGTGATCAACGAGCGCAAGTTCCAGAACGGCCCCGAGGTCGTCGGCGTGCCGCTGATCTCGCTCTACGCCGCGAGCAACGAGGTCCCGAACGACGAGAACCTCGCCGCGATGTTCGATCGCTTCTTGATCCGCGTGCTGTCCGACAACCTCGACAGCTATCACTTCCACGAGCTCATGAAGAAGGGCATCTCGCTCGAGCTCCGCAAGATGACCGGGCGCTCCGCCGACGGCATCACGCGCGCGCCGAGCGACATCCGGCCGATCATCTCGGCACGCGACCTCCGGGCCATCCAGTCGAACTTCGACAAGTTCATGGTGTTCCCCGAGGAGTTCCTCACCAAGTACAAGGGCCTGGTCTTCCAGATCCGCAGCGAGGGCATCTCGATCTCGGATCGCCGCGCGGTGAAACTCCTCAAGCTGTTCGCGTCATCCGCGGTGTTCGACGGCCGCACCCGCGTCCACGACGGCGACTTCTTCGTGCTGCGCCACATCTGGAACAACCTCGACCAGGTCGAGCTGCTCGAAGAGATCGTCAACCCGGTCGTCGACGGCTACTACCGCGAGCATCCAGACGAGCGCCGGTTCATCGGTCCGAGCGCGTCGCTCGACGACCTGCTCACCGAGCTCGGCCTCATCCGCGAGCTCTTGACCTCGGGATCCGAGCTGTCGGACATCCAGCTGTTCAGCCAGCTGAAGAACCTCAACGAGATCAAGGTCGCGCTCGCGTCGCTGCCGGGCGACGCCGCCGCGCGCATGATCCGCGAGGTCGATCAGCTGCTCGAGACCGTGTTCGCGTCGTCGAAGTTCGGCTTGTAACTTCCCCTCACTGGTCATGACGCGAGCTGCTCGCGTCGTGAGGGCGCTGCCCTCACTTCAGCGGCAGCGAGCCGAGGAAGTCCATCTTGCCGAGCGCGACGCCGTTGTGGCGCAGGATCGAGTACGCCGTCGTGAGGTGGAAGTAGAAGTTCGGCAGCCCGAGGTGATCGAGGTAGTCGCCGGCGCGCATGGCCTTGTCGCCCATCCACGCGTGCTTGCAGACCCGCTCCTCGCAGTTCTCGAAGTCGGCCGGCTTGAACGTCTCGAGGTAGGCGAGCACCGTCTGGATGCGCGCGCGGATCTCGGGGAGCGTCTTCTCGGTGTCCGGGTGAGCCGGCGGCTCCTTGCCCGCCATCTTCGCGACCGTGTACTTCGCCTGGTCGCAGGCCGCCTGGATCTGCTGGATCAGCGGGTACTGATCGATCGCGAGTCGCGCGGTCATGAAGCGCTCCGGGTCGGCCTTCTTGCCCTCGGCGTACGCCACGGCCTTATCGAGCCACGCCTCGACGTTCTTCAGCGACTTCGTGAACAGCGGCACGGTGGCGTCGTAGAGGTTCATGCCCGGAAACTACCATGCTAGCTTTCGGCGGACGTGCCGATACCCGCCGACAAGCGCCGCAGCTTCCTGGCGCGTCAGATGTCGACGATGGTGCTGTCGCACGTCCAGGTCGACACGCCGATGGCGAACGTGCGCGCCGCGGCGTGGTGCAACTCGCTGATGCGGATGGGCGTGCACCTGCCGCTGTTCCTCGTCCACGACATCGGCGTGATGCTGTCGATGACGCGCGGCGCGGGCGGCTACACGCTGCGCGGTCGCGAGGCGCAGCTCGCGCGCGTCCAGGTGTCGGCGACGTCGCGGCCGCAGCTCGAGCAGTACCGCAAGCTGCTCGAGAACATCGGCGCCTCCGAGGTCACCGAGCGGCTCGCGGGCCTGCGGCTGCGCGACGAGATGATCGCGGTCCTCCTGTCGCGCATCCTCGGCGACACCTACAACCGCTGGCGCGACCGCAGCAAGAGCGCGGGTGCCGAGACCCTGCCGCTCGACCTCGGGATCCTGTCGGAGGTCGACTTCGCCGATCACTTCCGCGACTTCGATCCGCGCGGGCTGTGGGCGTTCCTCGAGCACCTCGTCGCGCAATCGATGCACATCTACACGCAGGTCGAGCTGATCGATCTCGACACCGTGCGCCTGCTCGGCCTGTTCAAGGAGGACTCGGCCTCGGGCTCCGAGGCGCTCGGCGGCGCGATCGATCTCGTCGACCTGTTCGCCGCGCTCGGCTCGCCGGAGGCCAACGACGTCGCGAACTTCTCGCTGGATCTCCTCCCGAGCGTGCTCGAGACCCGGCGCACGACCGGCAGCCAGACGTTCGCGGTCGATGGCTACGCCTCGATCGAGCGCAAGGGCAACATCGACTCGCTCGTGCTCTCCGAGCTCGCGTATGACCGCGAGATCTTCGAGCAGAAGGTCGTCGACTCCGAGCTCCTCTACTACGGCCGCGAGAAGCAGCGCGAGGACGAACGCCGGCTGCAGTACCTCCTGATCGACTGCTCGGCGTCGATGCGCGGCCAGCGCCAGGTGTTCGCGCGCGGCCTCGCGCTCGCCCTCATCAAGAAGCTCACGCTCGAAGGCGACGAGATCTGGGTCCGGTTCTTCGACTCGCGCCTGCACGAGACGATCAAGATCGGTCGCTCGGGTCAGGTGCCGGTGCCGTATCTTCTGTCGTTCCGAAGCGAACGCGGCCGCAACTACGGCAAGGTGTTTCGCCAGCTGCTCGTCGAGGTCACCCGGATCCGGCGCGAGCAGAAGCGGCGCGTCGTGATGTACATCCTCACGCACGGCCAGTGTCACGTCGAGCCCGAGCTGATCACCGCGATGAAGCAGCAGGCGTTCCTCTACGGGATCATCGCGCTGCCCTCGACCGACCAGCTCCCCGAGTTCGTCTCGCTGCTCGATCGCCAGCAGATCGTGACGTCGGACGCGCTGACCAGCCGCGCCGATCGCCAGCGGCGCGCGCTCGACATCGTCGGCGACGTGACCACGCAGCAGAAGCGCAAGGCGCCGACCCAGCCGGTGCCGGCCGACCCGCAGCAGAGCCGCCGCATGACCAAGCAGGGCGGCGATTCGTTGAAGATGCCGAAGCAGTCCTGATGGCCCGCCGATTCAACCTGCCGGAGACGACCGCCGATCAGGCCGAGGCGATGGTCCAGCAAGGGCGCTGGGCCGAGGCCGAGCGCAACTACCGCGAGCTGATCGGCCAGACCCACGTCATCAACTACGAGTACGACGACTGGTTGCGCCGGCTCGGCGAGGTCTACCGTCACCTCGGGCGCGCGCGCGAGGCGTCGTTCGTCTACCTCTACCTCCACTACTTCGACCTGGCGCGAGCGCAGCTCGTCGGCGACGAGCTCCTCGGCCTGCGTGCGCGGCTCGCCGAGATCGAGAAGAAGTGGAGCGAGGCCGCGGCGCTCTACCAGCAGGCCAAGCTCCCGGTGCACGCCGCGGTCGCGTACGAGAAGGCCAAGCTGTATCCCGAGGCCGCCGCGGCGTGGAAGGCGCTCGTGCACCACCCGCACCTCGCGCAGCGCCCGTACGAGGCCGCGCTGATCCACTTCGATCTCGGGATCGCGACCGCGCGGCTCGACGCCAACTCCGCCGAGGCGCGCCGCGCGCTGATCGAGAGCCAGCGCAAGCTCGAGCAGGTCGCGGACGACTTCGAGCAGGTCGGCGAGCTCGAGCGCGCGTTCGACTGCTTCCAGATCCTCCTGAAGCTCGGCAAGGAGAGCGCGCAGTTCGAGAACCTCGCCGAGGGTTACGTCAACTGCATCCGCGTGCTGCGCGACGACAACCTGAAGTTCTACGTCCTTCAGTACTACGAGGACTTCATCAAGCTGGCGCTCGAGCGCGGCGAGCTCCACGCGGCGGCGACGTTCTACCAGGAGGCCGCGGCGTTCGCGTCGCGTGCCGGCCTGCCGTACGATCGCCACTACCAGCACAAGAGCGCGCTGACCTGGATGCGCTGCGCCGACAAGTTCATCGAGACTGGCGTCCCGGTGCAGATGGTCGAGAACGCGCTGCTCGCCGCGGCCTCGCAGCACTCGGCGGTCGGCGATTACCCCGCGGTGCGCGAGTGCTTCGAGAAGCTCGCGGGCCTCGAGCTCTCCGAGCGTCAGAAGAAGCGCTTCTCGACGATCGCGGCGCGCTACAAGGGGCTCGCGTCGCCGCCCGTCGAGCTGCCCGGTCTGCCGGACTATCTAAAGCAGCAGCACGCGTACGCCGACATCTGGTTCGTCGACCTGCTCGAATGGGAGATGGATGGCGATCCGTACTCGGTCGCCGCGTCGATCGTCGGCGACCTGCGCTATCCGAACGGGATCCGGCGCCGCGCGCTCGTCGTCCTCTTGACGCTCGCCGACGCCAAGCTCCGCAAGGCCGACGGCGATCCCGAGACGCTCGTCCATGTCGCCGAGCAGCTCGGCGAGCTCCAGTCGTACGCCGCGCTCTCACCGCTCGAGAAGCTGTTCGCGATGACCGAGCCGCTCGTGCGGCGCGCCGCCGTCCGCGCCCTGCGCTACCTCTACTTCAAGCGGTCGTTCGTGATCGTGAGGAAGGCGCTGTCGGATCCCGACGCCCAGGTCCGCGAGGCCGCGCTCGTCGCGATCAGCGGGCTGCACTTCCCGCACGCGTTCAACCCACTCGCGCGGATCTATCGCGAGAGCACCGATCCGCGCGTGCGCGCGTCCGCGCTGCAGTCGATCGGCAAGATCCAGACGGTCGAGGCCGGCGAGTTCCTCGTGATGGTGTTGCGCCAGGAGATCGGGCCGCTGCGCGAGGCCGCGCACGCCGCGCTCGCGCAGATGGACAACGCCGACGTGATCCCGATCCTGCGCCAGCACCACGAGATCGAGACCAACGCGTCGGTCCGCGACACGCTCGGCGAGCTGCTGCGCCGGCACTAATGCTTGTGCGGGCCCTCGGACATGTCGGGCATCGGCGGCGCGGTTGGAGCCTTCGCGAGCGCGGTCGTCCACTGGAGCGAGACCCACTTCCACGCCTTGCCCTCACGGATCGCGACCGCGACGAGCACCATCGGCGCCGCCTTCTTCTTGTAGGGGATCCCGACCGTGATCGCGGCGATCCCGATCGTGTCGTGCGCGAACAGCTTCGCGTCGACCGACTTCGCGCGCATCCCGGCCTTGTCCCACGCGGCGACCAGCGGCTTGACGGCCGCGCCGGTCGCGTACTCGTTCGGCGCGGTGCCGCTCGCGACCAGCGTCACGCCGGACGCGGCGCTCTTGCCGAGCAGCGCGTCGCCGGTCGCGGGGAACCATCCGGCGGCGGCCTTCGCGAGCTCGTTGTCATCGGTCAGCGCGTCGCCGACCGGCAGCGTGTCGGTCGCGCCCTTCCACAGCTGCGCGTCGGGGAGCTGGCGCGACAGGCCGATCGCCGCGACGTGCCAGGGCTTGTCTCGCGCATCGCGGACCGCGACGCCGCTCGCGCGCAGCGTGATCGGAACCGACTCGCAGCACTGCATGCCCATCATCAGCCCGAGCTCGCCGGCGAGCGGCGCCTGGAACCAGGCGACGCCGCGCGCGTCGTCGGTGCCGACGGTCAGCGCGCCGAGCTTCCACGTGATCACCTCGACGGTGCGGGGGTCCGGTGGACCGTTGGTCAAGAGGACATCGTCGACGCGCGTGGTCTCGGTGCCGTCGGGCCCGAGCACCCACACGTTCTGAAGGTATGGCGGAGACGTCGCGCTGACGTCGAGCACGTCGTGCCGCCCGTCGAGGACCTCCTTCACGGCCGCGGCCGGATCTGCGTGCGCTGACGCCACAACGACGAGACTCCCCAACACGAGCGCGACGGTCTTCACGCCCCGAAGGTAGCGCATTCACCGCCGGGTCGCGCGGCCGTGTATGATTCCGACCCATGCGAAACCTCGTCGGTATCGTCGCGATCGCGCTCGGTCTTTTGGCCTGTGACTCGCGCGCGAAGGCGTCCGATCCGGTCAAGCCCGAGCGCCAGAGCAAGGAGCTCGAGAGCTGCGGTGCGACCGCCGACTGCGAAGGCGAGCTCCACTGCTTCGATCAGACGTGCCGGCGGATGTCGCGCTCCGCGGTCGGCGACTACTACGCCGCGCTGGGCGCCACCGCGCGCGCCAAGGGTGACTTCGAGGCCGCGGTCGACGCGTTCAACAACGCGCTCGGCCAGTACGATGCCGAGAAGATCAAGCTGCCGCCCGAGATCGACTGCGCCTACGGCTCGACGCTCGCCGCCGCGCGCGCCAAGATGGAGTTCGCCGAGCGCGCCGCGAAGGCGCTCCACCGCTGCGTGCTCGCGGTCCCGGTCGCCAGCACGCTGCGCACCCGGGCGATGATGGATCTCGCGCTGCTCGCAGACAACGGCCTCGATCCGCTCGCGCTCGGCAAGAACGGCCTCGCCGACGTCTACCTCACCAAGGGCCCCGGCAAGCCGTCGACCGACAAGGTCAACTACACCGTGGTCGGCACGCCCGCGCTGCCCGCGAAGATCCAGGCCGGTTTGACCGCGAAGCTCGACGAGACCAAGGCTCAGCTCGTCGCGTGCTGGCAGACCTACACGGACACGAGCAAGAAGGACACGCTGACCGTCACGCTGAACGCCAAGGGCGTCTACGTCGAGTCGGACTACGAGGGCGAGGGCGGCTTCGCGATCAAGGTCGATCCGTCGCCCGGGCTCGCCGGCCCTGACGCCGGTGCCGACGCGTGCGTGCGCCCGCTCGTCGAGGCCGCGCTCAAGGCCGCGCCGCGCGACGGCTACAACAGCAAGCTCGTCATCACGATCAAGTAGCGCGGACGATCGCGCTCGCGACCAGGATCCCCGCGAGCGCGCCCGAGATCGGCGCGACCAGCAGGTCTCCCGACGTCGTCGCGCCGATCGCGCGCGCGTGCCACACGACAAGTGCCACCGCGATCGGGATGCACGTCACGAAGATCCAGCGGCCGCGCGCCGGCCCCGGGTCGATCGGCGGCGTGTGCCACCAGCGCCGAACGAGCGCGAGCGCGAGCCCCGCGAGCCCGACGATCGAGCAGCCGAGCTGCAGCTGGTCGACGTGCGGCCGGAGCGCCCGGACGTGAAGGACGACGAAGCCGTCGTCGTGCGTGAACGCGTCCCACGCGAGGTGCGTCGCGCCGCCGAGCGCGGCCGAGACCACGAGCGACACGACGGTCCCGAGCGAGACGAGGTTCGCCGGCCACGGCGCGTCGCGCAGCCGGCGGGCGATCGCGCGCGGCAGGGCGTCGATCAGCGGCCGCTTGACGACGCGGTGATAGATCAGCGCGATGACCAGCGTGAGCGGCACGCACCAGATCGCGATGCCGGGCCACGTGTGGCCGAGCTTGCCGCCGGACAGGTGGCCGCGCGCGAAGTACTCGAAGTCGGGCGCCATCGCGCCGATCGCGAGGCACGTCGGATCGAGCCAGCGCCAGCGCGTCAGCGGCAAGATCGCGAACGGATGAGCTCCGGTGAACGGCACCTGTCGCCGCACCCTACCGCGGGTGATACTCGGCGCCATGATCGAGCCGGTCCCGACCGACGTCGCCGAGGAAACGCGGGCGTTCAACGCGAAGCTCGAGGCGATGCTCGCGACCCTGCCGTCGATCTCGGGCGTCGAGCCCGCCGTGATGCGCGCGGCACGCCGGGCCGGCAAGAGCATCTTCCCGCCACCGGTGTGGCTGCCCGAGGCGCGCGACGTCAGCGTGCCGACGCGCGGCGGGCAGGTGAACCTGCGCGTGCTGCGCCCGCCGACCGCGCCGATCGGGATCTACCTGCACCTCCACGGCGGTGGCTGGATGCTCGGTGCGGCCGATCTCCAGGACGTCGCGCTCGCCGAGCTCGCGACCGCGACCGGCCTCGTGATCGCCAGCGTCGACTACCGGCTCGCGCCCGAGCATCCGTATCCGGCGGGGCCCGACGACTGCGAGGACGTCGCGCGCTGGCTGCTCGCCGAGGGCGCCCGGGTCCTCGAGGCGCCGGCGCGGTTCGCGATCGGGGGTGAGTCGGCCGGCGCGCACCTCGCGGCCGTGACGCTGCTGAGGCTGCGCGATCCGGCGTTCCGCGCCGCGAACCTCGTGTTCGGCGCGTTCGACCTGGCGATGACGCCGAGCCAGCGGCGCTGGGGGCCGCGCAACCTCGTGCTGTCGACCCCGATCATCGAGGCGTTCGGCGCCGCGTTCCTGCCGGATCGGGCGGCCGAGGCACGCCGCGACCCCGACATCTCGCCGCTCTACGCCGACCTGACCGGGTTGCCGCCGGCGCTGTTCACGGTCGGGACGCTCGATCCGCTGCTCGACGACACCCTGTTCATGGCCGCGCGGTGGGAGGCGGCAGGCTGCCCGACGACGCTGCGCGTGTGGCCCGACGGCATCCACGGCTTCACCGCATTCCCGCTGCGCCTCGCGCGGCTCGCCGAGGCCGCCCAGCACGAATTTCTGGCACGGGCGTTCGCCGTTGCCGTCGAGCCGGGCCCGTAGTACCTAGCCCTGTGCCCGCCCTCGATCTCTGCGCGATGACGCTGGAGGAGGCGCACGCCTTCGCGGTCGAGCGCGGCTGGCCCAAGTTCCGCGGCGAGCAGATCTGGCGCTGGGTCCACGACAAGGGCGTCCGCACGGTCGCCGAGATGACCAACCTCGCGCCCGCGATGCAGGCCGAGCTCGCCGCCCACGCCACGATCGGCTCGATGACGATCGCCGAGGTCCAGACCTCGCGCGACGGCACCCGCAAGCTCCGCCTCGTCACCCACGACGGCTCGTCGATCGAGAGCGTGTTGATCCCCGACGGCGAGAAGATGACCCAGTGCATCTCGTCGCAGGTCGGCTGCGCCGTCGACTGCCAGTTCTGCGCGACCGCCAAGCTCGGCCTCAAGCGCAACCTCGAGGCCGGCGAGATCGTCGATCAGGTCTACCTCGCGCGCAAGCTGCTCTCCGAGCTCGAGCCCGATCGCCGGATCACGAACATCGTCTACATGGGCATGGGCGAGCCGCTCCACAACTACGACAACCTGATCCGCTCGCTGAAGATCCTCACGCACGGGCTCGGCGCGAAGCTGTCGCAGCGCCGCATCACGGTGTCGACCTCGGGCCTCGTGCCCAAGCTCGAGCGGCTCGGCAACGAGGAGGTCCGCCCGAACCTCGCGGTCTCGCTCAACGCGCCGAACGACGCGATCCGCGACGAGATCATGCCGATCAACCGCAAGTGGAACATCGGCAAGCTGCTCGGCGCGCTCAAGGCATACCCGCTCGAGCATCGCCGCCGGATCACGTTCGAGTACGTCTTGCTCGCCGGCGTCAACGACTCGGTCGGTGACGCCGCGCAGCTCGCGCGCCTGCTGCGCGACGTCAAGTGCAAGGTCAACCTCATCCCGTACAACCCGCACCCCGAGGCGCCGTACGCGCGCCCGTCGGAGGCCGCGGTCGACGCGTTCCAGAACGAGTGCAAGCGCCTCGGCATGGCGACCTACCTGCGCCGCCCGCGCGGCGACGACATCGATGCAGCGTGCGGCCAGCTCGCCAACCGCGCCCAGGGCGGCTCGCCGATCGTCCCGCTGCGGATCCGCAAGGGCCCGCCGCCCGCGCCCAACGTCGATTAGCGCTCCGTCCACAGGAGGAGCGCGATCACGCGGTCGCGATCCGCGAGCACCGCGGCGTGGCGATCGATGATCGCTTGCCAGCGCGCGCCCTCTGCCGCGTCACCGACGAGGCGCGCCAGGTCGCGGTTCATCATGGCGTCGTCGAGGTAGTGAAACGGGACGTAATCCAGGCGGTACGTCGTGATGCGACCGCGCCGCCATCGGAGCAGCGGCACGAGCTCGGCCTGATGGGACGTGAGGTAGGGAAGCGCGCGCAGGATCGTGGGGTTCTCGGTCTCGAACGCATCACATTCGCGCAGCACGGTCGCGAGCGGGCCACCATCGCCGGTGCGGGCGCGTGCGATCGCGGCGACGAACTCCGGGCCGCACGACGGGGGATACACGCCGCTGCCGTTGACCCGGTCGAAGTACGGGTCGTCCTCGGGTGTCGGCGAAATGATTCGACCCTCGAATTCCGCGATCCTGCGGGTGAGCCAGCGATGCGGTTCATCGATCGCATCGAGGATCCGATCGGCCTCGTCGAAGCGTCCGCGAACGGTCGCGACCGACGCTCTCCCGCGCATCGTCGTCGGCGTCGGAACGCCAAACGGAGCGAGCCATGCATCGGCTGACAGGGTGCCGTCGAATTCGAGATCGAACCCGAGGCGCTGGTCGACAGACCCGGAGAGGGCGACGAGCGCACGAACGTGATCGGCCATCCGCCAGTCGTCGAACCCATCGGGGAGCGCGATCGCCGAGAGCGCGGCCGGTTGCTCGGGCTCGGGCTTCATCAGCGCCGCGGTCACGGCGCAGGTCAGCGAGCTCGACGTCACCGAGCCCGACGGTTCGTGCGCGAGATGATGAAACCACGTCGCGAGGCACCCGAGATCCTCGCGCTCGGGCGTCGGGAGGTCCTTCGCGAAGGCCTCGAGCGTGACGGCCGCATCCGACCACCGACCGGTCGCGATCGCGACGAGGATCCGTTCGTCGGCCAGCGGTTGGAGCGCCCACGCTTGTTCGAACCGGCCGAGGAAGATCAGCGAGCTCACCTCGAGTCCGCGGTCTCCGCACCGACGAGCCGATTCGAGTGCTTCCTCGAGGCGGACCTCGTCGAACTGGTTCGACGCCTTCGCGCAACCTCCCTTGCGATCCGCCAGCTCGTCTTCGAGCGCGATGCGAGCAGGTCCCCGCGTGAAATCCCGTTCGAGGTGGTTCGAGATCGCCTGGAACGCATCCTTCCGCGATCCGGGCATCGCGGCGGCGATCGCGATCGGCCCGAACGGATCGATCTCCGTCATCGTCGCGCGCGGTCGGGTGTCGCCGGCAGCGGCCGCCGCGATCGACCCGACGTGGTGCAAGCCGCCGTAGCAGATGAGGGCGATCAACGAGCCGATCGCCGCGGTCGCGATCGGGTGCCGTGCCGGCGTCGCGATCTGCGGCGCGGCCGCGACGACCTCGATCGGCGAACCGACGAGCTGCCAGGTCACCGGCGTCTCGCGCGCCATCGCCGCGCCGAGGCGCGCGAACGCGGTGCCGGCGACGATGACCGGGTCGCCATCGCGAACCTCGCGCAGCGTCAGGGGCGAATCGCCAAGACCCACGAACACGGGATCGAGGTGCATGCTTTCGCGGAAGGCCGAGCTGCGTGTGCGAGCGCCTATGAGGACGCGGGGTGCGACGTCGAGCTCGACGCGCACGCCATCGCAGTCGATCCAGGGCACACCGATCGCGCGGTCGAACTGGCGACCGTTGCCGCCGAGCGTCGCGAACGTTCCACCTCGGACGATGCCTCGGATGACGACCATGCCGTCCTGGAGCGGTCCGATCGTGCCGTGGAGGCGCGCGAGGGTGCGGAATTCGGCGCGGCGGGTGCTCCAGCGGCGCAGGCCGCGCAGCACACCGAGCCCCAGCGCGACGAGCGCCGCGAGCAGGAGCTTCCAGACGATCGCGCCATGGACGACGAGAAACGGCAGCATCGCGAGGCTGTCGACCGCGCGCGCGTGCGGTTGCGCGCGATCGTCCGGGCACGCGCGATGCAGCCGATGCTGGTCATGAAGGACCCGATTCGCGGCAACACCGTCACGTGGCCGTACGAGGATGGCCCGACCAAGGGCAAGGCGTTCGAGCACACCTTCGCCAGCGATGGCACGGTGAGCTACCGGATGGCGGATAGCGAAAAGATCACGAAGGAAACGTCCTACGCGGTCGCCCGGAACAACGAGAACGTGTTCGCGGTGTCGTATCTCGGCTCGGCTGGACGCTGACCAGCGTGCTCGACTTCCACACCGGCAAGGTCACGAGCTTCGCGTCGAACGACAAGGAGCTGATGACGCAGCACGGCACCTTCGAGATCGTGGCCAAGCGCACGACGTAGCGTCCCCGCGCGGCTACCTCCTCAGCTCGACGATCATGAGGTCGCGCTCGCGCTGCCCGAGCGTGCGGAACAGCGGCGGCGGCATCGTCAGCCGCGTGTCGGTCGGCGTCGCGAGCCGGTCGATCGCGAGATCTTTCTCGGCGCGGCTCATCTTGTCGAGCTTGTCGACGAGGAAGAGGTCGCGCGTGATCGTCGGATCGAGGCGCGCGTTGTGGCACTGCTGGCACTGCTCGACGAGCAGCGCGCGGCCATCGAGCTCGGGTGGCGCGGCGAAGCCCATGTCGACCAGGCCGGAGTCGAGGAACACGTCGCGGATATCGACCTCGAGGTGCGGCGTGCCGCCGTCGCGAAACTGGCGGTAGCGCTCGGTCATCACCGAGAGCTTCTGCGGATCGGTGATCTTGACGTCGTGATACGGGGCCGGGATGAACTGACCGGCGCACGCCGGGTCGAACATCGCCTGCCACGCGGCGCTCGCGCCGAGCGGGACGTTGATCGCGGGCTGCATCGGCGACGACGCAATCACCTCGGCCTCGATCGCGGCCGAGTGGAACGGGTTGGGCTGATCGCCGAACCCGGCCCTGGTGATGAACGCGGCCATCTTCGACGGGTCGGAGCGATCGACGAGCGCCGCCGGGATCGGGCCGTAGTCCTCGGTCGTGCCGTGCGCGGCGTGAAAGTCGTGGAGCAGCGCCTGGCCGCCGGTCGTGCTGGCGTCGAACCAGTGCGTGTGCGGCGCCTCGAGCTCCTGCATGCGCAGGATCAGCGCGTCGCCGGTGTCGGGCACGTCCTTGCCCTTGCCGATGTGACACTGGCGGCAGTCGGCGATCGTGTTGTCGAGCGCGGTGGTCGACTCGTAGATCCGGACGTTGCTCCAGCCGGTGGTCTGCTCTGGCGTCAACAGGTCGTCGGGGCCGCAGTTCGCGCCGCACACCTTGTCGAACAGCACGAGGTAGAAGTTGACGGCCATGTCGGCGGGCGAGAACGACGCGACCTCGACGAACTGCTCGCCGGGATCGAACGCGAGGAACATGTAGTCGGGTGGCAGCGAGCCGTCGGCCAGCGGCGGCGTGAACACGAACGCGGTCGGCGTGATCGATGACACCTTGCGCGCGGTCAACGCCGACGAGTGGCCGAGGATCGCGAACGCCGGGTTGCCGCCGGTGCCGTTGCCGCCGTTCGGGTCCGCGAAGTCGAGATCGAGGATGTGCAACAGATCGGCGAGCCCGTGCGGCTCGGGCATGACGCCACCCGGCTTGACGTCCTGACAGAACCGGTTGGTGATCCGGTCGGCCCGATCGGGGAAGGTCAGATCGGCCGGATCGTGGTCGCACAGCTCGGCGTGGGCCGCGGCGGGATCCTTGAGCGTCATGAACACGTCGCGCGGGATCGTCGGCGCGAGCGCGGTCTCGGCCGGCGTATCCTCGCCGACCGTACAGGCGGTCGCGAGCAACAGCAGGGTAACGACCGCGCGCATGGCGCTCGTCAGTGCAGCGCGCGTGCCCGGTCAACCACGTGATTGTTCGAGGTCGCTCTGGGACCGAATGCCTCGATGACGGCGGCTCGGTCCCAGGCGTCAGTGCGCGCCCGCCGGGACCGCTGCGCCGACCGACGCCTTCTTCAGGAGCATGACGAGCCCGATGCCGACGAGGATCGCCACCATCGCGATGCGGAAGCCATCCTCGAACGACATCACGAGCGCCTGGCCGCGCACCTTGAGGTCGAGGATCGCCTCGCCGGACAGCCCGGCACCGCGGAGCACCGCGAGCCGATCGGTCACGGCGGTGTCGTATGGCGTGATGTGAGACGCGAGCGACGCGGTGTGCTTGACCATGCCGTCGGCGACGACCTTGCCCATCCACGCGGTGCCGAGAGAGCCGCCGAGCTCGCGGGTCAGGTTGAACAGGCCGGTGCCGTTGCCGCGCTGGCTCGCGGGGAGATCGGACAGCGCCGCGACCGACACCGGGATGAAGATGAACGCGAGGCCGATCGCGCGGACCATCTGCGGCGCGACGAGGTCGCCGAAGCCGGCCGCGTCGGTGAGCTGCGCGCCCATGAACTGGGAGAACCCGACGATCGACACACCGGCGAACAGCATGAGGCGCGGGTCGATCTTCGGCGCGAGCTTGCCGACGATCGGCATGAGGATGATCTGGGCGAGCCCCGCGATCAGGAACACGCGGCCGATGTCGAGCGCCGTGTAGTGCATGACCGAGCCGCAGAACAGCGAGAACAGGTACGAGCTGCCGAACAGCGCGAGGCCGGTCAGGAAGTTGATGCCGGTGCCGGCGGCGTAGCTGCGGTTCTTGAACACGCGCAGGTCGACGACCGGGTTCTTGGCCTCGAGCTCGTGGACGATGAACGTGGTGAGCGCGATCGCGGCGACCCCGGCGAGCACGAGGATCGTGGTCGACTGGAACCAGCCTTCGCGGTTGCCCTCCTCGAGGACGTACTGCAGGGCGGGCATGCCGATCGCGAGCAACACGATGCCGTAGCCGTCGATCGGCCGGCGGTCGGGGACGAACTCGGGTTCGTCGATCACGCGCCACGCGAGCATCGCGACGACGATGCCGATCGGTACGTTGATGAGGAAGATCCAGTGCCAGCTCGACAGGTCGATCAGGTAGCCCCCGATCGTCGGGCCGAGGAGCGGGCCGGTGATCGCGCCGAGCCCGAACAGGCCAGCCGCCATGCCGTGCTCCTTCTTGGGATAGCGCCCGAACAGGATCGACTGCGCGGTCGGGATGATCGCGCCGCCGCCGAGGCCCTGCAGCACGCGGAACGCGACGAGCGAAGGCAGGCTCCACGCAGTGCCGCACAGCGCGCTCGCGACCGTGAACAGGATGATCGACGCGGTGAAGTACTTCTTGAACCCGAACCGGCGCTGGAACCAGCCGGTCATCGGGATGATGACGATGTTCGCCATCATGTAGCCGGTCGAGACCCAGCCGATCTGATCGAGCGGCGTCGCGAAGCTGGCGCGGATGTCGGTGAGCGCGACGTTGACGATCGAGATGTCGATCATCGCCATCAGCGCGGCGAGCATCACGACGATCGTGATGGCCGTCTTGGGACCGCGGACTGAACCTTCGCCCATGACACTTACTCCGCGGTGAAGACGGTGACGTCGGCGCTCATGCCCGGGCGCAGCGCGAGGCCGCGGCGATCGGCGATCTCGATGCGCACCGGCACGCGCTGGGTGACCTTCGTGAAGTTGCCGCTCGCGTTGTCGGGCGGCAGCAGCGAGAACCGCGAGCCGGTGCCGGCCTGGATGCTGGCGACCACGCCGTCGAGCGGCGCGCCGTCGAAGCCGTCGAGCTTCAGCCGGACGCGCTCGCCGGGGTGAATGGTCTCGAGCTGGGTCTCCTTGAAGTTGGCGACGACCCAGGTGTCGGTCGTGCCGACCAGCGCCATCAGCGAGCGCTCGGGCGACACCATCTGACCGGGCTCGACGTTGCGCTTGGCGACGACGCCATCGAGCTCGGCGCGGATCTTGGTGTAGCCGAGGCCGAGCTCGGCCTGGTGCACCGCGGCGGCGGCCTGCGCGACCTTCGCGGTCGCGAGCTCGAGCTGCGCCTCGGCGGCGGCGACCTGCTCGGGCGCGGTCTCGGCGACGAGCATGCGACCGTGCGCGGCGAGCGCGGTGCCGGTGCCGTTCGCGCGGTTCGCCTGTGCGGTGACCACGCGCGCACGGGCCTGCGCGAGCTGCGCGTCGGCGGCATCGGCCGCGCTGCGCTTGACGTCGAGCTCGGCCTGCGGAACCGCGCCGGTGGCGACCAGCTTCTCGCTCCGCGCGAGCTCGACGTGCGCGAGCTGCGCGCGCGACACCGCGACGGTGACATCCGCGGTCGCCTGATCGATCAGCGCCTCGGTCGAGCCGGACACCGCGGACGCCTGGGCGATCCCGCCACGCGCGATCGCGACGTTGGCGTCGACCTGCTTCCGGGTCAGCGCGAGCTGCGCCTCGGCGGCGTGCTGGCCGGCATCGGCTGCGGCGAGATCGGCGCGCGCCGCGGTGAGCCGCGCCTGGTAGTCGGCGTCGTCGAGCTCGACGAGCACGTCGCCGGCCTTGACCGGCTGGTCATCCTCGACGAGCACGCGCTTGACCTGCCCGGCGACGCGCGACGCGACCGGAGCGACGTGACCTTCGACCTGCGCGTCGTCGGTGGTCTGCTTGCCGCGCGACGATGCATAGAGATAGGTGCCGACGCCGGTGGCGGCGAGCAGCATCGCGCCGAGGATGAACGGCGCCTTGCGACGCTTGTAGGTGGCAGAAGCGCCGTCGCTAACGACGTCCTTCTGGGGATCGAGCTGGGTGCGTGGCAGAACCGTGATGGCAGGGACGATGGCTTGGGCAGTCGACATCTTGCGGCCGACTAATGCAGATGCAAGGCCATGATCTGTCTTATTAAAATCATATAGTTATGAAACTATGCCAGACACCGGCATATGCCAAATGGTATTCGTCATATGCCATCTATGACCCCGAGCGAAATTCGTCGCCTGCGTGGGGACCGGACGCGCGTCGCATTCGCGACGACCGTCGGGGTCAACGCGCACACGGTGTATCGCTGGGAGCTGCCGGAGACCTCACCCCACGCGCGCCGGCCGCGCGGCGATGTGCTCGGGCGACTCGCGCGGCTCGCGCGGACCGCGGCCTCGGTCAGCGGCGAGGCCAGCGCGCTGCCGGTGATGGCCGCGCTCCAGCGCATGCTCGATGGTCAGTGGCGCGAGGCCGAAGGCGTGTTCCTGCGCGCGCACGGCGATCGCGAGGCCAACGCCGAGGCGCGGACGCTGGCCTCGACCGGCTTGGCGCTGATCGAGCTGATCTACCGCGCCGACAGCCGGCGCGCGCTCGCCTCGCTCGGCCCGGCGCTCGCACCCGACGCGGTGCCGAACGCGCTGACCGAAGCGACCGCGGCGCTTGCGTACTCGTATCCCGACGGCGAGCTGTTCGATCTCGGCCGCGTCCACACCCACGCGGCGCGTGCCGAGCAGCTCGCGCGCCCGGAGGCGGCGACGTCGCGCGCGCTCGCGGTGATGGCGGAGGCCAACGCGGCGATGCTCGCCGGCAACGACGATCTGCTCGCGCGCGCGCTCGCGCGGGTCGACGCGATCGCGGCCGCCGCGCTCCCCGAGGTGCCGGCGCTGTTCCTCGCGCAGCTGCGCTCGCTCGCGGCGACCCTCGCGGGCAACGCGCGGCTCGCGATGGATCGGCTCGAGCAGCTGCTCGCGAATCCGCGGATCTCGATCTGCCCGGTGCTCGAGGCGCGCACCTGCGCGGCGCGCGCGATGCGCCTGCTCGAGGATCTCGGCGATCCGCTCGAGTCGCTCGCGCTGGCCCGGCGTGCGCGGACGATCGCCGACGAGGCGCGCCTCGCCCCCGGCGTCCACAGCGCGCTGGCGCTGCGCAGCGAGGCCGAGTCGCTCCTGCGGCTGTGCCGGCTCGACGAGCTGCCGCCGGTGTTCGCCGAGTCCGATCGCATCCTCGCCGAGCACGGCTTCCCGGTCACCGTGGTGCTCCCGATCCAGGCGCGGTATCTCCTCGCGACCGGTCGCCCCGACGAGATCGACGCGCTCGCGGCGCGGATCGGCGCGGTCGAGCTGCCGTCGATGCGCGTCGTCTGTCAGGCGTACGCGGCCTGGCTCACCGCGATGGCGCACATGTCGCGCGGTGGCGCGCCGGACGCCACGCTCGCGGCCTACGCGTACGCCGAGCAGCAGTGCAACGGCTGGGGGATGATGGAGCGCGATCTGCTCGTCGCGTACGCGAGCGCGGCGGTCGTCGACGGCACGCCGGTCGAGGCGCGCCGGATCCTCGAGCGCGCTCTCCGGGCCGCCGACCGCCGGCCGGCGGCGTGGGTCACCGCGAGCCTGCGTCGCTGCGAGGGCATCCTGCTCGTCGAGGAGGGCCGCGCCGACGAGGGTCGCATGCTGTTCGACTCCGCCGTCGCCACGTTCGCCGCGTCGGGGGATCGGCTCGACGCCACGCTCGCGAGTTACGGCTCGGCGGGCATGCACGTGCTGCACGGCATGCCCGGTGCCGCGGCCAAGCAAGCGGCGGCGCTCGCCGCGCTCGCGTCGTTCGGGTTGCCGCGCCCGACGTGGATCGATCGCGCGATCGCGCGGGTAGGGCGGGGCGGCACGAGCCAGCCACAGCCTCGCAGCGTCGGTGCGCCGCTGCAGCTCGAGCTCGCGCTCCAGCGGCTGGCGGTCGCCGGCGCGACGACGCCGATGGTGATGCGCGAGCTCGCGGCGGTCGCGCGCGACCTCGCGGGCGTGCCGGTCGTGATCGAGGAGCCCGGCGCGGCGACCGATCCGGCGATCGCGACCTGGCTCGACATCGACGGTGGCAGCGGTCGCCGGCTGAGGCTCGGGCTCGCCTCGCCGCCGACCGCCGAGGTGCGCGCCGCGCTGCGGGTGGTCGCGCTGGTCGCTGGCCTCGCGCTCGAGGTCGCCGCGCTCCGCGGCGGGGCCCGCGAGGCCCAGACGCCCGAGACGATGCCGGAGATGCCGGGCGTGATCGCGGTGGCCGCGCCGATGCGCCGGTTGCTCGCCGACGTCGCGCGGCTCGCGCAGTCGCGCGCGACGGTCGTCATCACCGGCGAGTCGGGCGCGGGCAAGGAGGTCATCGCGCGCGCGCTGCACGATCTGTCGCCGCGCGCCGCGCTCCCGTACGTGCCGTTCAACTGTGCGTCGGTGCCGCACGATCTGTTCGAGGGCCAGCTGTTCGGCTATCGCAAGGGCGCGTTCACCGGCGCGACCGCCGATCACCTCGGCGTCGTGCGCGCCGCCGACCACGGCACCGTGTTCCTCGACGAGATCGGCGAGCTGCCGCTCGACATCCAGCCCAAGCTGCTCCGGTTCCTCGACTCCGGCGAGGTGTTCCCGCTCGGTGCCCAGCGTCCGATCCATGTCGACGTGCGTGTGGTCGCGGCGACCAACCGCGATCTCGCGACCGAGGTCGCGCGCGGGCGGTTTCGCGAGGATCTGTTCTATCGCCTGCAGGTCGTTCCGCTCGTCGTGCCGCCGCTGCGCGACCGCCGCGACGACATCGTGCCGCTCGCGCGCCACTTCGCGCGCGCGCTCGCGCCGGCCGGGCGCGCGCCGGCGTTCGCGCCCGATGCACTCGCCGCGCTGGTCGCGCATCCGTGGCCCGGCAACGTGCGCGAGCTGCGCAACGTCATCGAGCGCGGCATGGCGTACGCCGACACTCCCGATCTGCTCACCCGCGCCGAGCTCGGCCTCTAACAGCGGTACGATACCGGCACATGCCTGGCGAACGCCCGTCGCGCATGATCCTCGTGCCGGCCGCGATCTTCGCGCAGCTCGCCGGTGCGGTCTGCATCCTCTTGGGCACCGTCGCGTTCGCGCTGACGTTCACCGGCGGTGACAAGGCGCTCGCGCCGATCTTCGCCGGCTGGATCATCGCCGCGCTGTCGGCCGTGATCTGCGGCGGAATGATCTATCGCGGCAACCTGCCCGCGTTGATCCTCGCGGCCGGGCTCCTCGCGGTGCTCGGCGGCGTGCTCGCGATCATGAGCCGGCGACTCGGCGGGGTGCTGCACATGATGTCGCCCGAGGACATCGATCTGGTCTCGGCGATCACGCTCGCGGTCGCGTGCGGCGTGATCGTCACCGGCATCGGATGCCTCGTCGCGATCCCGCAGGCCCGCGCGTTCGCGCTGTACGTCGCCGGCGATGTCGCGGGAGAGCCCGACGAGGAACCCGATGCGGCGGGCACCGCGCGCGGCTGGATCCCGGCGCGTGCGAGCGCCCCACCGGTGATGACGTTGCGGCTGCAGATCAGCCAGGGCCGTCGCCGGCTGTGGTTCGCGATCGTCGGGCTCGCGATCGGCCTCGGCAGCGGCGTCGGCGTGCTGGTGGCGACCACGCATCCGAAACCCGCGCCGATACCGGTGGCGGTTTCCGCTCCGAAATTGCCGACCCCGACTGCAGAACGACCGGGCACGGCCACCGGCACGGACGCGATCGCCGCGGTCGCGGCCGAGCCGATCACGACGCCGCAAGATCTACTCGTGGCCGAGCACGCCGCGATCGGTCGCGGCGACATCGCCGCGCTCGTCGCGCTCGCCGCGCCCGACGCGTTCGCGTTCGGCCCCGATGCCGACGAGGTCGCCGAGGGCCGCGCCGCGATCGAGACGGTGCTGCGCCGCGAGCTCGCGGACGTCCCGGTCGATGGCTTCGGCGTCGACGGCAAGTACCTGCAGCTCGGCGAGTGGCGCGATCACGCGTGGATCGCCGAGGACCTCGAGATCACCGGCAAGGGCGCGCCGCGGCGCTACCTGATCACACAGCTCGCGGCCAAGATCGACAACCGCTGGAGCGTGGTCGCGTGGCACTGGGGCATCGCGGTCGGCGACGCGACCGCCGAGCGTCACGCCAGGGATCGCTCGTTGCCCAAGCTCGGCATCGTCCCCGATCGCAACGACGCGACGGAGGCCCTCGACGCCGCGGTCCGCGGTGCGCTCGGCTCGCGCGAGGCCTTCGCCGACGCGTTCTCCGAGCGCGCCGATGCGTTCAACTTCGGCAGCGCCGGCGAGCGCGTCGCGAACGGCGCGACGATCAAGAAGCTGTTCGGCCACCTCCGCGCCGACCTGAAGCTCGCGGGTGGCGCGCTCGTGGTCGGTGGCAACCGCTGGGACAAGAGCCAGCGCAGCGGCGCGTGGATCGGGTTCGCCGCGGCCAACGTCGAGTTCGAGCCGACCGGCCAACCGAGTCAGCTGTTCCGCGTGCTCGCGATCCTGATCAAGGATGACGACGATCGCTGGCAGATCGTGCAGACGCAGTTCTCGCTCGGCGGCCCGATCCAGTAGGGAAGATTTCGCGCAACCTGCCGCGTGCGTGGCGATAGCCGCGCACATGTCGACCAAGCCCAACCTCACGTTCTCCGCCTGCGTCCCGGGCACCTTCGGTGGCAGCGCGCTACGCAATCTGACCTCCATAAAGGTCAGCCAATCCATCAGGTTGCGCGTGCGCTGACGATCGTCCGCAACTCCGACGACCACCGGCCGAAGCCAGTCCCATGCCGACCAAGCCCACCACCGCACGCGATGCCACCGGACGGCCCCAGCCGAAGAAGCCGGCCGAGCCGGCCAAGTTCGTTCCGGCGACCGCGAAGCTGATGATCGGCAGCCTCGACAATCCGGGCCTCACGATCAGCGCGCAGTACAACCCGCGCGAGGTGACGATCACGCAGGGGTCGAACTGGAAGACCCACGACAAGAAGGAGACCGTGGCGTCGAACTTCCATGTCGAGTTCGCCACGACACAGCCGCGGGCAATGACGGTGGAGCTGCTGTTCGACGGCTACGAGACGCACGGCCAGCTGAGCGAGATCGCCGGCGTCAACGGAGACGAGCGTGGTCACAAGATCGCGCGCGAGGGGAGAACGGTCGAGGAGACGATCGCGATGCTCCAGCAGCTCGTCAACATCCGCGAGAACAACCCGCGTCCGGAGGATGTGCGCCCGCATTTCTGCGTCGTCGTGTGGGGCCAGCATGGCGTCCCCACATTCACCTGCGTGATCGAGTCACTGACGACGAAGTACCAGGTGTTCTCGTCGACCGGGCGCGTCCTGCGCGCCACCTGCACGATCCAGCTCAAGGAAGCGTGCCGCGTCGACCGCGAGGATGCCGCGCCGCTCAATCAAGACTATGGGCGCCGCCAGGTCGCGGCGACCCGCCGGCTGCGGATGCTCGGGCTACCCGACCCCGAGAAGACCCGGTCTACTCGCGGATGAGCGAGGCGAGCTCGGACGTCGAGAAGAAGAACGCGATCTCCTCCTTGGCGGTCTCGGCCGCATCCGAACCGTGGACGGCGTTGCGCTCGATGTTGGTCGCGTACTCCTTGCGGATCGTGCCGGCGTCGGCCTTCTCCGGGTTGGTCGCGCCCATGACCGCGCGGTTCTTCGCGACCGCGTTGTCACCCTCGAGGACCTGCACCACGACCGGACCCTCGGTCATGAACTTCACGAGGTCGTTGTAGAACGGGCGCTCCTTGTGCACCGCGTAGAACGCCTTCGCCTGCGCGTCGGTCAACCGGACCATGCGCGACGCGACGACGTGGAGGCCGGCGGCCTCGAGCTTGCTGACGATGCCGCCGATGACGTTCTTCTTCACGGCGTCGGGCTTGATGATCGAAAACGTGCGTTCCAGGGCCATATTGGGCGGACCCTAGTCGATCCCCGAGCACCTTTCAAACCCCCCGAAAAGAATCACCGAGGTGGCTGGAAACAGGGTGGTGGCGGGCTGCTCGACGACTGAGGTAGCATCAGGGAATGGGGAGCGTCGCGCGTCGCCTCGTGATCCTGCTCGCCGTGCCGGCGTGCAGCTTCGAGGGCGCGAGCAACATGCCCCTCCCGATGGGGGATGCCGGGTCGGGCTCCGCGATCGATGCCACCCCGATCGATGCGGCGCCGATCACGTGCGGTGCACTGACCTGCGATCCGAACGCGATCTGCGATGACTCCGGTGCCACGGCGACCTGTCACTGCCCGGCCGGGTTCGACGACCCCGCCGGCAACGGGTTCTCGTGTCACGACATCGACGAGTGTGCGCTCGGTGGGCGCTGCGACTCCGAGATGGCCTGTCAGAACACGCCCGGCAGCTATGTCTGCTACACGCCGAAGACCTGCAAGGAGGCCCACGACCACGGGCAACCACCCGGCGACACCAAGCTGTACTTCGACGGCGTGCACGACCAGCGGTGGACCGCGTTCTGCGACGTCAACGACGACTACCTCACGTTGCCGCAGGGCAGCGGCAAGAACTACGCGCAGTACACCCACGTCATCGGTGGCACGACCGATCGCCGCACGACGTACCTGCGCGTGCGGATCGATCCGGCGACGCTCGTGATCGACACCAAGAACTCGAAGTACACGTCGTCGTCGGGCAACACGCCGTACGCGATCGGGATCCCGCTCGACAAGATCTCGTACGGCGTCGCGATCTCGTGCGCCGATCAGGCGACCGGCTCGGCGAACGTCGATCTGTCCGGCACGCCGTTTCGCGTCAAGCACGACGAAACCTCGCCGTGGTCGCTCGGCGGCTCGAACGCGACCGGCACCGCGGTGGCGTCGAACAACGATCAGACCTGGAACATCACGGGCGCCGGTCGCTGCGGCTGGTCGGCTCCAGCACCGGCACCGTCGAACCAGCCGCCGGTGAACGGCAGCTCGGGCAGCAGCAAGCTGCAGCTCGAGTACATCACCAGCGCCCAGCAGTAGTCGGTTACCCGAGCACCTTCGCCAGCGTCGTGCCCATCTCGGCCGGCGTCGGCGCCACCGCGATGTTCGCGGCGCGCAGCGCGGCGATCTTGTCGGCTGCCGCGCCCTTGCCACCGGAGATGATCGCGCCGGCGTGACCCATGCGCTTGCCCGGAGGCGCCGTCTGGCCGCCGATGAACGCGGCGACCGGCTTCTTCACGTGGTCCTTGATGAACTGCGCGGCGCGCTCCTCGGAGTCGCCGCCGATCTCGCCGATCATGAAGATCGACGAGGTGCCCGGGTCCTCGTTGAACCACTGCAGCGCCTGGATGAAGTCGGTGCCCTTGACCGGATCGCCGCCGATGCCGATCGCGGTCGACTGGCCGAGGCCGAGCTTGGTCAGCTGACCGACGACCTCGTAGGTCAGCGTGCCGGAGCGCGACACCACGCCGACGCCGCCCGGCTTGTGGATGTAGCCCGGCATGATGCCGACCTTGCACTGGCCCGGCGTGATCACGCCCGGGCAGTTCGGCCCGACGAGGATCGTGTCGGGATAGTCGCGCTCGAGCACGTACTTCACCTTCACCATGTCGCGCACCGGGATGCCCTCGGTGATCGCGATGATGACGGCGATGCCGGCCGCGGCCGCCTCGAGGATCGAGTCCGCCGCGAACGGCGGCGGCACGTAGATGACGCTGGTGTTCGCGCCGGCCTTGTCGACCGACTCCGACACGGTGTCGTACATCGGGACCTGCTCGAGGCCGACGACCTTCGCGCCGCCCTTGCCCGGCGTGACGCCGGCGACGACCTTGGTGCCGTACTCGACCATCTGCTTGGCGTGGAATGCGCCGGCCGAGCCGCTCATGCCCTGGACGACCAGGCGCGTGTTGAATCCGACGAGGACCGACATGACTACTTGCTCCCCGCAGCCGCGGCGACTGCCTTCTTGGCGCCGTCGGCCATGTCGGCCGCGGCCACGATGTCGAGCCCGCTGTCCGCGAGCATCTTCTTGCCGAGCTCCACGTTGGTGCCCTCGAGGCGCACGATGAGCGGCAGCTTCAGGCCGACCTCCTTCACCGCGGTGATCACACCCTCGGCGATCGTGTCGCACTTCATGATGCCCCCGAAGATGTTGACGAAGATCGCCTTCACGTCGGGGCTGCTCGTGATGATCTTGAACGCCGCGGTGACCTTCGCCGCGGTCGCCCCGCCGCCGACGTCGAGGAAGTTCGCCGGCTGACCGCCGTAGAACTTGATGATGTCCATCGTCGACATCGCGAGGCCGGCGCCGTTGACCATGCAGCCGATGTTGCCCTCGAGCGCGATGTAGCTGAGGTCGTACTTCTTGGCCTCGAGCTCCGCGGGATCCTCCTCGTTGGGATCGCGCATCTCCTCGATCTCGGGGTGGCGGAACATCGCGTTGTCGTCGAAGTTCACCTTGGCGTCGAGCGCGAGGACGCGCCCGTCCTTGGTGGTGACGAGCGGGTTGACCTCGAGCAGCGAGCAGTCGAGATCGTCGTACGCGCGGGTGAGGGCGCGGCAGAACTTCGCGAGCTCCTGGGCCTGCTTGCCGACGATGCCGAGCTGGTGCGCGAGCAACCGCGACTGCCAGTCCTGCCAGCCGGTCGCCGGATCGATCGAGTGCTTCACGATCTTCTCGGGCGTGTGCGCGGCGACCTCCTCGATGTCCATGCCGCCTTCGCGCGACGCCATCACGGTGACGCGGCCGGTGGTGCGGTCGAGCAACATGCCGAGGTAGAACTCGTGGTCGATCGCGAGGCCCTGCTCGACGAGCAAGCGCTGGACCTTCTTGCCCTCGGGACCGGTCTGGTGCGTGACCAGCTGCATCCCGAAGATCGCCTTCACCGCGGCCTCGGCCTCGGCCCGGGTCTTCGCGACCTTGACGCCGCCGCCCTTGCCGCGACCGCCGGCGTGGATCTGCGCCTTGACGACGACGACCTCGCCCTTGCTCTCCGCCTGGACCTTCGGGATCGCGGCGAGGGCGTCCTCGACGGTCATCGCGGGCATGCCGATCGGAACCGGGACGCCATACTTCTGGAGTAGCTGTTTGCCCTGGTACTCGTGAATCTTCACGGCGGCGGGTGTAGCACGTGCGCGCTATGCTCGGATCATGGCGCAGCCTCAGGATCCACCGGTCGCGCGCGTCGTGCGCGGCGCGGGCGGGCCGCTCGCCCGGCTCCGAGCACATGCCAGGCACGACGCGATCCGCGCCGGTCGCCTGGCCGGCAAGGTCCTGCGCGTCGGCATCGTCGGCGCGTGCGTGTTCGGCGTGCTCGTCGCGCTCGGGATGGCGAGCGGATCGCGCCCGAGGCCGGCGCCGAACGTCGACCTCGATCGCCTGCTGCGCAGCCTCGAGCAGCCACGGTTCGACTGGGCCGCACAGCAGCGCATGATCGAGACGATGATCCAGCACAGCACGCAGCTGGCCCCGCACGAAGTTCGCCCGCGGACGCGATGAGCTACGCGGACTCGCGCGCGCGCGGCCACCACACGGCGCCGGACGCCGCGAACGCTGTCGCGAGCACGCTGAGCCCGATCGCGAAGCCGCCGAGCTTGACGATCTCGCCGAGCGCGGGCGGCGACCACAGATCGCCGAGCAGATGGATCGCGAAGATGCCGGCGGCCATCGCGCTCGCGCGCAGGTGGCTCGGGACCGCGCGCAAGAGGGCGGCGTTGATCGGCGAGGTCGACAGGAACAGGCCGACCTCGATGAAGAACGCGACCCCGAAGAACAGCACGGGGACCGGCATGAAGTACGCGACGACCGTGAGCGGCGCCGCGATCCACATGCCGATCGAGCAGATCTTGAGGAGCGCGTTGATGCCCTGGCGATTCATCGTGTCGTCGTGCGCGCCGCCCTCGACGGCGAACCGCTTGACCGCGCGATCGGCCCAGCGGCCGCCGATGATGGTGCCGACCGCGCCGGCGGCGACGGTCACGACGCCGAACCAGAAGTTCGCGCTCGCCTCGTCGAGGTAGTCGGGATAGCGCGTCTCGAGGAAGTGCGGCGCGAACAGCGAGAACGCGCCGAGCGCGCCGGTGTACAGGCAGTAGCCGAAGATCGCGCGGCGGAACTGGAGGATCTTGAACATGACCCGGAGGCCATCGACCACCTTGCCCTTGGCCGCGGCGAGCTTGCGCTCCGGCTCGACGATCAGGAGGCACGTCAGCGCGAGCAGCGCACCGGGACCGCCGGAGATGTAGAACGCCGCGCGCCAGCCCCAGTGCTTGGCGATGAAGCCGCCGAGGATGTAGCCCATCGCCGAGCCGAGCGGGATCGCGAGATAGAACACCGCGAGCGCCTTGCCCTTCTTGTCGGGTGGCGTGAGGTCGTCGATGATCGTCGGCGCGAGCGTCGCGTAGCTCGCCTCGCCGACGCCGACGAACACGCGCGCCGCGAGCAACAACAGGTAGCTCGGGGCGAAGCCGCTCGCGACCGTCGCGACGCTCCAGATCAACACGCCGATCGCGATCAGCCCCTTGCGCGGCCCGCGGTCGGCGCGCGCGCCGAAGAACGGCGAGGTCAGGAAGTAGCCGACGAGGAACGCGCTCGCGAGCAGGCCGGCCTGGAACTCGTCGAGACTGAACTCCCGGATCACGTTCGTCAGCGTCGCCGCGACGATCATGCGATCGATGTAGTTGAGAAAGTTCAGCCCCGTGAGCAACGCGAGGATCGCGGTTCGATTGCGGATCATCGGTTGTTGCGGTTGATCCGATAGTACAGCTGCAGGGTGCCGGTGATCGGGAACACGCCGGCCGCTTCCGTCGCGCTATCGGCGCTGCTCACGGTGCGATAGCGCGCGGTGAACAGCCCGAGCAGGCTGAGGCCGAACAGGTCGCCGCGGTAGAGGTCCGCGCGGATCCCGGCGAACGCCTCGAGCCCGAGCGCGGAGCTCGAGTCCGACGAGGATCCCGAGGCGGCGGACGAGTTGCCGATGTAGCTGTAGCCGGCGCCGACGAGCGGCTGGAACCCGCCCTTGTTGAAGCCGTACCGCAGGACGACCTCGACCGAGGTCTGACCGACGACCTTGCCGATCGTGAGCGCGAACTCGTACTGCTCGGCGCGAAGCGCGATGTCGAGCCCGAACGCGCCGCCGTTGCCGCGCACGTCGGCGCCGCCGATGAACCCGAGGCCGTAGTACCCGCGGACCCGCGCGCTGCCATCGCCGTTCGCGCTGCCGCCGCCTGCGAGGTGCGGGTGGATCTCGGTGACCCGGTTCGCGGTGATCGCGATCGTCGACGCGGCAGGCGTGTAGCCATCGAGCGTGATCGACATCGTGTGCTCGCCGGCCGCGAGCTTCGCGCTCAGCGGGATCGTGCCGGCCTCGGAGCCATCGATCGAGACCTTGGCGCCGACCGGCGTGCCGTCGACGACGAGCGTGCCGCTGCCGCCCTCGAGCGTCAGCGTCAGGTCGACCGGCTCGCCGAGGTCGACGGTGACGACCTTCTCCTCGTGCTGGTCGTCCTTGTCGATGGCGATCTTGTGACGGCCACCCTTCAAGCGCCCGAGGTAGGGCGTCGTCCCGATCGGCTGGCCATCGATCGACAGCCGCGCGCCGTCGGGATCCGAGCGGACCGTGAGCTTGGCGGGCCGCGCGTGGAGCTCGACGATCTTGGCCTTGAGCTTGTCGCGATCGGTCGCCTCGGGCGACTGGAGGTAGAGCTCGTAGTAGTGCACGGCGTCGCGCAGCCGCTGCAGCTGCTCGTAGTCGTAGCCGATGTTGTAGA
Source organism: Haliangiales bacterium (assembly GCA_038321315.1). Classification (GTDB taxonomy): domain Bacteria; phylum Myxococcota_A; class Polyangia; order Haliangiales; family Haliangiaceae; genus JABFXX01. The sequence goes on along the minus strand of JBBQEX010000028.1, from coordinate 33,634 downwards.
ACGCGAACGGATGGGGGACCGCGTCGTACGCCCGGAGGTACGCCTCGATGCCGGCCTGCCAGTCGCCGCGCTTGTCCGCCGCCTGCCCCTCGGCGAACGCACGCTTGGCATCCTCATTGACGCCGGCGTGCGCGATCGCGCCGAGACCGACGACGACACAGACCACGAGGAACCCGGCGCGCATCTAGTGATACGGGTTCGGTTTCGAGCCCAGCTTGTCGTTGTTCGGCGGCGGCTTCTTCACCGGCTCCTGCGTCGGTCCACCGAGCGTCTTGTTCGGGAGCGGATTCTGCGTGGTGTCGTCATCGTAGGGGTTCTTCGGGCCGGTGCCCGGCGCCGTCGCGCCACCCGGTGGCGTCGGCTCGACATGCGGCAGGTTCTGCGGCTTGATCGTCTTCACCGGCGGCTTGACGACCGCGCCGGGCGCGAGCTTTGGAAGCATGAGGTTGGTCGCGTCGTGCTCCTTGGCCGCGACGTCGGCGTCCTCGTCCATCGCCTGGTGACCGGCGAGCTCGACATGCACGTGGTGCGTGCCGACCGCGACCGTGATCTCGGTCGGCGAGCGTCCGATCGGGATGCCGTCGACGCTGACATCCGCGCCCGGCGGCGTCGTCTTGACGAGCAGGTGGCCGGTCGCGACGCCCGGCTTCACGAGATCGGCGGCGCTGCCCGCCGACGGCGCTTCGACCGGCTTCGCGGCGCTGCCCTCGACGATCGGTGAAACGATCGGCGCGACCGTCGGCTTCGACGGATCGCTCGTGCCGCCGCGGGTCAGCGCGATGATCGCGATCGCGCCGACCGCGAGCCCGAGGCCGACCGCGCCGAACACGATCGGCAGCCGCGACCGGGGCTTCGGCTTGGGCTTCGCGGTGAGGCCGAGCTTGCTCGCGGCGACCACGCGCCCCGAGTCCATCGTCTGCGCCATCTCGAGATCCGAGTTCGGGCGATCGGACGGCAGCGCGATGGCGAACGCCTCGCAGCTCTGGAACCGGTTCTCGGGCTCCTTCTCGAGCGCGCGATGGACGGCGGCGACCAGGTTCGGCGGCAGGCCGGGGCGGACGTCCGACAGGATCGGCGGATCGGCGGTCAGCAGCTTGGCGACGAGGATCGGATAGGTCGAGCCGTTGAACGGCGGCTTGCCCGCCAGCATCTCGTACAGGATCACGCCGAGCGCGTAGATGTCGGCGCACTGGTTCGTGATCACGCCCATCGCCTGCTCGGGTGCCATGTAGAGCGGCGTGCCCATGACCATGCCGGTCGTCGTCAGCTTGGTCGCCGCGATCTCGGCGGCCTGGTCGACGATCTTCGAGATGCCGAAGTCGAGCAGCTTGACGAAGTCGTGGTGGTCGTCCTGGTTGACCAGGAAGATGTTGTCGGGCTTGAGGTCGCGGTGGACGATGTTCTTGGCGTGCGCCGCCCCGACGGCGCGCAGCACCTGCCGCATGATCTGGCAGGCGCGCCACGGCGGCATCGGGCCGGACTTCTCGATGATGTCGGACAAGGAGCTGCCGATCAGCAGCTCCATGACGACGTACGAGCGACCATCGGGTGCGGTGCCGATATCGGAGACGTCGATGATGTGCGGGTTGCCGATCCGGCTCGCGGCGAGCGCCTCGCGCTTGAACCGCGCGATCGCCTCGCCATCCTCGGCGTACTTCTCGAGCATCAACTTGATCGCGACCCGCTTGCAGAGCTCGATATGCTCGGCCTCGTACACGACACCCATCCCGCCACGACCGATCTGGCGGAGGATCTTGTACTTGTCGCCGAGCGTGAACCCGATCAGCGAGTCTGACGTGGCAGTCGCCTGCACCCCGTTGAAATGTAGTCGATCTGGACCCTCGCCGCCGGTCCAAACGCGGTTAGCTCACAGCGCCGAGTGATCGAGGTCGATCGCGAACAGCGCGAGCGTGTCCGGCTTGACATCCACGTCGCCCGTGACGACGAGTCCGGCCTCCGGATCGTGGCAGGCGACGATGTAGCTGCCAGCCGACACCGGGCTCCGATACAGGCCGCCCGACGAGGTCTTGGGCATCACGACCGGGACCGCACCGGAATGGATCTGGCCGTCGGTGACGTCGCTCGGATGGTAGAGGTCGACCTCCATGTCGGCGATCAAGGTGATCCCGCAACCGACCCCTGGCCGTCGAAGCAGGGCTCGGTCAGCCGGCCAAAGCCGTACACCCCGCTGCCGCCGAACTCGGCGTAGAGCAGGGCGGCGTAGCCGTCCGGCGGGTTGCAGTGGCCGACGTTATCGGGGTTCCAGGTCCAGTGCTTGGGGCACCGCGGATCCTGGGGCTCTTCGGGGGCGCTCGCGCAGCCAACGAGCGCGAGAACGACGAGTGGGGCGAAGCGCATCATTTGGGGTGGAGGGCGACGTCGACGACGGCGGCGGCGAACGCGACCGCGGCGGCTTCGCAGGCATCGAGCCTACCGGTCAACCACGCGCACGCGAAGTTGGTTTCGGTCGGCGGTGGCGTGATGCGGACCTGCGTCACATCCGCGGCCTTGAGCGCGGCATCGAACCCGATCGTGGCCTCGATCGGCGGCGCGACCAGGTACGCGAGCGGCGAGCCGACCGGCAGCCCAGCTTCCTTCGCGAGGTACTCGCCGATCGACGCGACCACGTGGGGGAACACGGTGACCGTGCGCTTGCCGTCGGCGTCGTAGAAGCAGGCGTCGTGCGCGAGACAGCGGACCAGCGCTTCGAGCCCGGCGTCGATCGAGTCCGGATCGGCCGCCGCGATCACGCCGAGGATCTCGCCCGACAGCCGCCCGCTCGCGTGCGCCGAGCCGGCGTAGAAGCTCCGCGCGAAGATCACGTCGATCGCCGCGTGCTTGGTCGCCTCGTCGAGCGCGACGTACATCGGGTCGTCCTGATCGCAGGTCACGAGGCCGAGCGCGGTGTGTTTCGTCGGATCGCCGCCGTAGCGCGCGATCAGCGACGGGTCGGCGCGCGGCAGCCGCCGGATCGACAGGACGGTCGGCGTGATCGGCTCGAGGATCACGGCATCACCAGCTTCTTGCGCTCCTGCGGCGCGCGATAGCCACGGCCGCCGGCGGCGGCGCCGAGCCGGCCGAGATCGAGCGCCACGCCGCTCGTGCGTTGCTCGATCATCGTCGCGGCGAGCGCGGCGAGCCGGGCGGCGGCGTCGTCGGGGACGATGCCGCGCTGGTGGATGTTCGAGATCATGTTGCGATCGCCGTCGGTGTTGCCGAGCTTCGGATCGTACACGACGTACGCCGACAGGCCGTCGCCGGTGCCGAGCCCCGGGCGCTCGCCGAGCAGGATCATCGCGACCTTGGCGCCGACCAGCGCGCCGATCTCGTCCTCGAGCCACACGCGCGCGAACCGCGCCGCGATCGGCGTGCCGATGGTGAGGCCGCGCGCCTGACACGCGCGAGCCGTGGCGTCGTACAGCGCCTTGCCGGTCCCCATGCACGCGACCGCCGACAGCCCGTCGGCGACGATGATCTGGACATCCGGATCGCGGACCGCGTGCGCGGCGATCCGCGCGACCGAATCGTCGTCGAGCCGGCGGCCGTGATCGGGGCGCAGCAGGAACTCGCGGTGATCCGCGACGCGCGAGCGCACCGGCAGAAACCCGTTCGCCTCGGCCCAGCCGTCGTCGAGCTCGGTGCCGACCGCCTCGTGGGCGACCGCGAGCTCGGCCTGGAACTGCAGCACGACATCGGTGGCGTAGCGCGTCCCGACGTGCCCGATCCCGACGAGCGCGGTGGTGTGGCGCGCGGCCTCGGCGGCGAACGGGTTGGCCTCGGGGCGCGGCGAGTACACGCGTGCCGGCGGCGCCGGGATCGCGGCCGCCTTCTCCGGCGGCGGCAGCGGCGCCGCGCTGCCGAGCGCGTCGCGCAGGTCCGCCATCAGCTGCCGGGTCCGACTCACGGTGGCTACGGTATCACTCAGCGCACGGCGCCGACGTCGCCGAAGCGCGGCCCGGGGCCATCGTCGCGCCAGATGCCGGCGGCGTCGAGCCAGGCGTCGAACTCGGGAGTCGGGCGCTTGTGCAACAGCCGGCGCAGCGTCGGGATGTCGTGGAACGACGTCGACTGGTAGTTGAGCATGATGTCGTCGCCGACCGGCAGCGACATCAGGTAGGTGCAGCCGGCGGTGCCGAGCAGGACCATCAGCGACTCGACCTCGTCCTGCGACATCGACGCGTGGTACGTGAAGCACGCGTCGCAGCCCATCGGCAGGCCGAGCAGCTTGCCCATGAAGTGATCCTCGAGCGCGGCGCGCGAGATCTGCGGGCCGTCCTCGAGATACTCGGGGCCGATGAACCCGACGACGGTGTTGACCAGGAACGGCTGGTAGCGGCGCGCGAGGCCGTACGCGCGCGCCTCGATCGTCACCTGATCGGCGCCGTGGTGCGCGGCCGACGACAGCGCCGAGCCCTGGCCGGTCTCGAAGTACATGCGGTTCGGGCCGCGCGTCGAGCCGGCCTCCATCATCATCGCGTGCGCCTCGTCGAGCAGCTTCGCGCTGATCCCGAACGCGGTGTTCGCGGCCTCGGTGCCGGCGACCGACTGGAACATGAGATCCATCGGGCAGCGCAGCTTCTCGAGCGCCTGCATCTGCACCGTGACGTGCGACAGCACGCAGTGCTGCGTCGGGACGCCGTTGCGCTTCACCAGCTCGTCGATCGCGGTGAGGATCTCCGCGGTCGACTCCGGCGTGTCGGTCGCCGGGTTGATGCCGATCACCGCGTCGCCGCAGCCGTACGCGAGGCCCTCGCGCGCCGACGCCAGGATGCCCGCGATATCGTCGGTCGGGTGGTTCGGCTGGAGCCGCGACGACAGCCGTCCGGGGAGGCCGAGCGTCGCGTTCGCGCGCACGACGACCTGGCACTTCGCGCCGACCGTCATGAGGTCGAAGTTCGACATCAGCTTGCTCGTGGCCGCGGCCATCTCGGGCGTGAGGCCGGGCGCGACCGAGCGCAGTGTCGGGCCGGTCGTCGCGATGTCGAGCAGCCACTCGCGGAACTGGCCGACCGTCAGGTGCGCGACGGCCTTGAACGCCTGGGCGTCGAGCTCGTCCTCGACGAGCCGGGTGAGCTCGTCACGCTCGTACGGCACCACCGGGTTCTCGCGCAGGTCGCGCAGCGTGAGATCCGCGAGCACCGCGCGCGCCGCGACACGCTCGACCGCATCCCTCGCCGAGATCCCGGCGAGGTCGTCGCCGCTCTTGGGTGGGTTCGCCTTCGCGAGTACCTCGGTCACCGACGCGAACGTGTAGCGCACGCCGCGGATCGTCGATGCCAGGTGCACGCGCGGAGCTTACGCGATCAGGCCGCGCAGCGTGCCGGTCGTGGACCTTGCGGCGCGCCAGCCGAGCACGGCGGCGGCGAGCGAGGTCGCCATGCCGACGGCGAGCGGGACGACGATCAGCGCGCGGAACACCGCGGGATGCGAGTAGTTGACGTCGAGCGTCCACGCCGGAACCAGGCCGGCCGCGAGCGCACAGGACGCGCCGAGGCACGCGATCGCCCCCCACCGCGCGCGCAGCATGCCGCCGAGCGAGCCGGCGAGCACCGCGCCGATCGCGAGGAGCGCGAGCGGCGAGCCGAACAGATCGCCGGACATCCGGGACATCTCGAACATCGTCAGCGTGGCGGCGCCGCCGTACGCGGGACCCATCAGCATGAGGCCGAGCCCGGCGCGCGACATCTCGCGGCGACGCCATGGTGCGAGGAACACGATCGCGCCGGCGTAGGCGACGATCTGGATCAGCATGAAGCGCGTGCCACCCCACGCGAGCAGCCACGGGATCATCGTCGCGAGCGTGAACGGCAGCGTGCCGAGCACGAACATGCGCGCCCACGACAGCCGCAGCGCGACCGCGACGACGAGCGCGCACGCGAGCATCGTCTCGGCGCCAGCCGACGAGAGCAGCCGACCGGCGCTCGCGTTGGTGTAGAGGAAGTAGACGCCGAACGGCGCGAGCAGCGCGGCGGCGCTCCAGGCGCGCGTGCGCGAGATCCGGGCCCCGAACGGTGCGCCGACCTTGGCGTGCTCGCGCGCGAGCGCTGCCGGATCGCCGAGCCGGCGCGCGGCCTCGGCGAGCGCGGCGGTCGCGGGCAGGCCGCGCTCGCGCAGCTCGGCGGTCAGGCAGCGCAGATGATCCTCGAGCTCGTCGAGATCGCCGCGCGCGAGGTCGGCCTCGGACTGCAGCTCGGTGCGATAGCGCGCGATGCGGGTGTCGAGATCGTCGTCGTCGCTCATGTGGTTCTCCACGCTCGGGTGAGGGCGGCGTGCACGACGTCCCACTGCCGCCGCTCCTCGGCGAGCGCGCGGCGGCCGTCGGGTCGCAGCCGGTAATAGCGGCGCTTGCGACCGGTGTCGCCGCGCTCCTCGTAGGCCTCGACGAGACCCTGATCCGCCAGGCGATGGAGGACCGGGTACAGCATGCCCTCGGACCACTCGAGCTCGCCGCCCGAGAGCTCGCGGACCTCCTGGATGATCGCGTAGCCGTAGCTCGCGCCGCGCTGGAGGATCGCGAGCACCAGCGCGGTCGCCGACGCCGCCACCAGATCCTTGGCGATCCGCTCGGGTTTGGCTGGAGACCTCACGCCTCTATGCATAGGACTGCTAGGTATCACTGTCAAGGCCGACGTGAAACTCGCGTGATCAGACCGGCGCCGGGCAAACCCCGGTCTACGCTGGTGTCATGAAGCTGACACGCGCCGCGGCCCTGGTCGCGTTGATCCTGTCGTCCAGCTGCTGGGGGCGCGCGGCGCGGACGCCGATGCAGCAGGCCGAGGACAGCGCCGGTGCGCAGAAGGCCCTGCAGGGTGGGCAGTTTGCCGAGGCCGCATCGCAGGCGACCGTCGCGCTCAAGGTCGATCCGCACAACGCACGCGCCGCGGGTGTGCGCGCGATCGCGACCTACCAGCAGGCTGGTGAGACGCTGTTCAAGGATCTCGAGATGCTCGCCAGCAACGGCGAGGTCGCCAAGGTGCTCGATCACGAGGAGGGCCGCCGGATGTGGCAGCGGTTCGCCGATCAGCTGACCCTGGTCGACACCGACCTCGCGGTCGCCGCCGCCGATCCGAGCTTCACGCTCGAGCTGTGTCTCGCGTGCTGGGAGCACGACTGGAATCACAACGGCCGCGTCGACGACCGCGATCGCAGGTTGTTCGAGATCGAGTACGACCCGCACTGCCCGCCGGAGTCGGACGACCCGCCACCACCCCCCGAGGAGGACGAGCCGCGCGTGCCACCGCCGCCGCCGTGCAGCGATCAGATCCCCGAGGGCGATGCGCGCCGTCGCCCGACGTTCAAGTTCGACGTCGGCGACGTCGACTGGGCGCGCGCGATGGTCTCGTTCCAGCGCGCGGTGGTCGAGATCATCCTCGCGTACCGCTGGGAGGAGCTCGACAAGCTGTGGAAAGGCGAGCTTCACAATCCGAAGATCGTGTTGCATGTCGGCGACAAGGCGCGCGCGGCGCGGGCGCGCGAGCTGATCGTCGCCGGCCTCGGGTTCTCGGCACGCTCGCGCGAGGAGTACCTCGCCGAGACCGACGACGATCACGAGTGGTTGCCGAACCCGACGCAGAAGCACCACCCGATCCCGATGCCGATGGACGCCGCGATCTACGACACCTGGAAGAACGTGATCGGCGATCTGCAGCGCATGCTCGCGAGCGAGGAGGGCCTGTCGATCCGCGCGGTCGCCAGCCTTGTCGACAAGAAGACGCCGCTGTTCGTGCCCGATGCCTACGTCGATCTCGGCGCGATGCTGCGCGACCCGCAGGACATCACGCTCGACTTTGGCCTCGACTTCGACTCCAGCAACCCGATGGCGGTGCGCCCGGCGATCGAGCAGATGCTGAAGAACGTCCTCGGCAAGGGCTACCAGAACAAGATGCGGCCGTCGCCGATCGTCGAGCGGTTCGAGAAGATGAAGCGGGAGCTCGACCACGGCGAGGACACGTTCGAGCGCAAGTTGCGCTACCTGCTCTGGGTCAACTGATCTCGGGCGGCTGACCGGTCGGGGAGCCAGCTCCCAGCATCGGTCCCACGTGGGACTGGCCGGGTGACCGGTCTGTCCGGTTTTCGGCGCAGACCGGTGCGCGAGTTGTGCACACCGGTGAGCTTCGAATGCGCAGTTCGGCGCGTCGGTCAGCGGTACGCGGGTTGCTTCCTATGCGAGGCATGTGGCTCGCCGGACTGGTGTTCTCGCTCGCGACCCCGATCATCGGTGGCAGCACGACGGCCAGTGGCAACTGGCCCGATGTCGGCGCCGTGCTCGGCGCGCAGGGCCTGTGCAGCGGCACGTTGATCGCGCCCGACGTCGTGATCACGGCCGGCCACTGCGCCGAGGTCAACCCGACCCAGGTGAAGCTGAACACGACCGACTACAACGGCGCCGGCGGGATCACCGCGTCGGTCAAGAGCATCACTGCGTACCCGAACTGGCAGACCACCTACGACGTCTCGGTGATCGTGCTGACCGCGCCGGTCACCGGCGTGACTCCGCGCAAGGTCGCCACCGCGTGCACGTTCGCGGGCGGCTGGACCAACGGTGCCTCGGTGCACCTCGTCGGATTCGGCGCGACCGACATCCAGGCGCAGGGCAACAACAGCAAGCTCTACGAGGTCTCGGTCCCGCTGACCGACGCGACCTGCGCGACTGGTAACGGCTGCAAGGCTGGCGTGTCGCCGAACGGCGAGTTCGTCGCCGGTGGGTCGGGCAAGGACTCGTGCAACGGCGACAGCGGCGGCCCGGTGTTCATGGACACGCCGCGCGGCCCGATCCTGGTCGGCGCTGTGTCGCGTGCGACCGACAGCGCGACCAACCCGTGCGGTGATGGCGGCATCTACGTGCGCACCGACAAGGTGATCGCGTGGCTCGAGTCGACCACCGGTCGCACGATCGCGAAGGACGACTGCGGTGGCACGCCGCCGGCCGATCCGCCGGCCGCGGGCGACCCGAGCGGCAACCCGGATCCCGGGAGTGGCAGCTCGACGCCGGCGACGACCGCGCCGGGCGACATCACCGGCGGCTGTTCGGCGGGCGGCGCGGGCGCCGGGTTGATCGGCGTGCTCGTCGCGCTCAGCGGGCTGCGCCGACGCCGTATCATCGTCGGGTGACCCGCGACCTCGTCCGTGACATCGACGTTAAGGGCCTGCTGCAGCTCGGCGACCTCGCCAGCGTCGCCTCGATCAAGCGGCTGGTCGATCATCGCGCGGCGCGCGCGATCCGCGTGCTGCGGTCGTGCGGTTGCCAGATGCGGGCGGCCGGAGCCAAGGCGCTCGCGGCCGGCCGCGAGCTCGTCGGTCTCGTCGAGCTCGAGCTCGGCAGCTCGAAGCTCGACGACGCCGCGATCGTCGCGCTCGTCGCGTCTCCGAACCTCCAGTCGATCGAGCGCCTCGACCTGTCGTCGAACAACTTCGGACGCAAGGGTCTCCGCGCGTTGCTCGCGCCGGGCCGGTTCCCGCGGCTGCGCGAGCTCGTGCTCGATCTCGAGGATCTGTCCCGCGGTGGGCTCGCGCTCCTGCTCGCCAGCGAGCTGGCGTCGCGGCTCGACAACCTCGAGCTCTCCCAGGCACAGCTCGGCGATCGTCACGTCGCCGCGATCGCGAAGGCGCCGGCGATCGCGCGGCTGACGCGCCTGTCGCTCGCGATCAACGAGATCGGGCCAGCGGGCGCCAAGGCCCTCGCGACCTCGCGGACGCTCGTGAACCTCCGGCGGCTCGACCTCGGCCACAACGATCTCGGCACGGCCGGCGTCGCGGCGCTCGCGCGGTCGCGCAACTTCGGTGCGCTCGAGTTCCTCGGCTTGCGCTCGACCGATCCGATGGCGGCCGGGCTCCGCGCGCTGGCCGCGTCCCGTGGGTTCGGCAAGCTCCGCGACCTCGACCTCAGCGCCAACGGGCTCGGCGACTCGGACGTCGCGCTGCTCGGTCGCGCGTTGCCGACGCTCGTCCGGCTCAACCTCGACTGGAATCGGATCGGGCCCGGTGCGGCGACCGCGCTCGCGAAGCGGACCGGGCTCGTCGAGCTCGTCCTGTCCGATCCGGTCGACGAGTACGCCGACGAGGGCGGCGAGCCACCCTGCGGGATCGGCGATGCCGGCGCGATCGCGCTCGCCGGATCGCGCGACCTCGCGTCGCTGCGCACGCTCGACCTGTCGCAGAACATGATCCGCGACGCCGGTGCGCTCGCGATCGCGCGCTCGCCTCACCTCGCCAAGCTCGTGCGTCTCGAGCTGCGCTGGAACCACATCGGCAAGTCCGGCGTGGTGGCGATCACGAAACGGTTCGGTGCGCGCGCCAGCGTGCACCACCAGCGGAGCGATGCGCGACCAGCCCCCCCGCCACCCTCGCCGCCACCGCCGGTGCGCAAGCCGGTCTCCCGCAAGCCGACGCTGGCGCGGCTCGCGAAGCGCCGTGGCTTTCCGGGCTGGCGCCGCGAGTACGACGCGCCGGTCCCGGAGACCGCCGAGGCGATCTGGCGCGAGACGATCGCGGCGCTCGTCGCGCAGCGCGCTCCGACCCGCGCCGGCGATCGCAAGATCTTGAAGAAGTTCGTCGCGCGGTTCGACGCGCTTGATCGCGCGCACCCCTTCATCGGCACGATCGAGGTCGAGGACATCGCCGAGCGCTACGAGGAGATCCGTGACGCCACGCTGCTCGTGACCGATGCCGATGACGAGCTGTTCGACACCTGGCGCGACTTCTGAGCGTGGGTCATCCGGCCTCGTGGTCTTCACGTTGTGGTTGATGGCGACCGATCGCCATGGTCTGCTCGCGGCGTGGAGGAGGTACGGGATCCGCTGTCGCCGGACGAACGCGAAGCGCTGGTCCGCGCGAAGCGCCCGCGCGTCGCCTTGCCCGTGCAGCCGGCGCGACGCTCGCTCCCGCTGCTCGCCGAGGCGCGCCCGATCGATCAGCGCACCCGCCCGCGTCACGCGGTGTGGGAGGTCACGCTCCGCTGCGATCAGACCTGCCGGCACTGCGGCTCGCGCGCCGGCGTCGCGCGGCCGCACGAGCTCGCGACGGCGGAGTGTCTCGACCTGGTTCGCCAGCTCGCGGAGCTCGGCGTCATGGAGGTGACGCTGATCGGCGGCGAGGCGTACCTGCGGCCGGATCTCGTCGACATCATCCGTGCCATTCGCGCCCATGGAATGCACTGCACGATGACCACGGGCGGTCGCGGCCTCGAGCTCGCCCTCGCGCGCGAGCTGGCGGGCGCGGGGCTCGTGAGCGCGAGCATCTCGATCGACGGTGGCGAGCTCACGCACGACCGCCTGCGCGGCTCGAATGGCTCGTATCGCGCGGCGGTTGCCGCGATGCGCGCGTTGCGCGAAGCGGGGGTCCGGATCACGGTCAACACCCAGATCAATCGCCTGAGTTTTCCCGACCTGCCGGGGATCCTCGACCTGATCGTGCGCGAGGGCGCCGAGGCCTGGCAGGTCATGCTCACCGTCGCGATGGGGCGCGCCGCCGACGAGCCCGACGTCCTGCTCCAGCCGTACGACCTGCTCGATCTGTTTCCGCTCGTCGACACGCTCGCCGCGCGCTGTCGCGAGCATGGCGTCCGGTTCTATCCCGGCAACAACCTCGGCTATTTCGGCCCGTACGAGAGTCGGCTCCGAGGCACCCTGCCGCGCGGTCACGGTGGATCGTGCGGGGCCGGGCGCAACACCCTGGGCATCGAGTCGGACGGCCTCGTGAAGGGCTGTCCGTCGCTTCCCTCCGCGGCGTGGGGCGGTGGCACGATCCGCGAGCACTCCCTCGTCGACCTGTGGGAGCGGGCGTCCGCGCTGCGCTACACGCGCGACCGGACCGTCGATGAGCTGTCGGGGTTCTGCCGCACCTGCTACTACGCCGAGACCTGCCGGGCCGGCTGCACGTGGACCGCGTCGGTCCTGTTCGGTCGCCCTGGCGACAATCCGTACTGTCACCACCGCGCGATCGAGCGCGATCGCGAAGGGTTGCGCGAGCGACTCGTCCTGCGCGTGCCTGCTCCCGGCGAGCCGTTCGATCACGGAGCGTTTGACCTGATCGTAGAACCCAAAGGAACCCCGTGACCCAGCTAGAGCCGTGTCCGCAGTGTCATCGCCACGTGAAGATCACCGAGCCCGCGTGCCCGTTCTGCGCGTGCTCGCTGGCCGAGGCGTTCGCGCACCTCGCCGAGCGCGCCACGCCGCGCGCGCGGCTCGGGCGCGCGGCCGTGTTCGCGTTCGGCGTCGCCGCGATGGCGCCGGCGTGCGGGGATAACGTCGTTCCGGTCGATGCCCCGCGCGCGCAGGTCGACGCCGGGACGGATGCCGACGACGGTGGCGGCGTGCCGATCTACGCCGCCGCGCCGACGCAGGATCCGGCGAAGCGCGGTTAGGCCGCTACTTCTTCAGCTTCTTGCGTCGCCACACGAAGCCGGGCATCAGCACGACGAGCCCGACTCCCTCGGCGACCCCGGCGCCGGCGCCGCCGATCGAGCAGCCGTCCGCCGTCGGCGCGTCCTCGAGTACGGGCTCCTCGTCGGCCGCGCCGCTGCACGCCGCGCGCGTGACCTTCTCGCCGGTGACCTTCTCGATCCACGGGACGACCTTGTCGGCGCGGACGTAGATGCCACCGTTGCCGCACGGCCGGCCGGCGAGCGCGAGGCCGCGGGACACGACGCCGAGCACCGCGGGCGTCTTCTTGCCGACGAAGGCCGGGCCGCCGCTGTCGCCGAAGCACGAGTCGGTGCCCATGCCGCCGGCGACGAACTCGGCGTCGGGCGCGATCGCGTCGTTGCAGCCCGGCGACGTGCAGTGGGCGTCGTCGATCGGCAGCACGGCCTCGTGGAGGCGCGTGTTGTCGCCGGTGCCGGTCGTGCGCGTCAGCCCGAAGCCAACGACGCGGACCGCGCTCTCGACATTGCATGCGCGAGCGATCGCGCGCGGGTGCGCCTTGGCCGGATGGGCGAGCACGACGAGGCCGACGTCGTAGCTCTGCTCCCACTTCGGATACGCGTGCACCGCGCGGACCGGGATGATCTCGCCACCGGGCTTGCCGTAGTCGACGGTGTCGACCACGACGACGGTGGGCGTGATCTCCGACGTGCAGTGGCCGGCGGTCAGCACGACGTCGGGTGTGACGAGCGTGCCGGTGCACGCGCCGTTCGGGGCGAGCACCGCGACGACGTCGGGCCACGCCTCGGGTTTGGAGGTGGTGCCGCCGACGATCGGCGGCGACGCGGCCGCGATCGAACCGACAAGGACGAGACCGAGAGTGAGAGGAGCGAACAGGGGCTTGGACATGCCCGCGTCGTCAGGCAACCGCGAGGCCATCGCCGGCATCACGTGATTTCACCGACGTAGCCGCGCCGCCGGCCGCGGTCCGGACATCGCGAGTCACACCGCGGACGCGACCGGACATAGCATCGAGCCCGCATGCCGATCCTCGACGACACCCGCCGGATCCACGATCACGTCGGCGAGCGCGTCACGTTGCGCGGCGTGGTCGCACGCACGAAGATCCCCGATCGATGCGCCCGAACCCGACGCGCCGATCGCTGCATCCAAGGGTCCCGGCACGTACCTCGTCCTCCTCGACCCCGTGATAGAACCCCGGTAGCCGTTATGCCCAAGATCAAAGTGAAGAATCCCGTCGTCGAGATGGACGGCGACGAGATGACCCGCATCATCTGGAAGTTCATCAAGGACAAGCTGATCCTTCCGTACCTCGAGATCGATCTGAAGTACTTCGATCTCGGCGTCGAGCACCGCGATGCGACCCGCGATCAGGTGACGATCGACTCGGCCAACGCGACCAAGGAGTTCGGGGTCGCCGTCAAGTGCGCGACGATCACGCCCGACGAGGCGCGCGTGAAGGAGTTCAACCTTCACGAGATGTGGAAGTCGCCGAACGGCACGATCCGCAACATCATCGGCGGCACGATCTTCCGCGAACCGATCATCTGCAAGAACGTCCCGCGGCTCGTCCCGGGCTGGACCAAGCCGATCGTCATCGGTCGCCACGCATTCGGCGATCAGTACAAGGCGACGGACTTCCTGGTCCCCGGCGCCGGCACGCTCACGATGACGTTCACGCCCAAGGATGGCGGCAAAGCGATCGAGCACAAGGTGTTCGACTTCCAGAGCTCCGGCGTCGCGATGGGCATGTACAACCTCGATGACTCGATCATCGGGTTCGCGCGCAGCAGCATGACCTACGGCCTCAACCGCAAGTGGCCGGTCTACCTGTCGACCAAGAACACGATCCTGAAGAAGTACGACGGGCGCTTCAAGGACCTGTTCCAGAAGGTGTTCGACGAGGAGTTCGCCGACAAGTTCAAGGCGGCCGGCATCACGTACGAGCACCGCCTGATCGACGACATGGTCGCGTCGGCGATGAAGTGGGAGGGCGGCTTCGTGTGGGCGTGCAAGAACTACGACGGCGATGTCCAGTCGGACTCGGTGGCGCAGGGCTTCGGCTCGCTCGGCCTCATGACCAGCGTGCTGCTCACCCCCGACGGCAAGACCGTCGAGGCCGAGGCCGCGCACGGCACGGTGACCCGCCACTTCCGCGATCACCAGAAGGGCAAGCCGACGTCGACGAACCCGATCGCGTCGATCTTCGCCTGGACCCAGGGCCTCAAGTACCGCGGCGAGTTCGATGCCACGCCGGACGTCGTCGCCTTCGCGGACGCGCTCGAGCGCACCTGCATCGAGACCGTCGAGTCCGGCAAGATGACCAAGGACCTCGCGGTCCTCGTCGGCCCGCAGCAGCCGCACCTGACGACCGAGCAGTTCCTCGACGCGCTCGACCACGGCCTGAAGCAGCGCCTCGGCGCTTAGCCGTGCGTGATCACGACGCGGAGCGCTAGCGCGAAGCAGGCCGGTGTGGCGACTCCGGCCGCCAGGTACGGCTTGTAGCGCCACGCCATCAGCGCGGACTGCATCTGCGCGGCGATCTCGGGGCTCGCCTTCTTGACGCTGGCGCTCGTCACGCGGCCGCCCTCGTCGATGCAGACCTTGACGAGCACGTCGGCGTTGGCGTCGTTGCCGGTGACCTTGATCGTCGGGATCTCGCCCGAGATCTTGGTGACCGCGCTCGCGGCGACGACCGGCACGCGCGCCGGAGGCTTCGTCGGCTCCGGATTGGTCGGCGTCACCGGCACGATCGGCTTGGGCACGATCGGCGTCGGCACGACCGGCTCGGTCGCCGAGCCCGCGGTCACGACCGGATGCTCTTCGACGACCGGGGGCGGCTTGGGCTCCTCGTGCGTCGGGTGCGTCGTGACCTTGGGGTGCTTGCCCGGATGAGGATCCGGCTTCGGATCGGGCACCGCCGACGCGGCGGCCGGCACGGCGAACTTGTAGGTGCCGTCGAGGTCGGCGGTGAAGCGCTGGGTCCACTCGTCGTTGCCGCGGCGGACCGCGAGGACGTGATCGCCGGTCGCGATGTCGGCGTCGAACGGCGTGACCGACCCGAGCGCGGTGCCGTCGAGCGTGACGCCGAGGCCGGGCGGCGTCGAGTCGATCACGAGGTGCGCCTTGCCGCGGTCGAGCGTGACCGCGACGTTCTGCGGGCTGCCGGCGGTCAGCGTGACCGAGTTCGTCCACGGCTTGTAGCCCGGCTTGTGGATCGACACCGAGTACATGCCCGCGGGCAGCTCGAGCGTCGAGAACGCACCGGACTTGCCGTTGATGTCGATCACCGCGTCGCTCGGCTCGATCGCGAACGACACCGTCGCGGGCGGCGCGACGTCGGGCTTCTTGAACAGCACCCACGCGATCACGCCGGCCCCGCCGAGCAGGAGCGCACCGACGACGACGAGCGCGGCCTTGCTCGACTGCTGCGGCGCGGGCGGTGGCGCGAACTGCTGCGACGGCTGCGGCGCGAACTGCCCCGACTGCTGCGACGGCTGGGGTGCGAACTGCCCCGACTGCTGCGACGGCTGGGGCGCGAAATGCGCCGACTGCCCCGACGGCTGCGACGGCTGGGGCGCGAACGACCCCGACTGTTGCGACTGCATCGGCAGCCGGCCCTGCGGTGGCGTGTAGTTCGGCCGCAGGTTCGCGGTCGCGTTCGTCGGGACGCTGAAGTCCTGATCCTGGGCCGCGGCGATCGCCGAGAGCGGCAGCGGGTTCGGCTGATCGTCGGCCCAGACATCGCCGTTGTCGTCATCGGGCTGCGCCTGGAACGCCGGCGGCGGACGGCTCGGCCGCAGCGGGCTCGGCCCGGTGACCTGGGCGCGGGAGAACGGGCTGTTGTTCGTGATCGCGGCGCCGCTCGGACGGCCCTCGTCGCCGCGCGGGATCGACTGGGCGTACTCGGCGACGTCGCGCACCGAGTGGCGGAGGCCGGTGCGGGTCGCGACCTGCTCGAGCATCGCGCGCATCTGACCGGCGGTCTGGATCCGCGCGTAGGCGTCGCGCTCGAGCGCGCCGAGCACGACATCGTCGAGTTGCTGCGACACCAGCGGGTTGCGGCGCGACGGCGGATAGATCTCGCCCTCGCGGATCCGCAGCATCGTCTCGAAGTCGGTCTTCGCCGAGAACAGCGGGCGCGCGGTCAGGAGCTCGTGGGCGACCACGCCGACCGAGAACATGTCGGACACCGGGCCCATCACGTTGCCCATCGCCGCCTCGGGCGACATGTAGCCGAGCTTGCCCTTCACCCGCCCGCTCTCGGTCTTCAGCTGGCGACTCGAGGCCTTCGCGATCCCGAAATCGATCACCTTGATGTGGCCGGTGCTCGCGACGATCAGGTTCGACGGTGACACGTCGCGATGGACGATGCCGATCGGCTGCCCGGTCTCGTCGGGGAACGTGTGGGCGTACTCGAGCGCGTCGCACAGCTCGATGAGGATCGACATGACGACGCCGAGCGGGATGGGCTCGCCGGTGCGGTTCGCGTGGCGCAGGAGCTTGCGGACGTCGAACCCGTCGACATGCTCCATCGCGATGTAGTAGATGCCGCCGATCCGGCCAAAGTCGTAGATCTGCGCGATGTTGGGGTGCAGCAGCAGCGAGGCGACCTTGGCCTCGCGGATGAACGACTCGACGAACACCGCGTCCTCGGCGAGGTGCGACAGCAGCCGCTTGAGCGCGACGCCACGCTCGAACCCCGCGATGCCCGTCTTCTTCGCGCGGTGGACCGTCGCCATGCCCCCGAGCCCGAGGCGCTCGTAGATGACATAGGGCCCAAACTCTTCGGGCGCGTCGGGGATGCCAGCCACGGAACCGTCAGCGTAACACACCCCTCGTCGACGATCCCGTCGACTAGAAGAAGGTCAGCTCCATCTTCAGGTAGTAGAACCCGCCGCTCTCGCCGAACTGGCTGACGTTGCGGCTGTAGATGAAGCGGCCGAACGAGATGTTGTTGTCCTTGACCTGTCTGTCGGGGAACGTGTTCAGCAGGTTGTCGGCGCCGACCGCGAGCATCACGGTCTTGGTGACCTGGTAGCCGAACAGCAGGTCGAACAGCACCTTGCCGCCGAAGCTCTCGTCGTTGGCCGGGTCGTCCGCCTTGTAGAACACCGGCCCGTAGTAGTTCGCGCGCGCGAGCGCGGTGATGCCCGAGCCCGCGTAGCGCGCCGCGACGACGGCCTTGCGATGCGGCACGGCGTCCTCGAGCCGATTCTTCGCGAGCCGACCGAAGAAGAACGTGCGCAGCTGGTCGGGGTTCGCGCTGAACTTCTGCGACAGCGACGCCGGCAGGTTGACCGACTTGACCTCGGTCTTCGTGAAGTTCGCCGAGCCGGTGAAGATCATCGCGCCGGCGTCGCCGAGGTCGAGGTTGTAGTCGGCGACGAGATCGATGCCGGTCGTGTCGGTGTCGACCGCGTTCGCGAAGAACTGCGCCTGCGACACGCCGGGGAACGGCGCGAGGATGCCGGCGACGATCGGGTTCGCGTTGGTGAACTGGCTGGTCAACACGATGCGATCGGCGAGCCGGATGAAGTAGGCGTCGGCGGTGAACGACAGGTTGTCGAGCGGCCGCAGCGCGAGCCCGCCCGACAGGTTGACCGAGCGCTCCTCGTGCAGCTTCGGGATCCCGAACGCCTTGGTGACCGGGCTCTCGTTGTTGCTGGTCAGCACCTGCGTCGGCTGGAGCACGCCGCCGGCGTCGGGCAGGAACAGCGTCGAGACGTTCGAGAACCACAGCTGCTGGAGCGACGGGGCGCGAAACCCGGTCGACGCCGCGCCGCGAAACGCGAACCCCTTCACCGGCTCGAGCCGGGTTGCGACCTTGCCGATCAGCGAGTGCCCGAAGTCGCTGTACTGCTCGAACCTGCCACCCGCGTCGAGCGTGAGCTCCTTGATCAGCTGGCTCTCGATGCCGCTGTAGAGCCCGATGCTGTTGCGCGACCGATCGACCGCGTTGCTCGGCTGGAACCCCGGGAACACCTGCGCGCCCGGCGCGGCGGGCGTCGCCGGCATGCCGAACGTGACCGGGCCGAGCTCGTACGACGCCTCGTCGCCAGGCTGGATCGTGTACTCCTCGACCCGGTACTCGCTGCCGGCCACGAACGACAGCGACTTCACCGTGTCGGTCTTGATCCGGCGCACGAGGTCGAGGTTCGCGACGGTCTCGATGAACGCGAGCGTGCCGGCGTCGAACGTCGTCGGGCTCGCGGTGCCGAGCGACGCGTTGACCGAGTCCTCGACGTTGAACTTGAAGCGGTTGCGGCCGTAGGTCAGCGACGCGTCGACGTCCCAGGTGCCCTTCTTGCGCACGCCGACCGTCGCCGAGACATCCGCGATCGTCGAGTGGATCTCGGGCAGAAAGCCGTTGGGATAGAACGCGGCGACGTTCTGCGAGGTCTGCTTGGGGAACCGGTAGAACCCGGCCGCGTTGCCGAACCGCTGCGCGAGATCGCCGAACGAGTAGAACTTGGCGCTGTTGTCGCCGAACGGGATCTCGAGGTTGTACTCGCCGGCGCCCATCGTCGCCGCGGCCTCGCCGATCTTCATCTTGAAGTCGCTGCGCGACAACCCCTTGCTCGCGAGCATCGCGTCGTCGGTCGCCATGTCGTTGCTGTAGACCGTGCCGGTGTACGTGCCGGTCCGGTTCGTCGCGTTCTTCTTCAGGAACTCGCCGGTGAGGTTGAGGAAGCCCTTCTCGCCGATCTTGAAGCCGTAGTTCGCCGACGTCTCGATCTGCCCGCCGTCACCCGACGCGGTGAGCCCGCCGAGCGAGCTGACCTCGACGAGGTCGGTGACGTCCTTGGTCACGATGTTGATCACGCCGGCGATCGCGTCGGAGCCGTACTGGCTCGCCGCGCCGTCGCGCAGGATCTCGATCCGCTTGATCGAGCCCGGCGTGATCGCGTTGAGATCGGTGCCGACCGTGCCGCGGCCGAACGTGCCGTTGATGTGGAGCAGCGCGCTCTTGTGGCGGCGCTTGCCGTTGATCAGCACGAGCACCTGGTCGGGGCCGAGGCCGCGGAGGCTCGCGGGATCGACGTGGTCGCTGCCGTCGGCGATCGTCTGCGGCGTCGAGATGAACGACGCGGCGAGGGTGTGCAGGATCCGGCCGGTCTCGGTGCGGCCGACCCGCGCGATCTCCTCGGCGGTCACGACGTCGACCGGCACGGTGGTCTCGACGTTCGTGCGCGGCGTGCGCGATCCGACGACGACGATCACCTCGTTCATCCCGGCGTCGGCCGCGAGCGACACGTTGGTCTCGCTGGTCGCGCCGGCGACGATCGTGGCGTCCTGTTCGACCGCCTTGAAGCCGGCGAACTCGATGCGCAGCTTGATCTTGCCGGCCGGGATCTCGAGCTTGAACTTGCCCTCGGCGTCCGTCGTCGCCGCCAGCGTCGTGCCGACGACCGTCACGGTCGCGCCGGCGAGTGGCGCGTCGAGCTCGGGGGCGTCGATCGTGCCGATCACGAGGCCGTTCGCGGCGGACACCGGATGCGGCCGTGGGTCGGCCGGCTTGGGTTCCTCGGCGGGTGGCGGCGCGGGCTTGAGCTCGCCGTCGGCGGGCGGCGGCGCGGGGGCGGGCGGCTCCGGATCGGCCGCCGCGACACGGGTGCCCGCGACCATGGATGCAACGACAAGCTGCCAGTGCTTCACCGCCGAAACGTAGCTGCTATCGCGCCTTGGGCGGGGGTGGCAGCGACACGATCGACAGCGCGCGCCCCACGTTCATGATGCCGAGCGCGAGCGCGGCCTCGTCGCGGTCGCGATCGATCAGGTCGAGGGTCTCGAGCGCGTCGTACGCGCTCGCGAACCGCGCGTCGAGCCGGCGCGCCATCAGCTTCTTGGCGAACGCCTCGAGCAGCGGATCGACGTCCGCGCCTCTCACCCGCGTCGCGATCGGCGGCGGATCCTTCGCGATGTTCGCGAGCGCGATCTCCATCGCGGTGCCCGCGAACGGCGCGACGCCGGCGAGCATCTCGTAGACCATCACGCCGAGCGCGAACAGATCGACGCGGTGATCGACCGCTTCACCCTTGGCCTGCTCGGGCGCCATGTACATCGGCGTGCCGACGATGATGCCACTCGCGGTGAGCCGGCCGTTCGCCGTGGTCTCGGCGTCGTCGAGCAGGACCGCGATCCCGAAATCGAGGATGCGGGGGACCTCGGCGCCGTCGTCGGCGAACTCGATGATGATGTTCTCGGGCTTGAGATCGCGGTGGACGACGCCCTGGCCGTGCGCGTGCTCGAGGCCGCGCAGGATCGCGCGCACGAGCCGCACGACGCGCTCGCGCACCGGATGGACCGTGATGACCTCGGCGAGCGTCTGGCCCTGCGCGAACTCCATCACCATCGCCTGGCGGCCGTCGTCGAGCTCGCCGACGTCGAGCACCGAGACGACGTTGGTGTGGCGCAGCCGCGCCGCCGCCATCGCCTCGCGGTGGAAGCGGGCCATCATCGTGCGATCGTGGGTCAGCTCGTCGCTGAGGACCTTGATCGCAACGATCCGGTTGAGCTTGTTGTGGCGTGCTCGGTAGACGACGCCCATCGCGCCGGAGCCGAGCTCGTCCTCGACCACGTAGCGGTCGAGGACGGTCTGGCCGACGAGATCGAGCTGCTTACCCACCCGCCGACAATGTAGCTCAGCCGAGGAAGCCGCGCGCGATGTTCATCAGCTCGGTGTTCGCCGCGACCGACTTGCCGAACGCCTCCTTCTCCGCCGCCGACAGCTCGAACTCGTGGATCGACTCGGCGCCCTTCGAGGTCAGCTTGACCGGCACGCCGACGAACGCGCCCTTGACGCCGAACTCGCCGTCGAGCTCGACCGAGCACGGCAGCACGCGACCCTGGTTGCGCACGATCGCCTCGACCATCAGGCAGGTGCCGGCGCCTGGCGCGAGCCACGCGCTGGTGCCGATCAGGCCGGTGAGCGTCGCGCCACCCTTCTTGGTGTTCTCGACGACCTCGTGGAGCTTCTCGGCCGACAGGAACTTGGTGACCGGCACGTTGCCGATCGTCGCGGTCGACACGATCGGGACCATGTCCTTGTCGGTGTGCGCGCCGAGCACGATCGCGTGGACGTCCTCGACCGACACGCCGGCCGCGAGCGCCAGGTAGGTGCGAAACCGGGCGCTATCGAGCACGCCGGCCGAGCCGATCACGCGCTCGCGCGGGAAGCCGGTGACCTGCTTGGCGACGAACACCATCGCGTCGAGCGGGTTCGACACCACGACGAGGATCGCGTCGGGCGCGTGCTTCTTGATGTCGCCGCAGATGCCCTTGACGATCCCGGCGTTGATGTTGATGAGCTCCTCGCGCGACTGGCCCGGCTTGCGCGGGACGCCGGCGGTCATCACGACGACATCGGCGCCGGCCATCGCCTCGGGCTTGTCGGACGCGGTGAAGCTCACGTTGAAGCCCTGCCACGGGCCGCACTGCGTGAGATCGAGCGCGCGGCCTTCGGCCGGACCGACCTTCAAGTCGATGAGGACGAGGTCACCGAGCTCCTGGAGAGCGGCCCAGTGGGCCACGGCCGCGCCGACGTTTCCGCCGGCGCCAACGATCGCGATCTTCGGGCGCTTGATCATGTTGGGCGTGTCTTACCCTTATGCGCGGCCCCACACAATCCTTGGCAACCTGTCGCTGATTCGCGCCACGCGTGCCGCGCCTGCCACACGCACGCGCACGTGATTCAAAGGACGTGCGCGAGGCACATCGCGTGCAGCTTGCCTCGCGTGGATGCGCCTCGCGATCGTCACGCTGCTCGTCGCGGGGGCGTGCGCACATCGACCCACCGAGACGATCTGCGCCGGCACCGCGTGGACCGATCTCACGACGCGCCAGGCAACCCCCGCGATGCCGCAGGTGGTCGCGAAGCCCGACGTGACGATCGGCAGCGTCGAGGTGCGCGGCGTCGATCCGGAGCTCGCGACGTCGCTGCGTGGCGCGCTCGAGACCCGGCCCGGCATCCGGCTCGCCGACGCACCGCTGCGTCACGATCTCGCCGCGCTCTACCAGCTCGGCGTGGTCGACACCGCGCACGTCGAGGTCGACGGAGGCACGGTCGCGTTCGTCGTCACGCTCGAGCCGACCGTCGGCCGCGTCGTCCACGGCGAGCTGCACGAGCGGTTGCGCTGGTTGACCGGCACGCCGTTCGAGGCGCGCCGCGTCCAGCGCATGGCCGAGGCGATCGAGCGCAACCTGGTCGCCGACGGCCACCTCGACGCGCAGATCGCGGTGCGGCGCGCCGCGCGCTCGGGGTCGGTGGTCGATCTGTGCGTCGCATCGCGCCCGGGGCCGCGCGTCGCGATCGGCAACGTCACGTTCGTCGGGGCGCGTGCGCTGACGCCCGCCGCGTTGCTGCACGAGTTCAAGGACGCTGCCGACGTCAATCATCCCGGCGGCCGCTACGACGAGGACGCGCTCGCGACCGACCTGCTCTACGTGTCGGCGGCGTACTGGGAGCGCGGCATGCTGAACGTCAAGGTCGGCGAGCCGAAGCTTTCGCGCCGCGGCGCGAAGCTCGATATCGCGATCCCGATCACCGAGGGTCCGGTGTTCCAGCTCGGCTCGATCACCGCACCGCTCGGGTTCCCGGCCGCGGTCGGCTTGCGGTCCGGCGAGCTCGCGACGCGCTCGAAGCTGACGACCGCGAACAACGCGATGCAGGCGGCGATTGGCGAGGGCGCCAACGTGTACATCCGGACCGCGGTCGATCTCGATCGCAAGCGCATCGACATCTCGTGGGAGGTCCAGTGGAGGTCGCCGTGGGACGCCGTCGCGTTCTGGCACTCGCGCTTGTTCTGAACGCGGGCTGCGTCCACCGCGCGCCGGCGCTGTTCGGCGAGCGGATCCCGCGCGCCTGCGCCGGACGCGCCGGGAAATCGGAGCGCTGCATCGGCTGGATCCGCGATCGCACGATGCTCGCGACCGCGGTGCGCGCGTATCCCGACGCCGAGCTCGCGGCGTACGTCTCCGCGGTCGGCGCGCGCGTGGTCTCCGCGACCGGCGATCGCACCGGTGGATGGACGTTCCGGGTGCTCGACGATCCGTCGCCGCAGGCCAACGCGAATCCGGGGCGCGTGATCTACGTCGATCGCGGCGCGATCGCGCTGGTGCGCGACGAGGCCGAGCTCGCCGGGCTGCTCGGGCACGAGATCGCGCACGAGCTCGCCGGCCACGCGCACATGGGGCTGGTCGACGGCGACGTCCCCGCGACCCGCACTGCCGAGGACGAGCGCGACGACGAGATCCAGGCCGACGAGCTCGGCATCCAGTTCGCCGCGCGCGCCGGTTACGATCCGCGCGGCCTCGAGCGCGCGCTGCGGGCGCTCGCGACGGTGGCGCCCGAGAGCGGCGAGGGCGAAGACGCGCATCACCCGGCGTGGCCGATCCGGTTCGCGCACGTCGAGGCGGTCGCCGCGCGCCTGCCGGCGACCGGCGCGCACGACGATCGGGTGCTGCGCCGGCTCCTGCCGCGCGTCGTCGTCGGGCTCGATCCGCGGCACCAGGCCATCGTCGGGCGCGCGGTCGTGTTCGCCGAGCTCGGCCTCGCCGTCGATTTCCCGTTCGCGCTCGACAGCGACGTGACCAGGCTCGCGGAGCAGGCGGTCCAGGTCGAGCTTTCCAGCCAGGTCGCCGTCGATCTTCGCGTCCTGCCCGACGCGGTCGCCCGCTACATCACCGAGGACAACGAGCTCGCGGTCACCCGGCATCGAGCCCGCGGGCAGACGCTCGTGATCAGCGGCGTCGGCGACCATGCGCGCGTCCATATGATCGGCGCCGCGGTGCGCGCGGTGCGGCCGGACGAGCTCGCGCAGATCCATCCGCGGTTCGTCGACCTGACCGTGCCGCGCGCGCTCGCTACGGAGTGACGAAGATCGGCTCGCTGACGCCGAACGGGATGTGGCCCGGATGCACCGGCTCGAGCGTCTGGCCGCCGTAGGCCGCGACGACGACGAAGCCGCCGGTCGCGGCGACCTGGATCGGCAGCTGCTTGTGGAACCGGATCGCGTGGTTCGTCGGATCGGTGTCGCCCGGCATGATCGGCATGATGTCGCCGACGCCGTCGACCACGAGCTCGAGCGACGTGACGTCGACCCACGACGCGGCCTGCACGGTGACGTCGAGCATCTGCGGCGAGCCGGCGCCGGTCGTCGAGTCACCCGACTGCGTCGCGCCGAGCTTCGCGGTCACGTAGATCCCTCCCGAGATCGCGCCATGTCCGGCCGCCAGCGCGTCGCGCACGTTCGACGCGGTGAGCGCGCGCGGATCGTCGGTGCCGAGCCGCAGGCAGGTGCGCGGATAACCGACCGGCGAGCCCGACAGGCCGTGGCTGTCGGAGCTGCCGACCGCCATGATCTTCCTGCCCGCCTTCAGGAGGCCGAGCCAGTCGACGACGTTGCGGTTGCGGTTGCCGACCCAGTCGGAGTTGTTGAACACCTCGACGAGCGTGAACTTGGTGTCCCAGTCCGCGGTGCTGCTCGCGGTGCCGGTCGCCGGATCGTAGCCGACGTAGCCGAAGTAGTTCGTCGAGCCGCTCGGGTGGTTGATGATCACGACGGGCTGCTCGGCGCGCGCGCGCACCGCCTCGAATACGATCGGCGGCGCGAGCGTCTCGAACTTGGTGTCGGGCGCCGCGGCGGTCGGGAACGTCTGCCACTTCGGCGCGCCGGCGTTGACCTGCGCCGGATCCGGCGTCAGCGGGAACACGCCCATGTGGCCCCACAGCTCCATCGACGTCAGCTCGATCGACGGGAACCCGGCGGCGAACGCGCCGAGGCCGAGCCTGGCGATCTCCGCCGAGAAATCGCCGACCCACTCGTGATCCGAGCGGACCGGCAACTCGAGGCCATCGCCGACCGCCTGCGCGACCTTCGCGAGGCCGTCGTCGTCGGAGTCGTTCGAGCGCGACGTGTGCACGTGAAAGTCGCCGCACTGGATGCCCGTGGTGTCGACGACATGCTGGAGCTGCGCGTCGACCTCGGCGGTCGCGCCCGCGACGACCGTAACGGTCTGGCGCTCGACCTCGTACTCGTAGCCGCGCGACACGATCACGTCCCACTTGCCGGGCGGCACCGGCAGCGTGATGTCGCCGGTCGTCGGGAACGCGACGTGGAGCCGGCCAGCGGCGATCGGCGCCTCGCCGAACCACTTCGGCACGCTCGGCACGGGCTGATCGGCGGCGGGCACGACCTGCACGCGCACCGGCATCTTCGTCGTGTTCTCGGTCGCGGTGACGTGGATCGATCCGGTCGCCGGCAGATCGATCGCGACCGGCGCGGTGCCGGTGCCCGGCGTGCTCTCGCCGTTGACGTCGCCGCGCTTGAACGTGACGAGCTTGACGTTGGCGCCGGTCGGCACGTGGAGCTCGAACGCGCCGGTCGCGTCGGTCAGCGCACGCGAGTAGTACGTCGCGTCGTTCGCGACGTCGACCGCGTGGACGTGGACGCCCGGCGCCGCGACGCCTCCGCGCGTGACCGTGCCGGTCACCACGCGCTGCGCCTCGCCGCGATCGCGCCCGACCGTCGCGACGATGCCGTCGACGCCGGGCCCGCCGATCACGAGCTGCGCGTGGATCCGATCGAGCGTGTTGCACGCCGGCATCGTGAACCCGGCGGTCGTCGCACCGACGAAGCCGGACGCCGACAGCGAGCCCGAGAACGTGCCGTTCGGGATGTACGCCCACGACGTCGCGCCCTCGTCGGTCAGCGCGACGTAGCTCTGATCGAGGCCCTCGTCGAAGCCCTTGGTCGGCTGGAACACCGGCGTCCGCTTGGAGTACATCAGCGCGTTCATCACCGACGGCAGCACCTTGGGCTCCGCGCGCGGCGACGCGTAGCGCATCCGGATGTCGACGTGCTCGCTGCCGGGCGCGAGCTCGTAGTCGATCGCGGCGTCGACATCGAGCCACTCCTCGCCGAACACGCCCGCGAGCAGCGACTCGAGAAACGGGATCGGATGCAGCTTGCCCCGCGCGCGCACGATCGCGGGTCCGCCGTCGCTGCCGTCGGCGATCACCGACACCGAGTCGGTCACCACCGTCGAGCGCCCGGTCAGGATGAAGAACTCGCCGAAGTTGTTCGGCTCGATCATCGCGCCGTTCGCGACGCGCGCGAGCCCGACCGGACGACCGCCCCACGGATCGTAGAGATCGCTGTCGCCGACATCCTCGATCACGAGCGCGACCTTGGCGTTCGCGAGCACGAAGTCGCCGGCCTTCCACGTGATGAGGCCCGACGGCACGATCGGGAGATCGGCCGCTTTCAACCGACCGGCGCGCGCCTCGTTCGGTCCCGATCCGAGCGGCTGCGCGACGCCATCGGTGCCGACGTCGAACGGTCCGACGCTCGTACACGTCTTGGCGGCATCGTCGCCGCACGCCGCGAGGCCGATCGCCACGATCAGTGGATGAACCCGCATCGTCGCGAGCGTAACGCAGTCGACACACGCGCACGACCAAAACGTCACCGGCCGGTCGAGGTGAGCGGGCCTCTATCGGGTGATGACGATCGACCACGGCAGATCGCGACCCACGATCGGCACCTTCGGCGCGTGATCGATCCGCTCGATCCGGAGGAGCTCGCCGTGCTGCAGCTCGAGCTTGGTGGCACCCGGCGTGCGTGGCTTGCCGTCGCCGACGCGCCACTGCATCGGCAGACCCTCGGCGCGCACGACGATGTTGTAGGTGCCCTGGCCGCCGTCGAACCGGAGCAGATCGAGATCGCCGCGGCTGTCGAGGTAGCCGTGGATCTCTGCACCGAGCTCGATCGGCGTCGCGTCGGTCTCGGTGTTGTTCGGCTCGATCTCGCCGCCCGCGGCCGGCTCTTCGGTGACGGTGAGCTTGTAGCTGTCGCTGACGTTCTCGATCGGGAACCTCTGATCGTGCGAGATCGTCTGGCCGATCGTGACCACCGCGGGTCCCACGATCGCGCGCCGGTGGATCGCCTCGCCCTCGCCGAGGTCGGCCTCGTCGGCGGTGACCCCCTTGCCATCCTTGTCGGCGATCGCGAGGTTGAGGTCCATGTTCGGGATCCCGGTCACCATCACGGTGATCACGTGGCGCTCGGCCGAGAACTTCGCGACGAACACATCGCGGTCGGGCTCGGTCGCCGACACGCGCTTGCCGATCGTGCCGGTGATCGGCTGGTCGACCGCGATCGCGTTGGCATTGACGTTGTCGTCGTTGGGCTCGCGCTCCTCGTGCGAGAGCGGTGGCTCGCGCGTCGCGAGGAGCCATGCGCCCACACCGGCGGCGCCGAGCACGAGGAACGTCGCGCCCAGCACGTAGTAGCGGCGGCGCTTGAGGCCGCTCTCGAACTGATCGATGTCCGAGCGACGCAGCCGCAGATCGCTTCCGCCCTCCTCGTCGCGAAACACCAGCGGCCCGCGACTCACGCCGGGCACGCGCGAGCTCGACCGCGAGCCCGGCCCGGTGAGGTCGGCGACGGTCTCCTGGTAGATCTCCTCGATCGCCTCGCCGAGCTCGGCCGCGGTCTGCCAGCGCTCGCTCGGATCGCGCGACAGCGCCTTCCTGCACAGGAAGTCGACCTGCGGCGGGATGCCGAGCTTGGGCGCGCGCATCGACGGCGCGTCGGGCTCGGCGGTCAGGTGCTTGGTGAGCACGCCGACCGCGGACCCACCCGAGTACAGGTGTTGGCCGGTCAGCACCTCGAACATCAGCGCGCCGAACGAGTAGATGTCGGTGCGCGCGTCGATCTCGTCGCCGCGGATCTGCTCGGGCGCCATGAAGTACGGCGTTCCGACGATCGACTGCTTGCCGGTCTCGGTCGACGGCACGCCACGCTGCTCGATCTTGGCGAGCCCGAAGTCGAGCACCTTGGCGTAGTCGCGGCCGTGGCCCGTGCGGGTCACGAGCACGTTCTCGGGCTTGAGGTCGCGGTGCACGATGCCGAGCTCGTGCGCCTCCTGCAGCGCGCCGCAGATCTGCGCGAGGATCGGCGCCGCGCGCGACCACGGCAACGGCCCGTCGCGCTCGATCACGCGCGCGAGATCGAGCCCGCGCACGTACTCCATGATCAGGTAGAGCGCGCCGGTCGTGTTGCCGAAATCGAACACCTGCACGGTGTGCGGGTGATGCAGCTGCGACACCGCCGCCGCCTCGCGCTCGAACCGCTGCACGACCTCGGCGTCGTTCACGAGATCGCGATGCAGCACCTTCATCGCCGCGATCTTGCCCATGCGGAGGTGCTCGACCCGGTAGACGACGCCCATGCCGCCGCGACCGATCACCTCGAGCACGCGGTAGCGCCCGTCGACGACCTTGCCGAGCCACTGCTGGTTCGAGTCCGACAGCCGGCGATCCGGCGGCGGCCGCTCGACGTTCGGATCGCTCGCCGAGGTGTCCTCGAGCGACATGCTCGCCGCGGCCTGCAGCGCGCTCGCGCGGGTCATGTCGGCGCCGCACTCGCGGCAAAAATGGCTCGCCTCGGTGAACCCGGTGCGGCACCGGGGGCAGACGAACTTTTGCGCGGGCGTCGACGACACCGGGCGCGATGATACCAACTTACGGCGTGTCTGCGACCACTCGCCACGTCCATCCACCGTCGGCGAGCTCGAGGATGCCCGCGGTCGGGGCACGATGCTCGCCACGGCTGGTCGCGTCGGCCGATCCGGGGCTGAGCGCAGCCGCGCGCCCGTCGCGCTTGCCGTCTCGGCCCGGCGTGGCGGGCCCATCGGTCGCGCCGAACACCGCGACATCGATCGCGTCGGTCGGCGGGGCGAGCGGCTCCCAGCTCGCCGTGATCCGGAGCGTCGGGACAGCGGCGAGCTCGGCGAACATCGCGGCGGGATCGGCGAACGTGCAGCCGTCGGATCCCGCGACGACGCGCTCGGCGACCGCGCCGCCACCGACCAGGGCGATCGTCGCGCCGGCGAGCTCGACCCGCTGGATCGCGCGGCCGTCGATCGCCGGGATCCCCTTGGCGCGCGCGGCCGCGATCGCGCGCGCGAGGTCGTCGACCCGCTCGAGGTCCCCGGGGATCACGATCACCGGCCACGGCGCGTGGGCCGCGAACGCCTCGAGGATCGCGCCGAGTGCGGGCTCGGTATCGGCCATGCCGCCGAGGGCGATCACGAGCTCGACCTTCGCGAGCCTGGCGCGCAGCCGGCCGAGCGCGGCGAGCGTCGCGGGCGCTGCGCCGCCGGCATCGGCGATCACCCCGATCCGGGTCGCGGTCCCGCGCAGCGTGTGGTTCGCGAGCTTCCAGGTCGCCTTGCCGACCACGAGCTCGCCGTCGGGGGCCGCCGGGAGATCGGGCGCGGCGCAGCGCTGCGGGGCCACCAGGTGATCGGCCGCGCCGAGCGCACCGGCGAGGGCAGGGCCGACCCGCTTGCCCATCGGACCCGACGCGGTCGACGACGATCCGCCACCGCACCCGACCGCGGCGAGCACGACGACCAGCAGCCTCACTCGCCGACCGTGCCGCCGGCCTTGATCCAGACCGCCTGGATCTTGGGAGAGTAGAGATACGGGGTCAGCTGCGTGCCGGGCTTGCGCTGGAGGACGGCCTCGAACTCGGTCTGCGCGTCGGCCTCGAGCCCGAACGCGACGTCGGCCGCGCCGCGCAGCGTGCCGAGCTCCACCATCGTCGGGACCTCGAGGTAGCCGAGATCGATCCCGCGCAGCTCGTTGCGGATCGTCGCGTAGTCGCCGTTGCGCCAGGCGATCCGCGCGACCGGCAGCGCCCCCATCGCCTTGGCGAGCTGCTGCTCGCGCTCGGCGCGCCGCTTGACCGCATCGGCGTCGAGCGGCGCGAGCTTGCCGGCCTTGGTCTTCACGTGGTGGATCGGCACGATGATCGACTCGCCCTTCTGGATCGGGTCATGGTCGAGGAAGTTGTAGCCCTTCAGCATCGCCGCTTCCTTGTCGGTGCCGAAGTAGGCGAGCGAGATGCTCGCGAGCGTCTCGGCGCTCTCCGCGGTGTGCGTGACGGTGAACGGCACGACGAGCTGCGTGCCCGCGGGCAAGCTCTCGTCGGGTGCGTGGCCGGTGAACTCGGCGAGATACGCTGCGCGCTTGTCGCTGCCGAGATAGGTCTGCGCGAGCGCGGCGAACGTGTCGCCCTTCGCGGTCACCACGGTGCGCGCGACCGGCACGCGCAGGCGCTCGCCGACGACGAGCTTGCGCGGATGCTTCAGGTGATTGGCGACCAGGAGGAACACCGCGTCGTTGCGATCCTCGTAGTACTCGGCGGCGAGCAGCTCGAACGAGTCGCCGCTCTTGACCTTGTGGATCCGGACGCCGGCATCGTCGTCGGCGAGCGCGAGCGCGCTGTGGGCGACGAGCAGGGCCACGACGAGCGCCTTCACGGCTTGACCTCCGGCGCGTGCTTGCCGGCCCGCAACACGGCGTGCTCCTTCTCGAAGTCGACCTCGATCGTCGTCGCGGTCTCGTCGGTGTTCGCCTCGAACGTGATCGTGCGATCGAGCGGCTCGTAGGCCTCGTGCTCGAACCGCACGACGTGCTTGCCCGACGGGATCGACAGCGTCTTGTTGACCGGGGTGGTCGCGAGTTGCTTGCCGTCGATCGAGATCGTCGCCCACGGATACGCGCGCACGTGGAAGTGCGCGACGCGTTCGGCGACCGTCACCGTCGAGGTTTTCGGTGTCGCCCCGAGTGGCGCGACGTGGATGAGGCCGAGCATCAACAGCAGCATGCCGAGCGTGACCGCGTGCGCGACGACGCCCGCGCGCACCGCGTGGCGCGCGATCATGTTCGGCTGCGCGAGCGCGCTCGCACCGGCGCCGAGCGCGGCCGGGTTCAAGTACTCCTCGGCCTCGAGCTCGGTGATCACGTTCTGCGCGCGCAGGAACAGCACGAGGCGCGCGTGGTGGTTCATCTCGACGTGCTTCGCGAGGAATCGCTCGAGCGCCATCACCATGTGCTGCGACGAGCGCCACCGATCGCGCGGCTGCTTCTCGAGGCAGCGGTCGATCACCTGGGCGAGCTCGCGCGGCACGTCGGGGTTCACCTTGCGCGCCGACGTGTGCTTCTCGAGCCGGATCTTGTGCATCGCGGACTTCTTCTCGTCCTCGATGAAGGGCTTCTTGCCGGTGACCATCTGGTACAGCACGACGCCGAGCGAGAAGATGTCGCTGCGCGCGTCGAGTCGGTCGCCGAGGACCTGCTCGGGCGACATGTAGGCCGGGGTGCCGATGCCGGTGCCGGCCTCGGTCAGGTCGCCGAAGCTGGTGTCGCGGGCGATCCCGAAATCCATCAGCTTCACGCCACCCGATCGCGAGACCATGATGTTCGCCGGCTTGATGTCCCGATGGACGATGCCCCGGTAGTGCACGTAGTCCAGGGCGCGGGCGATCTGCATCGCGATGATGGTCGCGACGTCGTAGGGCAGCCGGCCCCCCTTCTCCAGGAGGTCGTAGAGGTCGATCCCCTGCACGTACTCCATCACGATGAACATCGCGCCGCGCTCGTGGTGGAAGTCGTAGACGTGGATGATGTTCTCGTGCTGCAAGTTCGCGAGACTCTTGGCTTCTCGCTCGAACCGCGTCGCCACGTTCTCTTCGGACGCCGCCGACGTCTTCAGCGCCTTGATCGCCACGACGCGGCCCATCGGCTCCTGGATCGCGCGGTAAACTACCGCCATTCCTCCAGAAGCTACCTCTTCGACGATCCGGCAATTACCGATGCGCTCGAGCATGTTTCGCCCGAAGCGTAGCGCGGCTCAAACCCGGGTGATCGGGCGTGCGCGCGATCTTTCAATTTTCTTCGATCGCAAAACTCGATTTAAAATCGACCAGTTACACGACAGAATTTGCCGAAGCGCAGATTTCTTTTGGATCCGCGTTGACTCGGAAAGCGACTGCCCCTATAAGCACATCCCTCGACGGCGACGGCGCCGGCGGGAACGGAAGCGGAAGGCGCAAGCCCCAAGCGACCGCGATCGGTCTCTGAAAACTGGATAGCGAATCGCAAGAATGATGACGGGTTTCGTATGTAAGAAATCCATTCCGCATCATGGCGAGCCTTCCCCCCGGATGGTTCGCGCGAACATGATGTCGAGCGGGTTCTAAACTTTCCACGGAGAGTTTGATCCTGGCTCAGAGCGAACGTTAGCGGCGGGCTTAACACATGCAAGTCGAGCGAGAAAGTGGCTTCGGCCATCAGTAAAGCGGCGGACGGGTGAGTAATACGTAGGTAATCTTCCCTTGAGCGGGGGACAACGTTTCGAAAGGAACGCTAATACCGCATAAGTTCTCTGAGACTCCGGTCTTGGAGAGGAAAGCTAGGTAGCAATATCTGGCACTCGAGGAGGAGCCTGCGTCGCATCAGCTAGTTGGTGGGGTAATGGCCTACCAAGGCTAAGACGCGTAGCTGGTCTGAGAGGATGATCAGCCACACTGGGACTGAGACACGGCCCAGACTCCTACGGGAGGCAGCAGTGGGGAATATTGGACAATGGGGGCAACCCTGATCCAGCCACGCCGCGTGAGTGATGAAGGCCTTCGGGTCGTAAAGCTCTGTGGGGAGGGACGAATGTCCGGCATGACCTGTCGGGGTGACGGTACCTCCTTAGCAAGCACCGGCTAACTTCGTGCCAGCAGCCGCGGTAATACGAAGGGTGCAAACGTTGCTCGGAATCATTGGGCGTAAAGCGCACGTAGGCGGCTTCGCAAGTCGGATGTGAAATACCTAGGCTCAACCAAGGAAGTGCATCCGAAACTGCGAGGCTTGAGTACAGAAGAGGATCGCGGAATTCCCGGTGTAGAGGTGAAATTCGTAGATATCGGGAGGAACACCAGTGGCGAAGGCGGCGATCTGGGCTGTTACTGACGCTGAGGTGCGAAAGCGTGGGGAGCAAACAGGATTAGATACCCTGGTAGTCCACGCTGTAAACGATGAGTGCTAGGTGCTGCGGGTATTGACCCCTGCGGTGCCGTAGCTAACGCGTTAAGCACTCCGCCTGGGGAGTACGGTCGCAAGACTAAAACTCAAAGGAATTGACGGGGGCCCGCACAAGAGGTGGAGCATGTGGTTCAATTCGACGCAACGCGCAGAACCTTACCTGGGTTAAATCCACTCGAAGCTGCCAGAGATGGCGGGGTGCCCTTCTGGGGAGCGAGTGAGAAGGTGCTGCATGGCTGTCGTCAGCTCGTGTCGTGAGATGTTGGGTTAAGTCCCGCAACGAGCGCAACCTCTATCGTCAGTTGCCAGCATTAAGTTGGGCACTCTGGCGAGACTGCCGACGTCAAGTCGGAGGAAGGTGGAGATG
>JBBQEX010000027.1:0-102092 GCA_038321315.1 Haliangiales bacterium | reverse complement strand
AGCAGCTCGCGTCATGCAACGTGAGGGCGAAGCCCGAACGACGCGAGCAGCTCGCGTCATGCAGGTGACGGCGGCCGAGGTGAGCTCGATGCTCGGGTCAGCGCTGGCCGCCGTCGAGACTGGTGACCTCGCGACCGCGCGCGAGGTGCTCGTCGACGCCTGGCGCGAGGTGCCCGACCCCCGGGTCGCGACGCTCGTCCACGAGGTGGCGCGACGCTGCCCGCCAGATCAGCGCGGCGCGAAACGCTGGATCGAGCGGCGCGGCGACGATCACGGTGATCGACGCGAGCCTGGCGCGGTGGTCGTCGAACACGTCGACGATCGAAGGGACCGTGGCCATCGTGCTCGGCACGACGAGCTCGAGGTCCCATCTGCTGCGATCGATCCGGACGAGGTGGAGCGTCAGTTGCGAGCTCACCCCACGAAACGTGAGCGTGTCGAATCGATCGACGAACACGCTCGCCAGACGCGCCGACGTGATCGTCTCGGTCCAGTCGAGGTGACGCAGCAGAGGGAGCGCCCCGGCCGCGAGGCGGGCGGCGATCGCGTCGCGA
Source organism: Haliangiales bacterium (assembly GCA_038321315.1). Classification (GTDB taxonomy): domain Bacteria; phylum Myxococcota_A; class Polyangia; order Haliangiales; family Haliangiaceae; genus JABFXX01. Next base: position 101,538 of record JBBQEX010000027.1, on the reverse strand, counting down.
TCGTCGCGAGCACCCGCCCGAGCTCGTCGAGGCCGGCGCGACGATCGAATCGCCTGACGATCACTAGAGCGAGTCGACCGGCTTCGCCTCGACCGTCGGTGCCGGAGCTGGAGCCGCCGGCGCCGCGTCGACCGGGGCCTCGTCGGTCGGCTCGTACGTCCGCGTCGCTGCCATCGGCGTCTTGTTCGGCACCGTCGCGATCGCGATCGTCTTGACGCCCTCGAGACGCTTGCGGCTCGCGGCCGCCTCCTTCGAGCCGAGCTTGCCGCCCGCCTCGAACGCGACCCGCGCGTCGTCGAGCTGATCGAGCTGCTCGAGCGCGGTGCCGAGGTTGTTGAACATGTAGCCCTCGGCGGTCGGCAGCGCGGTCGCGGTCGCGAACGCGTCGGCGGCGTCCTGGAACTTCTTCTGCTCGAGCATGACGAGGCCGAGGTTGTTCCACGCCCACACGTTCTTGGCGTCGAGCTCGGTGGCCTGGCGGAACGCGACCTCGGCCTTGTCGTAGCCAAAGCGCAGCAGCTCGGCGCGACCGAGCGTGTTGTAGGCCTGGCTCGACTCGGGCGCGCGATTGACCGCCTTCTGCGCCTCGTTGATCGCGACCGCCTTCTCCTTCGCGGCGATCGCGAGCCGCGCGAGCTCGACGTGCGGCGCGGCCGACTTCGGCGCGAGCTTCGCGGCGGTGTCGAACATCAGCTTGGCACCGTCGCGGTCGCCGGCGGTCGCGAGCGTCTTGCCCTGCGCCATCGCGTCGTCGAACGACTTCGGCGCGACGGCGATCGGCTTGGCGAGCTCGACCGGCTTGGCGAGCTCGACCGACCTGACCGATGCGACCGGCGCGACCTCGACGGCCTTCGGCGTCTCGACCACGGCGATCGGCGCCGGCTTCGGTGTGACGGGCGTGGAATCGTTGCAGGCAGCGAGTGGGACGATGACGAGGAACACGATGCGGCGGAGAGACTTCATGGTGGGTGAACCTTTCGAGTGCGATCACTCTCAGTTCACCGGGCGTGCCACTCCCGACGACAGTCGCCACGCCTACTTGTGGGACACCGTGGGTCTACGGACACGCCACCAAACACACGAACTACAGCGCGTGGGCGTGCGCGTTCACCTTGACCGTCGCCGTCAGCTTGCCCGACGGGACCGTGTCGCCGGCCTTGAGCGTGATGCTCGCGCCGACGAGGAGGTTGAAGGGAGACGAGAAGTTCGTCATCGCGCCGTTGAGATCCTGCTTGCCGTGATCGGTGTACGCGATCGCGGTCTCGTCCACCGTGGTCAGCGCCGGGATGCTGGCGAGCGTGCCGATCGGATTCGCCATCGGATCGCTGGGCGCCATCACGAGCACCGGCGCCACGAAGATCGTCATCGGCGGCGTCGCGACGGTGAGCTTGTTCTCCATCACGGCGTAGGTCGCGCTGTCGATCGCGACCGAGATGCCCTTGGTCTTGTCGATCGACGCGAGCTCGGACTGATCCATGTTGAGATCGACCGTCGAGTACAGCCCGATCTGGAGCTGGAGCTCGCAGGTCTGGGTCGTCGTGCTGCAGGTCGCGGTGCAGTTGGCCGCGCAGGCCTGCTGGGCGAGCGCCGCGCACGCGGATGGTGCCTGCGCGCAGCTCGTCGAGGTCGCGGCATCCGCCTCCGCCTGGTTGATCATCCAGTTGTCGGCATCGACCGAGAACGTCTTCGGCTTGATGTCGAGTGGGAAGTCGAGGACGTCCGAGCTGATGAGGCCGCAGCCGCCGCCGAGGAGCGCGAACAGGAGAGCAAAAGATCGGGACATCTCGTCTTCCCAGTCTACCAGCTTCACGCGATCCGCCCGAACTTCGCGACGAGTGGATGACCGTTGTCACATGGTCGCGAGGAGCTGCTCGGCGAGGGTCCACGGGTCGCTGTGGTGCTCGACGACCTGACGCGACATCACCGCGAGGCCGCCGCGGCTCGCGATCGCCGCCGCCGCGCGGTCCGCGAGCAGCGCACGGACCAGCTCGGCCAGATGTGCGCTGGTTCGCGCGACCTGGCGAGCCTCGGCAGCCGGGCCTCGCCACGCCTTGTCGCGGTGGGCCTCGACCGCGGTCGCGAGCTCGGCGATGCCGGAGCCGGCCGCGAGCCCCTTGGTCGCGATCGTGCGAACGATCTCGACCTCCTTGCGCTCGCCGTGGGCGCGCAGATCGAGCATGTGGAGGAGGTCACGCTCGGTGCGATCCGCCCCCTCGCGATCGGCCTTGTTGACGACCAGCACGTCGGCGACCTCGAGCAGGCCGGACTTGATCGCCTGGATATCGTCGCCGAGGCCCGGCACCGTCACGACGACCGTGGTGTGCGCCGCCTTCATGACATCGACCTCGTCCTGCCCGACGCCGACCGTCTCGATCAGCACGCGTTCGAAGCCCATCGCATCGAGCACGTGCGCGATGTCGAACGTCGAGCGCGACAGGCCGCCGAGGTAGCCGCGCGTCGCGAGCGAGCGGATGAACACGCCCGGATCCAGCGCGTGCCGCTGCATGCGGATCCGATCGCCGAGGATCGCGCCTCCGGTGAACGGCGAGCTCGGATCGACGCACACGACGCCGACCTTCTCGCCGGCCGCGCGGTAGTGCGCGATCAGCGAGTCGACGACGGTCGACTTGCCGGCGCCGGGGTTGCCGGTGACGCCGACGAGGTACGCCTTGCCGGTGTGCGGGTAGAGCTCCTTCAACGTCGCGAGCGCGCTCGGCTTGCGGTCGTCGAGGTCGCGCATCAGGCGCGCCGCGGTGCGGACGTCGCCGGCGAGGATCAGCTGGGCATTCTCGGAGGTCATTGTGGGGCCTTCGCCGCGGGCGCCTTGAACCGTTGCTCGGGGCCGGACGGCGTGTAGATCTGGAGCGCGCGCAGGTCGGTCGCCGTCGCGAACGCGTGCTTGGTGTTCGGTGGGATCTGGACGACGCTGGTCGCGGTGACCGCGAGCGGCTGGCCCTTGACCGTCAACGTGCCGCTGCCGGCGAGCACGTAGAGCATCTCGACCTCCTTGGCGTGGACGTGCTCGGGCACCGCCATGCCGGCGGGGAACTCGAGGATCGACACCGCGAGCGTCGGGTTGCCGTCGAGCAGGATCGTGACCTTGCCCGGCCCGCGCGGATAGCGCTTCGCCGTCGCGGCCGGCACGAGCGCAGGGCCGAGCGGCGTCTTCTCCCACGCGCCGGCCTCCGGCGTCGGCAGCGCCCCTGCGCGCGCGGCTCCCTCGCGACCACCCGGCACGACGACGAGCACGGCGTCGACCGCGGTGGCGCCCGCGCGGATCGTGCGCACGCCCGACTTCGGCACCACCACGAGATCGCCGGCGGCGACCGCAAGGGGCTTGCCCGGCCCCTGCACCTCGGCGGCGGTCTTGAAGTACCAGACCTCCTGGCGCTCGGCGCGGCGCATCCCGGTCGCGCCCTTCGGCGCGATCTGGACCTCGAACATCGCGGCCTGATCCGCGCTCGTGTTGTTCTCGTCGATCAACACGGACACGCGGACATCGCCCTGCCCGGCCGCCGACACCAGGGCTCGATCGATGACGTTCTGGCCATCGCTCGGCGCCCGAAACCGGAACGGCAGCTGGATCGTGTGGCCGCGCAGAGGCGGCGCCCACGGATAGTGCTCGAGCACCGCGACGACGCAGGCCGCGAGCTTGCCATTGCGCGCGGTGTCGAGCACGAGCGTCGCCCGGGCCGATGCCGCGGCGATCTCGATCTGCGCGGTCAGGTCGCCCTCGACGTCGAACCGCTCGGTGGCGACCACCGCCCAGCACTGCTGGACCGCCTCGTCGAGCTCGTTCATCGCCTTCTGGATCGCGGCGAGCCGCTCCTCCTGATTCGCGTGATTCGCCGGCGCGGCATCGATCGGCGCCCCGGCATCGGGCGTCACGTGCGCGACCGGAACCGGGATGGGTGCGGGCGCGGGGTGCGAGCACGCCGCGACCGCGAGCAACGCGAACGCACGCACTAGCCGACCTTGGGCCGGACGACCTGCTCGACCCAGTCGATGATCTCGCTCGTGCTCGTGCCCGGCGTGAAGATCCGCGCGACGCCCATCGCGGCGAGCTTGGGCAGATCATCCTTGGGGACGATGCCGCCGCCGAACACCATGGTGTCGCCGATGCCGCGCGCCTTCAACGCCGCGATCACCGCGGGAAACAGCGTCATGTGCGCGCCCGACATGATCGACAGGCCGACCGCGTCGACCGCCTCCTGCACCGCCGCCGACGCGATCATCTCGGGCGTCTGGTGGAGGCCGGTGTAGACGACCTCGTAGCCGGCATCTGCGAGCGCCCGCGCGACGACCTTGGCACCGCGATCGTGGCCGTCGAGCCCCGGCTTGGCGACGAGGATGCGGAGCTTGCGCTTGGCTTCGGACATGGGAGTGGTGTCCCTCGGACTCAGCGTGGAATCAAGTTGCGCGCGATGACGATGCGCTGGATCTCGCTCGTGCCCTCGTAGATCCGGGTCACCCGGACGTCGCGCAGCGCGCGCTCGACCGGGAAGTCCCGGACGTAGCCGTAGCCGCCGTGGACCTGGAGCGCGATGTCGCAGATCTTCCAGGCGTGCTCGGTGGCGAACAGCTTGGCCATCGCGGCCTGCTGCGAGTACGGCACGTTGTCCTGCTTGGCGACGGCCGCGCGAAGCGTCATCAGCGCGCTGGCGTCGAGCCAGGTCGCCGCGTCGGCGAGCATGTTGCCGACCGCCTGGTGCTTGATGATCGGCTGACCGAACGTCACGCGCTCGCTGGCGTAGCGGATCGCGGCCTCGAGCGCGCCGCGCGCGATGCCGACGGCCTGGGAGGCGATGCCGATCCGGCCGCCGTCGAGCGCGACCATCGCGAGCGCGAAGCCCTCGCCCGGCGCGCCGAGGATCGCGTCGTCGCCGACCACGACGTCCTCGAGCACGAGCTGCGCGGTCGACGAGCCGTGCAGCCCGAGCTTGTCCTCGAGGCGCGCGATCGACAGGCCCTGCGCCTTGCCGTCGACGACGAACGCGGTGATGCCGTTGTGCTTGGCCGCCGGATCGGTGACCGCCCACACGACCATCACGCCGGCGTGATCGCCGCTCGTGATCCACTGCTTCGTGCCGCTCAGCGACCAGCCGGTCGCCGTCCGGGTCGCGAGCGTGCGCATCGACGCCGGGTCGCTGCCCGCCTCGGGCTCCGACAGCGCGAACGCCCCGCACACCAGCTCGCCCGACACCAGCCGCGGCACCCAGCGCGCGGCCAGCGCCTCGCTCGCGTAGCCCGCGATCAGCTCGGCGACCATGTTGGTGACCGACACCGCGACCGCGACTGCCGCGTCGCCGCGCGCGAGCTCCATCATCGCGAGCGAGTACGCGACCGCCCCGGCCTCGCCGCCGCCGAGCGCCTCGGGCACCGCGACGCCGAGCAAACCGAGCTTGCCTAGCGCGAGGAGCTCGGCGACCGGGAACTCGGCCGAGACGTCGCGCGCCGCGGCCTTGGGCATCAGCGCGCGCTCGGCGAACTCGCGCGCCGACTGCAGCACGAGCTGCTGCTCCTCGGTCGGCTCGAAGTTCATTGGGCGCGGTACCGCACGGCGAGCTTGGCGACCTGGCCCTTGGGATCCGGCAGGCGCCAGCCGAGCGCGGCCTTCTCGGCGCAGTCGGCCCAGGTCTCCTCGAGCACGCTCGCCTTGGACGCGAAGCCGACCGACTGGGCCGCGCCGCGCGCGCCGACGTAGACCGTGATCGTGACGTCGTCGGGTGGCGTCTTGGTCTTGACCTTCTTGTCCTTCACGCAGTTGTCGATCTTGACCAGCTGACCGCCGACCGCGCGCAACCCGGCGTCCTCGTCCCACGCGAGCGCCTTGCCCTTCGCGGAGAACGCCAGCGGCACCATGAAGTCGGCGTCGCCGCCCTTGGGCTTGGCGAACTTCGCGGCCTTCGCCACGTCGAGCAGGCACTTCTCGATCGGCCAGTTGCCGAGGTCGCTCGCGGCGAGCTTGACCGCGGTGATCTCGCCCTCCTTGCTGATGTCCCAGTGGATCTCGACGTTGCCGCCGAGCCAGCGGCGCTTGCCGACGCGGCTCATGTAGCAGTCGGTGAGCTCTGCGGTGTGCGGCGACAGGCCAGTCTCGATGTCGGCCGGCTCCATGCGCCCGCGCGCGTTCACGATCGTCACCCCGTCGGTCGGCTCGCTGTCGTTCTCGACCACCGTGCGCGTCGTCGACTGCGGCGAGATCACGACCGGCGCGGCAGACTTGGGCTTCGGCGAGCTGCCGCACGCGGCGACCAGCGCGGCGACAACCGCGAGTCTCACATCGCCTCGAAGCCGTACGTGTACGAGGTCTCGAACTGCTTCGGCACCTGGGGGAACTGGATCTTCTTGACGTTCGAGATCACGCACTCGGTGAGTGTCTTGCTCTCGAGCGTCGAGCTCGCGACCTTCACGGTCTCGGGCGAACCCGACGGGCTGATGACGATCTGGAGCGTCATCGTGCCGCGCGCGTTCTTCGGCAGCTCCTTGTTGTCGACCGCGAAGCCGAGACAGCGCGACACGGTCGGCTTGCGACGCTCGAGCAGGCGGTTGACCTCGTCGAGCTTCTCCGGTGGCAGCCCGTTGGGATCCGAGGTGTAGACCGGACCTCCACCCTTGCCGACCGGATCGGTGTGCTCCTCGCCGTCGTCGGGCGTGGTGCCACCGTTCTTGTGATGGCAGCCGACCATCGCGCACACCGTGAACAGGATCGCCATCGTTCGCATGTCATGCCCCCTTGGCCAGATGTCCCGCGATCACGAGCCGCTGGATCTCGCTCGTGCCCTCGTAGATCTCCGTGATCTTCGCGTCCCGGAAGTGCCGCTCGACCGGAAACTCGGTGACGTACCCGTTGCCACCGAAGATCTGGATCGCCTCGCGCGCCGCCTTGTTGGCGATGTCCGACGCGTACAGCTTCGCCATCGCGGCCTCGCGACCGTATGGCAGCTTCTTGTCCTTCAACCACGCGGCGCGCATCACGAGCAGGCGCGCGGCGTCGACCTCGGTCGCCATGTCGGCGAGCTTGAACGCGATCGCCTGGTGCTGGATGATCGCCTTGCCCATCGTGCGGCGCTGCTGCGCGTAGGCGAGCGAATCCTCGAGACACGCGCGCGCGATGCCGAGCGCCTGCGCGGCGATCCCGATGCGGCCGCCATCGAGCGTCGACATCGCGACCTTGAAGCCGCCGCCGACCTCGCCGAGCACGGCGCTCGCCGGGAGGCGGACGTCGTCGAGATAGATCTGCGACGACTGGCTGCCGCGGATCCCGAGCTTGTCGTCGGGCTTGCCGCAGCGCACGCCCGCGGTCTTCATCGGCAGGATGAACGCGGTGATGCCTTTGTGGCCGGCGGCCTGGTCGGTCATCGTGAACAGCACGCAGACATCGGCGACCGGGCCGTTCGTGATCCAGTTCTTCGTGCCGTTGATGACGAAGCCATCCTTGTCGGCGACGGCGACGGTCTTCTGCGCCGCTGCGTCGCTGCCCGCCTCGGGCTCCGACAGCGCGAAGCAGCCGAGCAGCTTGCCGCTCGCGAGCGGCGTCAACCACTCGCGCTTCTGCGCCTCGGTGCCGAACCGGTAGATCGGGTCGCACACGAGCGAGTTGTTGACGCTCATGATGACGCCGGTCGACGCGCACGCGCGACAGACCTCCTCCATCGCCAGCGCGTACGACACGTTGTCGAACCCGCCGCCGCCGTAGTCCGACGGGACCGCGATCCCCAAAAAGCCGAGCTCGGCCATGCGCTTGACCAGCTCGACCGGGTGTCGGTGCGCGCGATCGATCTCGGCTGCCTTCGGCAGGACCTCCTTGGTCGCGAACTCGCGCGCGACGGTCTGGATGGCGAGCTGATCTTCGGTCGGATGAAAGTCCATGGTGCTTACTTCCCTGTGAACGCGGGCTTGCGCTTGGGCTTGGCGAGGAACGCCGCCATGCCCTCGCGCTGATCGGCGGTCGCGAAGCACAGCCCGAACGAGCGCTGCTCGAGCGACAGCGACGCGTCGAGCGGCATCGACTGCCCCTCGTGGACGAGGCGCTTGCACTCGGCGACCGCGAGCGGCGCGTTCGCCGCGATCCGGCCGGCGAGCGCGACGACGGTCGGCAGCAGCTCGGCGAGCGGGACGACCTTGTCGACCAGGCGGATGCGCAGCGCCTCGGCGGCATCGACGAGGTCGCCGGTCATGCACAGCTCCTTGGCCTTGGCGACGCCGACCCGGCGCGCGAGGCGCTGCGTGCCGCCGAACCCGGGGATCACGCCGAGCGTGACCTCGGGCTGGCCGAGCCGCGCGGTGTCGGAGGCATAGATGAAGTCGCACGCGAGCGCGATCTCGCAGCCGCCGCCGAGCGCGAACCCGTTGACCGCCGCGATGTACGCCTTCTCGGAGCTCTCGATCGCGTGGCCGAGCGCGCCGCCCATCTCGGAGAACGCGCGCGCCTGGTTTGGCGTCATGTCGGCCATCTCGGCGATGTCGGCGCCAGCGACGAATGCCTTGTCGCCCTTGCCGGTGATCACGACGACGCGGATGTCCTCGGAGATCTCGAGCTCGCCGACGACGTTCGCGAGCTCGGCGATGACCTTGGTCGACAGCGCGTTGCGCGCGGCCTCGCGCGCGATCCGGATGATCGCGAGGTGCCCGGCGACCTCGACCTCGAGCGTCTCGAATGCTTCGTAGCCCATGATCAAACCTTCTTCTGCTGACCGCTCGGGTCGTACTCGTAGAACCCGCGCCCGACCTTCTTGCCGAGCCAGCCCGCCGCGACGTACTGGCGAAGCAGCGGGCACGGTCGGTACTTGTCGTCGCCGAGCTCGCGATGGAGCACCTCGGCGATGGCGAGGCAGGTGTCGAGCCCGATCAGGTCGGCGAGCGCGAGCGGCCCCATCGGGTGGTTGAGCCCGAGCTGCACGCCGATGTCGATGTCGGCCGCGGTGCCGAGCCCCTCGTAGAGCCCGTAGCAGGCCTCGTTGAGCAGCGGGATCAGCATGCGGTTGACGATGAAGCCCGGGATGTCGCGCGCGCCGATCGTCGTCTTGCCGAACCGCCGGGCGAGCGCGGTCACCGTCTCGTTGGTCGCATCGGACGTCGGCAGGCCGCGCACGATCTCGACGAGCTTCATGACCGGCACCGGGTTCATGAAGTGCATGCCGATCACGCGATCGGGGCGGCCCGACGCCGCGGCGATCTTGGTGATCGAGATCGACGACGTGTTCGAGGCCAGGATCGCGTCGTCCTTGCAGACCTCGCCGAGCGACTTGAAGATCGCGAGCTTGAGCTCCTCCTTCTCGGGGACCGCCTCGATCACGACATCGCAGTTCGCGAGGTCCTTGTGCGCGCCGCCGGCCTTCAACCGCGCCATGGTCGCGTCGCGCGCGGCACCGTCGAGCTTGCCCTTCTCGACCAGGCGATCGAGCTGCTTCTTGATCTTGGCGACGCCGATCGCGGCGAAGTCTGGCGCGGCGTCGACGATGATGACGTCGAGCCCGGCCTGCGCGGCGATCTGCGCGATGCCCTGCCCCATCTGGCCGGCACCGACGACGCCGAGCCGCGAGACCTCGGTCATCGCGGGGCCCTCGCGCCGGTCGCGGCGCGCGTCACGGGCGCTCCACGAGGAGCGCGATGCCTTCGCCGCCACCGATGCACAGCGAGGCACCGCCGGTCTTGACGTTCTTCGCGGCCATCGCGTGGAGTAACGTCACGAGGATCCGGCAGCCCGAGGCGCCGATCGGGTGACCGAGCGCGACCGCGCCGCCCCAGACGTTGACCTTGGCGGGGTCGAGCCCGAGCAGCTGGTTGTTGACCACCGAGACGACCGAGAACGCCTCGTTGATCTCCCACAGGCCGACGTCGCGCGAGTCCCACTTGGCCTTGGCGAGCGCGTTCGCGATCGCGGTGGCCGGGGCGGTGGTGAACCACTCGGGCGCCTGGGCGTGGTAGCCGCTCGCGACCAGCTTCGCGAGCACGGTGAGGCCGCGCTTCTTGGCCTCGTCGGCCGACATCAGGACGACGGCCGCGGCGCCGTCGTTGATCGACGACGCGTTGCCGGCGGTGATCGTGCCGTCCTTGGGCTGGAACGCCGGGCGCAGGCCGGTGAGCTTTCCGACGTCGCCCTTGCCGGGTTCCTCGTCGGTGTCGACGACGACCTCGCCCTTCTTGCCGGCGATCGTGACCGGCGCGATCTCGGCCTTGAAGTGGCCGGCCTTGATCGCGTCGAGCGCGCGCGTGTAGCTCTGCGCGGCGTGCTCGTCCTGCGCCGAGCGCGGGATGCCCTTCTCCTTGGCGCACAGCTCGCCGCACATGCCCATGTGCTGGTTCGAGTACGGGTCCCACAGGCCGTCGACGACCATCAGGTCGGCGGTCTCGAGCGGGCCCATCTTGGTGCCGCTGCGCGTGTTGCGGATCGCGTGCGGCGTGTTCGACATCGACTCCATGCCGCCCGCGACGGCGATCTCGATCTCGCCGGCGGCGATCGCGCGCGCGGCACCGAGCACGGCCTCGAGGCCCGAGCCGCACACCTTGTTGACCGTCACGCACGGGACGCTGTTGGGCAGCCCGGCGAACAGCGCGGCCTGGCGCGCCGGGGCCTGACCGACGCCGGCCTGGAGCACGGAGCCCATGTGGACGAGCCCGACATCGCCCGGGGCGACGCCGGCGCGTTCGAGCGCCGCCTTGATCGCGACGGCCCCGAGCCTGGGCGCCGGGACCGATGCGAGCGAACCGAGAAAGCTTCCGATGGGAGTGCGGGCTGCGCCCACGATCACGACGTCACGCATGCCCGTGCAATACCCCGCTCCCCGACGCGAATCAAGGCGGCCTAGCCCTCCCGAGGACGACGCTGCGAGTCACCGCGGGCACGCGCGACGATGGCCGGCAGGACGCGGAGGACCTCGTCGATCTGGGCCCGGGTGGTCGTCCTCCCCAGCGAGAATCGGACCGCCTCCCTGGCCCGTGCGGCTGGCTCGCCGAGCGCGAGCAGCACGGCCGACGGCGCGATCGAGCCCGAGGTGCAGGCCGCGCCGGTCGACACCGCGATGCCGGCGAGGTCGAGCGCGATCACGATCGACTCGCCGCGCGCGCCGGCGAAAGCCGCGTTGACCGTCCCGCCGATCCGCGGCTGCGCGGTGCCGTTTATCCGCGCGCCGTCGATCGCGAGGAGGCCGGCCTCGAGGACGTCGCCAAGCGCGGCCACCCCAAACCAGGCAACGACATCGACCGCGGTCGCGGCGGCGCCGAACCCGGCGATCCCGACGGTGTTCTCGGTACCGGCGCGACGCCCGCGCTCCTGGTGGCCGGCGTCGAGCACCGGCACGAGGTCGGGGTCGCGGACGATCAGCGCGCCGACGCCCTGCGGGCCGCCGAGCTTGTGCGCCGAGATCGCGACGGTGTCGGCGAGCGCGACGATCGGCCCGAGCGCGATGCGCCCGGCGGCCTGGACCGCGTCGACGTGGATCCGGGCCCCGACCGCCCGTGCCGCGGCCGCGGCGACGACCAGGTCGGCGACCGTGCCGAGCTCGTGGTTGACCGCGCCGATCGCGACGAGGCCGGGGCGATCGGCGGTGGTGTCGACGGTCCAGCCGAGCAACGCCCGCGCCGCCCCGAGCAGCGACGGGTGCTCGATCGCCATCACCGCGATGGTGCGGTGGCGCGCGCCGGGCGCCAGGAGGGCGAGCCCGAGCTGGTTGGCCTCGGTGCCCCCGCTGGTGAACACCACGCTCTCCCGGCCGCAGCCGGCGAGCAGGGCGATCGCGTCGCGGGCGCGCTCGACGAGGTCGCGGGCCCGGCGCCCCTCGGCGTGGACGGAGCTCGGATTGCCCAGGACGTCCAGGGCTGCGACCATCGCATCGCGTGCGGTCGGACCGAGCGGTGCCGTGGCGTTGTGGTCGAGGTAGATCCTTCGGTTCGTTGACATGACTCGGCCCGTATCGACATGATTCCCCGAGGGCCCGGGGATTGTCCCGGGTGTCCGACTCTTTCGTGGCCGACGATGCAGGTGAGCTACTCGTGCGGTCGGGACTGGTCTCCGCCAGTGCCCTGGATGAGGCACGCGTATCGGCGACCGAGATCGGTGGCACGATCGGCGAGGCGCTCGTGCGCACCGGGATCCTCGACGACGACAAGCTGACCGAGTTCTACTGCACGCGCCTCCTGGTCCCCAAGGTCAACCCGAACAACCTCGCCCGGCTGTCGGCGAAGGTGATCGCGGTCCTGCCCGCCGACATGGCGATCGAGCTGCGCGCCATCCCGGTGTCGCTCGACGCCGAGAACAACCTGACGATCGCGATGAGCGACCCGTCGGATCGCCACGCGGTCGACGAGATCGCGTTCTTCACCAGCGCGTACGTCGTGCGGGCGGTCGCGACCCAGATGCAGATCGCGTGGTGCCTCGCGCACTACTACGGGCACGTCACCCCGCTTGGCCAGCGCCTCCTCCAGGCCGGGACGCCGACGCCGACGCCGCAGCCCGATCTCCGCGAGCTCGCGGCGTCGAGCTCGCAGAAGCTGCCGCGGACCAAGGGGCTCACCGGCAAGGTCGAGGCGGCGCGCCATCGCGCGCGGCCGCCGATGACCGGCCAGGTCGCGGTCCAGCGGCCGAACAGCGCGGTGCTCGACGATCCGACGCCGGCGCCGGCGCCGGAGGTCGTGCCCGAGCTCCCCGACATCCCCGACGACGATCAGACGCCGCTGCCGGACGCCGAGCCGCAGGAGGCCGCCGACGACGGCGTGCCCAATCCGCGCCCGCGCACCGCCTCGGGCGAGATCCGCGTCCCCAAGCCCCGCGCGCAATCGATCCGCCCGCCGATTCCCGAGGAGGAGAGCGGCCCGGTCATCACGATGGAGGTCGACGACGACACCGGCCCGGTGAGGCGGTTGAAGCCCGCGCGTCCCCAGCGCGTCGTACGCGAGGATCCGCCGGAGCTCGCGGCCCGCGGCGGCGAGATCAGCCGGCCCGCGCGCCTGTCGACCATCGAGCGCAACGACGACGAGCCGAGCATCCTCATCGATCAGACCGCGCTGACCCCGCCCTCGCCGCCCGAGCTCGTCGAGAAGACCGGCGAGATCGACATCACCAAGGTGCGGCCGCCGTCGAATCATCCGGTCACGTCTGCCGCGACGATCGAGATCGCCGACGACACCGCGACGATCCACTCGACGGTCGTCGACGAGCCCTCCGCGCCGATCCTGCTCGAGCGCCGCCGGCCGAGTGACCCGGTGCCGCTGCCGCCGAAGGTCCCGAGCAACGACGCGAGCTTCGCCGACGACCTCGCCGACACCAACGCCGACGAGATCGTCGTCCTCAAGCCCAAGGGAAAACCGGTGCCGCGCACCGAGAAGCGCACGCAGATCGGCATGACCCCGCACGCCGCGGTGACCCGCGCCCACCGCGACACCGAGGGTGACGGCGGCGTGCCCGGCGAGATCGACGATGGCCCGACGACCGCGCAGGTCTCGGTGTTCATCGAGCCGCCCGAGCCGCCCGCCTTGGAGGAGCCAGCCACGTCGGAGATCGCGATCTCCGGGCCGCGCACACTCGAGATGAGCGCCGCGGACCTCGATGCCGCGATCCCCGATCGCCGCAAGCCGGCGCCGCTGTCGACGCGCCCGCCGCTGCAGATCGACTACGACCCGACCGACGACGGCTGGGGCCCGCCGGGCACCACGATCCCGCCGCCGCTGCTCGGTGCCGTGCCCGGCAGCGACGAGCCGAACGGCGATGCGTCGGAGATCCCGATGCCGAACGTCGACTCGGCGCCGCTGATCATCAACCCGCCGGCCGCGCCCGAGCCGGTGCGTGGCGCGGCGCTCGAGGCGTCGGGGCAGACGCTGGTGCGCGCGCTCGAGGAGGCGACGTCTCGCGCGATCGACCTCATCCGCGCGCTCGAGAACGCGCGCGATCGCGACCAGGTGCTCGAGCTCCTGATCGCGCACCTCGCGTCGAGCCACGAGCGCGCCGGATTCTTCGCGGTCAAGGGCGGCGAGCTCCAGCTGTTCGCGATGACGCCGAGGCCGACGACGTTGCCGTACGCGACGCTGCGGCTCGATCGCCCGTCGACGCTGCAGGATGTCGTCGGGACGCGCCTGCCCTACCGCGGCCCGATGCACGACGACGCGTCGCGCATGTTCCTCGCCAGCGTCCTGGGTGATTCGCCACCCGAGATCCTGCTCGTGCCGATCACGATCCGCGAGCGGGTCGTCGGCGTCCTGTTCGGCGAGCACCGGCTTCGCCACACGTTCGACGATCAGCTGGCGCTCGCCGCGCGCGCCGCCGGGATGAGCCTCGAGGCCATCCTCCAGAAGAAGCGGACGTAGCGTTCAAGCGCGGCGCGCGGCGAGATCTTTGAGCTCGGTCCACAGCGCCGGGAACCGACCGACGAGCTCGTAGAAGTCGGCCGGCAGCAGCACCAGGATCTGGCACTCGTTGGCGGCGACCACGGTCGCGGTCGAAGCCGAGCGCGCGAGCAGCGACGCCTCGCCGGCGTACTCGCCGGGGCCGACGCGATACGGCCGCGCGCGATCGCGCCGGACCTCGAGCTCGCCGCGCAGCACGATCACGAACGGGTGGTTCGCCGCGCCGCGCGGGATCACGACGTCTCCCGACTTGACGGCGCGCCGATGGAACCGCGACAGCGCGGCGGCACGGCGCTCCACGGGCATGTAGGAGAAGAACGTCGTCGACAGTGGATCGACCGCGCGCGGCTTGAGCGTCGCCGGATCGAACGGCGTGTCGCGCGGCTGGGTGAGCTCGTCCTCGGTGTCGGACTCGACGACGACCGCCATCTTCGTCGTCGTCAGCGTCTGCGAGCTCGACGATCGCATCGGCGGCAGCGGCTCGGGCTCCTCGTAGGCCGACTGCTCGGCGGTGGTTTCGTCGTGGTGCTGGCCGGTGCTGGTGTCCGCGTCGTCGCGATCCTCGATCCGATTCATCGGCATGGTGAGCGCCGGGTTGTCGTCGGTCGGGATGTCCTCCAGATCGCGCTCCGTGATCGGCTGGGGCCGCGCGGTCGGCGCGCGTGCCGGCGGCGGGGGCAGCGGCGCCGGGCCGTCGATGCGCGGGATCGGCTGGGTCTGTGGCGGCGGCGCGAGCTTCTCGAGCTCGCGCGTCGAGACCCGGCGGCGCTGTCGGGTGTCGAGCTCGGCGGTGACGTCGAGCTCGCTCGACATCTGGATCTGCGAGCCCCGCACGCCGAGCTGCGGCGCGGTGATCCGGCTGATCGACGACGTCGGATCGGCGACGTGGTACGGCAGCGCGATGGGCAGCGGCGTCTCGTCGAGCCGATCGGAGCTCGACAGCCGCGGGATCAAGACCTCGGGCCGCCGCGGCGGGAAGTCCGGATCGCTCGGGACCGGGGCGCGCTTGTGCACCAGCGGGATCGGCGGGAACGGATCGGACTCCGGCTTGGGCGGCGGATCGAGCAGCTCGGCGTGGAGCGCGAGGATGCGCGCGTCGTCGGGCGCGATCGCCAGGATGTTCTTGCAGACCGCGATGGCCTGGAGCGAGCGGCCCTGATCGCGATACGCGAGCGCGACCGATCGGTAGAGCTCGACCGCGTCGCGCGTACGACCGGCCTCGCGCATCGCGCTCGCCACGGTGACGCGCAACCCGAGGTTGTCGGGCTCGTCGCGCAAGCGCTTCTCGAGCTCCTTCAGGGTCTTCACGCGAATCCCCCGAAGCGCGATGTGCTCACGACGGCGTCAGCGAAACCGGCGCTCGGAACGTCATCGCCGGCGAGTTGGTAGGCATCACCCACTTGCCCGCCACCATCTGCATGCACTGCTCGAACGTGGTGTCGCTGACCCCGTCGAACGACGCGTGCTGCAGCTTGCCGGTGCCGTCGAACGTCGCGCCGACGCGCAGCGTGACGGTACGCGCCTGGAGCCCGGTGTTCTTCTTGAGCGCCTGCTCGTAGCACTTCTGGATCGCGCCGCGCGATCGCTGGACGAGATCGACGAACTGCGTCGACGCCGCCTGGGCGGCCGCCTGATCGACGGCGGGCGCGGTGCCGCCGCTGTTCTTGTTCGACTTGATCTTCAGGATCTCGTTCTCATAGGTGACGAGGATCTCGCCGCCCGCCGAGCCCTGGTTGCGCATCAGGTTCGCGTTGTCGTCGCGCAGCGTCTTCACGAGCGCGTCCTTGTCCGCGAGGTTCTTGTTGCAGTTGTCGAGATCCGTCTTGGTCTGCGGATCTGGCTTGGTCTCGACGTCGCCTTTGCAACCGATCGCGAGCGCACCGAACGCCGCCCCGAAACAGATCGCCGCCGCCAGGTACTTGGTTTGCTTGCTAACGCTCATTGTGGCTTCGTCCTAGATGCTACGGGGTCGAGTGGGTGAATTCCAGGCCGCTCGATGAAGTCCCTGACGATCTGACCGCTCTTCACGTGCTCGACGACGAGGCGTTCCACGCGGGCAGGATCGATTCGATTATACAGCGCTGTCAGGCCGGCGCGTTGCGGCAGGGTCGCAAACCCGCTGCCAAGTGACGCGATCGACCCGGGAACGACCGCGATCAGCTCGCGAACCAGGACGTTGGGGCCTTGCGTACATCTCCCGAAACAACTCTGCCAGGTGCACTCGGCACGCTCGCGCACACCGTGGCGCTCGAGCGCATCGCGGAACGCCTCGTGAAGCGCGGCCGAGCCGCGGCGATCGCCGCACTCGGGGCCCCGACAGATCGCGATCCGGAACTGCTTCACTGGTTGATCATCGTACCAGCCGCCTCGCGAATGGCATCCGCGAGCGGGGCCCGCGTGCGCGGATCGGCGGCGACCTGGCGCAGGAGCTCGCGCTCCTCGGGGCCACCGTCGGCGAGCGCGGTCGCGATCGCCTTGCACCAGCCCGGGTCGGCCGCGAGCTCGTCGTCGGCGCGATACAGGAGCAGGTGCGAGTCGAGGCGCGCGCGCTCCTTGCCGCCGCCGATCGCGTGGAGCGCGCCGATCAGCTGGACGAGCTCGGGCACACCCGACGACGGCGCCTCGAGGTGATACAGGAGGCCGACCATCACGGCCTCGACCTGCTTGGGATCGAGCGCGAGGCCGGCGAGCCCGGCGACGGTCTTGGCAATCGGGCCGACCGCGTCGTTGTCGGTCTTCGCGATGTAGTCGGCGTGGAGCTCGAGCTGCTGCGTGAGGACGGGCAAGCTCGCCGGGTCCTTGCGCGCGACCAGGAGGTCGACGACGAGGTTCTTCAGGTGCTGCGGCGCGCGGGTATCGGAGAGCACGGTGAGCAGCTCGGTCGTCACCGTCGGGCCGGGCAGCTTGGCGAGCTCGGACACCGCGTACTCCTTGACGCGATCGAACCGCGCGTCGTGATCGCGCGCGATCGACATCAGCGCCTCGATCGTCTCCGGCGGCGCGCCCGCGTCGGCGCCGCCCGGCGAGTAGCCGTCGGCGTCGAACGTCGCGCCGAGGACCTGCCCCGTCGTGCCCATCGCCTTGCGCGAGCGCAGCGCGCCGGTCGCCGGATCGAGCGCGACGACCTCGCCCGTCGTCGACACGCCGAGGATCGACGCGCCGGTGTGCTCGGTCGCGATCAGCTCGACGCGCGGGTTGGCGTACGCCCAGCGCAGCTCGCCCTTGCCGCCGAAGCCGAACACGTAGCGGAAGTAGTGCATCGCGTAGCCGTCGCCGACGAGCTTCATCGGGCCGTTCTCGACGACCGCCGGCGCCGCGGCGTACAGGATGTGCGAGCGATCGAACGCCGTGTAGTTCTGCTGGACGACGTCGTACGCATCGGTGCCGTAGATCGGGTGCTCGAGCTGCGCCGGGATCTTGACCGTCGTGTAGGTCGACTGCGCGCGGCTGCCGAGCGCGCTGCGGCTATCGAGCCGGAACACGCCGAGCCGGGAACCGTAGTAGACCTCGCGGCTGGTCGTGCGCAGCATCGCGATCTGCTCGTCGACGCCACGGATGCGCGTCATCGGCTCGCCGGTCGCGCCGTCGATGATCGCGAGCCACTGATCGAGGAACGGCACGTAGACCAGGCCACCCTGCGCGGCAGGCGCGCCGAGCTTGCCGGGCGCGTCGACCTTCCACATCCGCTTGCCCGACGAGCCGTCGTAGGCGCCGATCCAGAACGTGTTGCCGTCTTTCCAGACGAGGTACGCGCGCTCGCGATCGGCCGCGGCCCCGACGAAGCCGCCGTCGACGTCGGCCTTCCAGCGCACGGTGCCCCGGGCCTGATCGCGCGCGACCAGCTGCTTGCCCTCGAGCTCGACGATGAAGTCGCCGCCGACCACGACGCGCGACTGGACGTCGGCATCGGTCTGCCACATCACGTGCGAGCTCGCGAGATCGTACGCGGTGATCATCTTTGCCTGCGCCTTGCCACCACCCGACACCGCGAACACGCGCGGCTGGCGCGCGGTGTTCACCGGCGACGGCTGATCCGGCAGCTTGCGCTTGGCGAGCGTCTGGTCGAGCGCGAACCGGTTGTTCTCGTCGGCCGACAGCACGAACACCGACTTGGGGCCGCACGCCGCGAGCACGACGGCGAACACGAGAAGGCGGATCACTTGCCACCTCCGAGCCGCGCGTTGACGATGCCCTCGGCCTCCGCGCGCGACGGCCGCGGCGGGTTCTTCGGCGTGGCGTCGACGTACTCGGTCAGCGCGGTCACCGCCGACGCGTCCTCGATCTTGCCGATCGCGCGGACGACCTCGACGCGCGCGGGATCCGGCCCGAAATCGGGGCGCTTCAGGATCAAGCCGAGACACAGCGCGAGCGACGGGTCTGGCACCTTGCCGAGCTGGTCGGCGATCTGCCGCGCGAGGTCGGCGTCGGCGAGCTGCGCGAGGCCGCGCGCCGCGGACTCCTCGCCGCGGGCGAGCAGCGCCAGCATCGGCTCGACCGCCTTCTTGATCTTGGCGCGACCGACCGCGAGCGACGCGGCGGTGCGCACGACGCCGGCCTGGTCGTGGAGCGCGACGACGATCGCGCCCTGCGCCGCCGGATCGGGATACACCGCGAGCGACTCGACGGCGATCGCGCGGACGTTGGGGTTGCGGTGATGCGCGTAGCGCACGAGCGTCGCGACGTCGGGTGGTGCCGGGTGCAGCGTCAGCGCCGACATCGCCTCGGTCGCGACCGCCGGCGGCACGCCCATCGCGAGCACGTCGAGCAGCGCCTCGTGCGCGGCTGGCACGTCGGCGAGGCCGAGGTTGATCGCGGCCTTGGCGGCGACCTCGACATCGGTGCTGTTGAGCTCGGTGACGAGCGGCGTGACGTCCTGCGAAGGCTTGGGGGGCTTGGGCGCGCGCTTCGGCTGCGCACCGGCGATCGCCGCGGCCAGCAACAACCCCACCATCACGAACCTCGTCAGCGTCTTGTGCATGGATCGTTTGCTCTGTAACACAGACGCCGTGGATCCTGCTGTCCTGTCGATCCTGTCGTGCCCGCGGTGCCGGGCCCCGGCACCGTTCCGCGACCTCCGCCACCCCCGCTGCAGCGCCTGCGGCGCCGAGCTCGAGCGGACCAGCGCCGGCATCCTCGACCTGATCGACGTCCAGTCCGGCGAGCCGACGACGACCTCGACCGAGCAGCGCCTGATGGAGAGCGACCTGGTCGCCCGGGTCTACGAGCGGCTGTGGCGGCCGACGTTCGTGCGCCTGTTCGCGGGCGCCGGAGCCGGCGCGGCGGTCGGTGGGATCTCGGGCGAGCTGTTCATCCACAAGCACAGCCTGGCGCTCGACGATCGCCCCGGGCCGTGGCTCGATCTGTCGTGCGGGCCCGGCGCGTTCGCGCGCGCGCTCGCCGCGGCCGCCCCCGGCGCGCTGATCGTCGGGCTCGACATCTCCAAGGCGATGCTCGACGTCGCGGCCAAGCGCACCGGCGGCTACACCAACGTCGTGCTCGTCCGCGCCGACGCCCACGCCCTGCCCTTCGTCGACGGCGCGTTCGGCGGCGTCAACAACGCCGGCGCGCTCCACGCGTACGACGACCCCGAGCTCGTGTTCCGCGAGATCAAGCGCGTGCTGCGCCCGGGCGGCATCTACACCGGCTCGACGTTCGCCGAGGCGCCGTCGCTGCTCGGCCGGCTCGCGGCGCGCGCCGCCGGCATCCGCCGGTTCGAGCCCGCCGAGCTGCGCGCGTGGCTGCAGCGCATCGGCTTTGCCGACTACGAGGACGTCCGCCTCGGGGGCGCCCTCGTGTTCCGCGTCCGCCGTCCGTAGTACTAGAACCGGCCGCCGAGGAGCGTGAAGGCGGTGCCGTGCTGGTGGTCGTCGAGCGTGCGCGACAGCGGCTGGACGCCGACACCGCCGAGGCCCCAGTGGCCGGTCGAGCTGCGCGTGATCGTCGCCGGTGGCGCGTCGTCGACGGCCGGCTTGGCGGGCTTGCCATCGATCGTGTCGAGGCCCTCGTCCATGCCCTGGGTCAGGCGAAAGCCGAGGTAGCAGCCGCCGACCATGCCGCCGGTCGCGAGCGCGCCGACCAGGCGCTCGTCGCCGTCGCTCGACGGGTCGTAGATCGCGGCGTAGAGCAGGAACGGGATCGCGGCGCCGAGCGCGGTGATCCCTGCGACGCGCAGCATGCGCCGCTGGGTCGTGTTGGTCTGGGGCGCGGCGACCATCCCGATGACGATCCCCGCGCCGGCCCCGACGATCGCGTTGAGCGAGTAGGCCTCGCTCTCGACCGGCTGCATCAGCATGCCGAGCGTGAGGCCACCGATCGTGCCCATGCCGGCGAACGTGTCGATCAGCGCGACGTCGCCGGTGGTGAGCTTGTCGCGCGTCGCGAGCCCGCCACCGGCGAGGAGGCCGACGGTCGAGCCGATGCCCATGCCGATCAGGATCTGGCGACCGGTCGTGCCGGTCGTGCCGGTCGCGATATCGGAGATGAACGCGCCGGTCACGGCGCCCCACGTCGCGCCCGCGCCGGCGGTGCGGACCTGCGCCGGGCTCCAGTGCAGCTTGTCGGCGACGACCGGCGCCGCGAGCGCGCCACCGAGCGCACCGCCGAGGCCGAGCGCGACCGCGCCACCTGCCTGCTTGCCGCCGCTGCTCGACACGAACGTGCCGACCATCGCGCCCATCGTGGCGCCGAACATCGCGCCGTGCACGTTGGCGACGACGAGCGGGCGGCCGCCTTCGGGCTGATCGTGCAGCGGTGGGAGCGGCGCGATGATCGCGCGGGTGTCGATCGACGGCGTATCGTGCGGCCCGACGACCTCGCCGGGCTCGGGCTCGTCGGGGATCCCGAGCTGCTGGTTGACCTGCTTGACGATCGCGCGGGCGTGATCGGACGACTGGCCCTTGGGGCTGCGCACGATCGCCTCGACCGCGAGCTGCTTGGCGTCGAGCCAGATCTTGGCCTCGAGCAGCTCCTGCGCGCGCGCGACGAGCGACTGGGCGATCTGCTCGGCGAGCACCGGATCGGCGGGCGCGACCTGCTCGCTGCCGGTCGGCGGCGCGTCGGCGTACGGATCGCGTGGCTGCGCGGCGGCGGTGCCGACCAGCGCGAGGCTAGCCGCAGCGACAAGGCCGAGACGCATCACCTCTGGCGTACCACACCGGGTCACGACTTGGTCGTCGGTAGTAGCGGAGGCGGCGCGGTCGGGTTCTTGATCGGTCCCGATTCGCCACGCCCTGCCGGACGGGGTGCGGTCAGCCACGTTTTTTTGTACAGGTAGAGGAACACGACCTGGACGGCCGACAGGATCGGGACGGCGAGGAGCGCGCCGACCAGGCCGTAGTTGGCCTCGCCGAAGAACAGCGCGAAGATCACGAGGACCGGGTGGATCTTCGCCGAGCTGCCGATGATCTTCGGGTTGAGGACGTTGGCCTCGACGAAGTGGATGCCGATGATCCAGAGCGTCATCGCGATGCCGCGGAACAGATCGACGCCCTCGTCGCCCGACACCAGCGCGACGAGCACGATCGGCACCGACGACATGATCGAGCCAAAGATCGGCACGAGCGACAGCGACCCGGCGACGACCGCGAGGATGAAGCCGTACTTCACGCCGAAGATCAGGAGCCCGATGAACGTCAGGCAGCCGTTGATCACGCAGATCACGAGCTGGCCGCGGATCACGCCCGAGAGCCCCTGGTTGATCCCCGAGATGATGATGTCGTAGTCGTCGCGAACGTTCGGCGGGAACAGCGTGCGCAGAAAGGCGTGCACGCGCTCGAGATCGATCAGCAGGAACGCGCCGATCATCAGCGTGAAGAAGAACATGAAGATGCCCTTCACGAACCCGGTCACGATCTCCTGGCCGAGCTTCACGAGATCGTTGAGCTGCGACTGCAGCCCGTCGGTCGCCTTCTTGGCGAACACGCGCAGCTTGTCCTCGAGCGTGATCGCGACCGGTGGCTGCTCGACGGCCTGGATGTGGTAGCCGCCGTCGGGCAACGGCTTGACGTCGACGCCGTTGGGCGTCAGCTGCATCGCGAAGCTGCCGTCGGGGAGTGGCGTCATCGTGATCGCGGTGCCCGGCGGCAACGGCACGTCGGCGACCGGCAGCTCCTCGTCCTTGACGGCGGGCTTGATCGGCACGAGCGACGGGAACTTCTGCTCGAGCCAGCGCGCGGCCTGCGGCGTCCAGTCCTTGCTGACCAGCTTGGGTGCCTCCTTGCCGAGTCGCGCGATGTCGCCCGACAGTCGCGGCACGAGGAGGAACATGAAGCCGGTCACCGCCGACAGGAAGATGATGTAGCAGATGATGATCGCGAGCCCGCGCGGCATCCGCAGCGTGCCGTCCTTGCGCTCCGACATCCACGCGACGAGCGGCGCGAGGATGTACGCGATGAGGCCCGCGAACACGAACGGCAGGAGCACCCCGCGCCCCAGGATGATCATCGTGATGATGAACAGCGTGAAGCCCCAGCGCCGCAGGAACGTGCGCACCGTGCCGCCCTCGCCGAGCAGCGTCGCCGAGCGCGTGCGGCCCGAGAGCCCCGGTGGGAGTGCCGTCGGGATCGGAGTCGTGTCGCCGCGCGGAGGATCCTCGGGGGTCACACGGTGCGTATATCACCCTCGGGGGGGAGAGTGAGGATCGAGCACGAGTACGGGATCAACGCGCGATCAGCAGCACGACGAGCACGAGGATGATCATCGACGATCGGTCACCGCGCGCCGCGGCGCCAGGTGCGCGAGAACCAGCCGCCCATCTTGCCGAGCACCGAGCGACGCGTGCCGGCGCTCGCGAGCTCTTCATCGGACAGGCCGGGGTCGAGCGTCGGGACCGGGAGGTTGGTGTCGGGGGCGGCGCCGAGCAGGCCGTCGGGCTTGTGGCGGGGCGCGGCGCGGCGCTCGCGCGAGGCGATCGGTGGGGGCTCGATGCCGGTCTCCATCTTGAGCGAGCCCCAGCGCCGGCACTGCGCGCAGCGCCACGAGAACGCGCTCGGGTGCGCGCCGCAGGTCTGGCACTGCCACCGGCCGCGCAGGGCCCACGCGAGCGCGCCGGTCTCGCTGACGAACACCGCGAGCGCGGCCTTGATCGCGGCGGGCTCGCCGGACGCGAGGGCGAGCCGCCCGGTCGCGACCCGCGCGGCGAGCGCGTCGGGAAACCGGGCCGCGAGGTCGGACGCGAGCGCGGTGGCGGCGTCGCCGCTCGGGGCGAGGTGCGCGCGGATCAACGCGATCTCGAGCCGCGCGCCGGTCTGGGCCTCGACGTCGGCGAGCAGCGCGAGCACGCGATCGGCGACGGAGCCGACCGGCTTGTCGAGCGGCACCAGGGCGACCGTGTTCGGCGCGACCAGCGCGGTCGACGGCGCCGCGACCGGCTCGATCGCGGCCGGCTCGTCGTCGGCGAGCTCGTCGGCCTTGGTGCCGCCGCCCTGGGTCAAGGCCTCCTCGACCGCGATCAGCCCGGGCAGGAGGTGCGGCGCGAGCGCGGGATCCGCGATCAGCGCCTGACGCAGCCGCTCGCGCGTCCCGCGGTGGTTACCGCGCGCGGTCGCGAGCTCGGCGGCGGCCGCGAAGAAGTGCGCTGACTCGCGGTGGCGCTGGGCGCCCTTGAGCAGCTGCTTCGCGCTGTCGAGATCATCGCGCGCGAGCGCGGCCTGGGCCGCCGCGACGAGCAGGTGGTGCTCGCGCACGGACGTATCCTCGTTGCGACGCCGGCCGAGTCGCTGCCACAGGCCCGCGGCCTCGTTGAACCGCGCCTGCTCCTCGTAGAGCGCCGCGAGCGCGCGCAGCGAGCCCTCGTGGTTGGGCTCGGCGAGCAGCACCTCCTCCATCGCCTTGGTCGCGCGGCGCGGCATCCCCGCGGCGCGAAAGTCGAGCCCGAGCTCGTACATCGCGCGCTGCCGCAGCTTCTTGCGATCGCGCTCGCGCAGCGCGAGGGCCTGGTGCACCCGGATCGCGCGCTCGTGCTCGCCGCGACTGCGGAACATCGCGCCGAGCGCGAAGTACGGCTCGACGTCGTCGACGTTCTCCTCGACGACGGCGCGCAGCTCGGTGACCACGGTCTCGTGATCGCGCGCGATCAGGTGGCTGAGCGCGCGCATGTATGCCTTGCCGTGGCGCGCGGTGCGCCGCAGCTGGCGATCGTCGGGCACGTAGTAGCGTCCGATCAGCACGCCGGCCGCGAGCGCGCCGAACCCGACCAGCAGGAAGACCAGCGCGGCGCCCACTACTCCATCACCTTCCAGCCGAGCTTGGCGCTCCGCACGACGATGAACTGGCCGGTGACCTGGCACACGCCGTCGCCCCACACCTTGCAGCCGTAGGTCGTCGCGACGTCGGCCTTGCCGTCGCCGTCGAGATCGACGACGCCGACCTCGAGCTTCGCGGTCGCCTTCCGGACGCCCTCGAGGGACTCGGCGTGACCGACGACCGCCTTGATCGCGGCGACGTCCGCGGGCGTCGCGACGAGCAGCGCCGGCTTGACGTCGCCGTCGACCACGATCACCTCGTCGTGGTTGCGCCGGCGATCGACGATGAACGCGGGCAGCGCGAGCTTGCCGCCGACGAGCTTGGCGGCCACCGCCATGCCGAGCAGCGGCTGCAGCACGTGGACCATCGTGCCGTCGGCCGGGCTGGTCACGTTCGGCGTCGGCAGGACGATGATCGCGACCGGGCGCGCGACCGCGGTCAGCACGTCGCACTCGCACGGCGCGACCGGCGGGGTCGCGGGCTGCACGACGCCGATCCAGATCCCGGCGTGCGCGGTCGTCGCGGTCGCGAGCCCGGCAGCGATGAGCCACTTCATCGCATCTCCAGCCCTTCGTCGTCGTCGAGCGCGTCCATCACGCGTGCCGCGGCCGCGCTCGGCAGCTCCGGCAGATCCTCGAGCGGCGCCGGATCGGTGAACGGCAGGTTGCGCAGCTTCGCGAGCTCGCGCTCGAGCTTGCCGATCAGCGACTCGTACTGTCGGCGCCGCCAGACGTAGAACATGCTCCACAACACGAGCGCGCCGAGCAGGATCGCGGTGGCGAGCCAGCCGGCGATCAGCGCGGGCAGCCAGACGTCGTGCGGGCGGTTGCCGAACAGGCCCTCGAGCCACGGTGGGATCTTGACCGGGATCCAGCCCGCGTTGGCGACCAGGAACAGGCCCGCCATCACGCCGAGCCCGATCATCGACAGCACGACGGTCGCGGTCGCGATCACCCGGAGCCAGCGAATCACCCCTCGACTCTACAGCAGCCGCACGCAGTTACGGCCGCGGGCGTCACATCGCCGCTCGCCGCGGTTGTCGATGACCTCCGGCTCGGGCTGGCGGAACCGCCGCGGCTGCGCCAGGTCGATCGAGTAGCCGATCGTGAGTCCGACGAACTTCGCGCCGGCGAGCTCGCGATACGACGCGCCGACGAAGTACCCGTTGCCGGTCGGGAAGTCGTACTCCTCGTAGTGGTGGCCGACCCGCAGGCCGATCGTGGCGTCGAGCTCGTCGGCGAACGGCGCGCTCGGGGCGCCGTCGTGGCGGCTGGCGGCGCCGGCGACATACGCGGCGCGACCGCGCGCGAGCAGCCGCAGCCGGCCGCTGCCCATCTCGAGGTTGACCTCGAGCGGCAGCGTGACCGCGTCGTCGAGCGTGCCGGTCGCACCGATCGCGCCGACGCCGAGCCCGACGGTCGCGATGCTGGTCCGCCCGAACCGCACGCCGACGCCGATCGGGAACAGCGCGACGTCGTATGCGAACCCGCCGCCGTGCAGCGTGCCGCCCGCCGCGAGGTCCATGCCGATGTGGTACGCGACGCTCGCGCTGGTCGACAGGAAGCCGTGCAGCCGCACGCCGGCGAGGATCAGCTGGTCCGGCACGGGCGCGGTGTCGTCGGTGATCTGCTGGAGGATCGTCGCCTCGTAGTGGAGCCACGCCCCGCCCTGCACCTCGCGACCGATCCGCATCCAGTCGGTGCGGGCCTCGGCACGGCCCGAGGCGAACACGATCGCCGCGACGATCAGCGCCTTCATCGGTCGGCGAACCCGATCCGACCGGGCCCGAGCGGCACGATGATCGCCGGCGGCCACAGGTCGACGCCGATCGCGAGCCCGAGTACGTGGACCTCGACGCCCTCGAACAGCCCGATGCGAAACACGAGCAGCGGGGTCTCGATCTGGATGCCGGTGCCCTCGGTCGTGATGTTGGCGCCGATCGCGCCGCGCCAGTCCTTGCCGATCGCGGTCGCCGGCAGGCTCGCGTGCAGGTGACACGCGCGCAGCATCGCGTCGCCGAACGTATTGCTGTTGGGGCCCGGATAGAACCGGTAGTCGAGCTTGGCCTTCCACGGGCCGGCGTGCTTCTCGAGGCACGCCGCGGCGCGCTCGGCCTCGGCGCCGCGCCACACCGCGTGGACGATCGGCGTCAGGTAGGGCTGGTGATGGTGGAATGGGTCGCGCTCGCTGCCGCCGCCACCGACCTCGTAGATCTCCCAGGTGTCCTGCCCCGCCATGCGCACCGCGAACCACGGGTGGCGCGCGATGCCATCGAGCGGGTGCGTCAGCGTGCCGGTCAGGAGCGCGACCGTGGCGACGTCGTTCGGCGGCGGATCGAGCGACTGCTTGCCGATGATGCAGCCACCCAGCGCCACCAAGACGAGCCACTTCACCCCGCCACGCTAGCCGAAAACGAAACGGGCCGCTCAGCGAGCGGCCCGGTCACGAAGCGAAGAGCTTACTGCTGCTCTTACTGCTGCTCTTACTGCTGCTCTTTGGGCTTCAGCTTGTCGAGCTTGCCGCGGAACTTGTCACCCAGCGTCGCGCCACCGGCGTTGACCGAGTTGAAGCCCTGGGCCTCTGCCATGTCCTTCGCCCGCGACGCGCCCTTGATCGACAGACCGATCTTGCGCTCGGCGCCGTCAGCGTGGAGCACGAGCACCTTGACCGCCTGGTTCGGCGTCAGGACCGTGCGCGGGTCCTCGACGTGCTCTTCGCTGATCTCGCTCACGTGAACGAGACCCTCGACGCCCTTCTCGAGCTCGACGAACGCGCCGAAGTCGAGCACCTTCAGGACCTTGCCGTCGACAACCTTGCCGGTCGGGTAGTCGAGCGGGATGCGATCCCACGGATCGGGGACGAGCTGCTTGATGCCGAGCGAGATCTTCGGCTTGTCGCCGTCGCCGGTGTCGATGTTGAGGAGCACGGCCTCGACTTCGTCACCCTTCTGGAACAGCTCCGACGGGTGCTTGACGCGCTGGGTCCACGACATATCCGAGATGTGGACGAGGCCATCGATGCCCTCCTCGATCTCGACGAAGATTCCGAAGTCCGCGATGTTGCGGACATGGCCCTTCACGACGGTGCCCGGCGGGTACTTCTCGGTGAGCTGCTCGTACGGGTTCGGCTCGAGCTGCTTCATGCCGAGCGAGATCCGGTTCTGCTTGACGTCGACGTCGAGCACGACCGCCTCGACCATGTCACCGACGGCAACCACCTTGGACGGGTGCTTGACGCGACGGGTCCACGACATCTCGGAGATGTGCACGAGTCCCTCGATGCCCTCTTCGAGCTCGATGAACGCGCCGTAGTCCTTGAGCGAGACGACCTTGCCACGGACGACCGTGCCCGGGACGTACTTCTCGGCTGCGCGGCTCCACGGATCTTCGGTGATCTGCTTGAGGCCGAGCGAGACGCGCTCGGTGTCGGCGTTGAACTTCAACACCTTCACGCGGACGTGATCGCCGACCTGGAACAGCTCGGACGGGTGGTTGACCCGGCCCCAGCTCATGTCGGTGATGTGGAGCAGGCCGTCGATGCCGCCGAGGTCGATGAACGCACCGTACTCGGTGAGGTTCTTGACGATGCCCTCGACGATCTGGCCTTCCTTGAGGCGCTCGAGCGTCGACTCCTTGAGTGCCGCGCGCTCCTTCTCCAGGAGCACGCGACGCGACAACACGATGTTGCCGCGCTTCTTGTTGAACTTGATGACCTTGAACTTGAAGTTCTGGCCGAGGAACGCATCGAGGTTCCGCACCGGGCGGAGATCGACCTGCGAACCCGGGAGGAACGCCTTCACGCCGCCGCGGATGGTGACCGAGAGGCCGCCCTTCACGCGCGTCGTGATGACGCCTTCGATCAGCTCGTCGCGCTCGCACGCGGCGCTGATCTCGTCCCACACCTTGAACCGATCGGCCTTCTCCTTGGAGAGGACGATCATGCCCATGTCGTTCTCGCGCGACTCGAGCAGGACGTCGACGACGTCGCCTGGCTTGACCCCGATGGAGCCATCCGCCATGCGGAACTCCTCGAGGGGCACTTGGCCTTCGCTCTTGTAGCCGACATCGACGATCGCGAAGTCCTTACCGACTGCGATCACGGTGCCGCGGAGGATTTCACCCTCCTTGACGTTGTCCTGGCTGAGGCTCTCGGCGAGTAGCGCCGCAAAATCCTCTTCGTCGCCCATCGTGTCTTGAGTAACCATTGAAAACAGACTCCATTACGCTGCGCCGAGCTGGATTTGACGGCACAGGCCCGTCCTCGACGCACAGGGCGGTGTTGGTACCTTCCGACCCGAAACTTGTCAATCGGTTAGCGCGCCGACTCTGGCCACGAGGGAATCCACAACCTCTTCGAGGGTTTGCGCCGAGCTGTCGACGAGGACGGAGTCCTTGGCGGCGACCATCGGGGCGACGTCGCGAGTCGAGTCGCGCAGATCGCGCTCCTCGATCTCGGCCAGGGTGGTCGCGAAGTCGACCACCGTGCCGGCCGCGGCGAGCTCGGCGACCCGCCGGCGGGCGCGCTCGGCCGGGTTCGCGGTCAGGAAGAACTTGGCGCGCGCGTCGGGGAACACGACGGTCCCGGTGTCGCGACCCTCGACGACGACGCCGCCACCAGCGCCGAGCCGACGCTGGAGCCCGAGCAGCGCGGTGCGGACCGCGGGGTGCGCGGACACCTGGGACGCGCCCTGCGAGACCTCGGGCGCGCGGATCGCCGACGTGACGTCGCGGTCGCCGAGGTAGACGTGGTTCTTGTCGTCGACGAAGTCGTAGCGGATCGGCAGCGTGGCGGCGATCTCGGCACAGGCGGTGGCGTCGGTCCACGCCACGCCGCGCTCGCGCGCGACCAGCGCCACCGCGCGATAGATCGCGCCGGTGTCGAGCAGGTTGTAGCCGAGGCGGCGCGCGAGCAACTTGGCGACGCTGGACTTGCCGGCACCCGCGGGACCATCGATCGTGACAACGACTCTGCTCGCCATGCCGGGTGCGTAACACGAACCATCGCGCCTGCACGACCCGGGTCGGCGTTGTACATTCAAAGTCCGTGGAGCCGACGCGCGACAAGTGGAAGACGTTCGCCGACGTCGTCGCGTTCGCGCTCGGGACCAACGTGTGGGTCTCGCTCGTGATCCTGCCGGCCGCGTTCGTCGGCGCGCTCGGCACGCCGATGAAGATCGCCGCCGCGACGCTGCCGTTCGCCGTCCTCGTGCTCGGGCTGCTCCGGCGATCCGAGGGCATCCTGCTCGGGCTGTTCCCGGCCGCGGCGCTGGTGCCGATCGGCCTCGAGCCGCAGATGGCCGGCTCGGCGGTCTATGGCCCGACCCGCTTCGTCTTGTGCGCGATCGGGGTGGTCGCGTACCTGTTCGGCGTCTCGTTCTTCGCGACGTTCCACGAGCCGCCGGCGCCGCGCTCGGTGCGCGGACTGTCGTCGGCGCAGGCCGGCACCGCGACGCGCTGGCTCCGGCGCGAGCGGGTCTACCGGATGCTCGTGATCATGTCGCTCGTGATCCCGTTCGTCCTGATCGGCTGGGTCAACTACGACGGGGCGATCGCCGACTACCTCGGCGAGATGTACCCCGGCCGCGTCGCGCTGATGACGACCGCGCTCGCGGTCGGCGCGATCGTCTTGTGGCTCGGCATCTACCACCTCGTGTTCATGGGCGTGCTCCGCCCCCATCGCACCGGCGATCGCGACCTGGTCACCCGGCTCGCGATGATGCGCGCCGACGCCAAGTCGGGACGGCCGCGGTCGCGGTTCTATCTCGCCGTCGGGGTCGCGCTCGCCGCGATGGTCGCGCTGGTCCTGTTTCGCAACATGAAGGGATGACGATGAGCAGCTTCTTGAACTCGTTGCGTCGGCTGCTCGGCATCCGCCACTACTTCTTCGAGGTCCTCGCCGTCGCGCTGATCGCCGGCAGCCTGTTCTTCTTCAAGGAGACGCTCGACTACCTCGCGCGCCGCGACTACGTGGCCGCGCTGCTCGTGATGATCATCGGCGTCGCGGTGATCTCGGTCGGCAAGGAGATGGCGCGCCTCGCGCTCGTCCAGCGCGATTGATGCGTCGGCTTCTCTTGATCGCGCTCGCCGCTTGCGGCGGTACCGCGCCGCCGAGCACCGGCGCCCCGCACGTCGCGCTGATCGCGACCGCGGCGGCCAAGGACGACGTGATCGTCGCCCAGGTCGACGGCCGCCCGGTGTGGGGCTCCTGCGTCACCGCGCAGTCGCTCGGCACCACGCGCGACGCGGCGCTCCGCCAGTGCATCGACTTCGAGCTGCTCGCGCAGGCCGCCGAGGCACGCGGGCTCGCCACCGATCCGGGCGTGCAGGACGCGCTCCACACCGAGCTGGTCGAGCGGTTCGTCGAGAAGTACTACGAGGACAAGTTCGCCAAGCCGTCCGACCTCGGCAAGATCATGGACAAGGTCGTCGACGACAACCTGCGCGCGCTGCATCGCCCCGAGTCGCGCGCGTCGACCTACGTCCGCGTCAAGCTCGCCGCCGACGCGCCGGCCGCGCGCGACGCCCTCGCCCACCAGCTCGCCGACAAGCTTGCCGCGCGCGTGCGCGACGAGACCGGGCTGTTCGCGGTCACGCTCGCCGAGCTCACCGATCCGGTGAAGCCCGAGATCGCGGCCGCCGGCTTCGAGTACGAGCGCAGCGACGTCCCGACACACCAGGCGACCAAGCTGGTCAAGCCGTACGCCGACGCGCTGTTCGCGATCCCCGAGGTCGGTCGCACGGCGGGCCCGATCCGCACCGAGTGGGGCTGGGACGTGATCCTCTACACCGGCGGCACGCCCGCCGCCGAGCTGACGCGCGACGACCTCGCCGCCGAGGTGTTCCCCGATCTGCGCCGCAGCTACTTCGACGTCTGGGCCCGCGAGGTCCAGAAGAAGCTCGGCGCCAAGGTCGAGCTCGTCGACGAGAACCTCGCCAAGCTCGACAAGCTCGAGATCGGCGGCGTCCAGTGACCAAGGAGGCGAGCACGACGGCGACGCCGTTCGGCGACATCATGCGGCGCGCGGTCGTCGCGACGCCGAACGCGATCGGCGGCGCGTTCGCCGCGCGCGACGGCGAGATGGTCGACTCGTACGCGACGGGCGATCCGTTCGACTTCGCCGTGCTGACCGCGCAGTACGGCGTCGTGCTCGCGCTCCTGCACGCCGCGTTCGGCACGCTGCACCACGGCGGCGTCGACTACTACATCGCGCGCTACGCGAAGCTCGACCTCGTGCTGTACTCGGTCGATGCCGGGTACTACGCGGTGATGGCGATCGCGCGCGAGCCCGACGCGCAACCCGACAACGAGCCGTTCGGCGACGCGCTCGCCACGCTCGCGGCTGCGACCAAAGAGCTCCGCCGGGAGATGGGATGAGGCCGACGCGCGCGATCCTCATCGCGCTCCTCGTGATGAGCGCGACCGCCCGCGCCCGTGCCGACACTGACGCGCTCGGGACGCTGCTCGGCAGTGGCGCCGACGTCAGCGCCGACTACGATCCGCGCAGCAACGCGTGGAACGGCATGGCCAGCTTCGTCGGGCTCGCCGAGGGCATGGGCTACGAGGTCACGCCCGCCGAGCACCTCGAGTGGGGCGAGCTGTCGTCGGACGACATCCTGATCCTCATCTACCCGCTCCAGCGCGTCGATCCGGCGCGGCTCGGCGCGTTCGTGACCGCCGGAGGCAACGTCGTGATCGCCGACGACTTCGGCGAGGGTCGCGAGGCGATGGAGGCGCTCGGCCTGCTGCGCGCCGAGGTCACGACGCCGCGCGCGAGCAAGTTCGAGTCGGGCCATTTGTGGGCGCCGATCGCGACGCCGCGCGCCGATCACCCGCTCGCGGCCGAGGTCGGCGAGTTGGTCACCAACCACCCGGCCGCGCTCACCCGGATCCAGGGCGCGACCACCGTGCTCGGGTTCGACGAGGGCGCCGTCGTCGTCGCGGGCGAGCGCGGCACCGGCAAGTTCGTCGCGATCAGCGACCCGAGCATCTTCATCAACCGGATGCAGCAGTTCAAGGGCGACGTCCAGCTCGCCGCGAACCTCCTGCGCTGGCTCGATCGCGGCGGTCGCGCGCGCCACATCGTGCTGTTGCGCGGCGACGTGCCGATGTACGGCGATCCACGCGCGTTCATCGACGACGCGCACATGAGCGCCACGAGTCGCTCGATCGCGAGCCTCAACTTCTGGCTGTCGGAGTGGCGCGCGTGGCTGCTCACGCCGCGCGCGATGAAGGTGCTCGCCGCGATCCTCGCGATCGCGCTGCTCGGGCTCGCGTTCGGCGCGCTACCGGTCCGCCGCGGCCCGAAGATCGACGGCGCCTGGCTCCGGTTCCACCGGCCGGCGCGGCGCGACGAGCCCCACGCGCTGATCATGGCGCACGACGACGGCGGCGGCTCGAACCTCGTGGTCGCCTGCGTGCTCCGCGACGTCGCGCAGAACGCGATTGCGGACGCGCTCGGCAAGCCCGAGCCGCTCTACACGATCGCCGAGCCCGAGCTGGTCGCACAGCTCGCGCGGATCGCCGGCAACGACGCCAGCATCGCGCTCGCGCGGGTCTACAAGCGGCTGCGCGCGCTGCCCGGACGCGGTCACGCCGCCGCGCCGTGGGCCGCGGGTCAGCTGCCGCGTCGCGAATTCGACGCCCTGTTCAAGGACGTCGCCGAGCTGTGTCGTACTCTCGGAGCCGACCTCCCAAGCGGATATTGAATGCCTTCCCTGTCTCCCGAGAAACTCGCCCGCGTCAGCCAACTTACCAAGGCGGTCACCGAGGAGGTCGGGCGAGCGTTCATCGGCGCGCCCGCGATCACCGAGGCCCTGCTCACCGCGCTGCTCGCGCGCGGGCACGTGCTGATCGAGGGGCCGCCCGGCGTCGCCAAGACGACGCTCGTGAAGGCGTTCTCCGGCACGCTCGGCTGCCACTTCCGCCGCATCCAGTTCACGCCGGATCTCCTGCCGTCCGACATCACCGGCACGTACATCCTCGACATGCGCACGAACACGTTCGTGCTGCGCGAGGGCCCGGTGTTCACGAACGTCTTGCTCGGCGACGAGATCAACCGCGCTCCCGCCAAGACGCAGTCCGCGCTGCTCGAGGCGATGCAGGAGCACCAGGTCACGATCGAGGGCGAGACCAAGACGCTCGCCGAGCCGTTCATCGTGCTCGCGACCCAGAACCCGATCGAGCAGGAGGGGACCTACCCGCTCCCCGAGGCGCAGGTCGATCGATTCCTCATCAAGCTGAAGATGGGCTACCCGGCGCTCGCCGACGAGAAGCGGATGCTGGCGACCTACGATCGTCCGCCACCGCCGGTCCGTCCGGTGCTCGGACCCTCCGACGTGCTCGAGATGCAGGAGCTCACCCAGGAGGTGTTCGTCGCCGAGGAGCTGCTCGACTACATCCTCGGCATGGTCGCGTTCACCCGCAATCACGCCAAGGTCTACCTCGGGGCCTCGCCGCGCGCGGCGCTCGCGCTGGTCCACGCCGGCAAGGCGCTGTCGTTGCTCAAGGGTCGAGACTTCGTGCTGCCCGACGACGTCCGCCACCTCGCGCCGCTCGTGCTCGGCCATCGCATCCTGCTCACGCCCGAGGCCGAGCTCGAGGGCACCGTCGGCACCGCGGTGATCGCCGAGGCGGTCGACAAGGTCGCCTACCGGATGCCGAAGGCCCAAGCACGTTGACGCGCGCTCGAAGAGCGCCGAGAGCAGCGATGGCCTCGCGCGCTGAGAGCAGCTCGCAGCGGCGAGCGAGGTCCCCCCGCGCCGCGAGGGCCCCGCGCGCTCGAACCAGGTTCGAGCGGAGAGCGCCGAGCGCAGCGAGGTCGACCTCATGATCCCGAGGCTGACCGCACGCGGCAAGCTCCTGCTCGCGACCGCCGTGCTGTTCCTCGTCGTCGGCGCGATCCACGGGGCGCCGCCGCTCGTCAGCCTCGCGGGCGTCGTCCTCGCGGTGCTGCTCGCGCTCTACCTCGAGTTCTATCCGACCGCGATCCTGCTGCGCCGCAAGAAGATCGAGCTGTCGTGGTGGGTGCCGCCCGGCGACCAACCTGGCGGCGCGCTGTCGGTCGATCGGCTGTTCCAGCTCCACCTCGCGTTCCGCAACCACGGCAGCCGCAAGCTGCGCATCCTGTCGACCCGGATCCTCGCCGGCTCGGGCCTGCAGATCGAGGAGGAGCCGATGGCGACCGTCAAGCGCGGCCAGCAGGTCGAGGTCACGACGCCGGTCAAGCCGCTCGCCGCCGGGCACCAGGTGCTGCACGGTGCCGCGCTGCGGTTCGGCGACGCGCTCGGGCTGTTCGACATCGAGGCGTTCTTTCCGAAACCGATCACCGTGAAGGTGTTCCCGCGCGCCCAGCAGCTGCGCGGCGCGTCGGTCCGCGCGGTGTCGGGCGCGATCCACGAGCAGGTCGGTCTCCACCACGTGCGGCGTCGCGGCCTGTCGGGCGAGCTGCGCGAGCTGCGCGAGCACACGCACGGCGACCCGTTCAAGTTCATCGCGTGGAAGGCGACCGCGCGCCGCGGTCAGCTGATGGTCCGGGATCTCGAGAACGAGATCGTGACGACCCACGTCGTGTTGCTCGACATTGGCGGCGGCATGCGCTCGGGTCCGCTCGGCCGCTCGCCGATCGACTGGGCGTGCGACGCGACGGCCGCGCTTGCCAAGGCCGCGATCGGCAACGGCGATCGCGTCGGGCTCGTCGCGTACGACACGCGCGTCGCGCTCGAGCTCGCCGCCGACAGCGGCCACCATCACTATCTCCAGGTCATCGAGCGCCTGCTCGAGACTCGCTCGGTCGTCGATGAGGATCTCACCGACGTGACCGCCGGCGAGCTGGTCGCGCTGGTCGCGCGCTACCTCGCGCATCAGGAGGCGATCGACGTCCGCATCCGCACCGCGCCGCCGCTCGACGATCCGCGGTGGGCCGCGATCCAGGCCGGTCCCGACGGCCAGCTCTACGACATCGCGGCGACCGGCCGGATGTGCAAGCGGCTGATCGAGATCATGCTCGGCGCGAGCAAGGACAAGGCGAAGCGACCGATCCGCCCGGTCGTCGAGAGCGATCCGCAGCTCGCCCCACTCCGCCACTTCTGCCGGCTGCGCGGCATCGAGCTGCCGTACCGGCTGACCTGGGAGCACGGCCGCCGCTCGGCAGGGTTCGCCCGCGCGGTCGAGCGCGTCGTCGCGCACGGGCGGCCCGACGTCGTCGTGTTGGTCTCCGATCTCGCGGGCATCAGCGAGGACGACAAGGTCGCCGTGAAGGCGCTGGCGCGGCTGCGCAAGGCCGCAGGCACCGTCGTCGCCCTCGTGCCGTCACCGGTCGCGTTCCTCGCCGCCGCGGCCACGCCCCACGGTCGCCGGGTGCGCGAGCTCGTCATCCGCGACCAGCGCTCCGGGATCCACCCCGGCAAGCGCTTGCTCGTGCGCCACGGCATCCGCGTCGTGGAGGCCTCGCCGTCGGACAGCCTCGATCGGCTGATCGGCGCGTCGCGCGGCGGCCCGATTCGCTCCGTCGGTTAGCGGTGTCCGCTCCCCGGCCTGTGAATTGGGGACGGTGTCAATACTTGCTCGGTTTCGCAGGTCGAAACGGAGTTGTGGGACGGATCAGAACCGCTGGTTTTGGCGTGGCGCCGAAACCGAGCAAGTATTGACACCGTCCCTGTGTCCGGTCAGCGGACGATCTGGAAGTCGCTCTCGATCACCTGGACGGTCCAGTTGTTGGACGCCTTGCCGGCGGCCTTGGAGGTCACCGCGCCGATCGAGAGTGCGGTGAGCAATATGGCACCCGCGATGAACGCGAGGTCCCGCCAGCGGTCCCAGCCATGACGACGTGCGATCAGATTCAAGTTCCCCATAGTCGTCTCTCCCTTGCTCGATGAATCGCCCACCCTAAAATTACCAAGTGGAATGTCGCGTGTCACGAAAAGGACACCCGATCACGACGACCGGTGGACGAAGGGGGATCGATTTTCCTCGTCGAGGAATCGGGGAATGTGCCGAGGTAAGTGCACCGCACCTACACCGCCGCAGCTCGAACTACTTACCGAGGCGCTCTTCGGCGTCGAGGCGATCGGCGGGACTCGCGATGTCGCCGTGTAAATGTGCACCACACGCGGAGCACACGGTCGCGGTCTCGGCGATCACCGCGGCGCACGCGGTACATCGCGGCACCCGGACCCGACGACCGACCGCGTGACCAGCACCCGCGCAGCCCGCGACGACGATCGGCGCGAGCCCACGCGAGGCGACGAGCAACGCGACGCCGGCACCGAGCACGCCCCCGGCGAGGATGCCGACCCCACCGCGGTTCGCGCGCCAGCGGAACGCATCCTTGCGATGGTCCTCGTCGGCGAACAGGTCAACCTCGAACGCGACCGCGACCGGTCGCGCCGCGACGTTCGCGTCGCGCGGGATGCCGAGCCGATCGCGCAGCGTGTCGCGCTGCCCTCGCAGCTCGGCGACGAACGCGGTGACCTCGTCGCGCTGTGGGCCACCGAGCCCGGCGGGCGCCGTGGTCGAGTCACGCACGATGGCCTGGATCGCGAGCAGGAACGCGAGCTCGGACATCGCGACGTAGCCGCCCTTCACGATGTCGTGCTCGAGTGGGCTGTATGCGCCGTTGAACCGGCCGGCGCGGCTGTACTCCTGATACGCCGCGTTCGCCGCCACGACGCCGAGCCCGAGATACACCGTGGCCCGCGAGCCGCGCTCGAGATCGTGCTCGGCGTCGACCTCCACCCGATCGGCGGTCGCGCTGCGATACGGCGTCTGTGACGCGTCGGGCCGATGCAGCGCGCCGAACCACACGCCGAGCTCGTGCGCGAACGTGCCGCAGACATCGTCCTCGCCGATGAAGAACAGCGCGAACGTCGCGTCGGCCGGATCGAGGTGCAAGAGCTCGAGGTTGGTCTCGGGCCGCCGCTGCGTGGGCGGCGCGCCGTGGCGGCGGTCGTCGACCCGGATCGCGCGGGCCGCCGTGCGGCGCTCGGGCGCCAGCGTCGGATCCTCGATGTCGAGCCCGGCATGCCACGCCAGCCGGCGGATCAGCGTCCGCACGCCGACCCGCGTCGGTCGCCACGGATCCGGGAAGTCCTCGACTCGCGGCGCGACCGGCGCGGTGAGGAAGCGCTCCCAGCCCCCGCGCGCACACAGGATCGCGAGCTCGTCGAGCAGGTGCTCGCGGGTCGCGGCGTCCAGCGTCATGTCCCACCTACTATGACAGGCTTCGGACGACGCGCATCTATGGCAACGCGGCGAGCAGCCGGCGCAGTGGCGCCAGCTCGTCGTCGTAGCTCGTCGAAAAAAGGCGCCTCGACGATCGCGAAGATCTGTCGCGCCTCGTCGATCCGATCGACCAGGCTGGAGATGAGGTTCGCCGCATCCCGGATGTCGAGCAACGCCCGCCTCGCGCCCGTAGAGGTGCGGTACGACGTGCGCCACGCGAGGAGGAGCGCGTGGCGTCCCACTCGAGCTCCGGTCGACCGTCGGATAGAGCTCGATCAGGTCACGGATGCTGCCGACCCAGAAGGTCTGACGGGACCGGACGGAGCCCGATCGAGGCGATGCTCGCGTCGAGCGTCGTCGGTCACACGCTACGCGGACGCGTTCGCCGCGGACTTCTGCGCGCCGCGCGCGATGCGCGTCAGGTTGACCGACACCAGCTTGCTGACGCCGGGCTCCTGCATCGTCACGCCGTACAGCGCGTCG
The DNA here is from genome assembly GCA_038321315.1 of Haliangiales bacterium. Classification (GTDB taxonomy): domain Bacteria; phylum Myxococcota_A; class Polyangia; order Haliangiales; family Haliangiaceae; genus JABFXX01. The sequence goes on along the minus strand of JBBQEX010000027.1, from coordinate 63,255 downwards.
GCCGACTCCATCGTCCGCTTGTTGTGCGTGATGACGATGAACTGCGAGCGATCGGTCATCTCGCGCACGATCTCGTTGTAGCGATCGACGTTCGCCTCGTCGAGCGGCGCGTCGACCTCGTCGAGGATGCAGAACGGCGACGGCTTGATGAGGAAGATCGAGAACACCAGCGCGACCGCGGTGAGGGCCTTCTCGCCGCCGGACAGCTGATCGACCGTCGTGTTCTTCTTGCCGGGCGGCTGCGCGAAGATCTCGATGCCGGCCTCGAGGAGATCGATCTCCTTGTCCTTGCCGCCGGTCCCGGGGATCAGCTTGCCGTCCTCGCCGCGCTCGCCGCGCTCGGGCGTTGTCGACAGCGAGAGGAACGCCTGGCCGCCGCGGAACAGCCGCGGGAAGACTTCCTTGAACGTGGCGTTGACCGCCGCGAACGTGTCCTTGAACAGCTTGCGGCTGGTCTTGTTGATCTTGTCGATCGCCTTCTGGAGCTGGTCGACCGCGCGCTCGAGATCGATCTGCTGGGCGCTCAGGAACTCGTAGCGCGTGCTGACCTCGGCGAACTCGTCGATCGCAGTCAGGTTGATGTCGGTACCCATCTTGTCGATGAGCTCCTTGAGCTCGAGCAGCCGCGCGTCCTCGACCTCGGTGATCTGCGAGCGCTGGTGGAAGTCGGGGATCACCTCGAGCATCTCGAGCTGGTAGCGCTCGGCGACGCCCTCCTCGACGTTCTTCCGGTTCATCGCCGCCTGGCCCTCGCGCAGCTCGAGCGCGTTGACCTCCTTGGCGAGCGCGTCGGCGCGGGTGCGCAGGTCGCGCGACGCGAGCTCGACCTCGGCCAGCGCCATCAGCCGCACGCTGTACGCCTGGCGGCCGGTCTCGAGCTCGGTGACCGCGGTGGCGTGGGCGACGCGGACCTCCTCGAGCTCGGTCGCGAGCTTGTCGCAGTCGACCCGCAGATCGCTCGCGCGCCGGGTCGACTCGGTGATGTCGTGCTCGAGCCGCGCGACCCGGCGGGCGAGCTCGGTGTCGGTCGCCTCGATGCGCAGCGTCTGCGACTCGGCCGCGGCTCGCTTCTCGCCGAGCTGTGCCGCGCGGACGCGCGCCTCGACGAGCACGGCCGACAGCTCCTCGACCTGATCGCGGTGCGTGGCAGCGTCGGACGCGAGGTCGAGCTGGACGCGCTCGAGCTCGGCGATCCGATCCTCGGCGGCCAGCTTGCGCTCGCGCGCGCCGGTCTCGTCGGTCGCGATCGCGCCGAGCCGGCTCTCGAGCTCGAGCTTCTCGTTGCCGAGCTGGGTCAGCCGGTCGCGCAGGCGATCGAGCTCGACGCGCACGCGCGACTCGTCCTTCTCGAAGCCCATGATCGCGAGGTCGCCCTCGTGCTGCTGGGTCCGGAGGCCCTCGATCGCCTTGCCGACCTGCTTGTGCTCCGCCTTCGCGGTCACCAGCAACGCGGTCGCCTCGCTGAGCTCGTGCTCGAGCGTCGCGACGCGCTCCTCGAGCTCGCGGATCTCGCGCATCTGCGCGAGCACGCCGGCGCCCTGCGCATCGCGCGAGCCGCCGAGCGCGGTACCGTCGGTGTCGACCACGTCGCCGTCGAGCGTCACGAGGCGATCGCGGACGCCCGCGTCGGACAGCGCGAGCGCGCGGTCGAGCGTGTCGACCACGATGGTCGCGCCGAACAGCCGCTTGCCGACGCCGGCGTAGCCATCGGCGAAGTCGACCAGCTCAGCCATGCGTCCGACGATACCCTCGCCGACCGGCAGCGGTGAGGCCGCGGGCGGCAGCTCGAGCGCGTGGACCTCGATCGCCGACGACGGGTTGCCCTCGCCCTCGAACTGGCCCGGCACGCTCGCCCGCGGTGCCGAGGCGGCGGTCGCGACGGTCACCGGCACGAACGCCGAGCGACCACCGGAGTGCTGCTTCAGGAACGCGATCGCGGAGCCGCCGACCGATGACTCCGAGACCAGCACGCCGCCGAGCCGGTCGCCGAGCACGGCCTCGACCGCGATCTCGAGGTGGACCGGCGCGCGGACGACATCGGCGACGACGCCGTGGATCGCGGAGACCTCGGCGATCTCGGCAGCGCGGGTCATCACGGCACGCGTGCCGCGGGCGAACCCCTCGTAGCGCTCCTGGATCTCCTTGAGCGAGCCGAGCCGCGACTGCTTCTTCGACAGCTCGCCGCGCAGGGCGTCGACCTGCAGATCGCCGCGCGACACGTCGTCGCCGAGCAGCTCGTAGCGCGCCGCGAAGCTCTCGCTCTGGTTGCCGAGGTCAAACCGGGTCTGGCGCAGCTCGGCGAGCTGCCCCTGCGCCTTCTTGCCCTCGCGATCGAGGTCGCGGGCGCGCTCGCTCGCCTGGTCGAACTCGCCGACCACGCGCTCCATGCGGCGGGTCGTCTCGTCGCGGCGGCGGCCGAGCGCCTCGAGCTGTGCCTCGGACGTCGCGATCGCGGTGCGCCGCGTCCCGATCTCACCGCGGGCCTCCTCGAGGCGCCCCTGGGCGTTCTTCAGCATCTGGCGGGCCTCGCCGACCAGCGCCTCGCGCTGGCTGACCTCGCCCTGCTCGCGCTCGACCTCGACGATGAGCCCGGCCAGCTCGGCCATCGCCTGCTCGAGCTCGGCCGCGCCCTGCATGCGCTGCTCGACGAGCTGCGCGATCTCCGCCGTGCTCTGCGCGACCCGGCCCTCGAGCTCGTCGGCCTCGCGGCGCTCGAAGGCCTGCTTGCTCTCGCCGAGCCGGACCCGGTTGTCGAGCTCGTAGCCGAGCTCCTGCACGCCGACGAGGCGACGCTCCTCGACCGCGAGCTCGGCGCGCTCGGCGACCACGTGGGCGTCCTTGGTCGTCCACTCGGCGCGCGACACGGTCTCTTCTTCCCGCGCCTCGACGAGCCGCGCGTTGACCTGGCCGACCTCGCTCGACAGCTCGAGCCAGCGGTGCGCGGACTTCCACAGGTCGATGTCGCGCAGCTCGGTCTTGTACTTGCGGTAGCGCTCGGCCTTCTGGGCCTGACGGCGCAGCGTGCCCATCCGCTTGTCGAGCTCGCTGACGATGTCCGACACGCGCATCAGGTTCTGGCGCGTCTGGTCGAGCTTGCGCTCGGCGGCCTTCTTCTTGGCCTTGAACTTCGTGATGCCGGCGGCCTCCTCGATGATCGCGCGGCGATCGGCCGGACGCGACGACACGATCTGACCGATGCGGCCCTGCTCGATGATCGCGTACGCCTTGGTGCCGACGCCGGTGCCGAGGAAGAAGTCGGTGATGTCGCGAAGCCGGCACGGCGACTTGTTGATGAAGTACTGCGACATCCCGTCGCGGTACAGGCGCCGCGTGATCGTGACCTCGGTGAACCGGGCGAACTCGAACGCCGGCGGCTGGTCGGCGAGCATCGCGGCGACCTCCTCGGTCGGCGACGCGATCGGCTGACCTTCGGCGTCGAGGAACACCGCGGCGGGCGGCGCGACCTCGGGAACGACCTCGGGGACCTCGGCCGGGACCTCGGCGACGACCTCGGGCACCACCTCGACCGGCGCGCCGTCTTCGCCGAGCGCCTCGATCGCGCGCTCGGTCTCGGCCTCGTCGGAGTGGCGAGCGAGCTCGAGCGTCTCGTGCGAGAACCCGACGTCGTCGAACGTGATCGAGACCTCGGCCATCGGCGCCGGGCCGCGGCTCTCGGACCCCGCGAAGATCACGTCCTCCATCGCCTTGCCGCGCAGGTGCTTGGCGCTCTGCTCGCCCATGCACCAGCGGATCGCGTCGACGATGTTGGACTTGCCGCACCCGTTCGGCCCGACCACCCCGGTGATCGACTCCCCGATCTGGACGACCGCACGGTCGCAGAACGACTTGAAGCCGATGATCTCGACTCGCTTGATACGCATGGTGCGGGGGCAGCCTGCACGAACCCTATGACATTGAGACGATCCCGCCCAGCTGCTATCACCATGGCGGTACAGATGGGCTCGGGACCTCGGATCGCGGCCTTCATCGCGCTGGTTTTCGCGGTCGCGACCGCCGCGGCCGCCCCGACCGTGGAGATCCGCGCGCAGACCCAGCTGGCGGTCGACAAGGTCCGCCTGCTGCGCGAGGGCGAGGCCGAGCTATCCGGGCAGCTGATCGATCGGCTGACCGGCGACGGCATCGTCGGCCAGGAGGTCCACCTGAAGACCGCGACCGGCGACGTCACCGCGGTGACCGACGCCGAGGGCCGGTTCCACGTCATCCTCAACAATGTCGAGCCCGGCGAGCTCGTGGCGACCTTGATCTATCGCGGCGGCCCCCTGATCGACGGCAGCGAGACCCCGATCAAGGTCGATCCGTCGCGCGCCACGCTCGGCCTCACGCTGGGCATCGAGGAGGTCCTCGGCGGCGTCAAGCTGACGGTGACCGCGAAGTCCGACGACACGGTCGTGAAGCTCCCGATCGAGCTCAGCGCCGGCGCGCCGACCGACAAGGAGCTCGCGCCGCTCGCCGCGGTCGAGAGCGGCGCGCCGTTCGTCTACACGCGCAAGGCGGCCGGCGGACCCGGTCAGCGCCACGTCCATGCCAGCTTCGCCGGCGACGGGGTCCACCAGGCGGCGACCGCCGACGCGACGATCGACCTCGTCGCCACCAGCACGACGACGCTCGCACTCGCGGCGACCCGGATCGCCTACGAGGACGACCTCGTCGCCACCGGCCGGGTGATCGACGAGGACGGCAACCCGATCGCGCGCGCCGCGGTCACCCTGGTCGCCGGCGATCACCGGCTCGCCCAGGGCGCGACCGGGGGCGACGGCGGCTACAAGTTCACGGTCGAGGGCAAGCTGGTCGGCGGCGACACCAAGTACGGCGACTTCGGCCTCGCGGTGCAGGCCGACCCGGGGCGACCGTCGGTGCGCGGCTCGGCGAGCCCGGCCGTGATCGTCACGATCGCCAAGCCCGAGCCGGTGCCGGTCGCGTACACGATCGCCGCGTTCCTCGCGACCGCGCTCGCCGCCGGCGCGTTCTTCGCTGCGCGCACCAAGCCGTGGACCCGGTTCCGCAAGAAGGCCGGCCCTGCCGAGGCCGTCGCGACGCCCGCGGCGGAGCTCGACAAGATCGTCGATGGTGGCCTGGTCAGCAACAAGCCCGGCGTGATGTCGACGCTGCGACGGCCGAGCGACGATGGGTTCTCCGGCGTCGTGCGCGACACGGTGCGCGGCCGGCCGGTCGGCGAGGCCGTCGTGCGCCTGCTGCTCGGGCCGCGCAGCCACCCGACCCACTCGGGCCCCGAGTCGACCGCCGCGATCCTCGACGAGCGCGAGGTCCGCTCCGGGCCCGACGGCAGCTTCCTCGTCGAGCGCCTGCTGCCCGGCGAGTGGCTCGCCGAGGTCGCCGCGCCCGGCCACGTCACCGAGAAGTTCGTGGTCTCGATCCCGCATCGCGGCGAGCTGCGCGGCGTGCGCGTCGACCTCGTCCCGGTCCGCGAGCGCGTGTTCCAGCTCTACCGCCGCGCCGCCGAGCCGGTCCTCCCCGAGACTCGCCTGTGGGGCATCTGGTCGCCGCGCCAGATCGTCGACCACGTGCGCGCGCGCAGACCGAGCCCTGCCCTCGCCGAGCTCACCGACTTCGTCGAGGAGATCTACTTCTCGCCGCGGCTCGCCGCCGAGACCATCCTGCCGCACGCGTCCGAGCGGGTCGACCGCGCGATCCAGGAACGCCTGCAGAAGCCCGCGGTCGACACGGCCGCACTGACCAACCCCAGGGTATAAGACCGCACCTATGGATACGGACGAGCTGGTCAAGCTCGCGATCGCGGTCGTCGGCATCGTGCTCGTGCTGTTCCTGTTGCGGCGCGCGTCGATCAAGAGCCGGCTCGCGAGCACGACCGCACGCAGTCGCCTCGATCTCGAGGAGCCCGCACCGCAAAAGCGCGAGCGCAAACGGCCCCGGCCCGGACAGGAGGGCAAGGTGCCCCGGCGGACCGAGCCCGAGGTCGAGGCCCCGCCCGAGTCGGCGCCGGCCACCGATCGCGAGGCCGCCGACGCGTACAAGGCCGGGCTCCAGAAGACCCGCTCGGGCTTCGTGGCCAAGCTCGGCAAGATCTTCGGCAAGAAGAAGATCGACGCGGAGACGCTCGGCGAGCTCGAGGAGACGCTGTTCACCGCGGACATCGGGCCGCGCGCCGCGGACCGGATCTTCCAGAGCGTGAAGGCCGGCCTGTCGAAGGCCGAGCTCGAGGACGCGTCGACGATCTGGAAGCGGATCCGCAACGTGTCGCGCGAGATCCTCGAGGTCGAGGCGCCACCGCTCGATCTGACGAAGCACGCGCCGTTCGTCCTGCTCGTGCTCGGCGTCAACGGCGTCGGCAAGACGACGACGATCGGCAAGCTCGCCGCGAAGTACGCGGCCGAAGGCAAGAAGGTGCTGCTCGCTGCCGGCGACACGTTCCGCGCCGCCGCGACCGAGCAGCTCGAGGAGTGGGCCCGCCGCTCGAAGCTCGAGGTCGTGAAGGGCAAGCAGAACGGCGACCCGTCGAGCGTGATCTTCGACGCGATCAAGCGCGGCGTCGACGAGAAGTTCGACCTCGTGATCTGCGATACCGCCGGCCGCCTGCAGTCCAACGCCGGCCTCATGGACGAGCTCAAGAAGATCCGCCGGGTGTCCGACAAGGCGATGGCGGGCGCCCCGCACGAGACCTGGATGGTGCTCGACGCGACGACCGGCCAGAACGCGATCTCGCAGGCCAAGACCTTCAAGGCCGACATGGAGATCACCGGCATCGTGATCACCAAGCTCGATGGGTCCTCCAAGGGCGGCGTGGTGCTCGGGATCTGCGACGAGCTGAAGGTCCCCATCCGGTTCATCGGCGTCGGCGAGAAGATCGACGACCTCCGGGTGTTCGACGCCGCGGCATTCGTCGACGGGCTGTACGCCAAAGCCGAGTGAGCTGAGGCGGCCACACGCCACGTTGCAACCCGAACTGCCAGGGTGTGTCGGCGTTATTTCGCGCCGCTTTGCGTGCGCCGTTTGCTTGAGCCCAGAAAAAGGCGCGTGTTATGAAGCCTCTACGCATGCGGGCCCTACGTTTGCTTTCTGTTTTCGTCGTGGCGTCTGCGCTCGTCGCAGGCGGGGCGATGGCTCAACCGAAGAAGGGCGGCAAACCCGCCCCCACCAAGCCCGCGCCGAAAGGCGGCGGCGGTGGGACCGCACCCGCACCCAAGGGTGGCGACTCCGGCGAGATCGAGCTCGGTGACGACAACACGCCGGCCAAGCCCGCGGGTGGTGGCACCGGCGGTGGCTCGGGCTCGGCGGCCGGTGGCGGTGACGCCGGCGAGATCGAGATCGATCCCGACAAGCCGGCGACCAACGACCTCGCGACCGACCTCAACGCCGCCGACGCGGCCGCGACCCAGGTGAAGGCCGGCGAGGTCAAGAAGACCCCGCTGTCGTGGAAGGACATCCTCGTCGTCGTGCGCAAGCCGTTCCTGAAGGTCCGGCGCACCGAGCTGACCCCGATGTTCGGCACGACGATGAACGACAACATGGTCAAGCACGTGACGCTCGGCGGCGAGCTCGCGTACTACCTGACCGACGTCCTCGCGGTCGGCGTCGAGGGCCAGTACTACGCACACACGTTCGGCGAGCCGTTCGATCTCGTCGCTCGCCAGGCGCGCCGCCTGCCCACGGTGAACGAGTACAAGTGGAGCGCCGCGCTCGACTTCCACTACGTCCCGGTCTACGGCAAGTTCGCCATCTTCGACAAGAAGCTGATCACGTGGGAGGTGTTCTTCACCGCGGGCATCGGCGCTGGTCAGAGCGAAGTGATTCCCCGGGACACCAAGTTCCCCGGCTTCACGAACCTCCTCATCATGCCGAACATCGGCGCGAGCATGCGGTTCTTCATCACGAAGTGGTTCACCGTGAACCTCGGCATGCGCGACTACGTGTTCTACGACCACTTCGAGCCACCGAATCGCTCGGTGACGATGAACGCCAGCGCGGCGGATGCCAAGAGCAACGCCGATGGCGCGCTGATCAACAACCTGATGTTCCAGCTGTCCGTCAGCTTCTGGCTGCCGACGTCCTTCGAATACACGACCTTCCGTTGAGCCAGGGAAAGCCATGAAGACCACCACTCTTCTCGTCGCGTGCCTCGGGCTCGGCGCGCTCGTCGCCTCCACCCACGACGCCAGCGCCGAAGGCCGGCGCTACAACGACCTGCGCAAGGACAAGGCGGTCCGCCACCGTCGTCTGCTGGTCAAGAATCGCTTCGAGCTCGCGCCGCTGTTCGAGTCGACCATGAACGCGGACTTCCGCCACATCATCGGCGGCGGCGTGAAGATCGAGTACCACCTGTCGGACATGCTGTCGTTCGGCGTCGTCGGCGTCGCGTCGACCGCGATCAACACGAAGCTCGTCGATCGCATCTCGCCGACCCTGCCGACCGCGGACACCGGGGCGAGCCCGGAGCCGACCCAGGCGCAGTTCCTCGACCGGCTCAACACGATGCCGTTCCACGGCGCCGCGTACGTCAGCCTGACCCCGTGGTACGGCAAGCTCGCTGCGTTCTCGCAGGCGTACGTCGCGTTCGACTTCTACTTCCAGGTCGGCGTCGCGTTCGCCCAGCTGAAGTCGAACTGCGATGCCTCGGTCTGCACCGATGACACCCAGGGCAAGGGCAAGCCGGTCGTCGGCATGGATGGCACGACGAGCTTCGTGCCGGACAACAACCCGAAGAACGACACCCCGCTCAACAGTGGCGGTCGCGCCGGGCTCTACCTCGGCGGCGGCATCCACGTGTTCCTCAACGACTTCCTCGCGCTCGACCTCACGGTCCGCGACTACGCGTTCTCCGACAACCCGTCGGGCGCCGACTTCAACGCCGACGGCTTCGTCGGCAAGAACTCGAACCCGGACATCGGCACCGATGATCGCTTCATCAACCACCTGTTCTTCGGGATGGGGTTGTCGATCATGTTCCCGACGACCGTCGTCCGCACCCCGTAACGCCGCAACGAGATTGGCGATCGCCAACCTGGTTGGCGGTTCGTTGATGCCAAGTTCCTAAAATCACGTAGTATCGTGATGGAACTCGGTTTGCTCGTGCACTCATCGGGAACATGCGTTTGCGGCTCATAACTTCGGTGCTCGTGCTCGCGCCACTCCTGGCGCTGGCGGGGTGCGTGACTCCATCGATCCCGATCCCGCCCCCGGATCCGGCCAAGATGGTGTTCGCGGTGTCGACCGATGCCGGGACGGCGTCGTTCAACTACCCGCCGGAGTCGAACTACGTCGACGCGGTCGTGTTCATCTACAACCGCGATCTCGGCCTCGGCATCATCGAGCGCGCCCACGACGATGGCAGCGTCGGCCCGACCCAGCCGGTCCACGCCATGATCGGCAACCAGATCGTCGTCACGTTCCAGCGCGACGACCAGACCGTGTCGACCTGCGTGAAGCTCCGCGACGGCCAGCAGTCGGCCGGCGACTATTGTCAGTAGGGCCAGGCAGCGAGGATCGGGCGGAACGTCTGAACGCTACCGGCTCGCTCGACGAGGAGCGTGACGGCCTGGCCGGGCGAGTCCTCGGCGATCCGCTGTTTGAAGTCGTCGCGGGTGAACCGGAGGCCATCGACCGCGAGGATCTTGTCGCCGACGTGGAGCCCGGTCGCCAGCGCGGGTGAGCCCGCCTTGACGCCGACCACCGTCGCGGCACGGGTCGCGGTCGAGAACGTGTAGGTCGCGCCGAGGTAGCCGTTGTGGGGCGTCTCGATCGGCGAGTAGACATCGATCTGGTAGGGGCACTGCGGGTGGTTCGACATCGAGTCGGCGACCTGCATCGCCATCAGCGTCGTCGCGAGCGCGAGGCCCGACGCGACGCCGGCCATCGTGCAGACGACAGCGACAGTCCCCAGGCCACGACCACGCTCGTGCGGAAGCAGGGCTTCGCGACGAAGGGCCAATGAAACAACCTGGGACGGATCCGGAAGGTCTTCTTGCGCAGACATCAGGGTTCCTCGAGGGCGCGTTTGGTGGGGACGAACGAAGCTTCCAGTCCCAGTATAAAGGCGGGCTCTGAACATGACCACCCACAAATGCGTCGATCCCGACGGTGGTGTAGGTTGGACTCGCCGGTGAAACCGCGGACGACGAGATCGCGAGTGCTACGGGCTCTCGGTGTGATCTGCGTCGTGCTGATCGTGCTCATGGGCACGGCGTTCGCTGTGCTGAGGGTCGAGTTCGAAGGTCCCAGCCTCGGCGACAACATCGCGTCGTTGCTCAACAAGCGGATGCGCGGTCGTATTTCGATCGGCTCGGTCGAGTGGGACTCGGCGTCGTTGAAGACGGTGATCGCGGGCGGTTGGGTGCCGCTCCGGGTCAAGGACGTCGACGTCTGGGACGACTGCGCGCTGTCGTCGCCACCGGGCGGCGAGTTCCGCACGACCGATCCCAACGAGGACTGTACTCCCGACGACCACCCCGATCCGGACCCAGCGAGCAAGCGCGTCCCGCGCAAGAAGCTGATCCATGCCCGGACGGTGACCGCCGAGGTCGACATCCACGCGCTGATGTTCGGCAACCACGACTTCGTGTTCCGCCACGTGAACGTCAGCAACGCCGAGGCGCTCCTCGAGCAGACCCGCGAGCCCTACCCGCTCCACGCGTACGACCGCACGATCACGAGCATCATCTCGGCGTTCTATCCGCGCATGAAGGCCGGGTTCCGCGCCGGCATCTACGCCGACGCGCCGCCGCCCGTGTTCGAGCTGCGCGACATCCACGTCGATCACCTCACGCTGACCGCGCACTTCTCGCCGTACAACGTGAAGGCCGCGAGCTCGATCGGCTACGGCGTCACCGCGCGGCTGCTCGACGTCACGGTCGATACCGAGGGGAAGGACGCCGACAAGAGCTACCTCTACATGAACGCGACCGACCCGCTGGTCGCGAAGTTCTACGTCCGGCTCGCGATCAAGGCGTCGTCGGGCACGCTGCAGATCCAGGACGAGGGCCCGCGCGCCGCGTTCCATATCGCGAGCCCCAACGGAGCCGACGACGTCTATCCGCCCAAGGGGCGCGACGCCAAGTACACGCTGCACCTGGTCGACATCGATCTCGATCGGCTCGCGCAACTGCCGTCGGAGTGGCCGCGCCACGACTTCGTCGCGAACACGCTCGAGCTCGGCCTCAGCGCGCGCACGATCCCCTGCCCCGAGCTCGACAACCCGTCGCCGCGCAAGCTCGACGGCGCCGAGCTCCGGCTGACCGGCGATCTCGAGAAGTACTGGGATCGGCCGTACGACGGCACGTGGGACCTGCGGCTCGAGGGCAAGAACCTCGGTCCGACGGTGCGCAGCTGCATCAAGAGCAAGGTCGGCGGCGATGACATGTCCGGAACGATCACGCTGACCGGCCCGTTCGTCGCGGCGCCCAAGCTGACCGCAGACCTGCGCAACGTCGGCTTCGACCTACCGCTCAAGAAGTCCGAGGATCCGATCCGGCTGACGCTCGCCGAGATCCACGGCGGCATCGACCTCGTCAACGAGCAGGGCTATCTCGAGAAGACCAAGGCGCTGATCGCCGGCGGCAAGGAGCCCGGCGAGGTCGACCTGTCGGCGACGTTCGGGTTGAAGCCCTACAACGCCAACGCGGTGATCGAGATCCCCAAGGCGGTCGACATCGGGCGCTTTCTGCCACCGAAGATCCGCACGTCGGTCGGCAAGTTCGCATCGGGCCGGCTGTCGGCCAAGGGCGACGTCGACGAGGGCTTCGCGCTCGAGGACTTCGACCTCGCGCTCGGCCCGACCGCGACCGACAAGGCGATCCGCGTGTTCCACGGTCGGCTGTTCACCGACAACAACTTCGGCACGATCCAGTTCGACAAGGTCGACGTCGAGGCCGGGCGCAGCAAGGCGCGGTTCGACGGCCAGGTCGACACGCGCACGACCGTCGTCGACATGACGATCGACGGCAGCTTCCCGGATCTCGACGTGTGGCTGAAGAAGTTCGGGCTCCCGCCGCTGTTCAGGAGCGCCAACGGCGGCGTCATCCACATCACCGGCAAGCTCGGCCAGCCGAAGATCGACGCGCGCACCACGCTCGCCGGCGTGCCGTGCATCGACACGCTGCGGCTCGACGCGGTGACGATCCAGAACGGCATCGTCGACGTCCAGGCGATGTCGTCGCCCGGGCTCGGCGGCCGGATCTCGGGGACCGCGCGGCTGCGGCTCGGCGCCGTGCCGTACATCGAGAAGCTCCACCTGACCGGCGCGGGGCTCGAGGCCGCCAAGCTGTGCGGGCTCGCCGGCAAGGTCAAGGGCACGCTCGACACCGTCGACGTCAACCTGCACGGCAGCATCGACCAGTCGCGCAAGGCGATGGACTGGCTGGCGCTCGCGAGCGTGTACGCGACGTCGCAGCACCTGTCGATCTATGGCGACGGCTACCGCGCGGTCGCGGCTTGCCTCAATCAGGGCAACGACACGCGCTGCCGGCCGCGCGGCCTGACCTACCTCGACACCGGTGATCGCGCCCTGTGCGACGACGCCAAGCGCGTCGCCGGTGGGTTCTGCTTGGTCGCCTCGGCGACGCACGAGGCCGGTGGCACGGTCGACGCGACGGTCGCGAAGCTACCGGCGATCACGGTCGCCAGGAAGACCGTGCCGGCGCACCTCGGCGGCACGATCGCGCTCGCCGACGTGCCGCTCGCGCTGATCGATCAGTTCACCCATGCCAAGGACGCGCCGCCGATCCTCGGTGGGTTCGCCGGCGCGGTGGTGCACCTGTCGGGGTCGCCCGACGCACCGCGCGGCACCGGCGCGATCGATCTCGTGCGCACCTGGGCCGAGCGCGCCTTCATCGGCGACGCGCGGCTCGACGTCGCGCCGGTCACGCTCGGTACGACCAAGAAGCCGATGCCCGGCCTCGCGGTCCACGGCACCGCGCTCGCCGGGCGGCTCGTGATCGACGGGACGATCGGGACGGTCGCGCCGTATCCGGTCGAGGTCGTGCTGCACGGCCACGCTGTCGAGGTCGACCAGTTCATCGACGTCGCCGCCAAGCTGAAGCTCGACGAGCCGGTCCAGGCGTGGGCGTCGGGCGTCGTCACGCTGAAGACCGAGCTCGCGCCGCTCGACGGCCGCCCGCCGGCGCCCGAGGCGTGGGTCGAGCTGTCCGACGTGCGCGTGGTCTACAACCACCGCGGCACCGACGGCCGGATCACGCCGCTGCAGCTGACATCGGCGGCGCCATCGACCGCCGTGCCCGACGATCGGCCGACGCCGGATCCCGAGCTGCCCGGTCGCCCGGCGGTCTCGCTGCGCGTCACGCCGACGACGGTCGAGCTGGCCTGTCGCGATCCGAAGTCGCCGACCGGTCGCACGCCCTGCCCGACCAAGCTCGACGCTCGCCCGCTCGGCGCGCCCGGCCACGCGCTGGTCGCCGCGCTGCGCGGTCGGGCCAGCAAGAGCCTCGTCGAGATCACCGTCGACGGTCAGCTCGAGCTGTCGCGCTTGCAGCCGCTCGTCGACGAGCGCTTCGATCAGGTGTCCGGCACCGCGCGGCTGCGCGCCGCGATCAACGGCACGTGGGACGCGCCGAAGTTCGAGGCCTCCGCCGAGCTCGACCACGTGCTGCTTCGCCCGATCGGCGGCGACACGCTGCTCGAGGCGCCGGGGGGCCTCATCAAGCTCGCGAACGGCTCGCTCGGGTTCTCCGACCTCGTGGTCAACGTGCGCGACGAGCGCCGCGACGACTCGCAGGGTCAGCTCGAGATCCACGGTGGCATCACGCTCGACGGCCTGACGCCGAGCGCCTGGGGCGTGTTCGTGACCGGCCGGCTCGCCGCCAAGCTCCTGCTCGTGCTGGCGCCGACCGCGGTCTCGCAGGCCAGCGGCGTCGCGACGATCGGCGACGACGCGATCCGGTTGTGGGGCAAGGGCCCGCGCCCGCTGATCGCCGGCTCGCTGTCGTTCGACGGCGACCAGCCGGTCACGGTGTTGCCGCGCGGCCTGCGCCACGAGCTCGCGTTCTCGCGCGGCACGGTCGAGATCACGACGTGCGGTGGCAACCTGGCTCCCGCGGATCAGGATCCCGACTGCACCGGCGCGGTCCAGGGCGTCCAGGTCTACGGCGATCACCGCGCGTATCGGATCGCGGTCAGCGACGTCGGTGGCAAGTATGACAACGAGGGCCTGATCACCTCGGTGTCGGGCGCGGTCGCGCTGCGGGACGGCGAGCTGTCGGCGGTCGACATGTCGCTCGACGCCGAAAACGTGCCGTTCCGCATCCCGGGCTCGCTCGATCTCGTGGTGTCGATGAAGGGCATCGGCGTCTCCTACGACGGCGATCAGTGGCGCGCGCGGGGCGCGGTGTCGATCGTCTCGGGCACCTACAAGACCGAGTTCGATCTCGCCGATCGCATCACGAAGATCGGCCAGTCCGCGCCGCCGTCCAAGCCGTTCTGGGAGACCTACCCCGCCCTCGGCGCCGCCGACCTCAACCTGACGCTCGACGTCCGCAAGTTCACGGTCGACAACAACATCGCGACGATCGACTTCGCCGGCAAGGACATCGAGATCACGCAGACCCCGCGCGACCCGCGGCTGTCGGGCTCGATCAACGTGCTGAACGGTCGGTTCCGCATCCCGGGCACGCGCGCCGACTTCACGAACACACGAGGCTCGGTCGACTTCGCCGAGAACGTCAAGGCGGCGAACCCGCACCTCGCGGTGACCAGCGAGGCGAACTATCGCGACCTGTCGGGCCAGGAGCACCTGATCACGCTGACGATCAACGGCTCGCTCGATCAGCCGCAGTGGGACCTGAAGACGTCGACCGGCTACAACAAGTCGCAGACGCTCTCGCTGCTCGTGCTCGGGCGCAACCAGGAGCAGCTGCGCCGCTCGCTCGGCGATCAATCGCTCGGCACCGATCCCCTCCACGTCGATCCGACGACGAATCCGTCGGCCGGGTTCGCCGATCAGATCGTGAAGGATCTCGCTGGCGACTGGGTCTCGGGGCTCATCGGCACCTCGCTCACCAAGATCGTCCCGGTCGACATCCTGCGGTTCGACATCGGCTTCGGCTCGGTCGGCGTGCACTTCGAGAAGAAGGTGTTCGAGAACGCGCGCGTGATCGGCGATGCCGAGCAGACGATCCGGGGCTCGACGACGAACTTCCGCGCCGAGATCAAGACGCCCTACAAGATCACCGACGGCAACGATAGCTTGACGCTCCAGGGTGGCTCGCTCAACAAGAACTACACCGACCCCGCCGAGCTCGACATCGTCGACCGGAGCGTGAAGCTCGTGCTGCGGCTGTTCCTCTGGTGATCGAATGAGGCGCCTCGTCATCTGCCTCGTGCTCGCCCTCGTGTTCCCGGGGCGATCGTACGCCCAGCCGGCGCCCCCGGTCCCGGAGAGCCCGACCGCCGCCGATCCGATGGTCCCGGCGCCGACGGTGCCGCCCCTGCCGCCGGTCGCGCCGCCGCCGAGCGACGAGCCGCTGCGTCCGATCGAGCTCGACGTCGGCCACTGCGACGCGACGCAGGTCGAGCTCGCCGATCAGGGGATCCCGACGACGTGGCGGGACTACGAGATCGAGGGCGAGCTGCTCGAGTCCAAGGACACGGTGCGTGCGCTCCTCGATCCGACGCTCCAGAACAGCCACGCGCTGACCGCGTCGACCCGCAACGACATCCGTCGCGCCGCCAAGGCGTTCGGCTACTACGTGCTCGGGCTGAGCACGACGTCGACCGCGGCCGGCGTCAAGCTGAGCGTCCACGTCGAGCCGCTGCCGCTGATCCGCAAGGTCGACGTCAACGTCGAGCAGACCTGGTTCGGCATCCGGTTCGACGACGAGATCCGTCGCCGCATGCGCCTGCGCGTCGGCGGCTACCTGCCGTGGACGCCCGAGGCGCGCACCTGCGAGATCGTGACCGAGCAGAAGCGGCTCGAGGAGTACCTCGCCGAGGAGGGCTACTTCGACGCCAACGTGTTCATCAAGCAGGACATCGATCATCACGCGGTCAAGCTCTCGGTCAAGGTCGAGCTCGGCACGGTCTACACGATCGATCCGCGGCGCATCAAGGTCGCCAAGCAACCGGGCCCGATCGCGCCGGTGTTCACGGACGACGAGCTCCGCGCGGTGTTCGTGCACCGCGGCAACTGCCTGGTCTGGGGCACGATCTGCATCGACGGCCCGCGGTTCACGACCGCGTATCACAAGGCCGACCTGAAGAAGATCGTCGAGAACTATCAGAAGCGCGGCTTCCCGGCGGTGCGGGTGACCGATGACTTCGACGCGGCGACCAAGACGAACTACGACCGCCGCTCGCACACCGTGAGCTTCACGCTCACGATCGATCCGCGCCGCCAGCTCGACATCCAGTTCGAGGGCAACGACACCGGCTCGGCGCCCGACGAGGAGCTCCGGCAGCAACTCACGTTCAACCAGGCCGGGAGCTCGGACGACGTCGAGGCGGCCGAGAGCGCGCGGGCGATCACCGCATATCTCCAGACCAAGGGCTTCTTCGACGCGCGGGTGACCTGGAACCGCGAGCGCTTCCCCGAGCTCGATCGCGTCGTCTACCGGATCGATCAGGGCGGCACGCGCCGGGTCCTCGAGATCCAGTTCGTCGGCAACCACGCGGTCGCGAGCAGCAAGCTCAACGACGCGATCGCGACGCGCAAGGTCACGCTGCAGACCACGCTGTTCGGGACGACGACGAGCGCGACCTCGCCGCAGCTCGCCGCCGACGCCGACCGGATCGTCGCGGTCTACACCGCGCTCGGATTTCGCGACGCCCACGTCCGGGTCAGCGCGAGCACGGATCCCGCGACGCTCGCGAGCACCGCGCTCGCGGCCGCGATGCTGTCGAGTGGCCGCGGCGACGGCGAGCTCTACGTCCGGTTCGCGATCGAGGAAGGCGAGCCGACGCTGCTGACTCAGGTCCGGATCGAGCTCGGCACCGGCGGGGACGCGCTCGTCACGCCCGACGATCGCGCGCTGTGCGCCACCGCGCTCAAGGATCTCGGCGACGTCGTCGGCGACCGGCGGTTCGCGTCGCAGGCGGTCGCGAACCGCTGCATCGCCATCGTGCCGCAGTTCAACTATCGCGCCGACGACATCGACAGCGCCAAGGATCGCCTGCGCGAGCTCCTGTGGAACGACGGCCGGCCGCGCGCCAAGGTCGAGCTCGTCGCCCACCCGCTCGGGCCGCATCGCGTCGAAGCGGTCTACAAGCTGACCAGCACCGAGCGCCTGAAGATCGGCAAGCTCGTGATCCGCGGCAACTTCCGCACGCGCGACACGATCTTCTGGCGCGAGCTCCAGCTCGGCGAGGGCCAGCCGCTGACCGCCGACGCGCTCGCCGAGGCCGCGAGCCGGCTGCGCAGCACCGGCCTGTTCGACGCGGTCAACATCGACATGCCGGACCTCGAACGCACGAGCGCCGGCGAGGTCCACGCCGTCGTCCGCGTGCAGGAGCGCTACGACTACCACCTGCTGGTCGACGTCGAGGGCGGCTACTCGAGCTACTCCGGCGTGTTCGTGAAGCTCGCGCCGTCGCTCAAGAACCTGTTCGGGCTCGGCATCTCGCTCGACACCTCGGGCACGATCGGCGCCGACTTCACCGCGCTGCTCGCGAGCGCGCTGTCGCTGCGCCAGCTCAACCTCGAAGCCACGCTGCGGATCCCGAACTACCTCCTGCATCACGTCGCGCAGCTCGAGCTCACCGCGTTCCACCGGCTCAACGACACGCCGCGGTTCGGCCCGGTGACGACCGAGGGCCTCACGCTCGCGGGCGCGCACAACTGGCCGCGGATCCGCACGGTGGCCCACGTCGCGCGCTCGCTCACGTTGGGCGTCCACTACGACTTCCGCCTGCGCGAGCGCCAGGTCGACGTGCTGCGGCCGATCGGCGCCGACGACGACCAGACCCAGGTCCCGATCTCGACGCTGACCGGCTCGATCGGCGTCACGTTCGAGTGGGAGCAGCGCACCGATCGGCGCGGCAACCTGTCGCCGCTCGCACCCGAGGCGGGATTTCGCCTCGAGGGCACCGTGTCGTACGCGAGCCCGGTCCTTTTCGGCCAGGATCAGTTCCTGAAGGTCTCGGCCGCGGGCAGCAAGTACTGGCCGCTGACCGACAACCTCGTGCTGCGCGGCGACCTCCGCTACGACCAGGGCTTCCCGTTCGGGGGCGCCGTGCTGCTGCCCGAGGTCGAGCGGTTCTTCGCCGGCGGCGACTCGACCGTGCGCGGCTACAACGACGAGAAGCTCGCGACCGAGATCATCTCGGTCGGGATCCCGCCACTCGACAACGTCCAGCAGATCCGCGTGCTGTCGGCCGGCGGCAACATCCGCGCGATGGGCAGCCTCGATGCCCAGCTGCGGATCTACAAGGTGCTGGCGACCGCGCTGTTCTTCGACGCCGGCCTCATCACCAACGAGTGGGCCACGGTGTCGCCCGCCGCGCTGCGGCCGTCGGTCGGCATGGCGCTCCTGCGGGTCGTCACCCCGTTCGGCGCCCTGGCGTTCGAGCGGGCGATCCCACTCCGCCCCGAGCTCGGGGACGATCCGCGTGGCCGCTGGCACATCTCGTTCGCCGCCAGGGCACAGTTCTAGGGGCCCGCGCCTTGACCGGGCCAGCCTCGGTCATCAAGATGCGCCCCATGGGACGCAACGACAACCGGCAGACGAAGAAGATGCGGCGCAAGCGGAGCCAGGCCAAGCTGAAGGCCCGCATCAAGCGCAAGATCGTGGCGGGCAAGGCGGCGGCGAAGAAGCCGGCCGCGCCCGCGAAGAAGAAGACCGCGGCCGCTGCGGCGACCTGACCGGCGCTGAAGCCGCGATGATGCGATGACGCCCGAGGCGACGCGCTGCGTGATGACGCAGATCGTGATGCCGATGCACACCAACGGGGTGGCCGGCGTCATGTTCGGCGGGATCATGATGCAATGGATCGACGTGTGTGCCGGGGTCGCGGCGATGCGCGAGGCCTCCGGTGCCGTGTTGACCGCGTCGATCGATCGGCTCGACTTCTTGACCACCGTGCAGGTCGGCGAGATCGTCATCCTGTCCGCGCAGGTCAACTACGTCGGCCGGACCTCGATGGAGGTCGGCTGCCGGGTCGAGACCGAGGATCTGCGCGACCGGACGCGGCGCTACACGACCAAGGCGTACCTGACGTTCGTCGGCATCGATGGCCAGGGTCGCCCGCGCGAGCTGACTCCGCTCGAGCTCGTGACCCCGGACGACCACCGGCGCCACGCCGAAGCCCTCGGCCGTCGCGCCTCGCGCTTGCGTGCCGCAGGTCGTATACCAGCGGCATGAAGATCGACCGCTCGAGCTGGGGCCGGCTCCGCGTGACCGGCGGCGACCGCGCGCGGTTCCTCCAGGGCATGACGACGATCAACGTCGACAAGCTCGAGCTCGGAGCCCACGCCTGGGGCGCGATCCTGTCGCCCAAAGGGCGCGTGCTGTCGGTCATCGACCTCGCGCGGCCCGACGACGAATCGTTCGTGATCAGCTGCGAGCCCGCGCTGGTCGAGAAGACCCAGACCCTGCTCGATCGCTACGCCGTGATGGACGATGTCGCGTTCGAGCTCCTGGCCGCCGCGCCCACGCACCAGGACTGGACCGATGCCGCGTCGGTGTGGACCGCGCCGATCGTCGCCGGCGACGGCGGCATGGCCGACACCGAGCCGGCGGCCGAGCGGCTGCGGATCCTCGCCGGGTTCCCGCGCTACGGCGTCGATGTCGACGAGGGTCACTTCCCGTTCGAGACGCCGCTCGCCGCGTTCCTCGACTACAAGAAGGGCTGCTACGTCGGCCAGGAGCCGGTGTTCCGGGTCTACGCGCAGGGCCAGGCGGCGAAGCAGCAGCGGGCGATCGCGATCGACGGCACCGCGCCGATCGCGCACGGCGCGACGCTCGCCGCGGCGACCAAGAGCAACGCCGGCACGATCACGTCGTCGCTGGTCGACGGCGATCGCACGATCGCGATCGCGTTCGTCGCGCGCGCGGCGTGGGAGCCCGGCGGCAGCGTCACGGTCGATGGCCGCGCCGGCACGGTGCACGCGCTGCCGTGGACCGACGCTCCGTGAAGCTCGTCGCGCTCGCGCTGGCGGCGACCGGCTGCACGATCATCACGGATAGCTTCCGGACCAACAGCTTCTCCGGTGATCCGTATCCGATCGCGGTCGACACCAGCTCGGGCGGCATCGTCGTCGGGTTTCGCCAGACCGGGCGCGACGATCGCACCGCGGTCGTCGACCTGCTGTCGCCGGTGACCGTCGTCGATCCGGGCCTCCTGATCGAGCCCGAGATCACGCTCGACGCCGACTTCACGCTCCTCGGCAAGGACGCGAGCAACGCCCTCAGCCTGCCGCGCGCGCACTTCACGTCGGCGCAGCTCGTGTTCCTTCACCCGTGCACCTCGGACGACTGCACGATCGGCACGCCCGCCGCGCCGCTGTCGTATCGCGCGATCGTCGGCGCCGACGTGCTCGCCGGCGATGCCGTGCGCCTCCACCTCGCCGACGACCAGCTGTTCGTGTTGCCCTCGATCGCCGGCGACGAGCGCCACCGGACGTTCGCGTGCGACGCGGTGTTCAACGATCCATATCGCGGCGGCGGCACGATGGTGATCGGCGGCACCGAGCTCGCGTTCACCGGCCGGCGCGTCACGCTGCAGGCCTGCCTCGAGCCGGATCCCGATCAGAACAAGCCACAGAGCCTGCGCGGCACCGATCTCCTCGTGGTCGCGTCGACCAGCATCGGGATGTCGGTGTTCGGCGAGGCGACCTACACGCGCTACCTCGAGACCCACCCGACCGCGCCAGCCCTCACCGCGCTACCGACCGGCAGCGTCGATCTGCCGTCGGGCGTCGTCACCGGGCACGTCGCGCAGATGACGAGCCTCGCCCTGGTCGCCGCGACCAGCGCCGCGTCGCGCGCGCCGTGCCGCCAGGTCTACGCCCACCACCTGCTCGCCAAGCGCGACTGCACGGGCGCCGACGACTGCCCTTGCGAGGACCACACGACGATGTGCGGCGTCCCTCCGATCATCGAGCAGACGACCCCGCTGGCGATCCTGATCGTCCCCGACACCGATCCGACGCTGCAGGCGCTCCGCACCGAGCTGCGCCCCGATCAGCCGGAGGTCGACGGCCTGATCGGCACCGACGTCATGCGCGCGCTCGAGCTCGACATCGACTACCCGAACAACCGCGTGCTCGCGCGCTGCGCCGCCGATCCGACGGTGTGCACGACCCGCCCCGAGCTCTATCAGGCGTCCGATCGGGACTTCATTAACGCTTGTATCGCGCCCACTGGAGCGAGCGGCCCCTAAGCGTAAATGAGCGTGGGTGGGGACTGACGCGGTTCGAAGCCGGGGTTCGAGTACGAGTACGAACCCTCGTCGTGCTGTCTTCGTTATTCGTCGTCGAGGGTCGCGATCCTGGCGAGGACCTCAGCCGCGGTCCCACGCTCCGCGATCTTGCCCTTGTCCATCCGGATGACCTGGTCGGCGAGGAGGTGGGCCTCGGCGATCGAGTGGGTGACGTGGACGATCGGGACGGCGAGCTCCTGGGCGAGCTCGCGGACCAGCGCGGTGAGCTGGGCGCGCAGCTCGCGATCGAGGGCGGAGAACGGCTCGTCGAGCAACACGAGGCGCGGCGAGCGGGCGAGCGCACGCGCGAGGGCGACGCGCTGCGCCTCGCCACCCGAGAAGGTGCGCGGCCGACGATCGGCGAGGTGGCCGACCCCGACGCGCTCGAGCAGCACGCGCGCCGCGGCATCGCGCGCCTCGCGCGTCAGGTCGCGCGCCATGCCGTAGCCGACGTTGGCGAGCGCCGACATGTGCGGGAACAGCGCGAGGCTCTGGAACACGTAGGCGAGCCGGCGCTGCTGGATCGCGATGTCGATCCGCGCGCCGCGATCGAACCAGACCTCGTCGCCGAGCGCGACGCGGCCGGCGTCGGGGACGGCGAGGCCGGCGAGCACCGCGAGCACCGTGCTCTTGCCCGAGCCCGACGGGCCCATGATGCAGGTGATGCCGGGCGGGCACGCGAGCTCGACGTCGAGCACGAAGCCCGGGCGCGCGAGCTTGATCTGCGCGACGAGCTCAGCCACGCGCGTGGTGCAATCTGCGCGTCAGGCGGTTGGCGGCCCAGAGCATGGCGATGCCGACGATCGTGGTGACGATCGCCATCGCGCGGGCGTCGTCGTCGCGGCCCGCGGTGATCGCGTCCATCACGTAGATCGACGCGGTCGGCACGCCGTCGATCTTGGAGCCGGCGACCATCTGCGTGATGCCGTAGTCACCGAGCGCGCGCGCGAACCCCATCATGCCGCCGGCGATCACGCCCGGCGCGGCGAGTGGCAGGACGATCGTGAGGAACACGCGGCGGCGGCCGGCTCCGAGCGTCTTCGCCGCGGCGACCAGCGTCGGGTCGACCGACTCGAGGCCGAGCCGCGCCGCGCGGATCACGAGCGGCAGCGAGCCGACCGCGGCGGCGATCACCGCACCCGCGAAGTTGAACACGAACGTGTGGCCGGTCAGCGACTCCCAGGCGCGGCCGAGCGCGCTGTGCGTGCCGATCGCGGTCAACAGGTAATACCCGAGCACGGTCGGTGGCAGGACGAGCGGTGCCGATGCCAGCGCATCGATCAGATCCGGCGCCGGCAGGCGCTTCCACACCAGCAGCATCGCGATCGCGGTGCCGAACACGAGCGACAGCACGGTCGCGAGGACCGCGACCTGCAGCGAGAGGACCAGCGGAGCCCAGTCCATGGCCTGGCTAGCCGGGGATCCGGACCACGAACACCGCGCCCAGCTCCCCGCGCTCCTCGACGTGGATGGTCCCGTCGTGCGCCTCGATGGCGAGCTTGCAGAAGTACAACCCGAGGCCGCGGTTCGCGCGCGCCGCGGCGCGGCGGGCCTCGACCTGGTGATAGCGACCGAAGATGTCGTCGCGCTGCCCGTCGGGCACCGGCGGACCGTTGTTGCCGATCGCGATCTCGACGCCGGCCTCGTCGCGCGTCGCCTTGATCGCGACCTTGCCGCCGCGGGGCGCGTAGCGCACGGCGTTGTCGAGCAGGTTCTCGATGACCCGCCCGAACAGCTCGCGATCGATCCGCACCGTCATCTCGGGCTCGACCGAGACCTCGACGGTGAGCTGGCGGACCTCGAAGTTCGCGCGGTTGCCGGCGCGCGCGCGCTCGAACAGCTCGAGCAGGCGGACCTGGGTGACCGCGGCGCGCAGGATGCCGTCCTCGAGCTCGTCGACGTCGAGGATCGTGGCGACCAGCGATAGCGCCTTGCCGACCAGCGTCTGCGCGTCGTCGACGTAGGCGAGCGACTGACCGGCCGGTGGGTGGTCACCCGCGACCAGCTCGCCGCGGAGGAGCTCGAGGTAGCCCTGGATCGCGGACAGCGGGCTCCGCAGATCGTGGACGACCAGCGCGGCGAGCACGCGCTTCTTCTCGCGGAGCTCGAGTGCGCTGTCCTTGACCTTGCGCACCCGTCCGGACGACTCGGTCATCCGTTCACCCTGTTCCGGCCGCCTTCTTTGGCCGCGAACAGGTGTGTGTCCGCCTGCTTGATGAACTCCAGCGCGTCTTCGATCTCGCCTCGAAGGCTTGCCACCCCTATCGACACGGTCACGGGGATGATCGCGTCCTCGAACTTGAACTCGGCGACCTCGACGAGCTTCCGGATCTTGTCGCTGAACTGCATCGCGTTGTAGTGGTCGATCTCGGGGAGCACGATCGCGAACTCCTCGCCGCCGTAGCGCGCGAGCACGTCCTCGCGGCGGATCCGTGTCTTGATCACCGACGCCAGGTGCTTCAACACGTGGTCGCCGGCGAGGTGACCGAACGAGTCGTTGACGCCCTTGAATCGATCGATGTCGAACATGATGAGCGACAGGTCGCGGCGATAGCGCAGCGCGCGCCCGATCTCGCGCTCGAGCGTCTCGATGAAGTAGCGCCGGTTGAACACCTGGGTGAGGCCATCGACGGTGGTGAGCCGGTAGATCTCCTCGTGGTAGGCGTTCTCGATGTTGTTGCCCGACAGGAACTTGAAGATGCAGCGGCCGACCTTGATGAAGTCGCCGTCGCGCAGCACGTACTCGTCGATCATCTCGTCGTTGACGTAGGTGCCGTTGGTCGACCCCATGTCGCGCAACATGATCGCGTTGCCCGTGTTGATGATCTTGCAGTGGTTGCGCGAGACCGCTTCCTGATCGATCTGGATGTCGGCCTTGCTCGAGCGGCCGATGATGATCTGCGGCCGGTTCAAGTTGAACTTCTTGCCGAGCTCGAGCCCGTAGATCACGACCAGGCAGGCTTCCTTGGCGACCGGGCGGTCACTGATCTTCGAGATCGCGGTGACGACCGTCTTGTTGCGCCCGGTATCGCTCACGCCGCTGACAAGCCTATCACCGCTCCGGGGACTTCGCGTCGTCATCGGCACAGTCGAGCTTGTCGTCGGTAGCTCGCCTGCACAGGAGGGCATCGTCGAGCTGGTAGCCGCCGCGCACGAAGTGGTAGGCCTGCAGCAACATCCGGCCACCGTGTAGGTTCCAGTAGCCACGCACGTCGGTCATGTTGTCCTCGCCGCGCGTCGCGAGCATCTCGAGCGCGCTGCCGGCGAACGTGCCGACGTAGCGCGAGCACTCGTCCTTCTGGGTCGGCGCGCGGAACACGTTCCAGTAACAGTTGGCGTCCTCGGTGCACAGCTTGCGATCGACGACGATCGCCTCGAGCTTGCCGTCGCCATCGAGATCGCGATCGGCGCGATCGAGCTTGGGGCTCGGCCCCATGATGCCGTCGCGCCCGGGCTCGCCGCACGAGCCGACCTGCACCGATGGCGTCGGCAGCTTGCGTGGATCGCGGGCCGCGGGGTGGCGCGTGCAAGCGGCGAGGACGACGGCGAGTACCGCGAGACGGACCACGCGCGGACCCTAGCAGAGACCGCCCCCGAATCGCATTCGCTCAAAGAATGTTGTGCCGGGCCGGAGATGACGCTACGTACGGAGACCCCATGCGTCGCTCCCATGTCTTGCTCGCCGGAGCCGCGTGCGTCGCCGGGATCGCGTTCGCGCGTGCCGGGGGGACGACGAGCGCACCTGCCGAGATCGCAGGGACCTCGCTCGCGCCACCGGCCGACGAGGTCGTCTCGGTCGCCGACTCGGCTCCCGTCGTGGTGTCGAGCCCGAACTCGACCCCGACCGCGACGCCGAGCCCGCCGGACGCCAAGCCGATGCTCGACCTCGAGAAGGTGGTCCGCGTCGAGGATCACTACGAGGCGCCGATGGCCGACGGCCGCACCGCGATCCTGACGCTCGATCCGGTCCTGCAGGAGGCCGCCGAGAAGCTGCTCGTCGAATCGCGCGCGCCCAAGGGTGCGATCGTCGCGATGGCGCCCGACGGCAAGATCCTCGCGCTCGCCGGCCGGCGCGCGACCGAGCCCAAGGGATCGACCGAGGGCACGTTCGACCCGCACCTCGCGACCGACGCGTGGGCGCCGGCGGCCAGCGTGTTCAAGCTGGTGACCGCGAGCGCGCTGGTCGGTGCCGGCGTCGATCCCGACGACAAGATCGCGTTCCACGGCGGCGTTCGCTCGGTGATGGAGTCGAACCTGCACGACGACAAGCGCGACTCGGGGACCGCGAGCCTCGCGTTCGGCGTCGCGCACTCGAACAACGCGATCGTCGGCAAGTTCGCCTACCAGCACCTCGAGCCCGCCGCGCTCGCCAAGCTCGCGCACGCGATGGGCATCGACACTGCCTACGCCCAGATCCCCGCGATCGCCGGCAAGCTCGCCCTCCCCGACACCCACGATCTCGAGTTCGCCAAGGCCGCGGCCGGCTTCGTCGGCACCGATCTGTCGGCGGTCGGCGGCGCGGTGCTCGCGGCGACGTTCGCCGACGACGGCGAGCAGCCGACGCCGTACCTGATCGACAAGGTCGTCGGCACCTCCGATACGCCGGTGCACGCGCTCCACCGCGTGGTGACCGCCGAGGTCGCGCACGCGGTGACCAGGATGATGGTGCAGACGTGCGACATCGGCAGCGCCGCGAAGTCGTTCCACGGTCACAAGGTCCGCGTCGCCGGCAAGACCGGCACGCTGACGCGCACCGAGCCGTTCTACATGGAGCACTCGTGGTTCGTCGGCTACGCGCCGGTCGAAAAGCCGACGCTGATCGTGGCGGTCGTCCTCGGGAATCCCGAGAACTGGCACCTGCGTGGGCAGGAAGCCGCGCGCCGCTTGATCGATCTCGCGCTCGGTGCCAAGTCGCGTGAGAAAGATCGCGCCGCCAAGAGCACCGCGCAGCGCGACAAGCGCAACCAATGGTAGATTCAAGCCGTCCGTGTGGAGGAACTATGTCTAGGTTAACTTGGGTCGTCGCGGCAGGTCTGCTCGCGACCAGTGGTGTCGCGTTCGCGGAGGGCCAGGCCGAGCTCGCCGGCAAGCTCAACGACGAGGGCAAGCAGCTCATGTTCGGCAACGACTTCGCCGGCGCGAGCGCGAAGTTCCGCGACGCGGTCGCGCGCGCGCCGGAGCCGAAGTACTTCTTCAACCTGTGCATGTCCCTCTACCAGGAGGGCAAGTTCGACGACGCGTTCACCGCGTGTACCGCGGTCGGTCAGAACAACCCGTCGGCGGAGCAGAAGGACAAGGCCGACAAGCTGATCGGTCGGATCAAGGAAGAAGCCAAGTCGCAGGGACTCGAGCTTCACCTCGGCGGTGGCGGCGGCGGCAACACGAACGTGCCGCCCGATCCGAACAACCCGACCAACCCGCCGGATCCGAACCATCCGCCCGAGACCGGCAACCCTCCGCCCAACGGCAACCCGCCGATCGGTGGCGGTCCGCCGCCCAACGATCCGAACTATCACCCGGTCGTCGGCCGTCCGCCGACCGCGATGCTGCTCGGCAGCAAGCCCGATAACCACTACACGTGGTCGCTCGGCGGCGATCTCTACGGTGGCGGCGGTGTCATGGGCGGCACGTACGCCGACACCGGCGGTCGGATCTACGGCTCGGCCGCGGTCGGCTTCCGGTTGAAGGGCGACTACATGCTCGCGCCCGCCCAGCGCCTCGGCGCGCAGGGCTACGTGCAGTACTCGCAGTTCACGGCCGGTCAGAAGGACACCGCGGATGCGGCATCGCTCGCGGTGATCGACGTCGGCGTCGCGCTCTACAAGCACCTGTGTCTCGCCAGCGCGGAGAACATCTGCCTGACGCCGCTCGTCGGCGTGCACCTCGCCAGCATGTCGCCGCAGGGCGATACCGGCATCGATGCGAGCAGCGGCAACATGACTCAGGTGTTCAACTACATCGGGGTCGGCGGGCGCGCCGAGGTCAACCTGGCGATCGCATTCGGCACCCGCCAGGAGCACGTGCTGAACGTCGCCGTTGGCGCGAACGTGTACAGCAAGGTCCTCGCGGGCCCGGCGGATGATCCGAACGGCGTCGCGGTCGGGCTCGATTCCGGAGGCAGCTTCGGCTACCTCGGCGTGGGCTACACGTATCGCTTCAATACGCCCTTCGGTAGCTCGCCGTTCGTCACCCTGGAGTAGCGCGCCGCGCCAACGTTTCGGCTAGAGTCGCCTCGCTGACCCCCAGATTTATTGGGCAGATGAGGAAATGACATGGCCGCGACTGACGCCGGTACCGCCAAGCTCGTACTTCCCGACGGCAAAGAGACCAACCTCAAGGTCATCGTCGGCAGCGAAAACGAACACGCTGTCGACATCACCTCGCTTCGCGCGGACACCGGATTCATCACCCTCGATACCGGGTACATGAACACGGGCTCGACGAAGTCCGCGATCACCTACCTCGATGGGGAGAAGGGCATCCTGCGGTACCGCGGGTACCCGATCGAGGATCTCGCCGAGCACTCCGACTTTGTCGAGACCAGCTACCTGTTGATCAACGGGAAGCTGCCGACCAAGGACGAGCGGCAGAAGTTCTCGAACCAGCTCACGCGTCACTCGTTGATCCACGAGGACATGCACAACTTCTTCTCGGGCTATCCGCCGAGCAGTCACCCGATGGCCGTGCTGTCGGCGATGGTGACCTCGCTGTCGGCGTACTACCCCGACAGTCAGGATCGCAGCTTGCCGTCGGAGCTGCACATCACGCGGCTGCTCTCGAAGGTCCGCACGATCGCGGCGTTCTCGTACAAGAAGAGCATCGGCCAGCCGCTCATGTACCCGAAGAACTCGCTCCGCTACGGCGCGAACTTCCTGCACATGATGTTCGCCGTGCCGAGCGAGGACTACGAGGTCTCGCCGATCCTCGAGAAGGCGCTCAACCAGCTCCTCATCCTCCATGCCGATCACGAGCAGAACTGCTCGACGTCGACCGTGCGCATGGTCGGCAGCTCGGGCGCGAACCTCTACGCGTCGATCGCCGCCGACATCCTCGCGCTGTGGGGACCGCTGCACGGCGGCGCCAACCAGGCCGTCATCGAGATGCTCGAGGACATCAAGGCCCAGGGTGGCAACTTCAAGGGCTTCCTCGACGACGTGAAGAACAAGCGCGACAACAAGCGCTTGATGGGCTTTGGCCATCGCGTCTACAAGAACTACGATCCGCGCGCGAAGATCCTGAAGAAGATGTGCGACGAGGTGCTCGAGCACCTGCACATCAACGACCCCATGCTCGATCTCGCGAAGGGCATGGAGGAGATCGCGCTCAAGGACGAGTACTTCATCTCCAAGAAGCTCTACCCGAACGTCGACTTCTACTCGGGCATCCTCTATCGCGCGATGGGCATCCCGACGAACATGTTCACGGTGATGTTCGCGCTCGGTCGCCTCCCCGGCTGGATCGCCCACTGGAAGGAGATGGTCGAGGACAAGGACACGAAGATCGGTCGTCCCCGCCAGATCTACACCGGCGAGCGCGAGCGCAAGTACACGCCGATCGAAGCGCGCTAGCGCGACCGCGTGAACGTCCCGCTCGCCTCGATGTAGCGAAACGCCGGGCCGAGCAGTGCGAGGATCGGGTGTGGATCACCCAGGTCGCCGTAGATCGCCGGGTTCTTCGCGTCGAGCGTGTCGACGAGTGGCATCAATGGATGCTCGACGGCGCGCTGCCAGGTCACGAGCCCGGCCTCGATCAGCGCGAGCGCCTTCGGCAGCGCGCGCGGGCAGCTGTTCGTATAGTCGTCGAGGTGGATCGTCGGCTCCTGCCGCGGGCCGCGCGACGGCATCGCGCACAGCTCCTCGAACGGGCCGAACAGCTGCCCGCCGTGATAGAGGTCCGCGAGCCGATCGCGCTGCGCCGGGGTCGCGGTGTTCGCGTGATGTGCCTCGGCGAGCACGATCGCCTCGCCGCGCGGGTGGCCGCGATCGGACAGCCAGTCGGCGTAGACCAGGCGCGGCGCCGGATCGTCGGGCGCGGCCACGATCGCGGCGACCAGCGTGCGCGCGGGGTCCTTGGCGATCGCAGCGTCGACCGCGGACGCGAGCGAGGCCGCCGCGGCGAGCTCCGGTGTCGTCGGGTAGACCGGATCGGTCGCGGCCGCGACCGCGGTCACGAACGGCGCGAGCAAGCGCTTCGCCTGGCGGTGGTGGTTGTAGTACGTGCCCGCGAAGTCGCCCGCCGCGTTCGCGAACGCGAGTCGGAGCGGCTCGGCGCTCCGCGTGTCGCCGGTCGCGACCAGGAGCTCGAACATCGCCTTCCAGAACTGCGTGCGGACCGGGCTCGCGACGCGATAGTGCGCGAGCCCGGCGAGCTCGGCGAGGCGCTGCGCGATGCGCGGATCCGCCGGCAGGCTCGCGAGCCTGGCCAACCGCAGCTCGGCGAGCTTGACGCCACCGACCAGCACGCCGGTCAGGAGCTGCGGCATGCGCGCCGCCCCGTCGGCGAACGCCGCGTCCCACGCCGCCTCGGCCTGCT
This sequence comes from Haliangiales bacterium, assembly GCA_038321315.1. Lineage (GTDB taxonomy): Bacteria > Myxococcota_A > Polyangia > Haliangiales > Haliangiaceae > JABFXX01. Next base: position 33,366 of record JBBQEX010000027.1, on the reverse strand, counting down.
TCGCCGTGCCCGCGGGCAGCGGAAGGTCGTAGTGGGGCAACAGCGTCGACGCCCGATCGACGAGGTCGGCGAGCGCGGGCACGCGGAGCTCGCGCCAGCGCTCGACCATCGCGTCGATCGCGGGTGCGATCCGCCCGGCGACGAGGTGCTCGCGCGCCTGCACGAGCAACAGCTGGGTGCTCCTGGCGCGCGGCGCGATCGCGACGACCTTGGCCGGCGCGCGCTTGCCCTTCGCGAGCTTCGCGATCGCCTTGGCATCGACCACGCCGGGCGTGGTCGCGGCGAGCGCGACCTTCGTGCGCTCGAGCACGGCGTAGAACTTCGGCCAGAACTGCGAGTTCTTCTGCGGCAGCTTCAGCCGCTTCGTGCACGCCGCCACCAGCCTGACGTCGCGCGTACGCACCGCGAGCTCGAACATCTTGGTCCAGAACGGATAGGTCGATGACGACGTGGTCGGCGGATCCAGGATCCACGCCCGCATCGCCCCGGTGATCCTCGGATCGTCCCCGAAAGTCCCGAGCACCGACGCGGCCGTCGGCAAGAAGCTCGCGGCCAGCTCGGGCACCGTGGCGAGCAACCCGCCGAGGACGTCCGGATCCTTGGTCGCCGCGACCTTGGCCCAGTCCGCGACCGGCACCGGCGTCACCGCGATCCGATCGATCGCGTCCGCGAGCTCGACCGCCCTGCTCGCCCGCCATGCCTCGAGCAGGTCGACAACCGTCGGCGCGCTCACTTGCAGCCGGCGGGCAGCACGTTCTGCTCGTACTGACCCTCGTAGTTCCCGGCCGGGTCGTACTCGCACACGTAGATGTCGTTGCCATTGCACTGCACGTGGCCGCAGCCGACCTGCGTCGTGCCGCGCCACACCACCTGCGTGAAGTGACCGGTCTCCATCGAGAACCCACCCGACGGAAACCGGTACTGCTTGAGCTCGTCGTACCACATGGCCACCACCGAGCCCGGATCGAGCGCGCCGATGGTCCCGGCGGCGAGGTTCTCGCCGTACGCGTTGTTCGGGCTGTGGCCGAACTTGCAGCCCTGATCGCGCAGCGAGTTCGCCCAGCGTTGCGCGGCGTCCGCGAGCTTTTGCGACCAGCCGAGCGCCCCCGCGCAGTGGGCCGCGCGAACCTTGTTGTGCGCGGCGACGAACGCGTTCGCCTCGGTCGGAAGGTTGCTCTGTGGCGGTGCTGGTGCGGGTCGCGACTCGGGCACTTGCGGCAGCGGATCGCTCGACGGTGCGGGCTCGGGCTCGCCCTGCGGTGGCGGTGGTGGCGGGCTCTGCGCTGGCGGGTACATCGGACCGCAGGCGACCAGCGTGACCGCGGCGAACACCTGCACAACAGCCTTCAGCATGGGCCGAGCTTACGATCATCTCCGGCTCTTGCACCAAAGCCGACGACACGCCAGAGTGCGGCGGTGCGACCGACCGTTGCCGAGCCCGTCTCGACTGCCGTGACCGACGGCATCCTCGTGCGCGTCCAGTCTCACTATCTCGCCGATCAGTCGTCGCCGCGCGACGATCGCTTCGTGTTCGCTTACACGATCACGATCTCGAACGAGGGCCAGACGCCGGCCCAGCTGCGCACGCGCCACTGGATCATCACCGACGCGCGCGGCGAGATCGAGGAGGTCCGCGGCGACGGCGTGGTCGGCGAGCAGCCGCGCCTCGCCCCCGGCCAGAGCTTCCAGTACACCTCGGGCTGCGTGCTCGAGACCGCGATCGGGACGATGCACGGCACGTATCGCATGTGGCGTGACGACGGGTCCTACTTCGACGCCACCATCGCACCATTCTCGCTGGTGTCGCCGACCTCGCGCGCGGCCGAAGCGAACTGACAAACCGGAACGAACACGCCCACTTACATGGGCGCCCAACTTTCTTCAAAGCCCCACGGTAGGCTATGCGTCTATCCAACGAGGGACGTGACCGACCGGGTGATCAGCAAAGCGGAGCTCGAGGCCGCGACCGCGAGCGCGCTGGTCGATGCGGCCAAGGCCGGCGATCGCCGTGCCTTCGAGGCGCTCGTCGTGCGCTACCGCAAGCGGATCTACGCGCTCGCGCTCCACATGACGCGCTCCGCGAGCGAGGCCGACGACATCGCCCAGGAGGTCTTCCTGAAGGCGTACCGCGCGCTCGCGACGTTCGAGGGCCGCAGCCAGTTCTTCACCTGGGTCTACCGCATGACGGTGAACCGCTCGATCAACGCGCGCCGCGATCGCGCGCGCCGCGGTGAAGAGGAGCTCGACGATCCGCGCCTCGAGCTCGCCGTGGCGGTCGACGCGCGCTCGAATCCCGGGCGCGAGACCGAGCTGCGCCAGAGCTACGCGCGGCTGCTCCGCGCGCTCGACTCGCTACCGGTCGAGATGCGCACGACCGTGATCCTGGTGTCGCTCCAGGGCATGGCGCACGGCGAGGTCGCCGTGATCCAGAACGTTTCTGAAGGCACGATCGCCTGGCGCATGCACGAGGCACGGCGCCGGCTCAACATGGCGATGGCGCCCGAGCGGATGATGCGGCCCAAGCGCGAGCTGTCGACCGAGCTCGCGCGTGTGCTCAGCGAGCATGGCCTCTGGATCCCGGCTTTGCCGAAGGGCCGGGCTTGAGCTTGCCGACGACGATCGAACGCGCCCGCACGAGTCGCTGATAGTCGCGCCGCGCGTACCACGCGGCCGCGCCGAGGCAGAGCCCGGCGCCGACGACGGCGTACAGCCGCTGGTCGAGCCAGATCACGATGACGAACGCGACGACCGGCGCGAGCGCGACGAGCGCGGCGACGCGACCGATGATCGCGCCGACCGCACCGGGCGCGCGCTTGCCGCACTGCGGGCAGCGGACCAGCGCGAACGTGCCGGCCGCGTCGTCGGCGACCTCGGCCTGCACGGTGTCGGTGTCCGCGACCACCCCGTGGCCGTGCACGGCCCGGGTCTCGGTGACCGACGCGGTGCCGGTGGCATCGAACTCGACCCGGCCGTGCGTGCCGCAGCCGGCGCACGCGAACTTCTTCGCGACGTGGGTCGTCAGCGTGACCTCCGGCATGCATCACGGTCGCGTGTTTCGCGGGCTCGCGCCAGCTCCGTCATGCATGCTCGTGCCATGCGCGCGATCCTCATCCTGCTGTTCCTCGGGCGCGTCGCGACGAGCGCGCCGGCACCCCGCGTGGCGTTCTCCGCCAAGCTCGGCAAGGTCACCGCCGGGATGACCGCCGACGCCGTGACCAAGTTGCTCGGCGCGCCCGACGACATCAGGACCGAGCACGATCCGGGCGGCATCACGGCGGCGCGCACGGTCGAGGTCTGGCGCTATGGCACGCACGGGCACGGCACGTTCGGGACGCTGGGCACGGTGCACATCCAGGCCGATCGCAAAGTGCAGTACGTGTTCGGTGGCAGGGGCACGCCGTACACCGGGCTGCCCGAGCCCCAGCTACGCCACCTGCTCGATCTGCTCGACGCGGTGCCGTCTTACAACGCGACGCTCGAGCCGATGCGCCTCGTCCAGGCGGTCAACGCGCTCGTGCCGCTCGGCAAGGATCGCGCGCTCGCGGTGGTCGGCGAGTACCTGCGCGTCAGCTCGGAACTCGACGACCCGGGCCGCGAGGGCGTGTTCCTCGTGATGCGCGCGCTGTTCGACGTGCCCGCCACCGGCATGCCGGCGATGATGGTCGGCTCGGCCGCGACGCCGACCGATCCCAAAGCGCTGCCACGGTTTCCGCTCGTGATCGTCGACGATCTGCCGATCAAGCTGGTCGCAGGCTACGCGCTCGCCGGTCAGGCCGAGCCACCCGAGATGGATGTCGCCGCGTTCGGCAAGCTCGGCACGCTGCGCAGCGCGCTGCTCGCGCCGAGCCCGCAGGCGCTCGATCGACTCGAGGCCTACGTCGCTGGCCCGCTCGGCAAGGCGATGGCGCTCGACGACCACCTGCGGGTCGCGATCTACGACCAGGCGCTGCGGGCGTTCGCCACCGTGTTTCGCCCGGCGGATCGCTCGATCGACGGCTGGTTCCAGTGGGGCACCGGCAAGGACATCGCGACGCGCTGGGCCGCGACGCGCGCGATGTTCGGCAAGCTCGGCGCGCGGTGGGACCCAATGACGAGCCAGCTGGTGCTCGCCGATGGCTCGACGCTGCCGCCCCTGCCCGCCGGCTTCCCGCGCATGTGGTGGGACCTCGCCCTGCGCGGCACGACGTCGTCGCGCGTGACGTTCGAGCGCAAGTCCGACCTCATCGTCGCGATCGAGATCCGGATCGATCTCGCCGCCGGCGCGAGGTTCGCGGGCGACGCGCTGCGGCTCGTCGATCCGGGCACCGGCAAGCTGCTCGCGACGATCGACCTCGAGCCGATCGCGGCGCCGTCGAACAGCACGACCGGCAGCGTGATGTCGCGCCGGCTCGAGCTGCCGCGCGGTCATTCGGTCCGCCCCGACCTGGTGTCCGGCGCGGGAGGCCCGACGCTGGTACCGTGAGGCGTGTCGCTCGCGCAGTATCGCAAGGTCGTCGCGTTCGGTGCCCACCCCGACGATCTCGAGGTCGGCGCCGGCGGGTTGCTCGCACAGCTGGTCGCGCAGGGCGCCGCGGTCACGATGGTGGTCGCGTCGATCCCGAACCGGTTCGTGGTGCGGCGGGCCGAGGCGATCGCCGGCGCGGCCAGGCTCGGCGCGCGGCTGGTGTTGCCGCCGGGCGATGGCGAGAACCACCTCGAGGAGCTCGCGATGCGCGAGCTGGTCGGGCGGTTCGATCGCGAGCTCGCCGATCCGCCGGATCTCGTGATCTGCCACGGCGCCCACGACGTCCACTGGGATCACGGGCTCGTCCATCGCGCGGTGCTCGCGGCGCTGCGGCGCGCGCGCTGCGACGTACTCGCCTACGCGACGCGGCTGCCGCTCGGCGCGGGCTCTCCGCCGCCGACCTGTATCGTCGACATCACCACGACGATCGAGCGCAAGGTCGCCGCGATCGCCGAGCACGCATCCCAGTTTCCGCCGACGTTCGCCGCGACGCGCCGCGAGGTCGCGAGCGCGCTGGGCATCGCGCACGGCGTGGCGTACGCCGAGGCCTTCGAGGTCCTCCACATCACGCTACGCTAGCGACGTGGGACTCGACGAGCGCAACGCCGATCTCGAGCGCGCGATCGTCGAGCGTCCCGACGACCTCGAAGCGTACCTGGTCTACGCCGACTGGCTGATCGAGCACGCCGATCCGCGCGGCGAGCTGGTGACCGCGCAGGCCGCGACCGAGCGCGGCGGTGCCGACGAGCGCCGCGCCGCGATCGGCGTGTTCGCGCGCCACCGAGACTACTTCCTTGGCCGGCTCGGCGACCTCCTGCGTGCCGACGCGTTCGACTGGCGTCGCGGCTTCATCCACCACGCACGGATCGCGAACGTGTTCGTCGTGGTCAGCGAGGGCGAGCGGGTCGCCATGGCGCTCGCCGAGATCGCGTCCGCCGTGTTCCGGCATCCGTCGGCGCGCTTCCTCGTCAAGCTGACCATCGGCGACGTCGAGCCGCTACCACCCGACCGCTGGCCGCGCCGGCCACGCACGGTCGAGCCCGAGGTGCAGTCGATGCTCGAGCGCATCGCGATCGACGCACCGCCGACGCTGCGCGAGCTGGTGATCGAGCACGCGCTGCGTTGCCGGCTCGACCTCGCGTGCGCCGGGCTCCGCAACCTCACCGACCTCGACGTCGGCGGCCGGTTCGCGATCAACACGCTCGACCTGCCGAACCTTCACACCCTGACGATCCGCCCCGACCGGCTCGGCACCATGCACCTTCACGATCTCGCAGGGTCGCGCGTGCCGAAGCTCGCGTCGCTGACGATCGTCCACGGCGATCCAAACGGCGCGAGCACCGCCGCGACGCTCGCCGACTTCGACACGCTGCTTCGCCGCGTCGACCTGCCGCTCGCGCACCTCGCGATCGTCGGATGCCCGTTCGCGAACAACCTGCTGCCGCTGATCGCCGACGCCCCGCTGCTCGCCCAACTCGGCGAGCTCCAGCTCACCGACGGCAACCTGACCGATCAGGGCATCCGCCCGCTCGCGCGGATGCGCGGCGTGTTCGATCACCTCGAGCTGTTCGACGTCACCGGCCACCGGCTGTCGGCGAGCGGACTGCGCCTGCTGCGGACGATCGCGCCGAACGTGATCGCCTAGCCGCGCGCGAGCCGGTTGATCGCGCCGTTGCCGAGGATCCTGGTGTCGGCACCGCGACGCGCGACGTTCAACATCGCGAGCCCCATGCGCTCGGTGGTCGTGATCGCGCCGACCAGCTTCAAGAGCGGCAACAGCGGCCATGCGACGAGGTAGCCGATGCGATAACTGCGCGTCTTGCTCCGCGCGCCGTGCATCGGCTGGATGCCTCCCGGGCGAAACATGTACGCGTTGGGAAACAGCGCGAGCAGCGCGTTCTCGGTCCGGCCCTTGACGCGGGCCCACATCGACCGACCTTGCGCCGTCGAGTCGGTGCCGGCGCCCGACACGTAGATGAACGTCATCTGCGGGCTGTGCTTCGCGAGCGCGCGCGCCGGCGCCATCGTCATGTCGAACGTCACGCGCGCGTAGGCCGCTTCGTCGAGGCCCGCCGAGGAGACGCCGAGGCAGAACAGGCACGCGTCGAACCCGGCGAGCCGCGCGTCGATCGCGGAGACGTCGAGCAAGTCGGCGTGCACGATCTCGGTCAGCTTCGGATCGGCCGGCAGCCCCGACGGCCCCCGCCCGACGACGACGACCGCCTCGACGTCCGCGGCGCGCACGCACTCGCGCACGACCCCCTGCCCGACCATGCCGCTCGCGCCGAACACGAGGATCTTCACAGCGCCATCCTAGCCGTCGTATCACTCACCATTGAAGACCTTCATGCGCGACGTGAAGATCAAGAGCTGCAACCAGTGCCACACCAAGCTGGCGCCCAAGTACGAGCTCAAGGCCGACGGGTTCGCGCAGTTCCAGAAGGCCGGCGGCAAGTAGCCGCTACGCGCCGGCCTTGGCGACCGCGCGCTGGTAGGCCGGCATCGCCTCGAGCTTCGCGGCGTACTTCGCGACCGACGCCGGCATGCCGAGCTCGGCCGCGCGCTTGGTCGCCGCGATGATCGGGAACGACATCTGGATGTCGGCGATCGTCATCGCGTCGCCGGCCATCCACGCGTGGGTGTCGAGGTGCTTGCCGAGGAACGCGAGGTGCCGCTTGATGTTCGGATCGACGACCATCGCGGTGACGCCGTCGGCGATCCGGCGCGCGATCGGTCGCACGAAGAACGGCATCGGCGCGGACTTCACGCGCGTGAACACGAGCTTCATGACGAGGTACGGCATCAGCGAGCCTTCCGCGTAGTGCATGAAGTAGCGGCACAGATCATAGGCCGGCGTGGCCTTGGCCGGCACGAGCTTGCCGTCGCCGTACTTGTCGACCAGGTACTCGAGGATCGCCCCGGACTCCGCGATCGTGCGATCGCCATCGGTGATCACCGGCGACTTGCCGAGCGGATGGATGGCCTCGAGCTCGGGAGGCGCGAGCATCGTCTTCTTGTCGCGCTGGTACCGCACGATCTCGTACGGCACGCCGAGCTCTTCGAGGGCCCAGACGATGCGGGTCGAGCGCGAAGCTTCGAGGTGATGGACGGTGATCATGGGGGCGTCGTATACACCCAAACATGAAGGTCCCGACGCGCTCCGCGACGCACCAGGAAGTCGACCCCGCACGCATCCCGGGTATGGGCATGGAGCTCGACGAGATCGCCGAGAACGATCAGGTCCAGCTCGACGCGCTCGTCGAGCTCGCCGAGGATCGCGGGCGCCCGGCGAGCCACTACCTCGCCGCGATCCCGCTCGCGACCGAGCTGACGCTGGCGACCAACGGCGCGCCGCTCGTCGCGCGCGTGTGCGCGGGCAACTGCCAGCGTGTCGGCGCGCTCGAGCTCCTCGATCATCTGGTCGAGAAGCACGACAAGAAGCGCGTCGCGATCGCGCCGATCGAGTGCCTCGATCAGTGCGACCTCGGCCCCGCGATCGAGCTCCACGGTGCGCACGGCAAGCTGGTGCTCGCCCCGGCGACGATCGCGTCCCTCGACGAGGCGATTAATCAGCTTTAGCGCTCCTGCGACACCCTGCGACATGCTGGCGACAGGCTGGTCGTTCGACGATCCGCGGGCTAGCCTCGGTGCGTGCTGCGCCTCGACCGGGTGAACAAGTACTACCGCGTCGGCACGCACTCGCTGCACGTGCTGCGCGACCTCGACATCACGATCGACGACGGCGAGTTCGTCGCGATCATGGGTTCGTCGGGTTCGGGCAAATCGACGCTGCTCAACATCCTCGGCATTCTCGACGAGTACGACGATGGCAGCTACACGCTCGACAACACGGTCATCAAGGATCTCTCGGAGAGCCGCGCGGCGTACTACCGCAACAAGTTCATCGGCTTCGTGTTCCAGTCGTTCAACCTCTTGCCGTTCAAGTCGGCGCTCGAGAACGTCGCGCTGCCGCTCTACTACCAGGGCATCTCGCGCCGGAAGCGCAACCAGATCGCGATGACGTACCTCGATCGCGTCGGGCTGCGTGACTGGGCCGACCACCTGCCGTCGGAGATGTCGGGCGGCCAGAAGCAGCGCGTCGCGATCGCCCGCGCGCTGATCGGCAAGCCCAAGCTGATCCTCGCCGACGAGCCGACCGGCGCGCTCGACAGCGAGACCTCGACGCAGATCATGGATCTGCTCTCCGAGATCCACCAGACCGGCATCACGCTCCTCGTCGTGACCCACGACCCGGAGGTCGCCGCGCGCTGCGAGCGCACGATCCGCCTGAAGGACGGCAAGGTCGTCTCGGCCGATGACCACGCATCGCGCGCGAGCGCACCGCAGATCGCCGCGCCGACACCCGCACCGAGCGAGAGCGCGTAGCCGATGTTCTCGTGGGATCGCTGGCAGGAGGTGTTCGACACCATCCGCCGCAACAAGCTGCGGACGGCGCTCACCGCGATCAGCGTCGCGTGGGGCATCTTCGTGCTCGTGTTCCTGCTCGGGCTCGGCCGCGGGCTCGACCAAGGCCTCCGCCACCAGTTCGCCAAGGACGCGACCAACGGGATCTGGATCAGCGCGAACAAGACGTCGATCGCCTACCAGGGCTACGACGTCAACCGGCGCCTGACGTTCGACAACCGCGACTACGATCGCGCCAAGGCGACCGCCGGCATCGATCACATCTCCGGCCAGTACTTCATCAAGGGTGGCCCGTTCGACGGCGGCGAGATGATGACCCGGCGCGGCGGCAAGGCGAACGCCTTCCAGATCAACGCGGTCCACCCCGCCGCGGTCTACCTGACTGGCCAGACGATCATCGAGGGCCGCTTCATCGACGACAAGGACTTCGTCGACAAGCGCAAGTCGGTCGTGCTCGGCAAGCCGTGCGTCGACTTCCTGTTCGGCAAGGAGGACCCGATCGGCGAATGGATCGAGGTCGCGAACATCCCGTTCCAGGTCGTCGGCGTGTTCACCGATCCGGGTGGTCCCGAACAGGAGCGCCAGCTCTACATCCCGATCTCGACCGCGCAGCTCGCGTTCAACGGCGCCGATCGCGAGGGCATGTTCGAGCTCACGGTCGGCGACGCCGACGCGGCGGGCGCGAAGCGGATCACCAAGCAGATCGTCGCGCAGCTCGCCGAGCGCCATCAGTTCGATCCGAGCGACGTCCAGGCGGTGCGCGTGCACGACAACGTCGAGCAGTTCGAGAAGTTCTCGAAGCTGTTCTGGATGATCTCGACGTTCGTCGTCGTCATCGGGCTCGGCACGCTCGCGGCCGGCGTCGTCGGCGTGTCGAACATCATGATGATCGCGGTCAAGGAGCGCACCAAGGAGATCGGGATCCGGAAGGCGCTCGGTGCCACGCCGTGGTCGATCATCTTCATGATCATCCAGGAGGCGGTGTTCCTCACCGGCGTCGCCGGCTTGCTCGGGCTGTCGGCGGGCGTTGGCCTCCTCGGGTTCATGTCGAGCCACGTCGACAGCGAGTTCATCCTGAACCCCTCGATCGATCTGCGCATCGGTATCGGCGCCGCCGCGTTCCTCGTCATCGCCGGCGCGATCGCCGGCTACATCCCGGCGCGCGCCGCGGCGCGCGTCAACCCCGTGGCCACCTTGCGGGATGGCTGATCGATGTTCGATCTCGATAACTGGCGCGAAGTCTGGGCGACGCTGCGGGCGAATCGCATGCGCACGTTCCTCACCGCGTTCGGCGTGTTCTGGGGAATCCTCATGCTCATGCTGATGCTCGGCTTCGGCTCGAGCATCCAGAGCGGCAGCAAGCGCCAGATGAAGGGCATGGCGACGAACCTGTTGTTCTGCTGGGGCCAGTCGACGACCGAGGCCTTCGACGGCCTGCCACCGGGTCGCGCGGTCCAGTTCGACACCGACGACATCCAGATCCTGCGCAAGCTGCCGGCGATCGAGTACCTCGCGCCGCGCCTGCAGCTCGGTGGCTGGATGAACAACTTCCTGGTCAGCTACGAGAGCAAGAACGGCACGTTCACCGTGATGGCGGACTACCCGGAGCTCAAGCACATCATCGCGTTCGAGTACGAGGTCGGCCGGTTCATCAACGAGCGCGACATCACCGAGGCGCGCAAGGTCGCCGTGCTCGGCCCCGCGGTGCGCGATCAGCTGTTCGGCGTCGGCGTCGATCCGGTCGGCAAGTACGTCAAGATCAGCGGCGTCTACTTCGAGGTCGTCGGCGTCACCAAGACGCTGCGCTCGGGTCAGATGGGCGACCGCGATGCCAACACCCTGTGGGTGCCGTTCACGACCCTAAAGACGTCGTTCAACATGGGCGATCGCGTCGGGTTCTTCGCGCTGACCGCCAAGCCCGGCACCGACGGGCCCGAGCTCGAGCGCCAGGTCCGCGAGGCGCTGTCTCGTCACCACCACGTCTCGCCGACCGATCAACTCGCGATCGGCTCGTTCAACATGTTCGTGATGTTCGGGAAGTTCGAGACGTTCTTCTCGGTGCTGTGGTGGGTCAGCTGGATCGTCGGCGGCGCCACGCTCGCGGCCGGCGTGATCGGCGTGTCGAACATCATGCTGATCACGGTGAAGGAACGCACCAAGGAGATCGGCGTGCGCAAGGCGCTCGGCGCGACGCCGATGTCGATCGTCGCGATGATCATGAAGGAGTCGATCGTCCTGACCGCGCTCGCCGGCATCATCGGCGTGACCGTCGGCGTCGGCTTCCTGTCGATCGCCGACATGGTGCTCGGCGGCGAGGGTGGCGTCGGGATGACCACCGGCATCCTCGCCCCGGCGCTCATCCTCGGCGGCCTGTTCCTGATCGGTCGCGCGGTCGTTCGTCTCATCATGTGGAACAAGAAGTCGGTCATGCGCTCGACGCTGATCGGCATCTTCATGATCTTCGCCGGTGCCATCGTGTTCGGCATCGCGGCCGGTACCGGTGCGATGCAAGGCCATCCGCTCGACTCGCCGATGGGTCCGCCGGAAGTCGGCCTGTCGACCGTGATGATCGCCATGACCGTCCTCGTCGTCGCGGGCGCGTTCGGCGGCATCATGCCCGCTGCCCACGCCGCCTCGATCCGTCCGATCGAAGCCCTACGAGCCGAATGAAAGCAATGTCATGAAACGCGTACTCAGCTGGATGTTCATCGCCCTCGTGCTGTTCTGTATCGGGTCGGCCTTCCTGTACCTGTTCAAGAAGTCGCAGGCCGCGCCGGTCATGTTCCAGACCGAGCACGCCGAGACCACCGACATCGTCAAGAAGACGGTCGCGACCGGCTCGATCGTGCCGCGCCAGCAGGTCGACGTGAAGCCGAAGGTGACCGGCGTGCTGTCGAAGCTCTACGTCCAGCCCGGCGCGGTCGTCAAGCAGGGCGACCCGCTCGGCAAGATCACGATCATCGCCGACGCGATGCAGGTCAACCAGGGCGAGTCGGCGGTGCGCTCGGCACAGATCGCGTTCGACAACTCCAAGCGCGAGCTCGAGCGCAACGAGAAGCTGTTCACCCAGGGGGTCGTCGCCGACGCCGAGCTCCAGAAGTACCGCACCGACTTCGCGATGACGCGCCAGCAGCTCGACACCGCGGGCTCGAACCTCCAGCTCGTCAAGGAGGGCGCGACGCGCGGCGCCGGCAACGCGTCGACGCTGATCGTCACCGCGACGGTCGCGGGCATGGTCATCGATGTCCCGGTCAAGGAGGGCTTCTCGGTCATCCAGGCGAACAACTTCAACCCGGGCACGACGGTCGCGACGATCGCCGACATGAGCGACATCATCTTCGACGGTCACGTCGACGAGGCCGAGGTCGCGAAGATCAAGGAGGGCATGACGCTCACGATCAAGGTCGGCGCGATCGAGGGCCAGAAGCTCGAGGGCACGCTCGAGTACATCTCGCCGCAGGGCAAGCTGATCGACGGCGCCATCCAGTTCGAGATCAAGGCGGCCGTCAAGCTGAAGACCGAGGTCCAGATCCGCGCGAACTACAGCGCGAACGCCGACATCATCCTCGACCAGAAGCAGAAGGTCCTCGCGGTTCGCGAGGCGCTCGTGCAGTACGACCCTGCCCCGGCCGGCGCCACCGGGAGCGCGGCGACCGGCAAGCCGTTCGTCGAGGTCGAGACCACGCCGCAGCACTTCGAGAAGCGGATGCTCGAGCTCGGCCTGTCGGACGGCATCAAGTCGGAGGTGCTGAGCAAGAACCTCGCGGAGAGCGACAAGATCAAGATTCCGGATAACGCGGGGCCGGCGGGCATGGGGTCGGGCTCGGCGGCAGCGACGCCGAAGAAGAAGTGAGGGCGAAGCCCGAACGCCGCGAGCAGCTCGCGGCACGAACAAGTGAGGGCGAAGCCCGAACGCCGCGAGCAGCTCGCGGCACGAACAAGTAGCGGCGAAGCCCGAACGCCGCGAGCAGCTCGCGGCACGAACAAGTAGCGGCGCGTCCCCACCCCAAGACGCCCCGGGATCGTCCCTGTGGCCGTGCTAGCGTCCTCGCGTGGCTGGCAAGCTCGGAGCGATCGACGCCGGTTCCAACGCGATCCGTGTGGTGATCGCGGAGCTCGTTGGCCCCGAGCTCGTGCGGATCGAGGCCGAGCGCGTCGCGGTTCGGCTCGGTCACGGCGCGTTCACCCGCGGCGAGCTCGACGAGCGAACGATCGATGCCGCGGTTGCCGCGTTCGTCCATTTTCGCAGCCGGTTCGACGCCCAGGGCGTGACGATCTATCGCGCCGTCGCGACCAGCGCGGTGCGCAACGCGAGCAACCGCGACGTGCTGCTGCATCGGCTGTATCACGAGGCCGGGATCGAGCTCGAGGTCATCGAGGGCGAGGAGGAGGCGCGGCTCGTGCGCAAGGCGACGATCCAGGCGCTCGCGCTCGCGCTGCCAGGGCAAGTGCCGCGCGCGATCCTCGATCTCGGCGGCGGGAGCCTCGAGGTCAGCCTGCGCTCCGGCGCGAACTGGCGCGGCAGCTCGTTGCCGGTCGGCACGGTGCGGCTGGTCGAGACGTTCGGGCTCGACGGCGCGATCGGCGAGTCCGAGGCCGCGATGGTGCGGCGCTACACCGCGACGCTCGTCCACACGATCGAGGCGACCGGCGCGGTCACCGGCCTGGCGGCCGCCACCGGCGGGAACGCCGAGGCGCTCGCGAAGATCTGCGGCGACGCGACCGCGACGCTGCCGAGCTTCGAGCTCGCGGCCCTCGAGAAGCTGCTGCCGCAGATCACCGGCGCGACGATCGAGCAGCGCATGGAGCGCTACGGCGTGAAGCGCGACCGCGCCGAGGTGCTCGGCGTCGCGGCGCTGGTATTCGCGACGGTCGCGCGGCAGCTCGGCATCGGCAAGCTCGTCGCGCCCGGCGTCGGCGTGCGCGAGGGCGTGCTGCTCGAGCTCGCCGAGACCGCGCGCGAGGAGCGCACCCGCGCCGAGGGCGCACACGACAAGGCGCTGCTCACCGCGGCGCGCAGCTTCGCGAACCGCGTCGATCACGACACCACGCACGGCGAGCACGTGCGCGTGCTGGCGCGCTCGCTGTTCCACCAGCTGCGCGACGTCCACGGCGTGCCCGACGATCGCGGCGTGTTGCTCGAGGTCGCGGCCCTGCTCCACGACGTCGGCGAGGTCGTGAACCAGCGCGGGCACCACAAGCACAGCGAGTACATGATCCGCTGGGGTCGCATCCCGGGGCTCGACGACCTCGGCCGCGAGATCGTCGCGATCATGGTGCGCGCGCATCGCAAGGACGCCGCCCGGGTACGCCAGATCATCAACGAGTCGACGCTGCCCAAGGAGCTGCGCACGCCCGTGCGCAGGATGACCGCGCTCCTGCGGATCGCCGACTCGCTCGACACCGATCACCGCTCGCGCGTCGAGCAGGTCGTGTGCACGCGGATGGGCGAAGCGATCGTGCTCGATCTCGTCGTGCGCGATGGCCCGTCGCGCGACGACGCCAAGCTCCTCCGCAAGGCCGATCTGTTCCGCGAGGAGCTCGGCATGGAGATCCGGATCACGGTCGCGCGGCCGGTCGTGCCGCCGGGGCCAGAGCCGAGCGCGCCGATCGTCGTCCCGACGACGAGTTGAGGCAGCCACGGTTTCGCCGCCATCGATCTGACGCGTGTGATATCAGCGACGCATGCGATGCATGATCCTCGTCGCGGCGGCGCTCGCCGCGTGCGGCGCCGACGACGGTGGCCCGACCGGCGACGCGACCGTCCACGGCACCGACTACGACTACACGTTCGACCTCGACACCCGGCTCGCGCACTCGGTGGTCACCGTCGCGTTCGACACCCCGGGCAACTGCGTCACGTTGCCGAGCCGCTCGGTCGCGCCCGATCCGAAGTCGCTGCGCTACGACGGCCACGCCGTGAGCGACGGCGCGCTCGACGGCATGACGGTCCGCGCGTGCGGCGGCGGGCACCAGGCCGGCGAGACCGCGACGATCGCGCTCGACTCGACCGTCCCACTCGCGACGCTCGCCGACACCCAGGCCGGCTACTCGGTCACCGACGACAGCGCGCACGATCCGTTCACCTACATGCTGAGCTGGGTGAACGGCTGCGATCAGTTCGGCCCGTGCGACAACCGTCCCGATCAGTTCGCGACCTATCACTTCCACGTCACGCATCCCGAGACGCTGATGGTGCGCTGCGTCGGCACGGTGACCGAGCGGTCGCCGGCCGAGACCGACTGCGAGTTCCCGTATGCTGGCGGCCCGACGTACTCGGCGTTCATGCTCGCGGCGATGCCGCGCACCGCGTGGCCGATCACCGACAAGGGCATGTGGGGCTCGGCGCACGTCACGATCTACGACCGGCCCACGACCACGATCGCCGCGAAGATCGACGCGACGTATCACGCGGGCTTCGTCGCGTGGATGGAGTCGACCTTCGGGCCCTACCCGTACGGCGACGAGCTCCGCGTGCTCACCGCGCCGACCTACTTCGGCGGCTTCGAGCACCCAGGCAACATCGTGATCGCCGACAGCCTCGCCGGGCCGCTGGTCGGCGCGAACGCGCTGCCGCATACGCTGAACCACGAGATGGCGCATCAGTGGGCCGGGGATCAGACGACGCTCGCGTCGACCAACGACTTCGTGTGGAAAGAAGCGATGGCCGAGTACCTCGCGTTCGTCTACGAGGACATGACGTCGCCGACCGCGTCGCTGGCGACCGCCAAGGGCTGGAAGGCCGACGCGCGCACCGCCGCGTTCTTCCCGGTACCCGACGAGAAGCCGGCGCTGATCGAGTTCTGGGACGACGTCTACGGGCCCGGCCCGCTCGTCCTGTTTCGCCAGCTCGAGGTGCTGAGCTCGCGCGCGCAGGTGATCGCGGCGCTGCAGAGCGTGCTCGGCACGCCGCGCGCGCTGTCGGTCGACGAGCTGGTCGCCGCGCTCGCGCAGTCGACCGGGCTCGATCTCACCGACTACGCCGCGGCGTGGATCCACGGCAGCGGCGCGCCGGTCACGCCGACGATCATCGCGACGTACAGCGCCGGGATCGTACACGTCGTCCAGACCGCGGCGGTCAAGCGCCGCTGCAAGTTCCACGTCGCGCTGCACGGCGCGGCCGCGACCGAGGTCCAGCTCGTCGCGGTCGACACGTTTCACGACGGGATCGATCAGATGATCGCGACCACGACACCCGCGTTCGCGGTCACCAGCACCGAGATCGATCCACTCGCCGAGTGCCTCGTGACCAGCGCGGCCGTCACCGAAGCGCCACCCAGGAAGATCCGCCCCACGCAGCGTCCGTGACCCACCTGGACGTGATATCGATGCCCGGAAACAAGGAGCTTCGATAACACATGCGCTCTCATCTGCTCGTCCTCGTCCTGTCTGCGGCCGCCCTCGGCGGTGTTGGTTGTAAGAAGCTGCCCGGTGGCAGCAAGGTCCCCGGCGGGGGCGACATGCCCGGCGCCGGCAAGGTCCCCGGCGGCCTGCCGGGTGGCTCGAGTGAAGTCGATCCGAACGGCTGCGGCGGCTACGCGTCGATCGGCGACGCCGGCCGCAAGCTGCACATGTTCCTCGAGGCGACCAAGACGCTCCAGGCGACCACCACGGAGACCGTCAAGGTCGTCCGCGAGAGCTGCGTCATCATGGGCAAGGAGCTCGGGATGCCCGAGGCCGACATGGGCGGCGAGGCGAAGGAGGTCTGCGCCAAGGTCTACGGCGTGATCGACAACAACTTGAAGGTCGCCGTGAAGGGCAAGGCGGCGTTCAAGATCGTGTACAAGCCGGCGGTCTGCAAGGTCGACGTCGGCCTGTCCGCGAAGGCGGCGGCCGAGTGCGAGGGTTCGGCGAGCGCGAATGTCTCGGCGACCTGTAGCGGCCAGTGCGGCGGCAAGTGTGATGGCCAGTGCGACGGCAAGATGGGCACCGGCGGCAACGCCGGCCAGTGCCAGGGCCAGTGCAAGGGCAAGTGCGAGGGTAGCTGCGAGGGTCACGCCGACGTCAACGCCTCGGCGCAGTGCAAGGCGTCCGCCGAGGTCAAGGCCACGGCCGAGCTGTCCTGCACGGATCCCGAGCTGACGATCACGCTCGACGCCAAGCTCATCGTGGACAAGTCCAAGGCCGAGCAGACGCTCGGTGCCCTGAAGGTGGGCCTGCCGAAGATCTTCTCGGTCAAGGCGCGTCTCGTCCCGCTCCAGGCCGCGGTGACCACGTGGGTCAAGAGCGCGGGCGAGCTCGCCGCCGAGAGTGGCAAGCTCGCGGGCGCCTTCAAGGACCAGGCGCTCTGCATCAGCGGGCAGATCGCGGCGGTCGCGAAGGCCTCGACGCAGATCCAGGCGAACATCAACGTCTCGGTCTCGGTGTCGGCTTCGGCGTCTGCAACCGCAGGCGGCTGATAGACACGGTCGGGAATTCGGTGTAGCAAAGCGTCCTCTATGAAGACGCTCACCGAGTTCTCGACGCTGATGCTCAAGAAGGCCGTCGCCGCACGTGCGACGGCGCGTGCGAAGCACGGTGATGCTGCCCCGGCTGTCGAGGCAGCTCCCGCCGCCGCCGCCGAAGGCGACGCCCCGGCTCCGGCCGACGGTGAGGCCCCGGCTCCGGCCGACGGCGACGCCCCAGCTCCGGCCCCGGTTGAGGCCGCTGCCGAGGCTGCGCCCGAGGGCGTCGCGAAGGCGGATCCGATCGCCGAGGCGATGGCGGCCGAGCTCGACGTGCCCGTCGAGCGCGCGCAGCGCCTCGTCGAGGCGCTCGACATCATCGGCGGCGATGTCGACCGCGTGCGCAACGTCCGCGTGTTCCAGGGCGAGACCGGGCCACACAACTCGATCTCGCGCGGCGAGTACCACTACGCGATCGATCGCGTCGGTAGCGGCGGCGGTGCACGTCGCGATGACCGCGGCGCTCGCGGCGGCGACAAGGGTGGTCGCGGCGACAAGGGTGGTCGCGGCGGTGGCGATCGCCCGGGTGGCGGCGGCGGCGGCTTCGGGGGTCCCGGCGGCGACCGCAAGCCGCGCGGCCTCGGCAGCCTCAAGAACGGTGGCGCCCCGGCCGCGAAGACCGACGATGATCGTCCGGCGCGTGGCGAGATGCCTCGCGCGGGTATCGGCTGGCAGCTGACCGCGTCGCCGCGTGACGCGGCCGGCGGTGGGGGTGGCAAGGGCGGCCCGCGTGGCCCCCGTGGCCCCGGTGGTCCGCGCAGCGATCGCGACCGCAACGATCGCGGCGGTCCGCGGACCCCGCGTCCACCGCGGCTCGGTCCCGATGGCAAGCCGATGCCGTTCGAGTCGCGCCCGTACGAGGGCCGCCCCGAGAACCAGCGCAACCGCAGCCCGGGTGCCGGTCCCAGTGGTGCTGGCGGCGATCGTGGCCCGCGGCCCCCGCGGGGCCCGCGCCCCGAGGGCACTGGACCGATCGTGGAGCACCGCGGCGCGCGTCCCGAGCCGGCCCCGCAGCTTGGCCCGGACGGCCAGCCGTTGCCGCGCGCCCCGCGCCGCGACCGCAAGCCGATCGGTCCCGATGCAAGTGGTATGGGCCCTGATGGCAAGCCGTGGGATCCCGCCCGGCGGGCCCAGCGCCTCGCCGAGCGTGAGCCGGTGAATCAGACCGGCGCGTCGAGCGTCGAAGCCGGCAGCGATGCCGCGCCCCCGGCGTCGTCGACCGAGTCGTGAACGCACACCGGTGAAACTCTGGGCTCCCGCGGTTGTCGAGCGGTAGACTTCTTCGGAGGCCCCATGTCCAATCGAATCTCGCTCGCCACGGTCCTCGCCACCTCCGTCATCGCCGTGGTCGCCCACGCCGATGTCTCGCAGGGCGTCATCAGCACGTTCCGTGGTCAGATCGTGATCACGAAGGACGACCTGCCCGACGGCAAGGGCGACAAGGACACGATCGCGAAGATCAAGGCCGCGCAACTGAAGGTGCTCGAAGGCAAACCCAACGACGACGGGATGATCTGGCACTTCCACTACACCGCGTTCCTCAACCGGACCGGCAACTCCAGCCTCAAGATGGAGTTCTACACCGACGACAAGGACCACAAGTACGTGGCCAACCAGTCACTGTCGGGCGTCGATCCGAAGAATGGCGTGTTGTCCGGCGACATCTCGATCAGCGAGGACGAAGGCCTCAACAAGGGCAAGGCCTACGTGATCAAGCTCGAGACCGAGAAGGACCAGCCGGTCTCCGAGACGCACCTCACGTTCAAGTGAGGGCAGCGCCCTCACGCCGCGGGCAGCTCGCGGCGAGCAGCTCGCGGCATAGCTACAGCGACTTGGCGGCGGCGGCGACGTGTGCGGCGGTGATGCCGAGCTTCTCGTAGATCGTCTCTGCCGGTGCCGACGCGCCGTAGTGATCGACGCCGATGGCGATGCCGCGATCGCCGATGTGCTCGCGCCAGCCGAGCGTGACGCCGGCCTCGACCGAGACGCGCTTGCTGTCGGGCGGCAACACGGTCGCGCGGTACGCCGCGTCCTGCTTCGCGAACGTCTCCCAGCACGGCATCGAGACGACGCGCGCCGCGATGCCGTCCTTGGCGAGCAGGTCGCGCGCGGCGAGCGCGATCGCGACCTCGCTGCCGGTCGCGAGCAGGATGACGTCGTTGCCGTCCTGCAGCACGTACGCGCCGCGCTCGGCGCCGGGCGCGCCGGTCGCGGTCACGATCGGGAGATCCTGGCGCGACAGCACGAGCGCCGTCGGGCCGGTCGTGTGCGTCATCGCGAAGCGCCACGCCGCGGCGGTCTCGTTGGCGTCGCACGGCCGGATCACCGCGAGGTTCGGCATCGCGCGCAGCGCCATCAGGTGCTCGACCGGCTGGTGCGTCGGACCGTCCTCGCCGAGGCCGATCGAGTCGTGCGTCCACACGAAGATCGCGGGCAGTCCGTTGAGCGCGGCGAGCCGCACGCTGCCGCGCATGTAGTCGCTGAACACGAAGAACGTCGCGACGTACGACCGGATCGCGCCGTGGTAGAGCATGCCGTTCCCGATCGCGCCCATCCCGTGCTCGCGGATGCCGAACCGGATGTTGCGACCGTTGCCTGCGCGGTCGTAGTCGCCGCCGGCGACGATCGTCCTGGTCGAGCCGCCGAGGTCGGCGTCGCCGCCGAACAGCCACGGCACGGTCGTCGCGATCTTCTCCATCACCTTGCCGCCGGCCACGCGCGTCGCGACCGGCTTGTCGAACGTCGGGAACGTCGCGTCCCAGTCGGCCGGGAGGCGACCCGCGATCGCGTCCTCGAGCTGCGCCGCGAGCGCGGGGTGCGCGCCCTTGTAGCCGGCGAACCGCTCGCGCCACGCCGCGTGGGCTGCCCCACCCTTGCGCACGGCCTCGCCCATGTGCGCGCGTGCGAGCTCGGGGACGTGGAACTTCGCGCCGGGATCCCAGCCGAGCTGCTGCTTGGTCGCCGCGACCTCGGCGTCACCGAGCGGCGAGCCGTGGGCGCTCGATGTCCCCGCCTTCTTCGGCGAGCCGTAGCCGATCGTCGTGCGCACGATGATGATCGACGGCCGATCGGCATCGGCCTTCGCCGCGGCGAGCGCGCCGTCGATCGCGCCGAGATCGGTGTCGCCGCGCTCGACCTTGATGACCTGCCAGCCGCACGCCGAGTAGCGCGAGCCGACGTCCTCGCTCATCGAGATCCCGAGCGGACCGTCGAGCGTCACGTTGTTCGCGTCGTAGAGATAGATCAGCTTGCCGAGCCCGAGGTGGCCCGCGATGCTCGAGGCCTCGTACGCGACGCCTTCCATGACGTCGCCGTCGGACACGAGGGCGTACGTCAGGTGATCGATGATCTGGTGGCCTTCGCGGTTGAAGTACTTCGCGAGGTAGCGCTCGGCGAGCGCCATGCCGACCGCGTTCGCGGCGCCCTGGCCGAGCGGCCCGGTGGTCGCCTCGACGCCCGGTGTGTGGTGCCACTCGGGATGCCCCGGCGTCTTGCTGCCCCACTGACGGAAGTGCTTGAGATCGTCGAGCGACAGGTCGTAGCCGGTCAGGTGGAGGAGCGCGTAGAGCAGCATCGAGCCGTGCCCGGCCGACAGCACGAAGCGATCGCGATCGAACCATTGCGGTGCGCGCGGGTCGTGCTTCAGGTGCCGGTGCCACAGCGTGTACGCCATCGGCGCGCAGCCGAGCGGCAGCCCGGGATGGCCGGAATTCGCGGCTTGGATCGCATCGATCGCGAGCGTGCGGATCGTGTTGACCGACAGGGTCGCGGGATCATCGGTCGTCATCGGCGACGGACGCTATCATGATGGTACATTCCGCAACGCATGATGCGCGCCAACCGATGGGTGCTGCTCGCGCTGCTGGGCGCGTGCGGCGGGACTCCGAAAAAGGTCGAACCGATCGCCGAGCCGGCCAAGCCGGAGATCGTCGCCGACGCCCCCAAGCCACCGACACCCACGCCGACACCGACCCCGATGCCGCCACCGCCGCCGGTGGTGAACCGCTATCCGGAATGGTCGCCGCCGCTGTGGAAGAAGGTCGGCGTCGGCCAGAAGATCTCGTTCGGAACCGACGTCATCGACCAGGACGCCGACGAGCTCTCGGTGTCGGTCACCAAGATGCCGAAGTCGGCGAAGTTCGATGCGATCACGCAGACCGTGACCTGGACGCCGACCAAGGCGGACCTGCCCAAGGCCGAGTTCCAGATCACGATCGCGCAGAAGGACTCGTCGATCACGAAGGACTTCTCGATCGAGGTCGACGCCAAGGCGCAGCCCGCGCCCGTCGCCGAGGAGAAGTCTGCGGTGATCGAGACGCTGCTCATGATCCGCCAGCCCGGCCGGCTCGCGCAGGTCAACAAGGACTGGCCGCTCGACAAGCTGCTGCTGGTCGCCGCGCAGAACTTCAAGTGGCAGTTCAAGGACGAGAACCGCGCCAAGCTCGACGGCAAGCCGCTCGATAAGAAGAAGCTGTTCGAGCAGTTCCTCACGGGCCTCTCGGTCGCGCAGAACAACCCGCGCCTGGATCCCAAGGCCAAGCAGTTCGACAAGGCGGCGTTCGGCGATCCGAGCAAGTGGCGGATCGTCGCGTTCCGCCCGCGGATCGATCGCGGATGGACCGAGCTCCGCGTGGTCTACCAGGCGGTCAACGCGCCCGAGCCGATGTTCGCGATGTGGCGCATCCGGCCGACGCTCGAGTACGTCCCGGCCCTGCCGCGCCCCGAGGAGGAGCACGTCCACAACAACAAGACGTTCCTCGCGCTCGTGCAGAAGCACCTGATGAAGGACGGCGGCGCCAACGAGGCGTTCCTGAAGGACCAGGCCGGCAACGGCAAGGCGGTGTCGGCGCTGATGACCGAGCTGATCGGCTACGACGACAGCAAGGTCGCGCCGTACAAGCGCGGCTTCGCGATCGGCATCGCGATCGAGGGCCGCATGGGCGGCGGCTCGGCGCGCAACGACGACGGCAGCTACAAGAGCGGCGACGGCTGGGGCTGGAGCATCATGAAGCCGTTCCAGACCCAGGACGGCAAGACGCAGGCGTATGTCAACCCGACGATCCCCGGCTTCTGGACGATGGCGTCACCGACCGCCGACGGCAAGCACTGGGAAGCGAAGTGCTCGCCGCGGTTCACCAAGGGAGATCCCAAGGCGATGGCAGGCTACGAGGGCCTGTGCCGCCCGCCGCTTGGCTTCGTCGATCTGCCCGACACGGTCGACGGCAAGATCACGAACAGCAAGCGCGAGGCGACCAACCTGTTCCTCGACTACAAGCAGAAGTGGATCACCGAGACCATGCCGCTCGAGGATCCGCGCCGCGACGTCGGCGAGGAGAACGGCATGACGTGCTCGCAGTGCCATATCCGCAACTTCGGGATGCACGACTACAGCGATCTCGCGGCGGTCGATCCGAGCAAGGGCAAGCCGAAGACCTTGAACCACAAGATCCAGACGCTCAACTTCCAGATCATCCCGGGCACGCACTGGGAGGAGTTCACGCTCGAGTTCCTCAAGCACCAGGAGTGCCGCGCCAAGATGAACTTCGAAGAGGCGCTCGGGGCCGACGCGCACAAGAACCTCCACTGCGAGCTCGCGCCGAAATAGATGGCCGTCGCGGAGCCCAAGAAGAAGCTGCCGATCGCGCCCGATGGCGGCAAGCCGGCAAAGCCCGCGGGCAAGGCCGCCAAGGCCAAGGCCGGCGGCTGGGCCGCGTTCACCGACGGCGGCGCGCTGCCGCAGTGGGCGGTCGCGGCGCGCATCGTCATGGTGATCGCGCTCGCGATGACCATCCCGATGGTGCTCGGCGTCTCGGTCGGCAACCGGCTCGTGTGGACGGTCCTGATCGCCTCCCTGCCGTTCTTCTGGATGACGTTCGGCTATCACATCTGGCGACGGATCTGCCCGCTCGCGGTCACTGCCCAGCTCGGCCGCCTGGTCGGCCGGCCGGGCTCGCGCAAGATGGGCGAGTGGATGAGCAAGCACTACGTGCTCGTCCAGCTCGGCCTCATGATCGTGTGCCTGTCGCTGCGCCTGGTCGCGACCAACGGCAGCGCGGTCGCGCTGGCGACGTTCCTCGGCGTCGTCGTGGTCGCCGCGATGGTCACGAGCTTCATCTACGCCGGCAAGACGTGGTGCAACTTCCTGTGTCCGGTCGGGCTCGTCGAGAAGATCCACACCGAGCCGTCGCCGTCGGCGGCGTCCGGTAACTCGGACTTCACGTCGCAGTGCTCGCCGTGCGTCGCGTGCAAGAAGCACTGCCCCGACATCGATCTCGAGCAGGGCTACTGGAAGGAGGCGCAGGAGCCGCCCCGGCGGATCGCGTACTTCGCGTGGCCCGGCATCGTCGTCGGGTTTTACACGTTCTACTACCTGACCCAGGACTGGGAGTACTACTTCGGCGGCACGTGGACGCACGAGGCGCCGCAGCCGTTCGGTCCCGGGTTCACGTTCGCGCCGATGATCCCGCGGTTCGTCGCCGCGCCGCTCACGCTCATCGTGTTCGGGCTCGCGAGCTACCTGGTGTTCTCGGTGATCGAGAAGATCGTCGTCGGACCGCGCCTGCGCCGGCTGCCGGCCGAGGCGACCGACGAGCAAAAGGCCCAGCTGCGGAGTCGCGTCCACCACGGCATGCTCGCGTTCAGCGGGCTCGCCGCGTTCAACGCGTTCTACCTGTTCGCCGGCCAGCCGACGCTGCGCGCCGCGAACCTCCAGTTCCTGATCACCGCGTGGAGCCTGCTCGTGGTGTTCGCGTCGACCGCGATGTTCGTTCGCCGGATCACGCGCAGCGAGGATCGCTACGTCCACGAGAAGTTCGCGCAGAAGATCCTGAAGAAGTGGGAGTGGGGCGACGCGCCGCCGTCCGACGATCTCAAGGACATCTACCTCCTGCACAACGAGCGCGCCAAGCAGCGCGAGTCGCGGCTCCGCGCGTACAAGGAGACCGTGCGCGAGATGGTGGCCGATGGCCTCGTCACGCGGAACGAGCTCGTCATCCTCGACAGCCTCCGGGCACAGCTCGGCATCTCCGACAAGGATCACGCCAAGGTCGTCGGCGAGCTATCGGCCGAGGAGCGCCAGCTGTTCGATCCGAAGTACCAGGGCTCGGTCGAGACCCGGCTCGCGCGCGAGCAGTACCACAAGGATCTCGAGCGCATCGTGGTCGACGCCGCGCGCCTCGGCAACGCGCCGGCCGCGGCCTCGCTCGCCCAGCTGCGCGCCGAGCGCAGCGTGTCGGAGGAGGAGGAGGAGCAAGAGCTCGCGCAGATCCTCGCCCCGAACGGCCCGATCGCCGCGATCTATCTCGGCGAGCTCGACCAGCTGCGCGTGCTCGTCGAGGCGGCCGAGGCCGCGAATCACAAGGAGAGCGCCAGCGCGGACTCGGCGAGCCTCGCGCTCCTGCGCCACCTCGCCCGCCGCCGCGCCCACGATCACGCGGTCCACGCGCTCGGCGTGCTCGCCGTCATGACCAAGCGGCCCGAGGTCGAGCAGGTGCGCGCGCAGGCCGCCGCGCAGCGCAAGATGATCAAGCTGCAGTCGCTCGAGCTACTCAACCGCGTCGATCCGGCGCTGCGCGATCCGCTCGTCGCGTTGGTCTCGCGCCTCGCGCGCGGCGACAAGGCCGAGCTCACCGCCGGTCCGATCCTCGCGATCGCGAACGACTCGTCGCGCTACGTTCGCGCGGTGACCGCGGTCCTCCTGTCGCGGTTCGAGGAGGACCCTGCCCGCGCGATGCTGCTGCGTCACGTCGACGACGCCGAGCCGATCGTCCGCGAGGCCGCGGTGCGCTCGCTCGGCGCCAAGAGCCGGCTGACGCGCGACCTCCTGTCGAAGGTGCTCAACGATCCGGATCCGATGGTGCGCCACGCTGCGGTTCGCGCGGTTTCCGGCGGCACGACGTCGTCGGAGATGCCGATCGTCGACGTCTCGATGCTCGCGCAGACCACGACCGGCAAGGGCATCGGCAACCCCGGTGTCTACGCGACGCTCGACGCCAACGCCGCGATGGCGACCCACACGGTGATCGAGAAGATGATGCTGATCCGCCAGGTCCCGATCTTCGCCGAGCTCGGGCCCGAGGATCTCGAGGAGCTCGCGAGCGTCGTCGAGGAGCGCCGCGTCGATCAGGGCAAGGACCTGTTCCGCGAGGGCGACGTCGGCGACGCGGTGTACCTGATCGTGAAGGGCACCGTCCGCATCTTCAACGGCGGCCCCGAGGGCGGCGGCAATCGACCGGAGCGCGTGCTCAGCGAACAGGGCCCCGGCGCCTGCATCGGCGAGATGGCCGTGCTCGACTCGGCGCCGCGCTCGGCGACCGTGCGCGCGCTCGAGCGCACCCGCACCCTGCGCGTGCCCGGCGAGGGCTTCAAGCGCGTGATGTCCGAGCGGCCCGAGATGTCCGAGGCGATCGTCGCCGAGCTCGTGCGCCGCATGCGCGGGATGATGAACGCGGGGATCCCGGCGACGGCGCCGCAGGTGTCGAGCGCGGCGATCATGATCCCGAAGACCGACGCGTAGCCGCGGCCGGGAACCGCGTGCGCGCCGCGGCCAGGAGCGCGTGCTGCGCCGGCCTTGGCTTGGCCGCGAGCGCGCGATCGAGATGGCGGACGCATGCCGTGCCGACCGCCGCGATCACGTCGACGACCGGCTGCCGCGGGCGCGGGCCGGCAGGCCACGCCGCGATCTCGTCGATCATCCGCTTGGCGGTGGGCTCGGGCGGCAGGAGATCCGCGTACCACCACGGCCCGTACAGCACCTCCTCCTTGCGTTCCTTCCCGCGATCACGCACGTCCATCGACCGCGTCCGGAACGCGTGATCGAGGGCGCGATCGAGCGCGATGCGATCGGGGAGCGCGAGCCGTTCGAAGATGTCGCGGTAGGCCGGCGTCGTGTGGAGCTGCGCGTTCGGGATCGAGTCAGTGCGCTCGACCAGCGGGAGGTACGTACGCGGGAACAGCTCGTCTCGCCGGCGCGCCCGCGCGACCAGCGCCCAGGTGGCGATCGCGGCGCGGATCTCTTCTCCGGGCCGATCGGCGGGTGCGAGCGTGCGCTTCGCGAGGTTGACGGCCGCCGTGTCTCCGGAGGCATCGAGCAGGCCTCCGAGCAGCCGGAGGGTGCGGAGGGCGTGGGCGGATGCGCGGATCTCGCCATGGCGGTGACCACCGTGATCGGCGAACAGCGCGTAGTCGTCGTCGATCGAGGTCGCCGTGCAGAGCGCCATCACCTGCATCGCATCGAGCACCTTGGTGATCGCCGCGATCGCGGCCGCGGGCGTCACCTGATCGTGGAGCGCGGCGACCAGCCACTTCCAGACCGGCCACTTGCCGGCGGGCGTCTCGAACACGCCGCCGGGCTCGAGGCCGGCCCACCGGCGCATCGCGACCTTGTTCGGGATCCCGAACTGGGTGAAGTGCCACCCACCGGTCTCGTTCTCTGGCATCGACGCGACGACGTCGCGGATCGTGGCGCGCTCCTTCGCCGTGAAGTCCGCGAACTGACGGATCCCCTCGTCCGAGCCGTCGAGCAGGTCGACCATCTTCCTCCGGTTCGCGAGGTAGTCGGCTTCGTTCGGGGCCGGCGCCACGGGCTCCCAGTCGAGTCGAAAATCGACCAGCTCGCGCAGCTTCGGCTTCGCCCTGGCGTATGCGGCCGCGAGGGCGGTACGCAACGCGAGGTCGCCGGGCGTCGCCTGGTACGTGTGCTGGATGATCGACGCCACCGCGGTCGTCGAGTCGTGCGCGTAGAGCCGGCCGCTGCCGTACGGCCACAGGTAGAGCTGGTAGGTGATGACGCCGCTCCGGGTGTCGACCACGTCGACGAGCTCCATCGGGTTCCAGTCGTCGTTGTCGACGAGCTTGGCGATCTTGCCGGCGTCGTTGTTGGTCGCGAGGAGCTGGAGCTGCGCGCGCTGCTTGGCCGACAGCTTCGCGAGCCTCGCGAACGGCCGGCGATGGTTCTCGAAGCGCAGCGGCTGGCCACGGCCCGCGGCGGCGCCGGCCTCGGCGCGCGCGCGTACGGCGGCGGGGACCTGGTCGACCGCATCGCGATACCCGCTGGACGGTTTCTTCGCCATTCGCTAGCCGATCACCGCGGCGTCGAGCTCGACGACGAAGCGGGCGCCGGGCGCGTTGTCCTCGACCCAGATCTTGCCGCCCATCGCCTCGACCTGACTCTTCACGATCGCGAGACCGAGGCCCGAGCCGCCGCGGTCCGACGACCGGCCGGCATCGAGCCGGTAGAACCGCTCGAACACGCGCTCCTCCTGCCCCTTCGGGATGCCGGGGCCGCGATCCTCGACGGTGACGCGGATCCGCTTGCCGTCCTCGGTCGGCTCGGCGCTGACCGTGACCTTGGTCCTGGCGTACTTCACGGCGTTGTCGATCAGGTTCTGGATCACGTGGTCGAGGCCGTCGCGCGTGCCGAGTACGGCGATGCTCGGGGGCACGTCGACCTCGATGTCGGCCGTCGGGATCACGCCGCGGGTGGTCTTGGCGGCGTCGGCCGCGACCGTGCGAAGCGCGATGACGACGCGCGCGTTGATCGCGGCATCGCGCGCCTCGAGCGTGTCGAGCACCAGGAGATCGGAGACCAGCGTGCCGATCCGCAGCGAGTTGCGGTGGATGGTCTCGAGGAACTCGCGCGCGGTCTCGCTGTCGATCGCGGCGCCCGCGTTGAGCAGCGTCTCGGCATAGCCCGACACCGACGTGATCGGCGTGCGCAGCTCGTGGGCGACGTTCGACAGGAACTCGCGGCGCACGCCCTCGAGCGCGCGCATCCGGGTGACGTCGTAGAGCACGATGATCGCGTCGGCCGACGCGGTGCCGACCTCGTGACTCGGCAGCGGCCGCGCGCTGGCGCGGACGGCGCGACCGTTCAGCTCGAGCTCGGCGTCGGTGTCGCCGACTGTCGTCGAGCCGAAGCGCGCGCGGGACACCAGCTCGGCGAGCGCGACCGGCAGCGCGCCGTCGCCGATCAGCGGGCGCGCGGCGTCGTTCGCGAGCACGACCTTGCCGTCGCGATCGACGACGACCACGCCCTCGACCATGCGACCGAACACGACCGAGAGCAGGTCACGCTGTGCGGTGAGCTCGCCGAACCGCGACTTGATCTCGGAGGCCATGTTCGTCATCGCGCGCGCGAGCACGCCGAGCTCGCCGCCGGCCTCGGTCGGCGCGGTCGCGTCGTACTCGCCGGCCGCGAAGCGCTCGGCGGTCGACGTCATCTTCTGGAGCGGGCGCGTGATCGCGCGGATCGCGAAGAACGCGAGGATCAAGCTGACGACCAGGCCGACGCCCTCGGCGACGACGAGCCGGTTGCGCATGCGCGCTCGCGTATCGATGATGTCCTCGACCGGAACCGACAGGCGCACGACGCGACCATCGCCCGCGGGCACCGCGACGAGGTACTGCTGCGGATCGTCGGGGTGTAACCGACGGATCGTGCGGCCCTCGATGTTCTTGCGCGCGAGCGAGACCTCGACCGCGTCGCCGATCGGCTGGCCGACGGTGCCGGGCTCCTGCGAGTCGCTCTCGACGAGGCCGTCGCCGCCGACCACGGTGACGCGCGCGCCGGTCACGGCGCCAAGGCGCGGCACCAGGTTCGACAGGTGGTTCGCGGTCGCCAGCCAGCCCGCGACCGCGTAGCCCTGCTTGGTCAGGCGGCTGTCGAGCGCGCTGACCAGGTCGTCCGCGAGCGTGCGCTCGATCCGCCACACCGTGATCGTCCCGGTCAGGGCCGAGAGGAACCCGAACACGAGCAGCAGCCGGATCCACAGAGAGGCGCGCACGAGCCCCCGACGATAGCGCTAATCTCTTTTGGCGCGATAGCCGAAGCCGTGCACGGTCTCGATGACATCGGCGGCGGCGCCGAGGCTGACGCGGAGGCGACGGACGTGAACATCGACCGTGCGCGTGTTGATGTCGCCGCGCATCTCCCAGACCTGCTCGAGCAGCTCCTCGCGCGAGAACACGCGGCCCGGATCGCTGACCAGCAGGTGCAAGAGCTTGTACTCGAGCGGCCGGAGCTGGGTCACCGCGCCGCTGATCTTGACGTCGTGGGTGACCGGATCGAGCTCGATCGTGGCGATCCGGATCACCGCGCTCGGATCGCCGGCGGCCGGGCGCGCGCGTCGCTCGGCGAGCCGGTTGGCGAGCGCGGTCACCCGAAGCACGACCTCGCGGACGACGAACGGCTTGACGACGTAGTCATCGGCGCCGACCTCGAGCCCGAGGATGCGATCTTCGGCCTCGCCCTTCGCGGTCAGCATCAAGACGCCGGTCTCGGCGGTCGCGGCGTCGGCGCGGATCTGCTTGCAGACGTCGTAGCCGGACTGATCGGGCAGCATGAGATCGAGCAGCACGACGTCGGGCTTCGTCGATCGAATCAGCGCGAGGCCCTCGGCACCGGTGCTCGCGGACGCGACCTCGTAGCCGCTCGCCTTGAGGTTGAACTCGAGGAGGCGCGCCACATCCCGCTCGTCCTCGATGATCACGACCCGGCGGGCGTCCATCGGTTGGTTATACACCCGGTTACAAGACGATGACAGGCAACGCACGACGCGAGCCACGCGATACGCTGGCGACGTGATCCGCACGTTGCTCCTGGCGATGCTCGTCGCCTGCTCGTCGAAGTCGTCGGGGCGCGGCACGGTTCGCATCGCTGCCGCGGCCGATACCGCGAAGGCCTTCGAGGAGCTCGGCAAGGCGTACCAGGTGAAGACCGGCATCGAGCCGATCTTCACGTTTGGCTCGAGCGGCCTCCTGTCCAAGCAGATCCAGCAGGGCGCGCCCTTCTTCCTGTTCGCGTCGGCGTCGGCCGACTACGCGACCTCGGCGGTCGAGTCCGGTCACTGCGACAAGGCCTCGCAGATCTCGTACGCGCGCGGCCGGCTCGTCGTCTGGATGCCCAGGGGAGCGCCGCCGCTCAAGCAGCTCGCCGACCTCGCGAGCCCGGAGTGGAAGCGGATCGCGATCGCGAATCCCGAGCACGCGCCGTACGGCAAGGCCGCCGAGCAGGCGCTGCAGAAGGCCGGCGTGTGGGACCAGGTCAAGGACAAGATCGTGTTCGGCGAGAACGTCCAGGCCACGCTGCAGTACGCGCAGACCAAGAACGCCGATGCCGCGCTCGTCGCGCTGTCGCTCGCGGTCGTCAACGACGGCGGCGCATCCCTGCCGATCGATCCGTCGATGCACGATCCGCTCGACCAGGTGCTCGTGGTCTGCGGCATCGGCAAGGAGGCCGACGACGCGCGCGCGTTCGCCGCGTTCCTCGCGTCGCCCGACGGGCGCGAGATCATGACGCGATACGGCTTCCTCCTGCCCGGCGAGGCGATGAAGCAGCGGTAAGCTCACCGCCGCATGCGCCCCGAAACCCTGTGTGCCCAGGCCGCGATCGATCCGTCGACCGGCGCGATCGTGCCGCCGATCCACCTGTCGACGACCTACGCGCGCGACACCGACTACAAGCTGATCGAGGACCGCGACTACGCGCGCGACAAGAACCCGACGTTCGTGCACGCCGAGCACCTGCTCGCCGGCCTCGAGGGCGGCGCCGCCGCGCTGACCTACGCGTCGGGCATGGCCGCGGCGACCATGGCGCTCCGCGCATCGCTCGCGCCCGGCGATCACGTGATCGCGCCGCGCGCGTGTTACTTCGCGGTGCGGAGCTGGCTCGCGCGGTTCTCGGAGCGCTGGAAGATCGCGGTCGACTTCGTCGACGCGACCGACGTCGCGGCGATCGCGGCCGCGATGCGCCCGACGACCAAGGTGGTCTGGGTCGAGACCCCGGCGAACCCGACCTGGGAGGTCACCGACATCGCCGCGGTCGCCGAGCTGGCGCACGCGCGCGGCGCGCGGCTCTACGTCGACTCGACCTGCGCCACGCCGGTGCACACGCGGCCGCTCGCGCTCGGCGCCGATCTGGTCATGCACTCGGCGACCAAGTACCTCGGCGGCCACAGCGACGTGATCGCCGGCGCGCTGGTCACCGCGCAGCGCGACGCGGTGTGGGACGAGCTCGGCAAGCTGCGCCGCGAGGAGGGCCCGATCATCGGCGCGTTCGAGGCCGCCCTGCTCCTCCGCGGCATGCGGACGCTGTATCCGCGCGTCCGCCAGCAGAGCGCGACCGCGCTGTGGCTCGCCGAGCGCCTCGCCGAGTTGCCCGGCGTGACCGTGCGCTATCCCGGGCTCGCCAGCCACCCGCAGCACGCGGTCGCGGCGCGCCAGATGACCGACGGCTTCGGCGGCATGCTGTCGATCCAGGTCGGCAAGGACGGCACGCGCGGCACGGCGCGCGCGCTCGATGTGATCGGGCACCTGAAGGTCTGGGTGCGCGCGACGTCGCTCGGCGGCGTCGAGAGCCTCGTCGAGCATCGGTTCTCGGTCGAGGGCGTCGACACGCCGACGCCGCCGGATCTCCTGCGGCTGTCGGTCGGGCTCGAGCACCGCGACGATCTTCTCGAGGATCTCGCCGGAGCGCTCGGGTGATCCGGATCGCGACCTGCGCGACGCTCCCCGAGATCGATGTCGACGCCGCGCCGCTCGCCGCCGCGTTCGCGCGCGCCGGGATCGAGGCGCCGCTCGTCGCGTGGGACGACCCCACCGCCGACTGGACCTCGGCGATCCCGACGCTCCTGCGCTCGACCTGGAACTACGCGCTCGCGATCGACGCGTTCCTCGCGTGGATCGATCGGGTCGCCGCGGTCGCGCCGCTGCTGAATCCGCCCGACGTGATCCGAGGCAACGTCCACAAGCGCTACCTGCTCGGGCTCGCCGCGCGCGGCGTGCCGGTCGTGCCGACGCGCGTCGTCGAGCGCGGCGACACCGCGCTGCCGCAGCCCGAGTCCGCACGCTTCGTGATCAAGCCCGAGGTCGGCGCCGGCTCGCTCAACGCCCGCGTGTTCGCCGCGCGCGAGGTCGACGCCGCGATCGCGCACCTCGCGAGCTTGACCGCGACCGGCGCCGCGCTGGTCCAGCCGTACGTCGACTCGGTCGAGTCCTACGGCGAGCGCTCGATCGTCATGATCGACGGCGAGCTGTCCCACGCGATCCGCAAGTCGCCGCGGTTCGCCGGCGACGACGAGCGCGTCGACGGGCCGTTCCCGATCGCGGATGCCGAGCGCGCCGTCGCCGAGGCCGCGCTCGCGCCGTTCGGCGATCGGATCGCGTACGGGCGCGTCGATCTCGCGCGCGACGCGCACGATCAGCCGATGATCATGGAGCTCGAGCTCGTCGAGCCATCGCTGTTCCTCGCGCACAGCCCGACCGCGGCCGATCGGTTCGTCGCCGCGATCGCGCGCCGGATGCTAGCGGCCAGCTGACAGCCGCGCGAGCGCGTCGATCGTCCACGCGCCGTACCAGAACAGGTCCTTGCCGCTGACCCGGACCACGCGGGCGGCGGGCAAGGCGTCGTGGAGCACGGCCTCGTCGGCGGCGGAGAACGCGTGCGGCTCGTCGGGGAGGATCACCAGCTCGGCGCCGCGGGCGCGGACCTCGTCGAGCGTGACGCGCGGATAGCGCTCGTCGCGGCCGCCGGCATCGCGGGGCGCCGCCTTGCCGAGATCGGCGGCGAGCGGATACAGCCGGAGCCGATCGCCGAACGCATTCGTGATCCCGAGGTGCGCGAGCACGTCCGCGCCGAACGTGTCGGCGTTGAGCGTCATCAGCGGATCCATCCAGATCGGGATGAACGCGCGCCGGGCGGGCGCGGCCACCGGCGCGAGCTGATAGCCGCGGCGGATCAACGAGCGCGCCGGCTCGCGATCGCCGGTGCCGAGGATCCGCGCGAGGCGCGCCAGGTGCGCGATGCCCTGGTCCACGCGCCGCGGCAGCGAGACCAGCACCGGCACGCGCGCCGCGGCGAGCGCCTCGAGCACCGACCGGGTGTTCTCCTCCTGGTTCGCGATCACGAGCTGGGGCGCCAGCGCGATCACCGCCTCCACGTCGACGTCCTTCGTGCCGCCCACGGCGGGGACCGCCGCGGCCTCGGGGCTGTCGCAG